>NZ_JBWQOG010000001.1:0-762306 GCF_056591735.1 Parashewanella sp. 2210YD4-3 | reverse complement strand
GAGTCGATGAGAAGCGCCACTGGCATGCGATGCCTCATGAAAAAGTGTCGCCAAATAAGAGTCCTGCGTCGGAAATTGTGCTTGTTGTGGTAAATGAATACTATCGGTTGCTGGGCAATAATAGGCATTATCGGTTTGATCATGATTAATGGTCACCCCTAGATTGTTGATGATTTTTTCTGCTCGTTCATGGCGTTGCCATTCAGGCAGTTTGTTGGTTTCAATTTCAGGTAAACCCTCAATCTGTTCGGCGTTGAATACCACTGAACTGAAGACTCTGGGCTTGTCTAATTTGACATTAACCTTTATTGGCTTTCCATCTGCACCAAGTATTTTTTTGCCGTTACTGTCTGTTTTATCAATGCGGTCAAACAGTTTCCAATATTGAACAATAGTGCCGTGTTGTCCTTTTTGCACTTGGGCATCGATGGACTTCGCTTGCTTGTAAGTCATCCATCTTGGATCGTCTCGACACTGCATCGCTAACCAAATCGCATTTGAACCTTTGTATCTTGTACCACTGATAGGATTATGGGGCATTCTGGGTTCGCCTGCTTTCCACGGCTTTTGCCATGGTGCTGTGCCAGCTTTGAGTTGTTCAATCAGTTTGTTGGCGATTTGCTCGTAGTAAGGAAGTTTTAATTTTTGGTTTTGCTCGGCCATCAATCATTCCTCCTCATTTGTTATCACAACTACAGAAGCGGCGAGAGCGTCTTGCTCTGATAGTGCATCTTCTTCAAATGCGCCCAACTCTTTAGCTTCTTGCTGGGTAAGTTCAAGCGTGGTAGCGGGCGTATTCAAAGCGAGTAATTTATCGTTCGAGTTCATGGCTGGTCTCTTTTGCGGGTTGAATGATGTTCTCAGGTGGCGTCACCTGAGTCGGTGACTTTGGGCGTTGGTAACCTAATCGCTGTTTTACCTTCGCCATAAATTGTTGCTGAGCTTGTGGCTCAAGATGCTGACAAAATTCTTGTGCGGCTTGTAGTGGTGCTTTGGGTTGTTTTGGTGTTGGTGTTTTACTTGGTGGTGTCGGTTGTGATGATTGAGTTTTGGGACTTTCTGCTTGGGACTGCTTTACTTGTGCGAGACGAATCCGGTCTTTTTCATCAGGTCGGTAGCCTCTGACTTTCAAGCCTTGGCATTGTGCTTGAAACCATGCTTCTCGCTTGAAGGCTTTGCTGCCTGAGAGCTTAACGTCATTCCAGTTACGTTGTGCGGCAATAGTGAGTAAACCTTTAATGACTTGGGTATGTACCAATCGAGTTTGTAGCTTATTGCCTTTATCAACGAAAGCTAATCGACGTGGTGGTTTGGCAAAGTAATAGCAATTATCGACATGGGTGTAGTGCTTAACCGCTGTAGGTGAAATGGGTTTGATTGATACTTCAGGTTTGTTTTTCGGAGCTGGTTTAGCTGTTGATGATGCGCTTTTGTTTTTGGTTGTTTCAGGTTTAGGAGCATAGGGCTGAACGGTATTGTTGGGCGTGGTTAATTGCTCTGGCCTTTTGGGCAACACTTGCGGCCAACACTTTTTTATGAACCCTTCTATTTGTTTTTTGACGGCATAGTTTCCGCTGCTCATGGCTAAATCATTAAAGTCGGTCATGCCATAGGCGATTTGATCTGAAATAAAGCGTGGAGTAAGCCAATGACCGTTGGTGATTTTGGCGGCTTGTCGTGCTTTCTCAATCCCTTTATTGATGGCATTTTTATGGTCGTCATCCGCCAAGAATAAATGCTGGCTATCAGGGTAATGTTGGCTCAGTTTTGTGGCTACCTTTGGCATGTTGCCCGCATCGACGGTCATCACCACACTGCGATTTGTAGCTTCGGCAATACTGGCTGCGGTAGCGTAACCTTCAGCGTATAAAATCGGTTCACCATTTTGCAGTGGCTTGTAGCCCACAACAAAAAAGTGTCCTGACTTTTGGGCGCCTTTCTTGAGGCATTTGAAACCGTTATTGCTGATCCTTTGTAAGCTGTGAACCTTATGATTTTCATCCATTAAAGGGATCACCAAGCGTCCTTGTTTGTCTTGCCCCACATCAGGAAATACACGTGCATCTTTACGTTTAAGATAGGGATGGTCGGCATTGGCACTCGGCATAAGTTGAAACACTTGAGCGCAGCGTTTGGCGTGATGTTGATGCTTTTTACTCTCTTGCTGTTGGCGTTGATATTCACGATTAGCAAGATGTGCCTTGATGTGCAATTTAGCCAATGGATCGGTTTGCTGAAAACTGGCTGACCACTTTTGCGGTTCTGTGTGATTACGGTGATCTTGATACCAACCAGTTGGATGACCATCATCGTATCCAGCATAAGCTCCACTGCGTTGACTGCCTTTGTCATCGAGGGTTTTCACTCGATGCACTTTGCCATCCAAAATGGGAGGTTCAGGTAAATACAGACCTGCTCCAGCCATCACCATTGCAAACTCCGCAGTTGGGTCGCTGCTTGATGGTGAGCTAAATTGCTTCGGCTCAGCTTGCCATGATTTGATTTTCTCAACGGGCGTTCCAGCTTTGGCAAACCAAAGGTTTTGTTGTTTATCAAAGCCAAGCGCAAAGTCGCCTGAAGGTAAACGGCCTAATTCACGTTTGGCTTTGTCTCTTTCTGCATAAGGAATGGCAAGAAAGACTTTATCGAATAGCACGGCATTATCTTCACTCATTTAGATGTCCTCCTTGCAGCTGTTGGCAAAAGTCATCCACTAAAGCATCGACTTTAGGAGAAGGCTTATCGGTTTCTGGTATTGTTTCCGTATCTAACGGCTTATCTGACGTTTCATTGGTTGCTGTTTCAGTGGATGTTGGAGATCCATCCACTTTGATTGGTTTGGATTGGGTATGGCTAATTTGAATGGGTTTTATCTGTGGCACTTGAGGTAATGACCAAGTGATAGTGCCGTTGCTATTGCCCCTTGGCTGTAGCAATTTATCTTGATACCAACGAATTTTGTGACACTTCACCGCTGGACAGTTTTCAAGCAGTAAAATGGTTTTGTCTGCGCCTAAGCGCATGATCTCCTGTGGTAGCATTAAAGCTCGTCCGTGATCACTTAAATTTTCACTGCGCCCTCCTTTTCCCGATAGCTGCCGACTGCGACTTTTTTGTTTAATGGTGTTGGTGCCTAAACTTTCAGAGATTTCTCTGGCAATCTTGGGATTCTTAGGTGCAAACACGATTTGCAGCGCATGGTTTTCAATTAAGGTTTCTGCGCCATCGTGACCATAGATTTCTCGCAGCTGTGACGGTGATTGAATGATGGTGAGTAGCCGTAAACCATAACCCGCAATGTAGCTAATGCCTTTGCTTAAAATGCCGATTTTGCCAATGGCGGCAAACTCATCCATCAGCAGTAGCACTTGATGTTTCAGCTGTGGATTGTGCTCTGGCAGTTCGCGGGTATTAAGGTCTATCAGCTGCTGAAAGAACAGATTAATCAGTGGAGCTAAACGGGTTAAATCGTCCGGCGTCACGCCCACATAAATCGATAAATGTTTGCTGCGAAGCTCTCGTAAATCGAAATCATTATGAGCGGTAACGGCATCTATCACTGGGTTATAAAATAGCTCTAATGCCGAGCTGAAACTTTTCTTAATCGAGCCACGAGTGCGCTCTGGTGTTTCTAAATATTCTTTTAACGCTGAGTGACATGAGCTGGATAACGGTTGTTGGCTTTGCATTCTTAGGTTGATGATTTCGATCAACTCATTGTCACCTTTATTGAGCTGGCGCAGCACTTCGCCCATGGTCACAAGTAAAGGTGGCGTTTCAATCAAATACAACACTAACCCTAGCCACAAGGAACGGGCTGAGGCTTGCCAAATCGGTGATTCGCTGTCGATATTAGGAAACAGCATCTGACCGATTTTCTGAATATCGTTTATCCGAAAGCTTGGGTCAGTTGAGATGTAATGCAAAGGATTCCAGCGATGACTTTGATAATCTCTTGGCGCGAGGTTGAGCAGAAAACACTGCTGACCATGCGCTTGCCTAAAACCAGAAGTAATGTTCCAGTTCTCTTGTTTGATATCCAGTATCACGACTGAATCTTGCCAGCTGAGTAGATTAGGAATAACCACACCCACGCCTTTACCACTTCGAGTCGGTGCTGACATTAATACATGTTGCTGACCTGAAAATTGCAGATAATGCTTATTGAAAAGCCGTTTGAGCTTACCAACGATAATGCCTTTCTTAGCCAGCAAGACAGCTTGTTTGATTTCCTTGTGATTGGCAAAACGTGCTTCACCATAAAGCGGTTGTGGCTTGGGTTTAAATTTGAGTGCTAACGGCAAACCGATAGGCATAAAACCTAAGACAGTAGAAACGATGAGCCAGAATTGAGATTGTTTGTTGTGACCGTAAACATAGCCGTATTGAATGATGGTGAGTGGTGTCGCAGCTTTGTAATTGAGATTGGCAACATAAAGGAAAATCACACCACTGAGCCATAAGCCTGATAGCAACAAGCCTAAGCAGGTAACAAGCCAAAACCAAGGTGAACGTTGAAGCGTAATGCGCTTAATTATCATAAAGCCCCCTGTAACGTCGTACCTGAGAAGTCAGGTACCCAGTGTCTTTTTATTGTTAAGTCGCTGGACTCCTGCCTTCGCAGGAGAGACGAAAATCTAGTGTTTGGCATTGAAATACACCTCACTGACAAAGCGTTTACCGCCCGCCACTTTGAGCTGGACGATAATATCAACGCAAAGCTTGAGCAGTTGCTTGATGTCATCACGAGACAACGACGCCCCCGCCTGACTTTCTTTCATCAACAACACCAATTGTTCTAATGCCAATTTGGCACTGCCAGCGTGCATGGTGGTCATGCTGCCTGGATGTCCTGAGTTGATGTTTCGCATAAAATAAAAGGCTTCATCACCACGGATAAGCTCGGCGACAAACACACGGTCGGGCTTCATGCGTAGGCTGGATTCTAAGAGTTGCTTTTGGGTAACGGGCGCTATGCCTTGATTGCCTGCCGAGTAAAACAAACTGACGCTATTTGGATGAGTGCGATACAGCTGTAACTCATCGACATTTTCAATGCTAATGAGTCGTTCATTGTCAGACACATAGCTGAGCAATGACCTAAAAAATGTGGTTTTTCCTGAGCCAGTCGCACCTGAAACAATGATGTTTTTTCGAAGCTGAATCGCAAGCTTTAAGAACTCACTTAATTTGCCTTGTTGTTTTAATTCTAATAACTGTTTGTCGCTATCATGGTTGTCGGCTTTACTGATATGAGTTGCATTGAAATAACCCTGCTGTTGATAGTCGTCCAAGGTGAAGTTCACCATCGAAGGTTTACGAATGGTGATACTGACGTGACCGATTAAAGTCACTGGTGGTATGGCAATTTGTACTCGCTCACCGTTGGGTAAGGTTGCAGAAAGAATAGGATGTGAGGCATCAAGTTTTTGCCCTGAATAGGTGGCGATTAATTTGGCTAAGCGTTGGCAGTATTCAAAGCTGATGGCTGGTTCTTGAAACCCTTGCCAGCCATTGTAACTTTCAATGAGTAGTCGATACGGCTCATTAATTACCAGCTCTGTTACCTTCTCTTGTGCAAGGTATGGACTAAGAACTTTCAAATGTTCATGCAAGGCCACCGCACGATAGTCATTAATGTTGTTGGTCTGATTGACAGAGTTAGTGGCTAAGCTGCAAGTCATAGACACTCCTGAAATCTAAATCACGCGCGACAAAGACATTGATGTGCTCACCTTGGTTCTTATACAACGTGGGTTTGATATGAATGGAATCTTGCAGCGCAATTGAGGCTAGATCTTTGGTGCCGCCAATGGTGTCACCGAACTGGATTTTATTGCTATTGCCCTTGTTGGCTTTATTGGCGTAGTAAGTTCCAGCATCCCCAATGAGGCTCAGTAGAATGGCACTGCCAAAGCGTTGTCCAAAGTGATTATCGACATAACCACCATGACCGCTGCGCCCTAAGCTGTCAGTGCCCGGTGAATCCAAATCCATGATCACGCCCGTTGGTGTTTCAATCCTGTCCCAGAGCACAAAAATTCGAGATTGCCCTTGCTGGAGTCCAGCCTGATATTCCCCCACGATGTGGCTGCCTTTTTCGAGCAACAACACCTTGCCGTTAGTGGAGTAAATATCACGGCTTAATTGGCAGCGAGTCATGCCTGCTACATCCGAGCTAATGGCGGTTTCCAAGATACAATCCAAGAATGCGCCTTTAGTGATAAACAGATTGGGATCGGCAATGACACTGGCTCGACTGCCACTGACTTTGGTGGCTTTGAGTTGTTGCGTGAGGGAATGGCTATCAGGCTGTTCAGTGCTAAGTTCGGGTAAATCCTGCTGTTGGTTTTGTTTAGTTTCCGAAGATGACGAAACATGATTGAGCACCAGTAAGCCATCCACTTGCTTACGCTGTTTTGGTGTCAGTACTTTTTGATGACCACTGAACCGAGCGAGATGACCGAAATCTGGCGCATTGAGGTCAGTGTCATTAGACAATTCACCAGTGTGGATCACATCACTACTGGTATCCGCTGTTGTCACTTTTGAAGGCTTGGGCTTCTTATCTACCGTCGGTGGCGCACCTAAGTGGTCGGCAATAGTGAATCGATGTTGTTGAGTATTACTTTCAGTTTTGCCATGACTAAAGCCACCATTAATGGCAATAAGCAAAACCACCATCACACTTGCGGCTACAACGACTACAGCTTTGGAAAGCAAAGGATTGCGATGAATCGAGGATGCCAGCTCGGGTACCGCTTCAGTGCTGAGTGCTTCATCAGGTGTTGAGTTGGAAGTGGGCTGCGTATTCATCGGTGATCTCCCACTTTTAGATGTCGCTGTACTTGTGGGATTTGTGTCTTGCGGTAGCTGGCTGCAGGTTCGGAATCAAAAGACTGATTGAACAGACATAACACCAAACTTCCTTGTCTCAATACTAAGCGTTTGACCACTCTCCTAATGACGATGGTGTTAGGAAAATCGGGGTCGATATGACTGTTCACAAGACTTTCACTGTCATCACTATTAACGATATACGCTGCAGGTAGATCTTGCTTTAGGTTGAACTTGATATAGGTGAAACGACCATCATCAAATACGGATACAGGCAAAATGGTTTTATCGCCTTTGTAGAAATAGTTCTGATTATTGATCTGTGGTTTGAGTGATTGATTGAGCTGGTCTTTAAGTAACTGCTTTTGATTATCGGCAATGAGCTTAGCTTCAGCATCGTCAGGATAAGCAAATTGCACCGCGAACATCATGTCGTTGGGCTTGGGATGCGCGCCATTTTTTGCACCTTCTTTTTCTAGCCAATGCGCCGATAACTCAAAGTGATAACTGTGATGATTGGTCAATACCGTCATATTGGTGATGGCTTGCTGTGCTTTGGGCTTGATGAAAATGTGATTTTCAACGGGAGTAACCGCCCATGCGTCACTGTCACCCATGGCAATTTGCTTGATGGTTTCATTGTTTGCAAAAGCAATGTCAGTAGCAAAACCATAGTGCCCCACCAATTTCACTACTTGTTGAGGGTTGAAATTAATGTGGCGCACTCGTTTATCAAAATGTCCTGAATGCGGTGTTTCCAGCGCGTGAGTATTTAAACTGATCAAAGCGATTGTCATGCCCATGAAAATGGGCATCCAGCGATTTTTTTGTTTGATAAGGCTAACAGGCACTGGGCACCCGTTTTCACGAGTGCGACGATAGAGGTATAGATAATGACTCATCTAATCCCCTCCTGTGGCTTGATCATTGCGGTAGCTCAGTACTTGAAAACCCAGTGGATTGAGCTGCCTTGCTTTCAATGACATCGGCACATTGCGATAGACAAAGGTGATGGTCGCTACCCAGTGGGTCAGAGGATGATTTTCCCCTACTCGTTTTAGCTGTTTGCTGTAACGGATTAACGCCGTGGTGGTCGATTCTCCATTGAGTTTGTCGTGAGCAATAAAGCTAATGGCGTTAACATGAGTGATAACCTCAGAGTTTTGACCATAAAGATTAATCGGCGCATTGGGGTTAGATTTTGGGTCGGTTTGCAGTGCGTAATCTTGCTGAACATTATCGTCTGACATCAAACCAATCAGCTTTCTGTCATAGGCTCTTGTTTGCCATTGATAAGCTTCACGGTGGCGAACGTATTGTCCCAGCCAATATTTATCTAACACTTCTTGCGCTTGTTGTTTAACTTGGCCTTTGCTGGTTAAGGTGGAAATCACATCGACAAAGCCAGAGTTGTTATCTACTCGGATGATGAACGGCTCAATGGATTTAAGTGGTAATACACTCACCAAGCCAACAGCTTGCAGCACCACAATTAATGTCAACACTAAACAGCACTTCCATGCCCGTTGCTCAGATTGCTTAATGCGAACATTTAGCTCAGCATCCCAACCTCTGGCTTCTTCAAAGTATTTCGCCAGTAATTGCTTATCAGAAAACTGCCGCTTGTGTTCAGCCATGGCTTACCTCGATGGGTTTAACGGTTATGGGCTGAGTATTGACTGGTTGTAAGCCCTTACCGTTATCTTTGCAGTGGGGTGGTTTCGGTATGTTGCTGCAGTGGCTGAGTGATAGAGCCAGTAGCAAAGTGATGCAGATAAGTAGTAAACTTTTCATGACTCACTTCCTCCATCAAAAGCTTGTCTCGACTTACTTTGCCCCGAAATGCTATTGCCACCAAAGCGTTGTTGGTAAGCTCTATAGCCTGCGCCTACTGGCTTAACGGGAGCGGAAAGGGCTTGACCTGTGTAGTTCAAATCGCGTCTGAGATTGCGGTATTGATTACGAAGTGTGGTTGGACGCATCGCATTGAGACTGTTGGCGATAGCACCGTGAGCAGCAATGGCAACACCGCCGCCTAATGCTGATGCCATGGCCGGAATTTGTTTCATCACTAAAATACACAAGCCGAGTACCACACACAGCATCGAGCTATCGCTTAAGGTGGTGAGTGCAGCATGGTTATGAGAGATTTGAGCCAGATATTTTGAGGCCACCGTAGTCATGAGTTGCCCAGATGCCACGCCCAATAGCAAGATAAAGCCGAAGTTGAGCACCATGCCGAGCCAGCTTTCAAAGAAGCGTTGGGTTGCTTGAAACAGTAGCAGCACAAAAAATATCGGACCGATAGCCAGCAGCACACTGACCATGACTTTGCTGAGCAAAATGAAGAAAGCCACCAATAAAGTTAAGCAGCTGCCGATGATCAGCAGTGCCATCGCCAAAATGTACATGCCAAAGTTGCCGTTCATCACTCCACCTTGTCGCCACGCATTGTCGGCTAAGATGAAAATTTGACCGTAAAGGTTATCAAGTAAGTGCGCCGCATCTTGGGCTTTACCACCTTGAAGGATAGAAGCAATGAGCTGCGGCGTTTCACTTAAAAAGCGCACCACCAATTGATTGTAGTGACCGACGGTTAATCCCAAGGTTAAGATAAAACCAATACGCAGTATCCTGAAAAAGCCTTCTTGTAATGGCTGCTCACTGCGACCAAACATCATCGAGTAGCCCCAGATCGCCACCCAAATCAAAATCATGCTGGTGAATACAGGAATGAGATATTGAATGAGCCGTGCTGACCCTTGCTGCGCATAGTTGTGTAATGACTGATCGACAAGGCTAAAAATGCTCTTATACAGATTACTGGTGGCTGCCATGGTGGTTACTCTTTGGGATGGTCAAAGTGAATTTGTGGCGGCACCGGATCGCCAGCCACTACTTCTCTTGCCGCTTGTTGAGCATTGATGCATTCAGGATGCTTACGATATTTCGCAGGGTTGTTGCTGCATTGCGTGAGCGTTTGCATCAATAGCTTTTGATGCTGTTTAAACCAAGCCACGGTGTGACCTTGAGTTTGTTGGTTGTGATGTGCCGACATTTTTGAGCAGCCAGCCATCAGGCTAAGCAGCGTTGAGATAACCAGTATGTTGATGAGTTTCATGCAGAGTCCTCAGTAAATTGTGAGTTCTGCCATCCTTGGGGCTACGTCCTTAGAGTTAATTCCAATTGATATTGATTGAATGTAGTTCGCCAGCGGATTCAATCGCCATTTGAGTAATGCGCTGTTGAGTTAAGGCGTCACTGGCCTGCGCTTGAGCTTTCAATAGTTGCAACTTGGCTTGCTCGTTAGCCAGCAACACACTTTCGGCATCAATCCGCGCGTGTAAATCTTGAATGTCTTTTTGCTGTGGTGCTTGGCTGATCTTGTTGATAAGCCGAGTGAGCTGTTGGTATCGTGCCTGGGTTTCTTGCAGTGATAATTGGGTTTGCCCCAACCAACGACCACGATAACGGTTCACATCATCAAACAACCCTGCAGTATCACCACCAAGTTTCAACCACTCACTGTTGTGTAGCCCTTGCTGCTTAAGGGTTAAATCTGGGTCGACTTTGACCGCTACATCGTAAGCGGAATCAATGGCGTTACTCATTCCCCGAATGCCATTAATGCTACTGAGCTGACTTTTAGCGGTATTAAGTTGCTGTTTTAAGGTGTCGATTTCTTGCAGTAAATGACGCACTTGAATGATGTTTTGTCTGAGATTGGCGACATCAATCACTGGAAAAGCCATGCTATTGAACGACACTCCACAACAAAACAAGATGATGAACTTATTCATTGCTCACCTCGTTTGTCTTCTAACTTGAGCACTTGTTTATCTTGCCGCTTAAGCTCCAAGGCATTGAAGTATTCAGGTAGCCAGTCTTTGGGATCACTGCCATGAGTCTCGACAATTTGATACATCAAGTTCACTTTGTCGGTAGTACCAGAGATCACCGATAACTCATCATCAAAGCCGTTTAAATCTAAACTCGCGACCACACTTTCATGGCCTTGTTTGATAATGAATTGGCGAGAGTTGGGTTGCAGCTCTGTGCTGATAAGTTCAAATTCACGTTCAGTAAGATGCAAGCCATCAATGTAATCATCACGGCGCGCTTTGGGGTTCGGCATCAAAATAAAAGTGGCACACTGCTCAACTAAGGTATGAGCTATAGGAGACTTAAGCACATCCTTGGCTGACTGTGTGCCATAAACCATAATGCCGTTCTGCTTACGGATGACTTTTTGTTTGTTTTGGGCGAGATCTTCAAAGTATTCATCCGCCAGTAGCTTCCAAAATTCGTCCATAAATATTTGTAGCCGACGACCATCAATCAAGGCTTCAATCCGATAAAACAGATACATCACGATTGGGGTTCTGATCTCTTCAGTATCTAAAAACTCGGTGACATCAAAGCCAAATAAGCTTTGATTGCTCAAGCTAAGTTCATCGACTTCATTATCCAGAACCCACGCTAATTCACCCTCAAAGCACCACTTTTGTAGTCTTGAGTGGCAGCCATTGGGATCAACAGGGTCGAGAAATTCCAAACATCGACTTAAGCGGCGTTTGGGTTTAGGTAAACTCATGACGCCATTCACGGCATTAGCCAGTTCTTGTTGCTGTTGATGAGTCAGTTCACCACCACACAGCTTGCTGATCAGCGCCGTTAAAAACAACACATTGTCAGGGGTATGCGGCAGTTGAAATGGATTAAAACCTGTCGGTTTACCCATTTGAAGCGGTAGATATAAGCCTTTAGTAGCACGGACGTAAATCTCTAAACCACGGTCTTTATCGAAGATAATTTGGGTCGGGCAAAACTTCTTACTTTGGGCAATCAGAAAACCCTGTAATACGGTTTTACCCGAACCAGAAGCACCTATGATGAGTGTATTTCCTAAAGCGTGATGCTCATCCTTAAGCTTGACTTCCATACCGCTTTCACGTTTTTCATGAGCCTGAAGGACTTGGCTCGTTCGCGCATTTGGCTCATGAAAATTGAAATAATAAGGCGAACCCGAAGCTGTTTTAAGGAGCGTGACCGCATCCCCCCATCGGCAATCAGAAAGCTGCCCTGTTGGATAGTTATGAAAACTGCAAAATCCTGCAAAATTGCGTGATGAAATCTTGGCTGGTCTGGGTCGATGCTTGCTGTTGGCTGGCAACTGAGAATAAAACGCCGCCTGCAATGACCATAATTCACGATGCAAGATAATGGCTTGGTCGGCTAACTGAGATTTCAGTGATGATAAATGCTGCTCAAGCTTAGCTTTGGTATCGGTTAATACGGTGATTACTAGATGGTGCTCACCATAAACAATGCGCCCAGCCGTTAAGTCATCTAGGCCGATATCGATGGCATCGATTTGGGATTGAGCAAAGTCGCCTGTAGTGGTGAGCCGCTTTTGTTGGCGAACTAATAAGTCAGTTGCCACAGGCCTAGATAAAAATTGAAAACTTTGGGTTAGCACCAACTCAAAAGGTGCGGACAAGAGAACATTAAGCAAGCCCGCTTCGGTGTGCTCTGGGTATTCTTTGATACTTAAACACGCGCCCAAACGGGCTAGCGTAATGTTTCTTAGAGAAAAGGTATCCGTGCTAAAAAAAGGACGAACACGAGGCAAGGTGTTAGCAATGTCATCAGCTGAAATGGTTCTTGGCTGCCAATGACCGTTAGTTAAGTAATCCAATAACGTTAGTGGTTCAGAGTAAAAATGTTCGTTCTTTAAATAAGTGCTTAATCGCTTAGGCTGATAAGCCTCCATTGAACTGATAACCGTGCTCACCACTTCATTGAGCTTACTGATGGCATGCTGTTGAGCGGCAATGTGCTGTTCAACCGTGAGCGATTTATGAAACCACCCTTGAACGCGATTGAGCTGTGGTCGGTAAATCACAGTCAAATACAATTCATTGACCATCAACTGACTTTGACACACTTTTTCAGCGTATTTTTGATTAAGCTTTCTATCGAACTCAGCTGAGAACTCACCCTTTGGGAACACTTTAGATTCGCGTCGAACTAAGTGTGTCCATAAGCACAAATCAGGGCTGGCAATGTTACGCAGCATCAAATTGAACTGCTCTTTCCACAGATTGACTTGCTCAGGTTCAGCCGTTTCATGAGCGACACCTTGCAAGCGGATGATTTGCAAATAATCACCATCATGGGTTTTAATGGTGTGCTCATCGACATGAGCTTGATAAGGAATGAACTCACTAACCGCATTTTCATTTTGCCACTGCTTTGATTGCGATGATTTGGAGAGAACATTAAGACTCATAACATCCACTCCTTATTGCGAGTATTCACCACAGGGCTTGCAGTTGATACTCCAAAGTAACGCCAACCAATAGACTTGGCTTTGGTGTTGAGCCGCAAACGAAGCAAACGAAACATCATTGGATCACGTAAACACAAGGTGTACATCACTGCATGAAGAGGAAAATACAGCAGCAACACGAAAGGGTTTTTAGTGGCAATCATCAGTACCGTAACCATCGCAGCACAAATAATAATGCCATCTAGCGTCACGCCCCATTTCATCGCAGGACGAGTGACCGCCACGAACAGTGGATCAAGATTATGATTGCTCATCATCACCTCGCTACTTCACAGCCGAGATAATGAGGTCAACAATGGTTGAGCCACCAAATACCAGCACAATTCCGGCAATGTATTTACCGCAAGTCTCACCTGTAATGCGCCCAAACCACGCAAGATAGCCCAGAATGGCAATTCCAATAATCGCTGCACTACGAGCAATACCATTAGTGAGCAAATCCATCACCCAATCCACGCCTTCACTGATTGGATCGGCAAAAGCGAGTTCGGGCGTTAGCAATAAAATAATAAGTAAAAAAAAGTGGGCACAAAGTACCCGAACGTTTGGAGATTTAGTTACATGAATAAGTTGATTCTTGATGTACATCTCGTACTCCAATCAGCAATCCGGTCGAATATGAAAATGTTTAAATCCATAAAACATGTTTGATATGAGCACAATTGCACTGAGAAAATGAGCTGTAAATAGGTCAAGACAAAAAGAATTTCAAACTGCGAATTGATTAAACGAATTGAGAATTGGGATGCCAAATTGAGGGAAATAGATTGATATTTTGCATGAAACTATAGTCGTATGTTTCTCATTTTTGTCTCTTTCCTTGTCAGAAGTGCATGATACATGCACTGAAAAAACTAAACCCGTGTGTAACCACAATTCATAACAGCAGCCCACTACCGATTGCATTTGGGGGTTAGGTGTACGAAAGATTAATTGTACACATGAGGTCTTATGCAAAGCAAAAACTTTAAGAGCGTGATCTAGCTGGTTTAAAGATAAAAGTTTCAACAAAATCGGATAAACAAAAGCTGGTGAGATACCGCCTGAAAAAAAGGGCTGTCTGTTGTCGATAGAGTTTTACTCTGAAGTTGTAAGTGTTTTTAAAGAGCATAGAGCTAAAGAATACCCACAAAGGGGGATATTCATCACGCTAGTGGCTGTTAAAATTTTAATAACAGATATTAAATTCTTTTTGATGAAACTTGATGTGCTGCTATGGAAAGGTGGGTGTGAGTTGTTTTAGGAAATAGATATGCGAAGCAATAGTCTCTCAGGCTTGATTCATGATTGCGTAAAAAATGATTCGTGGAAATTGATTCTGGATTCCATAAATTCTAGCCTTGGAGCGCAGCGTGTTCATATTTCACGTGAGTGCAAATCGACAGGAGAGCAATGGTCTGAAATTGAAGGGGATGTTTCAGATAGAATTCTTACATTGTGGGGAGAGTACAAAGAAAGGCAAAAAGAAGACCCTTTTATTCAGCGTATTGATTTGCTTCCAAATAATTACATATACAGTTCCAGTCAATTTTTTAATCTTAAGGAGTTACACCTAAACAGCTATTATCGGGAGCTCTATATTCCTGCAGATATTCAGTATGTTATGGGCGGAGAGTATGAAGACGAAGATTCAATTGTAAAAGTATTTGCACATAAATCGTATAGCTGTGGAGATTTTAGTGCTAGGGACTTTAAATACATGAATGCAGTGATGCCGTCATTGTTGACTGGTGCGGAGATTTCGCAAAAGTTAAAAATACGAAACTATAAGTTGGATTTGTTGAAAGCAGTATATGAGCATGCAGATTACCCAATGTTCTGTGTTGATGAGAATCTCAATTGTTTGCAGATGAATGCAAAAGCAGAGGGGCTGGTGAGGCAAGGTGAGATGGTGGCGTTGATCAATCAAAATCTGAGTTTCAAAAGTCAAGACATAAATAAGCGGTTAAATAAATTGATAGGTTGTGCAGGTAAGTATAAAGAGCAATCATTCAGTTTTTATGTTTCTGAGTGTGGCTGTTCATCAGGCTGTCGGGTTAAAATAATTCCAGTAGAAGTAGAGTATGATTTAGGCTTAAAGTGTGGAAAAGTGTTCGTGATAACTGTTAGTGGTTTTTATGAGGGCAATTTAGCGCTTTATCAAAAAGAATTTGGGTTTTCTAAAGCAGAACTACTTATTGTTACGAAGCTCCTTGCGGGTAAAAAAACAAAGATAATTGCAAGTGAATTAAATCGCTCGCCTGAAACAATTAAAACTCATATAAAGCATATTTTGGCTAAGTCAGGCGCAAGTTCGCAACTGGAATTAATGAGTATATTGTTATTAGTCTAATATCAAACAAAATATCCCCTTAAAGGGGGATGGTTTGTTAAAGCTAACAAGTTACTATAGTGAGGAAAATAGATTTGATCGTGGGTGTTTCTGTAAGTAAAACTCCTTGCTTGATAATATAGGTTATGCCTGTAACTTGGTGTGAGATATTAAGATTAGAGGAGTACTTTAAAGTTCCGTTGATGAATAAATTGAATCAGTAGATAAACTTTAAATGAGTCTGTCGGTAATGGATATATCAATTAAGCATTGACCAGACTGGTCTTATTATCAATTAAA
This sequence comes from Parashewanella sp. 2210YD4-3, assembly GCF_056591735.1. Lineage (NCBI taxonomy): Bacteria > Pseudomonadati > Pseudomonadota > Gammaproteobacteria > Alteromonadales > Shewanellaceae > Parashewanella > Parashewanella sp. 2210YD4-3. The sequence continues at coordinate 746,506 of NZ_JBWQOG010000001.1, read as the reverse complement.
AAGTTAGAATCGGTAGAGCTCTCTATGCTTGGGCGTAAAGTAAGAAATTAGTTTTGTTAGTTGGTAAACATTTTACTAAAACGTGATGTATGCCTAATTAGTTTTCAGATGTTAATAAGTTTGCTAATAATTGGTTCGCACGCTTGCAGAATAAGTGCACGTTTTGAAAAAAATACTTTCCATCTGATACTCACGTTTAAAGCTGCAAAGTGTGTTCACTCAATTTAGTATGGTATGAACAGTGCTAAACTATAAGTTTAATTAGGTTTCAACGGTCTTTATGTAGTGGTTGCGTTATGTCTAATAATGGAAGTTCAGCTCCTCGAATCTGTTGGCTACAATATGTAAATTAACTGTGGTGACTTTACATATTGTGAAACAGTGGGATTTATGTTTGTAGATTAAATATAAGGTGAAAAAATGAAAAAAAAATTGTACATTGCATCAGCAATAGCGTTATGCGCAGTATCTTCTGCTAGAGCTGCTTTTAGTACAAGTTCTGGAATAATTCAGATTCGAGAAAGCTACGTGTTACTCAAAGGTGAGCTACTTGCCAAGCCTGCAAAATGGCTGTATCAAATCCCTGATTCTACTTCATTAACTATGGGGAAAATGAATAAAGATCTGAGTAGTAAAACTGAAGATGGTGAGTTTGCGGTTTTTGATTTCTCGAACTTGGCGCCAATGAAGTATTTGGAGGCTGTTATGTCTCAAACTTCAAAAGAACGAGGTTATGGAATAGCTCCCGAGGTAACGTTTGCTGGTGAAGCTCTTAATTTTAGAGCTGACGCTAACAAAAAATTTGAATTACCAGTGGTAAGCATGGTCAATGGTGTTGAGGTTGAGACTGGCATGCTGAGCTTCGATACAATATTGACGGGGATTTTACTGGATGGAGCGGTTTTTTCTAGTTACCAGTATTTCGCCACAACTCAGTCTCAAGATCCTATTCATGAGCAAGTTCGTACTGAGCTGAAAGAGCTTATGAGTGCTCATACTCAGGGGTGGTCAGCACTGGATTCGAATTTGGATGGTGATGGGTATGGCTTTACTCCAAACGTAAGAAATCTTTTAAAGAGTACCATTAGACGTCGCGGTGAAACAAATCCTAACAAGACTGATGAATATGCGTTTGCATATGCTGGATTAATAAGGGATGTTAAAGTTAGATTTAAAAAGGATAACATCCCTGATAATTGGAAGGTATCAATACCTATTACAGTTACTATGATTTAAGCTTTAAACACTGGTTAAGGGAAGTACTGATGGCACATTGCTTTATTAACTGAGCATAATTAGTTTATATATGACTATCGGTAAATTCAATCAACACTGTAGATGGTATCCTAGTTTCTTCTCTATTGCCAAAGCATAATTGATTCCATTATGCAGAGCTGAGGTTAGTTAGTTCTTGAGTATTAATACTAGGATTGGCAAACTACAATATAGCTGATAAGAGTATAGTGAATTTATTAGTGTATTTAACCTTTGCTGTTTTATTTGTTCGATAGTTATTTTGTTGAGTGTTATTTCTTAGAACCATTATTATGAGAGCTATGAACTCAAACTTTAAGAGTTGATTGGTTTATTATGTTACATAGTTTTCAGAAGTTTTTTTAAGTTAAGGTTATACTGGTTTTTTGCTAGAACAAAGTCTCTGTCCGTTGCGATGTATTTATATCTATTTATAAAAAATAGAGTTGCTTTATCTATTGGTATCACGCGATAGTTGTTAAGTGCCAGGTTGTTATTTAGTGGTCATTTATATTTGAATCCAATTTTTATATGGAAGTTGTTTATTTTGTCTGAAGTAATAAATAATAAAAGCGACTGATTGATAGGGTATAAGTATGTAATTGATACCTCAGATTTAGATTGAAGAAATCGTGAAGATTAAAAAGTAAGAGTAATCAAGCATGATTAAGAGACTAAGTGGTTTTATTATTATTAAGTAATATGGATTATTTATATGTACAACTCTAAAATTTTCATTGTATTCACACTGATTTTTTGTGTATTCCCCTTTTATGCAGAATCTGCGAGTGTATCTTTTTCAAAGGACAACTCTCAATTTAAAGGTGAAATTCAATTTGGGGTGGAGGTTGAACGAGTATTAAGTGATGCGTGGCTTTATGAGGTGGGTTATCTTGAGTATAAATTTAAAAAATCTTCAGCCGTCTTGCGGGATAATATTGCTGAATACAAAATTGAGGACGGGGAAAGCATTGAGGTTTTTAGTGGCCACACAAAAAGTATTATTGATAAGCCTGATGACTATAGATTATATCCTCAAATCACAGTAGCAGGCAAAGAATTGAAATATGGTGAGCCGTTTAATCTTGAAGTTCCCGTCAAATTTAATAGTGAATCTAGCGCAGAGGGAGTCTTGAGCGCAGAGGTGAAAGGTCATGTGTATGTTGTCTTGACTCAAACGAACACTTCGAATACAGAGGACAGGGTTGTGGGGATTACTTCATTACCGTCTCAAAATAGGCGTGAGCGATTTAAGCTTATGGATATGCTAACTTCAATTAGAAGATTTTATAGTGAATATGGTGGAGTTAGTTTTTTCACATCTAGTAATATAACTGAGCATGAAAGTATTAATGATGATGTCATAAGAAGATTTCTGGGCCAGAGTCATTTATATGCGAAAAATTTTGCGTCTGCATTATTGATTAACTTATCTAATGTAACTTTAAAGATTCAAAAAGATGAATCGGTAACCGAGTGGAGTGCAGCTATTCCAATAACTGTTTCAGTTAATTAGAAGCTAGATTTGGTTGTGTCGGCAGTTGTTTGCTTGTGATTATTAAGAAATGTTGTGAATGACTGAATAATACAGGTGTGATCTTGACTGAATTTATATTGGATAGCTGGCGTATAAGCTAAGTTAAAGTCTTTTATTTTAAGTGTGAGCTCTATGTCTAATTTTTGTCGTTTAAATTGTGCTGCCACAGTGATTTTTGGTGTATTTTCAGCGGTTGCATCATTTCATACACGAGCTGAAGTCTCCGAGTCAGCTTTGCGCCCAATAGTTGGGCTATCAATCGGTCAGCAATATCAAAACTTTGGTGGTGAAAACTTAAATAGAAGTGAGTTGTTGAGTCAGAGAGTGAGTGTGTTTGGTGGGGTTCAGTTGAGTGACAGTTACAGCTTAGTCTTGAATAATAATTTGGGAACTGTTGCGAAGGTATCAAATAAAAAAGTTGATACCTCATATCTAAGCGCGGATATGCAATATGACTGGATGGTGACAGACTCTGTTGGTTTGTATGGTCAGTTGGGGGTTGCGTTTTGGAGGGTTAACCAGTTAGTAACTGAAACTGAAGTCTCCACTGATAGTCATGGTATATCCCCAAAGGTTGGTGTGGGTTTGAAATATCAGTTAACACCTCAAGTCTCTGTTAGTGGCGGCTATGACTATGTGCATGGTATTGGTAATAAACGCGATGCTGAGTACGACTCTCATTCTTTAATGATTGGATTTAAATATCAATTTGGTATGCCATTCTTATCAACTAGGGAAGGCTACGAAATTAAACCAAATCGTGAAAGCAGTAAAAAACCTATCCGAGATAAAGTGAAAGGGTCATTGAGCTTAATTCATGGTAAAGATGTAAGTAATCAAGCAAAAAATAAAAAAGACAAAAAAGTGTTAAATACAGTTAGTGTTTATTTTGCGAATAACTCTTCAAGCTTGTCTTCAAAAAGCATCGAGACACTTGATACCATGCGAGAGGTATTACATTCAGAGAATGCTGTTGAAGTAAATATAACAGGGTTCGCAAGTATGCCAGGAAGTACTGAATATAATCTTTGGCTTTCTAAGAGAAGGGCAAAGACAGTTTATGACTATATTAAGTCATTTAATTCAAAAGCTAAGCTTGTTTATCATGGACTTGGGGAGCACTCTTCTTGTGATGAATTACTTGAAGATTGTATTGTCATGGATAGGGTAGTTAATGTTTCGATTAAGCCGAAGAATTAAAATTAATAATGAATTGATAGTGTTTGACTGAATACTTTAAATTACTAGATTAAATCTGATAGATTCTGTTTTTCACCGCTTGATTTATATCTAATTTATTAAGTGTATGTAAAATTATATTTAAACACTATTTGAAGTGACAGGTAATTACTATTGATTTAAGAGGTGTCTATCATTCATTGTTATTAATTTTCATAAATGTCTATTGAGTTCATATTTTATTTATTTGGGTTTAAAATGAAAGTTAAAGTTTTTTTGCTGTTTTTTATGTTGTCCAATTTTATTTGCAAATATTCATTTGCGTCGTTTGATGCAATAGTTAATATGAGTTTTCAGCAAAGAGACTGGACATGCGATGTTCGTTTTACTGGAAGGTCTGATGATGGATATATTGATCTTGGCGTTTTTAAAAAAGGAGTTGATAGTGGAGAAAAAAAAGTTAATTTCAAAATTATTTTCACAGGGAGTGAATCTGGAAAGTGCAATGCACTTTTGACAGGTAATAAGTTTATTACGTTTACCTTTGGGCCAGAATCTATTAATGCTGACGGTGTTGATGCTCGAACGAGCGGAGGATTTAGTCTTTCAATGTCATTGAAAGCAACTGATCCTCAAGCAAGTACAAATGATAAGGTGACTAGGCGTAATAACATAATAACTTATCCTAGGAGCTTTGCCGAAGCCGGAGAATTTAATTTTAGTGTAGAAACTATAAATATATCAAAAGAAAGCCCAGGGCTTTATAGAGCATCAGTTCCATTAATTGTAACCTATAAGTGATCTTATGAGTCGTGTTTTTTATTTTATTATTCTAATGTTTTCTGTTGATTCAAATGCGTATGCATTTGATGAATTTAATTTTGATTTTTTGAATGGAGTCGACAAGAAAGATGCAAGAGAGTCACTTGAGCTAAGTAAGAAAGTGATCAAGGGTAAATATTTTTTAGATATATTTTTAAATAAAAAGAATATTGGTAAAGCTTTCATTTCTATTAACAATAGCGATATTAAATCGTTATGTTTTAGTGATGAGTGGTTAACCAATGTTGGTATAAATATAAACCCTGATTTTTATTCTGATGTTTATAGTAATGACAGGAAATGCTACTCCTTGGCTGAGAATACAAATACAAAAGTACACTTTGATTATTCAAGCCAAAGCTTATATCTTGAGATGCCACAGTTAGCCATGTTGGAAAGGCTAACAAGTTCAGAGTGGAATTATGGAATCAATGCAATTAGAGCTGATTACTCGATAAATGCACTTGCTATCGACGGTAATGTTGATCTTAATGCATATTCTGGCATTAAAGCTAATCTTGGAAAGTGGATTTTGAATTCAAATATTAGCTATTACAATAATACGATTGACTTAAGAGTCATAAATGCTAGTAGAGCACTTAAATCCATCGCCTCCGATTTGAGAGTTGGTAAAGTATCATTCAATAGCGGGAGCGGAAATAGTGCTCGTCTACTCGGATTAACTCTCAGTAAGAATGATGAAATGACATCAGACAGTAATGGCTATCGACCTGAATTTTCTGGTGTAGCTTCTTCTTATTCTCGCGTATCACTGTTGCAGAATGGCAAAGTGATACATTCAGAAATTGTCCCTCCAGGTCCTTTCCTAATTAAGAATGTCGTATTTTTTAATAGTGGTGATGTTACTTTGGAAGTGAAAGAGGATAGTGGTCAAATAAAAACGAAGATTTATCCTTTAAATATTACGTCTGAGGCAGTTAATCCAGGTGATTTAAAATACAAATTTGGTTTTGGATTGCCAGATTTAAACCATAAAGATAACTTAAATGGAGTTGTATATGGTGCAGATGTAAGTTATGGACTTGAAAGCCTGACCCTCAATGCTAATTCGTTATTACACGCTAAGTACGGAAGTTTAGGCTTAGGTTTCATTAGAGATCTGGGTTATTTAGGTACATTCAGTTTTGAAAATTCATTTTCTTATTCTAAGTTTAGTAATAACAATGCTTTAACTGGCAGCAAACAGTATTTGAGTTTGTCAAAATCAATTAACCAAAATTTATATGTGAATACATCTTTCTCCAATGTAGATAGCGAAGGATACCGAGATTTTGATGAGTTTAATCTACAATCTAGAGCTAATGTCGGAATTGGTGAGGAACCAATTCGAAGTGGAATAAAGCAGCAAGTATCATTAGGTCTGACATATAGTGGAATAGAAGATGCTAATTTTAGTTTTTCAGCTTGGAAAAGAAAGTTATTTGATAATACTTCTAGTGCAGGTGCAAATATTAATATATCGAAAAGGATCAATGATTTTAGTATAAGCTTGAACAGTTCCTATCAAAAAAATAAGCAATCAGAATTTAATGTTTCGGCATCAGTTTCATTTCCTTTTGATATTTATGGAAAAAAAATAGGAATTTCTTCGAGTGTTTCTGCTGATGATGACAATATCTCGAGTATATCGAATACGGCTTCTTCAACAATATCTGACGAATTGAATTTGGCTGTTTCAACAAACAGGAGTCTTCGAAGTAAAAGCTCTCGACACTCACTTTCTGCAGGTTATAGAGGAAATAAAATACGTGCAAATCTGTCATTGTCTAAATCGAATGTCACTATTGCTACAGGATCGATTGGCGGTAGTGCTATTGTTAACCTAAGTAATCCAGAGGTTATTTTTGCACGAAATATTAGTGATACTGTAGCAATAGTAAATGTTGGAGATGTCGAAGGTGTCAAGTTTAAGAACTCTCCTTTTAAAACCGATAGTAATGGTAATTCGATCGTGCCGTTGTCTAGTTACGCTGAAAATGTCATTGTACTGGATGGTGATACACTTCCGATAGATTACGATATGCTCAAAACTAGTCAATCGGTTTTGCCGTCCAGTCAGTCTGTAGTTTATCTGCCATTTGATGTTGTTAAGCGTAGTCGATATTTACTAAGAATTAAAAACTCTAGTGGAGATTATTTAAATAGTGGTTTGATTGCCAGAACTGAAGACGGAAACGTTATTGGCTCTATCTCACAGTATGGAGTTCTTTATTTTGGTTCAGTAACGAAGCCGAGAAACATTGTTATTAATGATTGTATTATTAAACAATCGTCATTTATTGAAACTCATGAACTTCAAGAGGTTAGCTGTGAGAAATAGTGTATTTGCTATATTGATTTTATTTATATCTAATAATGCGTTAGCTGCTTTATCTATGAATAAAACGAGATATATATATGAAGGAGGGAAATTAGTTGTCTCAGGTGAAATTAAGAATGATTCAACCCAAACCTTTGGTGGGCAATTATGGGTAGATAATTTTGAATCTAACGATAATAAACCTAATTTCGTTATAACGCCTTCAGTTTTTAAAATAGAACCTGGCAAGACTCAAGTTTTTAGAATCGTTAAGGTAGCAAGTTCTGTTAGCGAAAAAGTAGAATCTTTGTATTGGATTAATTTGCAAGAACTTCCTCCAGCAAAAAAAGGAAGTGGAATTTCATTAGCTTTACGAACTCGAGTTAAACTGATTTATCGTCCAGAATTATTAATTAATGGTCGTGAAGGCGCCGAAAAAGGTATTAGAGTAGAGTCTGTTGCAGGAAATAAATATTTTTTAAATGAGACTCCGTATGTATTTGCCGTAGGGAATATACTTTCAGAGACTGGAGAGTCGTTTGAGTTCTCACATAAAGAGCAAAGTCAGTTATCAATATTTAAGCCTGGTGACAAAGTCAAAATCTCTAATTCAGACCTGAATCTAACACCTAGTAGTATTTCTGCTATAGATGATTACGGGAATTTAAGGACTTCGTTTTTTAAATGATAAGTATTAATAAAGTTATTTCTTACACTATTTTTATTGTAGTTTTATTCACAGTGTTTGGTACAAAAGCCAACACTAATTGGAATTACGATTTCAATCTTGGTGTTCTTGAAGATCGTAATGTTACTTCGAAGTGGCCGGCTTCAGAATCATTTTTTATTTCTCCTGAAGGGTTAAGTGAGTCGATAAATGAAGTGATATTTGATGGGGTATCATTAGAACTAACTGATGATACTGTTACTTATGTATTTCAGAGTGATATTTTTAATATTACAGTTCCATTAGCAATATTTGATGGAGAAAAAAGAAAAAAATTAATTAGGACTGAAGCACGCGGCATTGAGAGCGCTGTGATTCTTGACTCACCTATTGAAAGTGGGAGGACAATTGAAATACGAGTTGTCGGTCCCGTGAAAGTTAGGAATATTGACCGGAATGTTGATGCTTCAAATGTAAATATGAAACTTAAAATTCGTGGAAGATGATTAAGTAGCGGTAATCCCACTCTCTGTTAAAAGATAATTTAATAAAGATAATCAGGTTAGTACTAACTGATGATACTATTACTGTAGTATTTAAGTATTAAAGTTTTAATTTACCTTGCTTCTTGAATCACTTATTGAAAGTGGAAAGAGAATTGAGTTACGAGTTGTGAGTCAAGTGAACTTTAGGAATATTGTTCCAAAGATTGACACTTCAAATGTAAATTTAAAATTCGCAGGAGGTGTTTAAGTAAAAATAATCATATTTTGTAATAAATAAATAAATAAATAAATAAATGAATGAATGAATTAATAAATTCATTAATCAGTAAATTGGAAAGTAATATGAAAAAAAATTTTTTTAAAACTGCTATTGCGTTGTCAATCTTAACATCAACTACTGCTTTCGCAGCACTTGAGGAATCTGCTAATGGCAATTTCACTGGAGAACTCGAAATTAAAGGTAGAATTACGAACACCGCAAAAGTTTGGCTTTGGCAAATTACAGATCAAGCCAAGGATACCAAAGATTACTATAACGTTGATAAAGACACTGGAACGAAAAGTGGTACCGGCGCGGAAGAGTTGACTACATATGATTTGAGTTCGAAAGATCCGCTTGAATATTTGCAAGGTGTTATGAAAAATATTTCATCTGTTTCTGGTGTTGGCTTGTATCCTCAAGTTCAAGTTATGAACCAAGTTGTGAAATATGGTGAATCTTTAAATATTGAAATGCCAGTTAAAACTCAAACGGGCGGAGCAGCAAGTGAAGATGGAACTCTTCAATTTGTTGTGAATAACAATATTTTGTCTACGGCACTACGCCCTAATACTACAGGTAGCCCTGCTATTACTGCAACTTCTGCTCAAGAGCAAACACTGATCGGTAGACTTCAGACTTTGATTCAAGACAATACTGATTCTTTCGCTACAGTTTTCGCTAATAAAATGTTTAATGGAGCTGGTTACACACAACTTCCTAATCAGAATGATGCATTTATTAAATCTTTCCTAAATGATGCCGACCATACAAATGTTGCCTCATCGGTTTTAGGCAATATTTCTAGTTTGAAAGTAGCATTTAAGACTGCTGAATTACCTGATTCATGGTCTGCTTCAGTGCCTGTAACAGTTACAATGATGTAATAATTACTGGTATTAATATCGAATCATCTTATGATGATTCGATATTTTTAGTTGTAACCGTGATTCTATGTCCGTCATTTCGCACCACAAATATTAGTATTGAATCAAAAAACTTGATCACTGTACACGACAAAAAGTGAGTTGATGAAAATGCTCTATCATATGATATTCGAGAAATTCAATACTTACTTGTATCATATTGATTGCAAATGCATTTAGTCGTCACCAATTCAAAGAGTTTTTTTAGTTGAATATTATTATTTGTGGTGCGGAATCACAGATGGAACTCATCAACTCACTGGCTTCACAGTTTTAACCTTATATCAAGTGGCTCAAGACTCATTTAGTCGTTTTAGCTGTTCTTATTATTAGTCTTGTAAAAGATAGGTAATCTCACCAGTGATTAGTAAAGACTACGCTGATGAATGTTTACAATTTGCGGAGCATCAACGAACATCTTCATGAATTAAGCTCCTTGATTAATGTTGACAACCACTTAGCGCTGTTTGATTTGGGAACACTGAGCTGTGTTGCGCCATGCGCTAAAGTCAGCGCTTCGTCAGAATTATTTCAGTGAGGCTCTGTGATAAGGGAAATAAAGTCAGCAGGCGCTTTACCTTTGACGTGCTCAACTTCCTTGCGTAGCTGTTTGATCCTAGTTTTCGCATTATGAAATGATGGTATGGGAATAGATTTAGCGTGACAACATTGTCCAATGGTTAACCCTGAGCCGAGTTGTTCTTCTAGAATTTTGAGCCACTCCTCAGAACTTTTGTGATCATTACGCATGAGTGTTCGCCTCTGACAAAATTACCACTATGTCGATGTTCAGTGAATTTACTAGGTGTGGTTTGGCAGACGGTTACTATGCAATACAGTAAGTATTTAGTTTCTAAAATAATTATATGATGATTTAATTGTCTACACAGATGTGAGTGTAAAATGCATAGGAGAGCAGATGCAAACAAATAATAAGAAATTATCAAAACCAACGATAGCAATGCACTGGCTAGTCGGTTGGGGAATGATAGCTTTAGTAGCTGTTGGTTGGTATATGGCAGAGTTTAAAGCCTACCCATTGTATCAATGGCATAAGTCATTTGGGGTATTGATCTTATTCTTTGTCGCACTTCGAGTCATTTGGCGGCTCAAAGAGGGCTGGTTGACTCCCGTTGCGCAGATGAAACCAATTGAAGTAAAAATTGGGAAATTGGTGCATTGGGTGTTGCTATTGACGACAATATTATTTCCTGTTTCTGGCATGTTGATGTCAGGTGCGGGAGGATATGGCGTTAATATGTTTGGTATTGAACTTGTTGCAGCGAACTTTGACCCGGTGACCCAAAAAGCTGTTCCGCTAAATGAAATGCTGGCTGGACTCGGTCATGAAATGCATGAAGTGCTTATGTGGGTGATCATTGCGACGTTAGGTCTTCACGTTGCAGGGGTGCTGAAACACCACTTTGTTCTAAAAGATCAGACGTTAACTCGTATGTTAGGTAAGTGATGACTTAGTTTTAGTGTAGAAAGCTGCCAAATAAAGTCAGCTTTTTTTGTATAAATTTAGAGAAGGTGTTCTAAAACACATAGTTATTCATTCACACTCGTATGCGATAAAGCTAGAAGTGTTTAATGCAAAGAAAAATAACAATAACAAGCTTTCTAACGCATATCGAAGTCTACTGTTAGGGCTTGGGTAAGCATTCACCAGCGTAGTCTTGACTAATCGCTGGTGAGATTAAACACATCTGGATAAGGTTTTCTTTCTGTTACGGCTGTAACAATCTCCGATATGACTTCGAGTGCAGACAACCCACGTTTTTTGCAAGTTTCAATCACTGACAAAACCCTTGAGCGAAACTTATCACCTCTATCTGAGCTGGTATCGAACCAGTTTTTACGCATAATAACCGTACCTCTAATTCAACGTTCACCTTCATTATTGGTAAGTGGTGTCCCTTGATAAGTAACAAAAACCCACAAACCTGTTTCATACTTCAATAAGTGTTGACATCGGCCAGAGTATCTCTCTGATGGAGTTTCAGCACCTTTTTCCAGTAAGCTTTTAAAGCTCTGCTTCAGGCGTTGCATTCTTCTTAACCACTGAATCTCCGTCAGTAGATTTTGCTCGTATCGATGCTGAATTCGAAATACTGCTTGAAGGATTAGTACCAATTTCTTCCCTATCCGCGAAGTCAATCCTCCGCCTGAGTAGTCCGCCATGTGTTAGAGGTTACGTAATACGTGAGCAAGACAAAGCTGATGTTTTTCGGGATTAATAAAGTTGTAAGCCACATATTGATCTGTGATGACGATATTATTCTCGCACTTACCCAACATAAATTTGGCGTTGTCTTTATTTCTGAAGTATCGAACTGTTTGAAATACAGCATCTTGTGATGAAATCGACCAACACCATCGGGTGCCTTGCTCGCCATTTCGAAAGTGGGACGTTTCATCACAATGGACATACCAAGCTTTGTGGATATGCTCTTTCAAGCTTTGGTGCGTTGGAGTGAGCATAGAACTGACTTTTCCTTGTGCTTCTGAAATCGCTCCCGTTGAAAAAGTCGTTCCGTATTGATCAAGTAGTAACTGTCGAGTTTGAGAAACACTTGAGTGGTACTTTCCTGCTAACACTGCGATATGAATCATTAAACGAGCAACTATTTGGCCTTTAGGGGCACTTTCAGGTAATTCTCCTTTGTAGGTGGCATTACAATATTCACAGTGGCCATGAAAGACTTGATCTTCAGTGATCTCCAAAGGCACTTTGGGTAAATCGAAGACTTGATGACGGCGACTGCATTGCTCATTTACTTTGATGTGATGGTGACAAGCTGAGCAGCAAGCCTGAGGCTTGCACTCAATAACCTTATCAGTATCAGACAATTCAGCTAACGGTCTTTTGTGCCCCGTGTGCCCTGGTTGAGCGCCCACCTTATTTCGGCTACGAGGCATTTGAGCTTTTTCGCTCAGCCTTAGCTTCAGGTGCATCTGAAGACGGTGATTTTTATGAATTTCGAGAGGACTGCTTCAATCTATCTTCGTATTCTCGAAGCTTTTGCCAAAGTTCTTGAATATAAAGATTTGTGTTGGCTTCGCCGCCAAGAGATTTAACCGTTGGTGGCTCACCCTCAAAAGTTTTTTTCTTTTTCATGAGAACAGAAAAGCACCATAAAAAGATCGAGCAAGTAACAATGTTAGATCAATCTCCTTGCGTCACCAAACTCAAGAGATGCTGGTGAATGATTAGAACGCCAAGAAAGCTGGCATTTGAATATAGGGTGAAAGTCCCTTTTAGGAAAGAGTTAGCCACTCGCCTAGTCCTCGAGCTATGCGCATTGCACTGGTAACAGGTAATGTGAAGTGTTGGTAGGGGTGTCTGTAGGCTAGGTATTGAGCCACGTAATCACCAATTTGGAGGCGACGATGTTGTTAATCTATGCAGAAGTCTATAACTTTCAGGGCGATATAGGCGAGCCTTGCAAAGTGCCTCTCGGGGTCGAAGACCCTATGCATGCAGATACATTCAATGTACGGAACTTGGGAGATCCTATTTTAACCTCAGCTCTGCGTAAGAAATTGAACTAAATGCTTGAGGCATGATCAGATCTTTTGACCGAAGATTAATCATGGAGTCCTAAAGCATGTTTAATTTAGAAGCATTATTCGTAGATGTCGATGACTTTTGCCAACAGTTTGTGCCAGAGTGGGAAAGATTCTTAATTGAATCAGGAACAAAGTAGAGAAAATGCCAATGCTCATTATCCATGAGTGAAGTAATGACGATTCTTATTTTATTCCATGTCACTCGGTATCGAGATTTTAAAAACTTTTACACACAATACGTTTGTAAATTCCTCAATACTGAATTTCCGCATCTTGTCAGCTACACAAGGATGCTGGCAATCAAGAACAAGAACCAAACCTTTAATAATCTATTCTCAATCATCAATGAAAACTTACTGCGAGACAGTTTTTATCTACTAAAACGAGACTCAGCAGTAGGGTGCGACGGTATGACGTGGAAAATGTATGAATGCAGTCTGTCTGAAAGGATTGAGTGCTTAAACCACAGGCTTCATAGTGGTAAATACAAACCGAAACCAGCACGTAGAGTTTTCATTCCAAAAGGAGATGGCACTCAACGACCGTTAAGTGTTATTTGCTTAGAGGATAAAATAGTTCAACAAGCTTTAGTAACCATACTAAACCAAATTTACGAAACTGACTTTCTTGGATTTTCCTATGGTTTTCGTCCTAAACGTAGTCAACACGATGCTTTAGACGCACTTACCGTAGCCTTGAAACGAAATCGAATAAATTGGGTATTAGATCTAGATCTGCAAAAATTCTTTGACACAATAGAGCATGACTGGTTGATGTAATTTATTGAGCATCGGATCAGTGACAAGAAAGTGCTAAAGATAATCAAACAATGGTTAAAAGTGGGAATATTAACCCCAAATGGGCAAAGAGAAAAATCGTCCATAGGGTCACCCCAAGGAGCAGTGATATCATCGTTACTTGCGAACGTATACCTGCATTACGCCTTTGATCTTTGGATAAACACACTTCGCCGAAACTACCAAGGAAAGGTAAGTGTCGTTAGATATGCAGACGATGCAGTGCTTGGTTTCGAGATAAAAGAAGAAGCCACACACTGTTTAGAGCTAATGCATGAGCGGTTAGGAAGTTTTGGACTCAAATTACATCCAGTAAAGACTAAACTATTAGCCTTCGGTGTAAAGACTGCTTGGAAAGCGAAAAAGATGAAAGAGAATAAGAGGAGTGAAACGTTCAACTTTCTTGGCTTTACTTACTATATTTGTAAATCAAGAAAAGGTGTATATATGGTGAAACGAAAAACACAGAGAACAAGACTGATTAAGCAGTTAAAGCGGATCAGAAGTGAACTCAAAGGGAAACGTCTTCATCACAAGATACATCAAACAGGACGGTAGTTGAACAAGGTGGTAATAGATCATCTAAATTATTACTCTGTTCCACTAAATATGAACTCAATAGGTTTCTTCATACTTGAACTCAAGAGGGCTTGGCTTAAAGTGTTAAGGCGCCGAAGCCAAAGAAATACAATGACGTGGGAAAGGTTTTCAAAATATTGCAATATTTTTATCCCTTCTCCGAGAGTTATGCACCCTTATCCTGAAGCAAGGTTTGACGCCAGAACTCGAGGTAGGAGCCGGATGCGTTAGTAGCGCACGTCCGGATCTGTGCGGGGGGTGAGTAGTAATATTCATTCCTACCGCGACCAGTTATCCTGCCAAAAGTTAAGTATCACAGCAATCGGTGTATTCGGTGGTCAGGTACAAAGTAACAGCATTGAAATATTTAATGACGGTCAGTTTGTTGGCTCACGCTTCATCGAACAGGAGTATTTAAATGTTAATATTGTCGACACAGATAATGGTTAACACGCAAAAATAAAAAAAGCAGTTAAGGGCAGAATAAACCTTAACCGCTTGGGTTCAAATATCAAACTCAAAAGTATGAGGGATGAAAAAAATGAAAATTCGAACAAAGTAAAGTACCAGAATCCAGTTAAAAGCCGAAGTCTAATTCATTGTTCACACTATTAATGTTACATTAGGGTGATTATTAAAAAAATCCCTCTTTTAGGGGGTTTCCTCTATTCCTAGCATGTTTTTGTAACACGCTGACTATTGTCTTTCCTTATTGCAGCAAACGCGGATTCCGTACTTTCTATCGCGATAATATTCTTTAATTGATGTTTAACGGCCTGACTATTTCCCCCTGCTGATTTCGCTCCCCAAGTCACAACGGTGCCATCTTTTTTAAGTGCAGCAAAGGCAAAATCAGTGCTATAAACAGTCTCAATATTAAGGAGTTCGTCTTTTACATGCATCGTATTACCTCCATAAGTTTGGTTTCCCCACGCGATAACTTTGCCATTAGTTGTTAGCGCAGCAAAAGCTCCCTGAGTGCTAAACAGCTCAACTACATCAGTGAGTAAACCCGATACAGCAGACGAATCTCCCCCCTGCTGCATGTCTCCCCAAGTAATAACAGAACCTGTCGACGATAATGCTGCAAAAGCCGATTCCGTACTGGCAACATGAACAATGTTAGTAAGTCGATTATGGAGCGAATGATAATGCATGAAGTTAAATAAGCGTCCCCAAGAAACAACCTCACCGGTGTCGGTTAAAGCAGCAAAAGCGTAATCATTACTGTAGATTTTTTCAACATTTTCTAATAATGCTTGTACTGCTGTGCTATTACCGCCATTAGCAGCTATTCCCCAAGTTGATACGGTTTTATCAGCCTTTAGCGCAGCGAATGCAGTTTTAGTTGACTGAATCGATTCGACATTACTTATTGGGTTATCAATACTTCCGCATAATCCACCTGAAGCACAATTTCCCCAGCAAACCACGGTTTTGTCACGCTTCAAAGCAGCAAAAGCAAAGCTATTACTGTAGATGGTATGTACATCAGTTAGTAGTTTACTAACTCGGCTGCTGTCTCCGCCACTATAAGTACTGCCCCATGTTACAACGCTACCGTCTTGCTTTAACGCTGCAAATGCATAATCTGAACTGTAGATTAACTCGACGTTATGCAACATCGTTCTGATCTTGCCCATGCAACCGCCAGCAGTGTACTTTCCCCATGCGACAACACTACGGTCACTTGTAAGCGCAGCAAATGCAAATTTGTTAGCGATGATTTGACGGACATCTTTTACATGGTATTGAGGTAGGATCTTGAGTTTACGAGCGAGATCTCCCCAAGTAATGATGTTTTCATTGTCAATGTGCACAACAGATGATCCTTGAGACGAAAACAAAGAGACCGAATCAGCAAACTTTATGTTATCGGGGACTTTTTCATTATTGAAAACACCGCCATTGAGAACGTCACCCCATACAATAACAGAATACTTATCCTCTATCTTCCTTATATTGTCGCTGATAGCGGTATTGAAATCACACGAACTCGATTTAATATTACTTTTAACTGGATTAGTAAACTCGGCGCGCACAGAAAAATGCTCCTTTATATATGAAAATAAGGCGGTGTCCTTGCCTTTGACTTACCTAACAATGATCTCAACTCGTCGATTGCGTGAATTGCACGACTCGGTATTATCTTGGCATACTGGCTTCAACTCGCCTTCTCCTCGAATGATCACCGTAGAAAATTGGATGTTATGCTTTTTAAAACAATGACTAACAGCATGAGATGGTCGCTCTGACAGCCATTGGCTAAAGGCCGACGGCCCTACTGCACTGGCATCCGCAACAATCGTGACTTTGTTTACATTTTAGTCATTAGGCTTAACACAAAATCAGATGACGTATTTCGGTCGTGTTTAGTGAGCAGTGACATTGCAAATCCAAAGTAAATGTCTTCATTTAGTATCCTAGGCTTTGATGCAATAATGGGTTTGGCCATCTCAACAACTGACGATTCAGATGCTTTGCAACTCGAATTTGAGAACTGGAAGTCAAAACTTTTGACGACTTAACTGCTGTTTTTTGGCGGTTTCGTTTTATTCGATTTATGAACATTCGGTTTACTTACTTGTGATTGAGACTTTCCAAAGCTGTCAAATCGGTAATTCAGACCAACTTGTAATGGGTTTGCGTTGTACTCAGTTAATTGGCTGTTTCGAACATTCGAGATCACTTGAATACCCGGATTAAACAACCAAGAGAGTGTGTTTCGAATTGGGATATTGATGTCAAAGACTTAATACTTTTGGTCATACTTCTCCCGAATAACTTCCCAACTTTTGTCATAACAACTGTCTAGTTTGGGTTTTCTAGTAATAAGTACTCTTTTGGCATTTATCTCATCGATTCATGTATCAAGAATAGACTCTCATGCATCCTCTCTCGCGTATCCATAAACTAAATGTGATATGTTCTTCTTCTGACCCTAAGTATGACTTATCAAAACAATACCTTAGTCACCTTGCTTATTTTCTTAATTAACTTCTCTTTCACTCAAACTTCAAAGTGTTAATTAGATCTAAGACCTTCTTTATTTTAGTGATTTTAATCACCATTGATATCACCATATATGGTGAACTTTTTTGAGATGACGATGCTCAGATTGTCAAACTTTACTCACCATTGTTCTGTATGTCCTTATTTGACCGTTTTTCACTCATTGAAGATCCTCGCTCTCTGCTCGTCCTAAAGAATTACTCAAATTTCTGATTAATGGCGTCACTTGCTGATTGGATTTAATCTTAACTTTAAGCACCTTTTCATTTTCCAGCCTCATCACAAATCCATGAATTTTCTCCGCATCCCTAGATGCCCGCAAAATTTCTTTGGGATCATCCTGTAGCATCTTAATCCAATGATCCACATAAGCAGCGTGTTGACCAAACTCATGACCTATTTGCAGCTCGTCACCAAGCATCAGTGAGCCAATTTCGGCTCTGAGCTCTTCTTTGGAGTAGGACTCATCCCTGAAGCGCCCTGTCATGTCTCGATTAAGACGGCTTTCAATTCCAGAGCTGTGGCAAAGCTCATGGAGGGCTGTGGCGTAGAAGGAATCTGCGGTTTGGAACTGGTTTCGGTCTGGTAGATGGATGCTGTCAGTGGCTGGGCAATAGTAAGCATTGTCAGATTGATCATGATGAATCGGTACACCTGAGTTTTGTAAGGTTTTCTCGGCTCGTTCATGCCGTTGCCAGTCTGGAAGTTTATTGACTTCAATTTCTGATAAACCATCGATTTGCTCAGCGTTAAACACCACTGAACTGAATACTCTGGGCTTGTCTAATTTGACGTTAACTTTTATTAGTCTCGCATATGGTTAAAACCCCCGTCTTTCAGACGGGTAGCTTTCAGCTAGCGGTTGCCTTTATTATGTATGGATGAAATACCGACAAGGCTCTCACACAAAATACAAGATTGAATATCATTTCGTATGGGTCACAAAATATAGATATAAAGTTCTTGTAGGGGACGTGGGCTTAAGAGTGAGGGATTTAGTCAGACAAATATGCGAATATCTTGAAATTGAGATATTACCTGGTGTCATAAGTAAAGATCACGTTCACTTACTTGTTTCAGCTCCACCGACCATACCAGCCTCATTGATAATGAAGCGAATCAAGGGCAGAACGTCTACAAAAATATTCAGTGAATACCCAATGTTAAAAAAGAAATATTGGGGCCAGCACTTCTGGGCCCGTGGCTACTTTGGTGTCACAGCAGGAGAGTTAACAAAAGAGATGATCGCAGAATATCTTGAACATCATTTCGAAAGGAAAGGTAATGATAATTTTGATATTGAGTAAATCGAGTCACTGAAGCCAAGTAGCAGACTTTAAGTCCGCAAAAAGTAACCCACCGTCTTTTAGACGGTGGTTGTTAAGTTTCCTTATTAAACAATGCCACTACAGATAGGTTAACGTCCTATAAAATCGTGACATTAAACCAACGTAAAAAGAGACCCAACGAATAATTGGTAACCTTTTGGAAAAGGCCTCTAAGTACATTGTATCTAATAGTAATGTTATATTTTGTGATAATGATACCAATAATTAACATTTACTTAATCTTGTCAGCAAAATCATTTGGTTAGTATCATTTACCTTTAGATACCATTTGGTGGTAGCTCGTCGTACTTGCAGAACCGAAACATACTTTTCTGTGCAATTAAATAAGCTCACTTTTCCTAAGGAAATTTATTGACTCTTCAATAACGACGTCTAACCTTGATTCAGACTTTCTAATTGAAAAAATAAAATTTAAAAACAGATTGTTAACTTGTTTCTGTCCAAACGTGTTAGAAGTGTCAGTTAAAAATGGCAATAGAATGGGGTCGTGTAGCTGTGATGGATTTGAAAAAGATAATCAGATTACCCTTATGTTACCTATATAATAACTATTAATAACGCTATGTATCCAAGTTAAGCTAAATTAAATTATGTAGATAGCTACAAGTCACAGCAGGGTTACCCAAATTACCCTGCCTACTTGCTTTGGAGCTACTGGACATCATCCTCGAGTCATTGCTTGTTTAACTTTTTCTGCTCTTTATCATGCAACCGTTTTGGAAATAACTCAGTATAAATTTGCCACAGTATATTGAGGTCTCTATGGCCTGTAACTTGAGCCACTTCATCAATAACATAGCCTTTCTCAAATAATCGGCTTGCACCTTCACGTCTAAGATCATGATACCGGAGATCTTCAATACCAAGTTTTGCTCTCACTCTTTGGAAGCCAGCAGTGACAGACTTTGAATTGTACGGGAAAATGCGATCATCTTTTCTAGGCTGCTTCATTATTAATTCAAATGCACCACCGATCAGAGGGGCAAGCATATGATTGCCAGCTTTCTTGCGAGGATCTTTTCTGTCTCTGACTATTACTGCTTTGTTTTCTTCATCCAGATCTTCCCAAGTGATTTTGCAGACCTCGCCAATTCTCATACAGCTTAATATTGAGAAGTCTAAAATGTCGATATAAGGAATATTTGCGCTGGCTCGTTGTGCTTGTCTTTCTTTAAGACCATTCTTTAACTTTTCAAGTTCTATTTCGGTTGGTCTTCGACTACGCTTAGTGGATTTTGCTATCAGGTTTTGAGAATAAAGAATATCGTATGCATCAGTGATACAAAGGTTGTTAACTTCGTAACTAAAGTTCACTCTAGCAATTTTGAAAACCCAGCGAATAAAGCTGACGTCAGTTGCAATCGTTGATGCACCTGTTCCGCTTGCACGCCGAAGCTTGCAGTGTTCAATTATGTCTTTGGTTTGGAGTTGATCTATTGGGTGTTTAGCAATATCGCAATCGGAGATCAGATTTAATCCGTAGCGTTTTGATCGGCCTATGGTTGAATTAATGCTATCATCTTCGAAGCATCGTTTGATTAAAGCTTGCAATGTCGGAAGCTCGGCTTTTTCGTTTGGTATTCCATTTATCTGAATTTCAGCAACCCTAGTTTTACCCCACGCATTTGCGGCTTGAGCTTTGCTAAAGTTGCGATATTCGCTATACAATACCTTCCCTTTTGATTTAACACGAATAGAGCATTTGTAGGTAACAACTCCAGTTTTGTTACTGGTACGTTTTTCTACCTGAAAGTATGCCATTTTACAAATCGTCCAAAGTAATCAGGGTAGCTGTGAGGGTACCTGAACTATTTAAAATAGGCAAAAATGTATAAAAATATCAGAAAATATGAATATTAAAGAAAACAGTAAAAATCTAGAGATACCAATGAATTCGGGTAAAATCATCAATCGCACATTTTCCATTGCGCCCATGCTCGATTGGACAGATCGTCATTACCGATACATGGCGCGTCTTATGTCTAAACAAGCTTTACTTTATACCGAAATGGTCACAACGGGGGCGATTTTACATGGCAAAGGTGATTACTTAGCCTATAACGACGAAGAACACCCTTTGGCTTTGCAGCTTGGAGGCTCAAACCCTATCGATTTAGCAAAGTGTGCTCAAATTGCGGCTGAGCGAGGGTATGATGAAATTAACCTTAATGTAGGTTGCCCGTCAGATCGAGTTCAAAATGGGCGCTTTGGTGCGTGCTTGATGGCTGAGCCTGAGTTGGTGGCCGAATGCGTTGATGCTATGAAGCAAGTGGTGGATATTCCGGTTACGGTAAAGACTCGTATTGGTATCGATGAGCAAGACAGTTATGAATTTTTAACGACCTTTGTTGAAACCGTAAAAGAAAAAGGCTGTGAGGAATTTATTGTTCATGCACGAAAGGCGTGGCTTCAAGGCTTGAGCCCAAAGGAAAATCGCGAAATACCTCCATTAGATTATCCAAGAGTGTATCAATTAAAGCAGGATTACCCTGAGCTTCATATCAGTATAAATGGTGGCATTTTAAATATAGATGAGATGAAGCAACATCTTGAGCGTATTGACGGTGTGATGGTAGGGCGTGAGGCTTATAACAATCCCTACATTTTAAGCCAAGTGGATAATGAGCTTTGTGATCAGCAAAATCAGATTGTTAGTCGTGAACAAGTGATTGAGCAAATGCTGCCTTACATTGAAACTCATGTACAACAAGGTGGACGTTTGAACCACATTACTCGTCATATGATCGGGTTGTTTCAAGGACTTCCTGGTTCTCGCCAGTGGCGCCGCCACTTGAGCGAAAACGCACATAAAGCCGGTTCTGGTATTGAAGTTGTTAAGCAAGCATTCGCCAAAGTATCTGTCTAATTTTAATTAGTGAAAATGGCTAAATTAGCTGGTTATTTTCACTAACCCCTCTTATTAATTTTCATTTTACGCATTCACTCTCTCGTTTTTACAATTAATTATTTTGTTTAAAATCATAGCGTTGCGTTTGTTTCTTCAATGTTGGCACGGCACTTGATATATCCATTGTGAATTTGGACATTTATTCAAGCAAAAGGAAATACACAATGAAAACGTCAGTTACGATAAAAGGAATTACTGCAACTGTTTTGACATTAGGTTTGTTAGGAACTGCACAAGCTAATGATTTTACTACTGAGTTAAGTAAATCAGTGAAAGTAGATTTTACTGAGTACACTGTTGAACTTATTGAAAACATCAAGCAAGAAATACAGTTGTCATTTGAAGCGCAATTGGCTGCGATGATGACAGAACTTCAACAGCAAACTGTTTCGACTTATTTAGAGGAATCAAAACAAGTAAAAACTGAGGTTGCCAACGCTGAGGAGTCAAAATAATGGAATTCTTTACTCCTTCTCTAGCCGCATTAATGATGGCGCCAGTGATGAGCTTTGTGCTTGCCGCCAGTGTAATGATGTTGGTTAACTTGTTTAATTTAAAAGGGCAGCAGTGATGCTAGATAATATAATTAAGCTATTAAAAAGTAATCGACTGATATTCGGCACTGCCACAAGAGTGTCTGAACGTTATTGTTGGCCAGTATTATGGACCAGAGTGTTATGGTTACTCTGTGCTGTATTCGCGCCTTTCTTCGCGTTGTTATCCTATATTGTTGTCGCTGTGGTGTTGCCTTCAGATGAACGCAGGTAGCACCATGAGTCGACGTGTATGGCCGTTTTTAATTAATGGGATCACAGAGACTGGTGGCATCGTTGCTTTTTTTGTGGCCTTTGGCTGGTTACTTTTGCCCAGTGCTCAACAGTTGACTCAATGGCAAATGAATATAGAGCAATGGTCGTTTGCTTTAGAATCCAATAACTTGCTAGGGTTATCGCCTTGGATATTATTTGCTGCAATGGTGTTAGCGTTCAGCGTGGTGGTTTTTATATTGTCAGGGTTAACGCTTTTGCAATCACTGTCGGTAGTGAGCATTACGTTTGCAATAGTAGCGCTTGGTTATGCCTATAGCCCAATTGGATTAGGTGTTGTATTGCTACTGCTTGTTGGCATCGCTTTATGCTGTTTACAGCGCTGAGTTAAATTAAGCTTACATCATCATTTTTCTTTACTCTCTGTGTACCATCATTACCACTAATATTATTGTCGGTGCTACCTCTGATAAGGTATTCTGTCTGCTACAAAATTGAAGAGTCAATGAGAAAAGCCGTACCTAGGGACGGGTTTCTTGAATTTAGATATTGAAGAGCGAGGTTAAGACATTGATTAACGGTGTAAAGCGAGCATTTAACGTACTTATTCTTTTCGGATTTGTTTCTACCAGTTGGGCGGCAAATATTGATTTAATATCGGGTCACGTTCGAGCCATGCCATCTAGTGTTCCGAATACCGCTGCTTATTTTAAAGTTGTGAATCATGGCCAGGCTGTCAAATTGGTTTCTGTTAATACGCCTGTGGCTAAGGAAGCACAATTGCATACCTTACTTGATGATAATGGTGTAATAAAAATGCGCCAAGTTAAGGATTTTGTTTTAGGGGCTCATTCTACGCTTACCCTCAATCCATCTGGCGATCACATTATGATCCTTGGATTGAAAAAGCCGTTACCGTTGGGGAGCCAAGTGCCGTTAACGCTGAATTTTAGTGATGGCAGCTCTAATACAATTACCTTGCCAGTACAAAAAGTATCACGCACATCTGAGAAGCAAGAGCACTCAGATCATAGTCACCATCATCACTAATTTTTGGAGATAGTTGAATGACAATAAATTGGGATCGCAAACTGGCCAAACGAATAGGTTGGGTGTTAGCTGCTGTAGTACTGTTGAATGTCATTCTGAGTATTTGGTGGAGTGTCGAGCCTGATCCGATTCAACCTAAAATGAAAAAGGCGGCATCGGGCCATTTAATTGTAGGCTATGCCACCACAACATCATTAATAGACACCGTGAATACCTTATTGGATAAGCCTGGAGGCTGGATTTCCAACGACCCGTTGCCGCCATCAGTATTTATGGACAACATGCCAGCATTTGAATTTGGCGCACTAGAACAGATCCGAGATTTAGCTCGAAGCTTGCGGACTGATTTTAGTCGTTCGCAATCGCAATCGATTGAAGACAAAGATCTCAATGAAGCACAAGCTAAGTTCAATATTGATCATACTAGCTGGTTGATTCCAAGGCCTGAAACTGAATATCGCGATGGTGTGAAGCATGTTGAATGGTATCGTGCAAAGATCAGTGATCCTAATAATCCGGATGCTCAGTTTTATGCTCGTGCTGATAATTTAAATGAATGGTTAAAGCAGGTGCAAAAACGCTTAGGGAGTTTATCGCAGCGACTGTCAGCCAGTGTTAAAACCGAACGCGAAAATACCGATCTTGCCGGTGACACCGCGGCCACGCAAACCACACCCACTCATGAAACTCGAGTGGTGAAAACCAGCTGGTGGAAGATTGATGATGTCTTTTATGAAGCTCGCGGTAGTAGCTGGGCGTTGCTAAACTTTATGCGTGCAATTGAAGTGGATTTTGCGGACGTATTAGCAAAGAAGAATGCTCAAGCGAGTGTTAGACAGATTATTAGAGAGTTGGAAGCCACACAGCAAACGGTTTACAGCCCTATGATTTTAAATGGCAGTGGGTTTGGAATTTTAGCCAATCACTCATTAGTGATGGCTAATTATATTTCTCGTGCCAATGCCGGAATTATTGATTTAACTCATTTGTTATCACAAGGATAGACATGAAAAAGCTATTGTTAATTACAACATTATTGGCGTGCAGCTCAGCTCAAGCAGCTACAGTGTTAGGCGCAAAAGTTGGTATTGATGGTTGGAATGGTAAGACATCAGGTGGCGTTGCTACGGCCAACAATAATGAAGTTGATTACAAATTTGATGATAAGACTCAAGGTCGCATTTGGGCAGCGGTTGAGCACCCTGTACCGTTAATCCCAAACGTTATGCTTAGTGCCAATCGCATTAAAATGGACGGTAAACAAGGCGCAAGTACTATAAATGCTGACTTAAGTAGTATTGATGTAACAGCGTATTATGAATTACTTGATAATGATCTTGTATCATTAGATGCGGGCATTACTTTCCGTAAATTTGGCGGTGAGTTTGGTTTTTCACCAACAAATAAGATCGATTTAGATAAGCATTTGTGGATGGGATATGGAAGTGCTAGCGCAAGCCTACCGGGTATCAACTTTTTTGCATTTGCTGACTTACAAGTAGGTCTAGATGAAAGTAAGGTTTACGATGGGCAAGTTGGTCTTGGTTATGAAATCGATGGTCTGGCATTAGATTATCGATTCCGTCTTGGTTACCGTGAATATAACTTCGAAGTGAGCCGCTTTTCTGGCGTAAATGCTAACCTAAAAACCAATGGTGCATTTTTAGGTTTAGAAATCGACTTCTAAATCCGCGACATTATCTCGTTATGCTAAAGGGGCTAATTGCCCCTTTTCATTTCAAAATTTCAATATCCTTTCTCAAAATCAATCAAGCAATTAAGCGGTTGTCCATTAAGCCAGCGTAAGTAATTTTCAGCAAAAACTTTTATGACATCTTTAGGCGAGCTTGGGGCAGCAACATGTGGTGTTAATATCGCGTTGTCCAGTTGCCACAGAGGATGTGAGTCCGATAGTGGCTCGTGTGGGAAAACATCTAATATCGCTTTTTGAGAGGGCCGTTGGTTTAGCTGTTCAGCCAATGCATCAATATCTACCGCATCACCTCTGCCAATATTAAATAAAATCGCGTCAGACTTGAGTATGTTTAATCGGCGTTGATTGAGTAGATTTTTGGTTTGCGGGGTTTTGGGTAAAACACTCACTACCACATCTGCAAGAGGAATTTCATTGTCCAGTTGTACCAGTGGGACAGTGCTGTCGAAATGAGGTCGTGCTTGTCCTGATTGATTAACGCCAATGACGGTCATGCCGAAATGCTTTGCCGTTGATGCCAGGTGCTGGCCAATACTACCTGCACCAAGGATCAATAATCGCTTATTCTTAATTCCATCATCGACTAACGGTGACCATAATTGTTTAGATTGACTGCTCGAATAATGCTGATGATTACGATAGATCGCCAACAAATATCCAAAAACATATTCACTCATTAAAGGCCCAAAGCTACCTTGTACATTCGTTAGTTGATGCTGAGAACGATGAAATGTCGGTAACAGCGCATCAACGCCTGCATAGGTAGATTGCAACCACTGCAATTGGTTAGCCGATGAAATCAGTGGTGCGGCAAGTGGTGGATCGGCTACCCAAATGTTTGACTGACTTATGTGATGCGGTGAGTTGTCTAAGATTTCAAGCTCTGGGAGATCATAGTGATTTAACTCATTTAAATAAGCATTGTTATCAACAGTTAATAAGAGGAGTTTATTTGTCATAGTCCTTTATCCATTGCAGCACTTTTTTTGGATAGTCGGTAAAAATTCCCGCTAAACCAAGATCTAAAACAGCGGTTATATCACCAATTTCATTCACCGTAAAAACATGTACTTTAGTCATTGCCTGTAATTGTTTGAGCTTATCAGGCTGCTGCTTAAACATAGTCAAAGAAACATGAATGGCATCTGGTTTTAAAGATTCCAAAATAGAGGTAAAACTATTTGGAAATGTATCATAGAGCGGAGCGATTCTTGCTGCTGGTAATGCCTGCCTAACAGTATGTAACGCTTGATGATTGAAACTGGAAATCAACAATTGTGATGATTGAAAGCCGTATTGTTCGAGTAATATTGGAAAGAGCTTGATCAACAGCTCTGCGGTATTGGGGCCTTTAAGTTCAATGTTAACTTCACATTCTTTTAAAAGCGTAAGCACTTCTAACAGTGTTGGAATTGGTTCACCCAGAACCTTTAATTGCGCTAATTCTAACAAGCTGCAATCCGCAATCAACTTATCAAGACCTGTGAGCCGTTGTAAATGACTATCATGAAACACAATAAGCTGACCTTCTACGTTATACACATCTAGCTCAAAGCTAGTGGCTCCATGGGAAATAGCAGTTGCAAATGCCCGTAACGTATTTTCAGGTTCATCACCACTGGCACCTCTGTGGGCAAAAACGGTTAAACTCATTTAACGACCCCCATTGGTTCTTTCATTGATTTCATGTGGATTTCTAATTGCGGATAGGATAGCACCAGATCATTATCTTTTAGTGACTGGGTAATGTGTTTATGGAGTTCATGGCGAAGCGGCCAACGGCTGGCCATATCGGTAGCAAAAGCACGGATTTCATAGTCTTGAGTGTGAGCACCAAAACCAGAAAACCAAACTTCGGGCTCAGGTGTTTCAAGGGTGTGTTTACACTCTCGTACCGCTTGATATAAGGCGGCCTCAACTTTAGCAGGATCGGAATCTCGAGCGACCGATACCTGAATCGTGACTCGGGTAATAGGATCAGACAATGACCAGTTGATCAATTGTTCAGTAATAAACGCTTTATTAGGCACAATGATCTCTTTGCGATCCCAATCAATAATTGTCGTAGCGCGAATTTGAATTTTACTAACGGTGCCGGTGAGATCGCGAATGGTAACAGTGTCACCAATACGTACCGGTTTTTCGAACAAAATGATCAAACCTGAAATGAAGTTGGCAAAAATTTCTTGCAAACCAAAGCCTAAGCCAACTGAGAGGGCGGCGATCAACCACTGTAACTTTGACCATTCAACCCCTAAGGTATTAAACCCAACCAGCATACCCACTAATAACACTAAATATCGGCTGACCGTGGTAATGGCAAAACCTGTACCTGAAGATAACTCTAACCGTTGCAAAATAGTCAGTTCTAAAAGGCCGGGTAAGTTTGCGGCAATCATCATTGAGAAGCCAAACACGATTAGACCATAAAGCAAGGTTTTTAGGCTGATAGGCACAGATAAACCATCGATATTTGAATGCCATAGAGTAATGCCATCAAAGAAAGAAAACAGTGCTGAGTGGGTTTGTGTCCACAATCCGATCAGACCAGCAAATAAGCCTAAAATGAGCAGTGATCGAACTAATCCTAATGACTGGCTGGATATGGTTTCTAAGTCCACCACGGGTTCTTCGTAAAAGTCTGAACTTTCAGGAGAATGAGCTGTGTCGCCTCTTTCACGCTGAGCGAGAATTTCGGCGCGCTTTGCTTTCGCGCGATCAAATGCAATCCGGCGTCTTTCAATCAGCATCCAACGTTTTATCAATTGGTAAACAAGCAATACACCTAGCGCCATAAACACTGAAAGCATCAACTGGAATAACATTTCATAGGCGGTAAAGTAATAGCCTGTAAAAGCGAGTACTGCAGCCATTAACGGAGCGAATTTAAGCCCTTGCCATAACATTCTTTGAACTAATTTTGTGTTAGTGGCTTCCGATTGTTGCTTGTAGTATTCGACCAATTTGTGTAAATGTCTCATCAAATAAAACAGTTGCAGGCAAATCAAAATAAAGGCGCCTCGACCAAGACTATTTTTGATGAAAGGCTGCTGAATGTATTGGCTAAACCCGATGCATGCAATCAAACTCAAATTAAGATAATAAAAGCGCTTAAAGTAACCATAGCCACGGGCAACCATTTCCGTAGGACGTTTAAAATGAGCGACTAATAATCCTTCAGGAAGACACAATACGTAAATAAATCGGTTGAGCAAATAAAATAGCCCAATACCTAACAAGGCGGCTCCAGTGGCATGAATCAAAGGTACGGAGGATGCGAATAGCAAGTACCCAGCTAAAACAATTGAAGTTGGTTTAAGTAAACTATAAAACACCGTGATTTGTAATGTGTGCAAGGTATAGGTGAAGCTATCTTGAGTTACATTCCCAACACTTTCTAAGTTCTTACTGAGCTTATTTCGAAAGCGATTACGATTTAAATCTTGTGCCGCTAAGCATATCGTTAGCACAATCAGCCACCATAACCAGTGTTTTGTTTGGTTTTCAATATGCTGAGTTAGCTGTTCAATGTACTTTTGCTTAGCCAACCATTGAATACTATGGCCAACGTCAATAAACCACTGTTTATTGATCACGCTCGCATTAGGTAGCCAAAATAATTGTTCATTGAGCATACTGGTAAGTTGTTTATGTTGCTCTGATAGCTGTCTATAACTCACACTCAACTTGTCTAACTCATTTAAATATTGCTCATAGTCAGTCGTTAATTGAGAGAGTAACGACTGCTGGGCTGCGATTTCATTTTCAATTTCTGTTGAGCTTGGAACATTTTGACTGCGCCGACGTTGAATATCGTTCATCTGCTGCTTGAATTGATATTGCTCAAGACGGGCATCACCGATCTTCTTCCGTAATTTATCAAGACTTGGTGGTTTAGGCAGAGCGGCCAGAGTTTGGATAAAATGTTCACCGAAGGTCGAGTTCAAGCTGCCCCAAGAGAGTTGCTCTTGGGTTTCAGCTAGCTGCTTGGCTTGTTTTTGATATAAGCTTTCTGTTTGCTCTTGTAATTTGACGGTCTGGTTTATTTCATTGATTAATTCAACGAGCTTTTTAGCGAAAGATTGATTTTGTTTGCTCAGCTCTAAAGATAACGGATTGGCATGGCTGTCCGGAAGTTGAAGGTTCTTGGCAATGGTTAATGCGGCTTGCTTTTGGCGAGCCAAAATCATCTGTTGATTTATGGATTCAATTAACCCCTCTTGGTTTTGCTGCTTAAGTTGCAATAGTTGTAAATTAAGTTGAGCTAGATTAAGACGATAGGGAGCACTCGCTAATTCTGCCTCAAGCATTTCAACACGGTGTTGATAAAATTGTCTGAGTGAAGGTTCTTGATAATTAGTGCTTTCTAAGGCAGAGCTGGATAGTTTTTTGTGTTGTGTTAATCGCTCTCTAGCGTGCTTAATCTCTTTAGGTAATTGTTCTCGACGGCTAATTAATTCGCTAATATCCTGAGACAGAATATTCTCTTGTTCTTTGAGTTGGTTCATCATTAAGCTTGCAGAAACAGCATGCTCAGCAATGTTTTTTGTTGGGACAGCTAAAATCTTATCTTTTTCTGACGATATTTGCTGATTTATGGATGACTTTTGTTTTTCAAAGTCCAATGCTGCTCGCTGATAGACTTTCGTTTGCTCAACGAAATCTTGGGTTTGTTGTTTTAAGGAAACGGGCTTAGATAATTCAGGCTCTAATTGAGACTGCTGGATACCGAGCTTGGAGGTTACAGGCGAAAAATTGTTAGCAATACTTGGAAAGGAGAGCAAGAAAAGACCAACAAGTATTAACAAAATAGAGCTACGTAGCATGAGAACGACTCTAGTGAAAGAAAGTACATCTTATCTTAGTGAATAAGTGCAAGATTTGGTATGACTTTTTTGTTGCAAGTTTAATAAATGAGCAGTGGGTTCGATTGGGTTGCGTCAAGCATAAAAAACGAGCCATAAAGACTCGTTTTTCGTATCAAAGCAGTAAAATTATCCTTTGATATGAGCAAAAGGCTGACCCATACGAGTGGTCGCTTTTGGCTCTACGCCATCAGCAAACTTTTCAATCGCGTCTTTCTCAAAACACATCACAATTGTGCTGCCGAGCTTGAAACGACCCATTTCTTCGCCTTTTTGTAACGTAATGGCGTCTTTACCTTCGGTTGGGTATTCCCATGTGAACACTTGCTTACCTGCTGGTGGTGTAACAGTGCCAGCCCAAACGGTTTCGATACTCGCCACAATGGTTGCGCCGACTAAGACCATAGCGATAGGGCCGACTTCGGTTTCAAAAATGGCGACAACACGCTCGTTACGGGCAAACAGTCCCGGAACATTTTCTGCGGTTAATGGATTAACGGAAAACAGTTCACCCGGTACATAGGTCATTTTCGATAGTGTACCTGTGATAGGCATGTGCAATCGGTGGTAGTCTTTTGGTGCCAGATAGATAGTTGCAAAGTCACCATCTTTAAAACGCTCAGCATCTTGTGGTTGATCACCCAGCAAAGCTAGGGTTGAGTATGAATGACCTTTAGCTTGGAAAATTTCACCATCTTTAATCGGACCAAGTTGGCTTACGGCACCATCAACAGGGTGTGCCAGCATTTGTTTATCATCACAAATTGGACGAATGCCATCTTTAAGTTGACGGGTGAAGAACAAGTTAAAGGTCTTGTAAGCCTCAGGGTTAGACTCTTTGGCTTCACTCATGTCGATTTTGTATTGCTTGATAAACCACTTGATGAAGAAAGTGGTCAGTTTTCCTAATTGAGCGGCGGCTAATTTGCCCACCAGACGCGATAAAAAGTGCTTTGGAAGCATATACTGAATCGCAATCTTTACTTTATCCACGTTTATAATTCCTTGTTGCTGCTTGGCGTGTATCTTGGCTTATTTGTTTTTAAATTTATTCGTCTGAGCCACTTCTAAATTGACGAGCGTGTCGCTGCTCATCTAGGCTGGCAATAATGCGATGAAAGTTTTCAAACCGTTCTTCGTCGATTTTACCTTCTTCAACGGCGACTTGTAAGGCACAGCCAGGATCATCTAAGTGTTTACAATCTCGGAACTTACAGGTACCGAGGTAATCCCTAAATTCGACAAACCCCCATGCTACCTTTTCGGGCGGTAAATGCCAAAGGGCAAATTCACGAACCCCGGGAGAATCGATTAAATCGCCGCTGCCTTCAAGGTGCAACAGTTTCGCCGCTGTGGTGGTGTGTTGACCTAGACCTGAGTTTTCAGAGACTTCACCAGTCAACAAGTCAGCATTAGGCATTAATGTATTTATTAGTGAGGACTTACCAACCCCAGACTGCCCGACAAATATACTTGTTTTATCATCAAGTAATTTATTAAGCGTGTCGACGCCTTCTTCGGTTTGACTACTGACCTCAAACACTTGGTAACCTAATTGTTGATAAACGGCTAAGGCTTCGGATAACAACTCACGGGTTTCTTCGTCAAGTAAATCGACTTTATTTAACACGATGACGGGCGTGATGCCTGTGTCTTCAGCGGCGACTAAGTAGCGGTCAATGATTTGAGTACTGAATGCGGGAAGTACCGAGGTCACAATCAAAATCTGATCAATGTTTGCAGCAATGATCTTTACGCCATCATAGAGATCGGGACGCGTTAGGCTAGAGGTTCTTGGCTCTACGGCTTCTACCACACCTGCTATGGTGCTGGTTTGTTCTTGAGCGATGCGAACAATGACATTATCGCCGGTCACAATGCTTTGGATGGTTCGACGAATGTTGCACCGAACGACCTCTCTGCTTTCGATTTCAATATCGACGTGCTGACCAAAGCGTGAAACGACACGGCCTGTTTGCTCAGGTCCTAAACTGTCATTTTCGAGTTCAACTTCAGGCGTTTCATTTTTACGTTGCAGGCGCTTTTCATGATTCGCGCGCATGCGACGTAATTGCCCCTTACTGAGCTTCTTTTTACTCACTGCGTACCTAAGGTGATTTTTTGTTACGTTAAAAGTGAGTATGATACACCTTAACGATTATGATTTCCGCTGCCGCTGTGTATTTGTTTATGGTAATGGCAGGGCGAATAACACTTGGAGCTGATAAATGTCGGTGAATGACAGCAATTTAATTTGGATAGATCTTGAAATGACAGGCCTAGAGCCAGCAACAGATCGTATTATTGAAATCGCCACTTTAGTCACAGATAAAGAATTAAAGATTATTGGCGAAGGGCCTGTGATTGCCATTCATCAAAGTGATGAAGTACTTGTTGGCATGGATGAGTGGAATCAAACTCATCACGGACAATCTGGATTGATCGATCGTGTAAAAGCGAGTACTTATAATGAAGAACAAGCCATGAAGGAAACCATTGAGTTTTTGGAGCAATATGTTCCAGCAGGTAAATCTCCGATTTGTGGTAACAGTGTGGGTCAAGATCGTCGTTTCCTTAATAAATACATGCGAGAGTTAGAGGATTACTTCCATTATCGCAATATTGATGTCAGTACCATTAAAGAATTAGTGAATCGCTGGCAGCCTGAGATCCAACAGGGTTTTAAGAAGCAAAATACCCACCAAGCATTGATGGATATTCAAGAGTCGATTGCCGAATTAGTCTATTATCGCGCCAATGTATTTAAAATTTAGCCAAACAGCACTTTCTTTAAAATAAAGGCTTGCGTCATGAAAAAATAACCCTATAATGCGACCTCGTCTTTTGGGGAACAATCTGTTTCTTAGACGATGCTTCAGGAATGCGACATTAGCTCAGTTGGTAGAGCGATACCTTGCCAAGGTATAGGTCATCGGTTCGAACCCGATATGTCGCTCCAACATTTCTGATAGTAGTTTGATATTGCGACATTAGCTCAGTTGGTAGAGCGATACCTTGCCAAGGTATAGGTCATCAGTTCGAACCTGATATGTCGCTCCAATATCAAAATCAAGATGCGACATTAGCTCAGTTGGTAGAGCGATACCTTGCCAAGGTATAGGTCATCAGTTCGAACCTGATATGTCGCTCCAATATCTCTCTTATTTTTCAAAATTCACAAACAGTGAAAAATAGACATTAGCTCAGTTGCGCTTTTTGAATTGGCGATACCTTATCTTTTTCAAGGTATAGGTCATCAGTTCGAACCTGATATGTCGCTCCAATCTATTATTAAATTCCAAAAAAATCATCTAAACATTTAATTACAAGTCAGTTTTTAAGTTCGATTGCATCTCTGCATTGTTTCCAGAATAATGGCTAATTTTTTATACTAGGAACACAATAATAATGCCAAGGATTGACTCTATCGATACCCTAAGAGGTTTCGCGCTGTTAGGACTTCCCTTAATGAACTTGTTGGTTTTTGCTGCACCAATGGCAGCCTATATGAATCCCAATGTTCATTTATCTGATTCTCCATTAAATCATTTTATATTCAGCTTTCTACAGATTTTTGCCGATCAAAAGTTTTTGGGAATTTTTTCGATACTGTTTGGTGTTGGGCTGATCTTGTTACACGAAAAGCACAAGCATCAACAGCCTGTCAAGTACGGAGCAGGAACCGTTTACCTCAGATTATTCGTGTTACTTGTGATTGGCTTTTTGCATGCAAGTTATCTGTGGGCGGGGGATATTCTGTTTATTTATGCCGTGGGTGGTATGTTGATTTACCCGTTTATTGGTGCAGGGAAAAAGTCATTATTGGTGGTATTCAGTATTGTTTATGCTATAGCCATTCTGATGTCGACTCTAGGTGCAGGGTTTGATATGAGTGATCTGACCCCATTAGCTAAAACGCAAATTGGATCAAACTTTAACCCAACTACTGAGCAGGTAACGTTATTTCATGAAATATTCCGTGGCTCTATGGCTGAGATTGATCATTTTTATGAACAACTCACAGTGGATGGTCAAGAGCTCGAATTACAAGCGGCCGTGACGATTTTTATGTTTTCTTTTGCAGGAATATTTAGAGCTTATGCCATGATGCTGTTGGGAATATTTTTATATAAAACAGGGTTTGTAACAGGGCAGGCTAAATTGGCACAATATCGATTTTGGAGCGTTCTTGGTTTACTGGTTGGTGGCGTCATTACCGCGCTTGGCTTAGCTGTTAACTACGGGCATGACTTTAATGATGTTGGTATTTTTTACAGCTACGGCAATGTGTTTGTGACATTGGGATCGCCTTTAATGGTAGTTGGGTATATCGCTCTGTTTCATTTGCTTTTGCATAAAGGGCAAACGGTATGGTCAGTCTCTTTTGCTAGAGTTGGAAAAATGGCATTGAGTTTTTATCTACTGCAATCAGTCATTTGTGTGTCGGTGTTCTATGGTGTTGGATTGGGGTGGTTTGGCAGCTTAGCTCGTTGGGAGTTATTGTTGTTTGCACTTGGTTTAGCAGGGCTTCAACTTAGCATCGCTAAGCTGTGGCTAACCTATTTCAAACAAGGACCAATGGAATGGTTGTGGAGGAGTATCACCTACAGACAGTTTGCACCACTGTTGAAATAGTATCATTATATTTGGTCTACACTTATTCATGACGAAGTACCTAACGGTAAAGGAGAACGTTATGGGTATGAGTGTAATCATGTACCGAGATGATGAAGATTTTTATGTGATTTCGGGAGCAATGAAAAAGGATGTTAAAGCCCTAAAGCAGGAGGGAGAGCATGATTTAGAGGTTCGGTTATCGGATGCCAAATCCAATAACAATGCAACCCTGAATTACTCTGTGCTCTATGAGGGTGGTGAGATCACTTTTGAACCAGCAGGTGATTTAAGACCTCACTTCAATAGTGATGAAGAACAAGAAAATATGGAAATCACTCTGAAGCAAAGTTTAGAAGAAGGTATGTAACCTCATTAAAGTAAAAACGCCTCGACATTGTCGGGGCGTTTTTATAGGCAAAGATTATAAATTTAAAGCTTAGCGGCTATTTTTTGCAATGCAGCTTTTACCTTACGGCTATTATCAGGGCCCATTCGGATCATCAGTTTTTGCGCATTAGGCAGCTTTTCAAGACTCTTATTTTTGAATTTGTAATTGACGCTGATTGATGTCAGTTCAATGGGTTGTTCGATAACGGGGGCTTTCAACATCTCATTAATAGCTTGTTTTATACGATGAGCGAATGTGTCATTTTCATAACCAAGCTCTGCAAAGGCATCATTAAGCAGTGGCAACACATAGCGGTAAGTTTTGAGCAACTGTTCTGTGTTCATATTAGATAACAGTTCAGCATAAAAATCGTATCTGTGATAACTGTCAGGATCTAAATAAATCTTATTGTTCACTTCAAGCACAGAAAAAGCTTGCTGAGGTGCAACTAATGGACTTGCTTTGCGCGCTAGCTGACCATAAGCCAAATTATCAACAAACACCACAAATTGTCTGGCTAAGTTAGTGCGTAGCAGCTGCTTGTCTAGTGATAAGCCTTTGAAGGCATTCATGGTTTGCTGATACAAAAACTCATCGCTTTGTTGCAAGCTCGGCAATGGCTCAGGCTTTGGCTCTTCTGGCTTTTTCACCACGGGTTGAGGTTCTGGCTGTGGCTCCACTTTGGGGGCAGGTGGCTCAGGGATTGGCTCTGTTGGCAGCGGAGTTTCTGGAAGTGGCTCAGGCGCTTTAACTTCTGGTTGAGTCACTTCTGGCTCAGGCTTGGGTTGCTGAGGTTCATCCCCAAGATAGTAATAGACAGAAGCGCCAATTAAGACTACTAAACCAATGGCACTGAACAGTAAGCTACGGTTGCTTCTAGGTTGAGGAGTTTGAGAAACTCGATCGTCTTGATTTGCTTGCATAAGGGTTCCTTCTGGTACTTCTGTTATGCTATTCGTATCAATATCAAAGATGTCTTGTCTGTTACGAATGAGATTATATCTTGGCAAGATTGCTTAACATGTCAATGGCTTTTCTTAAAAATCATAGAATGTTACAAAATACCGCCAAACTTCTATTACGCTTGAATATATTGGTCTTTATTACCGAGCCAGCGTTCGATAATAGCATCTACATTTTGTGGTGCTTGTTTAATGATATGCCCCGCTAATTTTTGCACTTGTGGCACAAGGTGCTGATCGCGCATTAGATCTGCCACTTTCATTTCAACGAGACCAGTTTGTTTGGTTCCAAGCACTTCACCAGGCCCTCGGATCTCAAGATCTTTTTGGGCGATAACAAAGCCATCGTTGCTCTGGCGTAATACACCAAGCCGTTTTTTTGCTGTTAGGGTTAATGGTGTTTTGTATAACATGACGCAGTGGCTTTCTATCGCACCACGACCGACTCGCCCTCTAAGCTGATGCAATTGAGCTAAGCCCAAGCGTTCAGGGTTTTCAATGATCATTAAACTGGCATTGGGTACGTTTACGCCGACCTCAATGACCGTAGTTGCTACCAATAAATCCAGCTCGGCACTGGAAAATTGATCCATGATGGCTTGTTTGTCTTTGCTTTTTAATCGACCGTGAACTAAACCAATTTTTAGCTCGGGTAATAATTGTTTTAACTCTTCTGCAGTGTCTTCAGCCGCTTGGCATTCCAGTACTTCGGATTCATCAATTAAAGTACAAACCCAGTAGGTTTGGCGTTTATCGGCGGTTGCGGCATGGCGAACACGTTCGATCACTTCTTGTCGACGTTGATCGGAAATGGCCACGGTTGCCACAGGTGTTCGCCCAGGTGGAAGTTCATCAATGATCGACGTATCTAAATCGGCATAAGCTGTCATGGCTAAAGTACGAGGGATAGGAGTGGCGGTCATGATCAATTGATGTGGATAAAAACCCTGTTTTATCCCTTTTTCACGTAAGCCTAGCCGTTGATGAACCCCGAATCGGTGCTGCTCATCAATAATGGTTAAGGCTAGGTTTTTATACTCCACTTGTTCTTGAAAGATCGCATGAGTGCCGATGATGATGTGAGCATCACCACTAGCAATGTCTGTTAAAGATTGCTCTCTGGCTTTGCCTTTTAATTTACCCGCGAGCCAACCGACTTTAAGATCAAGCGGCTCAAACCATTCTGCAAAATTGTCAGCATGTTGTTCAGCTAATAGTTCTGTAGGCGCCATTAGCGCCACTTGATACCCATTTTCAATGGCTTGTAATGCAGCAAGAGCAGCAACTAAGGTTTTCCCTGAACCCACATCCCCCTGAACTAAGCGCATCATTGGATGCTTTTGTTCTAGATCGCTGGCGATCTCAGCGACAACTCGTTGTTGTGCACCTGTGGGTTTAAAAGGTAAATCTTTTAAAAACGGATTCAGTAATTGTCCTGTGGCAGGTAACGCAATAGCAGGATCTTGGTTACTGCGCTGGCGAAGTTTGAGCATGCTCAGGTTATGAGCCAGTAACTCTTCTTGAACTAGTCGCTGTTGTGCAGGGTGTTGTCCTAATTCTAATTCTTCTAGTGACACAGTATTATCAGGGCGGTGAAGAACGCGAACGGCTTCAGCGAGAGGCAGGTTATTAGGGCGCAAGCTTTCTGGGAGCAGCTCTGTTAATCCGCCTTGGCTCAACATGGCTAAAGCTTGCTCTGTCAATTTGATCCAACTGGCTTGCTTTAGTCCTTCGGTGCTTGGGTAGATAGGGGTTAAGCTGGCATCCATTTCGATTGGTTGGTCAGGCTCAATCACTTTATAGTCAGGGTGAATGATCTCTGCATGGTGTTTTCCGGCTTTGATTTCACCATAGGCTTTCATCAAGTGACCATTTTGCATGCCGTTGCGCTGTGCGGCGGAAAAGTTAAAAAAGCGGAGGGTGATAATACCGCTTGAATCCCGCAGCGTGCAGGTTAGCATGCGTTTACGACCATGAATAATTTGTGTCGATTGGATTTCGCCAATGATGGTGCCGTATTGCCCAGGAAACAAGTCAGCAATTTGATAGACGCGAGTGCGATCTTCGTAACGCAGTGGAAGATGGAACAGCAAATCTTGAACCGTGCGGATGCTCAGTTTCTCGAGTTTTTCAGCGACTTTTTTTGCCACACCTTTTAATTCGGTGATAGGCACTTGTTCCAATTGCAGCAAGTGGTAGCGACCTAAAGTACTGTTAATTTATACATATACTAACAAAGTCGTTATTTATTACAACCAACCTTTCTGCTTAGCTATTCGAGCCGCATCGATACGATTACTGGCGTTGAGTTTATTAATTGCTTCAGACAGATAGTTTCTTGCTGTGCCTTCGGCGATAAATAGGCTACTGGCAATCTCAGCTGTAGATTTTCCATCAGCGGCTAAGCGAAGTGCTCGACGCTCTTTATCGTTAAGGGGATCTTGTTCACCTATGGCCATCATTGCTAACTCTGGATCGATAATGCGTCTGCCATTCATAATTTGTTCAATGGCATGTTGCAGCTCATCCGTTGGTGCGTCTTTTAATAAAAAGCCCCCCACCCCCGCTTCTAAAGCACGCTTGATGTAACCGCTACGACCAAAAGTAGTGAGGATGATGACTTTGATTTTACTCTGTTGTTCTTGCAGCCATGTGGCTAATTCGAGTCCAGTTCGACCGGGCATTTCGATATCGGTGAGCAGTAAATCAAACTCTTGGGTTTTGAGTAATGCTAATGCTTCATCGCCATCTTTGGCTTCGATGATTTCATAATTGCCTTTGATGGAGAGTAGAGCGGCGAGTGCGCCCCGCACCATGGATTGATCTTCAGCAAGCAAAATTCGGATCATTGTTCTTCCTTGTTTATATTCAGCTTGATTGTAAAAATGCAGTTTGGGGTCGTTTGGTAAGTGAATTTCCCATTTAATGCTTCTACGCGTTCGCGTATCCCTATAAGGCCATTGCCTTCTGATACGGATTCACAATGCCCATTATCCATAACTGCGAGGGTGAGCGAAGTTTGTGTTTGCTCAAAGTTTATTTCACATTTATCGGCCTGACTATGGCGCAAAATGTTATTACCAAGTTCCGTTAAAATCAGACTTAACTGGCTTTCAACACGAGCAGAAAGTTGACTCGGGATATCACCATTAAGAGACACTACTAATGATCTTTCTCGTAGTCGCTTACATAAATCTGTGACGGTATTAGCTAGCCCTTTGCTTTTGTAATCCGATACGGTTTCACGTATCTCGCTCAGTCCATTTCTGGATATATCGGTTAATTCACTCAGATGTTGCTGCGCTTCTTCAAGTCGGTTTTGTTGTATAAGCGTTTGCGCTAATTCGGCTTTAAGTGAAATTGACGACAAGCTATGACCTATCAAGTCGTGAAGATCTCTGGCAATACGCTCTCGCTCAACAATGGTCGCTAAGGTTTTGATTTCTTCAGCTGATTGCTGTTTTTGTCTATTAGCTAGCTCCTTTTGACTAGATGCATAGCCAATTAAGCTCAATGCTAAATAGATGGCTGATGCATAGCCAAAAAAGTAGTAATTGGGAAAAAACCAATCATTTAACACGAATAGTAGTACTAGCATGGTAGGAATGATGATGGCCAAGCGTTTAACCGAATAGTGAAAACCACAGAAAAAGCCGACAAAGGAAAATAAGGACATTGAGCCATAGTTAAAAGGCGTTGCAACAATGGCTAGAGTGAGCAGACCTAGGATTGGGTAATGTACTTGCTTAGTTGGACAACGGTAAGCTTGGAAATACACAAATACATAAACAGGTATGATCGCAAGGCTAATAAGGTCGTCTGATAGCACTCTGGCATCAACAAACATAGGAATGAAATAAAAAACAAGGTTACACAGGTATAACCACGCAAATTTATCGTTGGTCTTTTCGTTATCGAAGAAATTCATTTTTATCATGCCGAGTTCCATTTTTTAGCTTTTGCTATATCCGTTAGTTCGAGCTGAGCTTAAAGCTAATAATGCCCGTGGTGATAAGTACAATAAAGATAAATTGAGTAAGTGAAATAATTTCGTTAATCATGATGAACCAAGCCATCGTTATGCCGAATGTTCCGAACTCCGCCCATACCGCATAAGCATTACCCATGGGAATGGTTTTTAAGGCGTAAGAGAGGCAAGCAAAGCTTATCCATGCTGAAACAAAAAAGCTGATGCTTGGCAACAATTTGGTAAATCCCTCTGAGTATTTTAATGAGATAGCCCAAACCATTTCCATTATTGCAGCGAATACCAATACTATCCAAGCCATTATTTTTCCTTATTATTTCTAACACCAGATTTACAAATATGAGCAGTAAATTCAGATAGGAGCAATTGTTTGATAAACCAACCGTCCGTGACAGGAAGTCACGGCCGTCAGCACATGGCCACTCTCGCACATCCATGTGCTTCATGGCATTCAGGCTTCCTGCCTATCAGATGTGCGTTTCTGTTGGTGTTCACATGATTGCTCCTTGTTCATATTCAAGATGAAGCGTGTTGTAATGAATTTGATTGGAAATCATGCCACTCATTACTGATTTTGACTTAAAAGAAATTTTGCCCAGCTGTAATTAGGATTTACAGTGACAGCTTGTTTCCAGTCAGCAATGGCTTGAGCTTGATGATTTTCTTGCTGCTTTGCCAGACCACGCCATGTGTATGTTTCGGCTTTACCCCAACAAATCTCAGAGCAATCATTGCTGTATAAGCTCAGGGCTTTATCGGCGTATTTGATGGTGTTTTCCATGCTGCCACCAAACATGGCTGGTGTGTTATAAGCGCTAATGGCTTTTACTAAATAGACTCTTGGATTTGTGGCATCCAGTGATTCTGCGGTTGTAATCGCTTGTGCCGATTTACGGCCTAAGGTCATTCCCTTCATAGGATCTACAGCAATTTGCATTCCATACACCGCTGAAAGCAGAGCGTAGTTTTCGGAATCGCTTTCGCTTTCATTTAACTGCTCTAGTGTTTGTGCTGCTGTCTTGAGCGTTGATTTGGCAATACTGCGTTGCCCTGAAATATTCGCTAATATCGCTATACGATAATTCGCATACGCTTTGGCGTAACCCGTTGAGTTTTTGGCAAGCTCAGATAATTCCGTTCTGCTTTTACTGTTTGACGCATTATCGATCTGTGAGACGGTATTGTCAGAATCTAAAGCCAATGCTGATGAAGATAACAGCACGCTGGTAGCAAGTAATAATGTTTTCATGAGTTGTTTCCTTACGCTTAATGTTGAGTACGGAAACAATTATTAAAGAAGGGAGTAAAAAAGGGCAGGCACAAAGATCATCAAAACAGCATGACAAATGTCATTGGCTGATGGCTCGTATAATACAAGCCATCATAAGAGGTTCTTTTAAATCAAGGCCTCGCTGACAATATAAGACATATAGGCAAGATAGATAATAAGTAACACTACGCCTTCCATACGACTGATGATTTTCCCTGTGTAGGCAAAAGGTAGCATTAGCAGCGATAGGCCTAACATAGTGCTAAAATCAACCAATTCTAGACCATCAGCTGAAATTGGATGGATTATGGCAGTGATACCTAATACCGCCAAAATGTTAAAAAGGTTAGAGCCTACGACGCCACCAAGGGCTATATCACTTTCACCTTTTCGAGCTGCGACTACAGAGGTGGCTAACTCCGGCATACTGGTACCAATCGCAACCACGGTGAGTCCTATGATGATTTCAGATATCCCAAACTGGCGAGCTAAATCAACGGCACCATCAACGAATAAAATACCACCACCAATTAACATCACTAATCCAAGGATGATCAGTATTGCTGAGATGGCTGGGGTGTAATTACCTTCAGGGAGCTCTTCGACATCTCCCGACTTTTGGGCATCATAATAACCATATACCAAATAGCAAATCAGGACTAAAGTAAGAGTGATTCCATCAGCGATATCGAGTTCACCATCCAGTAATAATCCACCAAATAATAAAGTGACTGCAATCATCAAAGGAATGTCGCGTTTTACGATTTGAGATTGCACTTCTATTGGTTTAATGATGGCCGTAATGGCTAAAATTAGACCTATATTGGCAATGTTCGAACCAATAACGTTACCCAGTGCGATGCCCGAGCTGCCAGCGAGAGCCGATTTTAAACTCACGGCTAATTCAGGGGCACTAGTACCAAAGGCGACAATAGTTAGACCAATAATAAGAGGGGTAACGCCAAGGCGAAGCGCAAGTGCACTTGCTCCTCGAACGAGAGCTTCT
The DNA here is from genome assembly GCF_056591735.1 of Parashewanella sp. 2210YD4-3. Lineage (NCBI taxonomy): Bacteria > Pseudomonadati > Pseudomonadota > Gammaproteobacteria > Alteromonadales > Shewanellaceae > Parashewanella > Parashewanella sp. 2210YD4-3. The sequence goes on along the minus strand of NZ_JBWQOG010000001.1, from coordinate 704,191 downwards.
GCCCCAAGGGTGAGGATCAGGAACCCACCTACGATAGAAAGAAAAATCAGCATGAGTTGTGTCGTTGTGAACGGTAAAGTTTAGTGCGCTTAGGATACGCATTTTTCATATAAATTGACAGAATATGTCAGTAATAATACCAATTATTGTAATTGGTATATTGTTATTTTCTCATTATGGGTAAGGCTAGAGCCCTTACCCGACCTAGATTTACTGAAATAACGATTCTCCACTGTTGGAGTCGATGAAAATATTTTCATCATCATTGTTGCCACTAACATACTCAGTGGGCTCTGTGCCTTTTATGAAATACTCAAAGCGAGTGGTGTAATCAGTTTTGTGAGTTAATTTACCGGATTTAAGATCGATGCGTACAGAAATGATGCCTTCTGGTGGCGTATCTGCCATTTCAGGCGTACCTTTTAACGCATCTCGCATAAAGGCATTCCATGCAGGTCCTGCCGTTTTAGCGCCTGATTCAGCACCAGCAATTTGACCTTGACCAGCGTTGGCGTTCCAAGCTGTACGCCCAAGTTCACGAGAATGATCATCAAACCCTACCCAGACCGTGGTGACCAGTTTGGGGTTAAAGCCACTAAACCAAGTGTCTTTTGATTCATTGGTTGTTCCCGTTTTACCTGCAATATCACGACGCTTTACCGTTCTGGCGGCGCGCCATGCGGTACCATTCCAACCATTGCCTTTGCTCCAATTGCCACCACCGAAAATAGTACTGTTTAGAGCTTGTCGGATCAAAAAAGCAGTTTGCTCTGAGATCACTTGTTTAGCATAGCGGTGTGGAGTAGTGGGATTACATTGATCACTGTCATTTTGTTCAGGCTGGTATTCAATGCCTTGTTCGGCTGAAAGTGCAGCTAATGTTGCTTCCCATTTATCATCATTTTCATTTTGTTCAACGGGGGGACAAGCTAATGTTGGATGAGCTTGCTGGATGACATTATTGTCTGAATCTTTTATTTCATTGATAAAGTATGGTTCTACTAAATAACCACCGTTAGCAAAGACACTAAAAGCTCTGACTACTTGCATAGGTGTAACGGCTGGCGAACCTAGTGCAATAGATTCGTTTTTAGGTAGCTCATCAGGTGTAAAGCCAAAATCCATAAGACGATTTCGAGTGGCAGTTAATCCAGCCATGCGCAACGCTCTAACCGCCATTACATTTATTGATTTTGCTAAGCCAACGCGTATTCGAGTTGGACCGCCATACACATCTGGCGAGTTTTTTGGACGCCATGCTATACCTTGACGAATATCCGGTTCATTAATTGGCGCGTTATTAATTAACGTGGCAAGGGTATACCCTTTTTCAAGCGCTGCTGTATAAATGAAAGGCTTGATATTAGAACCTAATTGTCGTTGTGCCTGAGTGACTCGGTTATATTGGCTTTTACCAAAGGAAAAGCCACCCACTAACGCTTCGATGGCACCGTCATGCGGATTTAAACTCACCATGGCACTCGATACTTTAGGCACTTGCGATAACTGCCATTGCTCATTGCGTTGCCTTATCCAAATCTGTTGTCCAGCTTGCAAGACTTCATAGGCTGTTTTCGGAGCGGGACCTTGTTTACTGTCTGATATATAGCTTCTTGCCCATTTGAGTCCATCCCAGTCCAGAGTGATAGGGTTGCCATCAAGAGGAAGCACTGTGGCTTGTTTTTCCTCTACTTGGAGCACAACCGCTGGGTGCAAAGATACAACTGGAGCTGTCTTTTTTAAGGTTGAAATAAGCGTATCATGGGATGGGATCTCTGAAGGCAATGCTGTTGGCTGCCATAGGGTAGCGATTGGACCGCGGTAGCCATGGCGCTCATCATAGGCAAAGACGTTGTTTCGTAATGCTGATTGGGCTTCTAATTGGAGTTTCGAGGAAACCGTGGTGTAAACCTTATACCCTCCAGTATAGGCTTGCTCTCGACCGTATTTATCCACCATATAGTTTCTAGCCATCTCTGATATGTAGGGAGCATATAAGTCGATTTCAGCACCATGGTAAGATGCAGTGTTTGGAGCATGAGTGGCTTCATCATATTGAGCTTGAGTAATGGCATTTACATCTCTCATTCTCAACAAAACAATATTGCGACGAGCCATAGCGCGACGCTCTGAAGTGATCGGATTCAACGTTGATGGTGCTTTAGGTAGACCCGCAATGACCGCGATTTCTGGTAATGTAAGCTCTCCAACGCCTTTTCCGTAATACACTTGCGCAGCGGCTCCGACACCATAAGCGCGTTGCCCAAGATAAATACGATTGAGATAAAGTTCTAAAATTTCATTTTTAGTCAGTAATTGCTCAATGTGATAAGAAATAAAAATTTCTTTAACCTTACGAATAATGGTCTTATCGCGGGTTAAAAAAAAGTTTCTTGCCACCTGCATAGTGATGGTGGAAGCACCTTGCTTCTTTTGGCCTGTCGAGAGCATAACAAAAGCTGCGCGAACCACACCAATAGGATCGATACCACCATGATCATAAAAGCGTGCATCTTCTGTCGCTAGAAACGCATCAATCATAGGTTTGGGGATATCTTTAAGCTTTAATGGAATACGACGCTTTTCGCCAAATTGAGAAATCAATTTGCCATCTTCACTATAAATTCGCAGCGGTGTTTGGAGTTGAACTGTTTTTAACGTTGCTACATCTGGAAGCTCAGGTGAAACATACCAATACGCCCCACCAATACCTGCAATCGCAAGAATGATGGAGCTGATAAACAGTATCCCTAATCGTTTTATCCATTTCACGTAGCGTGTCTCAACTTATCATTATGTCTTTTAATGAGAACAGTATAAACGGAAAAAGATCCAATGTGGATGGCTGAAATACGTCAAGTGATCAGGAGTGTGTCAAATTATTGTAGCTCGAGTGGCGAAAGATTGCCCTGTTTTCAGGGAGTGTAGCAGCAAAAAATATTATTTTTAAGTATCGCAAAACTGAGTTAATTTTTTGTTGATTTTATTTGTATTATAAATAAAAGTATTGAGAAAATTATTGGGCAATGCATAATATGTGTACTAAATTTATAGGTTCCCGATATGATACGCTCAAATGTATTAACTTTTACGGTGAAGTGATAACAATATATGCTCTCAAATTTATGGAAGCGTTTAACTCCACAAATGGTCGGCATTGATATTGGTGCTCATGAGATCAAAGCCATTTTGTTGAGTAAGACCACGGAAGGTTACAAAATTAGTAACCATATTGCGGTTCCGGTAAAGAAGGGGGCGGTAAGTGATCACCATATTCTAGATGCCGCCGCCGTTATTGAAGCTTTAGAGCTGATCAAACGTCGTTTACCTAAAACTGTAAAATTGGCAGCAGCTTCGGTTTCTGGCTCTGCGGTACTTACAAAAGTTATCTTTATGGATGCTAATTTGAGCGAAGAAGAAATGGAAGCTCAAATTGAAGTTGAAGCCGATAGTCTGATCCCTTATCCCCTTGATGAAGTCAGTATTGATTTCGAAACCTTACAGCCTAATCAAACCGATACCAGTAAAGTAAATGTACTACTAAGTGCGTGTCGTACAGAAAATATTGACGCCAAAGTTGACGCCCTTAGCAGCGTAGATTTAGATGTAAAAGTGATTGACGTTGAAGGTTATGCATTGGGTCGTGCTCACGAATTGGTCTTAGGTCAGCTTCCGGATGACGCCTATGAAAAAGCGGTGATGATGGTTGATATGGGGGCAAATATTATGACGTTTGCCGTTGCCAAAGAAGGGGAAACGATTTTTACTCGTGAACAGGCCTTTGGTGGAGAACAATTTACTCATTCAATCCAGTCTTTTTATGGTATGGATTATGATGAAGCTGAAAAAGCAAAAGTCACTGGGGAGCTACCTAGGGATTATATGTATGAAGTACTTTCGCCTTTTCAAGCTCAACTGTTACAACAGATCAAAAAATCCATTCAAGTGTTCTGTGCTAATACTAACATCGATACCATAGACTATATTGTGTTATCAGGCGGTACGGCTAAGTTGGAAGGGATGGTGAATTTGATCGCTAATGAATTGGGTATTCATACGGTTATAGCAAATCCCCTTGAAGGTAATGTTTCGGCTGATGAAAAAGATGAACTCGTACTGAAAAAGCATATTAGCAAGTATATGGTTGCGTGCGGTTTAGCCTTGAGGGGGTTCAGCTCATGGCGAACATAAATCTACTTCCATGGCGTGAAGAAGCAAGAGAAAAGAAAAAGCGCGACTATATGGGCGTGCTAGGATTAGTTTTTCTCGCAACCTGTGGCGTAGTGTATATCGGCTTAATGTACATCGATTACTTAAAGGCTGAACAACAAGATCGAAATACCTATCTGCAATCTGAAATTCAGTTACTTGAAAGTCAAATTAAAGAAATTCAAGGCATCAATCTTCGTAAAAGTGATATTGAGCGACGTACTGACATCATTTTGAACTTACAACAAGCCAGAAACCTGCCAACTCATGTATTAGATGAAGTGGTTCGTGTAACTCCAGCTGGTATTTATTTATCTACAATAGAAAAAAAAGGCGACTTGTTGTGGATTGAAGGCAAGAGTGAATCCAATAACCACGTATCCAATATGATGCGTAAAGTTGGGATTTCAAAATGGTTACATGACGCCAATACCAAAGAAATTTCTACTCAAGATATTGAAACAAGACAGTTTCAATATTTCAACATGAGAGTAGTAATTGCTCCAGATTCAGCTCAAGACAGCCAGATTGATTTAGGAGGAAAAGGATGAACCTAGATCAATTCAATGACCTCGAATTAGAAAATATGGGGATTTGGCCAAAAGAGGTCAAGATTCTCTTTTGTGGTGTTCTGGCGGTTATCGTCTTGATATTTAGCTACTATTTTGTCGTTTCTGATGAAATACAATCGTTAAATCGAATGCAGGATAAAGAGCAGGAATTACGACAGTCGTTTAAACAAAAGTACCAAATGGCTTCCAATTTGAAGCTGTATCGTGAGCAGTTAATACAGCTAGAAAATCAATTTTCTGAGCTTTTGAAAATGCTGCCTTCACAGAACGAAATGCCTGGTTTATTAGATGATTTAACTTTTGTGGCCACAGACGCTGGCTTAAAAATCAATCGCATCGACTGGGAACAAGAAATCCCTAAAGACTTCTATTTAGAGTTCCCTATTCGATTGTCAGTGAAAGGTGATTATCATGAACTTGGCAATATGGTGAGTAGTGTCGCTAAGTTGCCTCGTATCGTGAGTTTGCATGATTTTGTGATAAAACAAAGCCCTGATGGGCAGCTTGAAATGGATATTTTAGCGAAAACTTATCGTTTCAAAAATAATGCAGAAGAAGCCGATAGCAAAAAACAGGGGGCAAAATGATGAAAAAGTTTACCCTGCTACTGTTTCTGTTGTTGGCGGGATGTTCAAAAGATAGAGCTGATTTAGAATTATTTGTCACCACGACAAAAGCTCAGCATGTGGCTCATATTCCAACAATTAATGAATCACCGAAATTTGAGCACTTTGCCTATCATGCGGAGTTACTTCGAAGCCCGTTTTCTCCACCGTCTCGAGAATTAACTGAAGAAGTCATCGATTCCAGTAAGAATTGCCTTCAACCAGATTTAGCAAGGCGGAAAAGCCGATTAGAAACCTACGCATTGGATAATTTAAAAATGCGAGGTTCGATTACACAAGATGGCCGTATATGGGCGTTAATAGAAACCAGTGATGGCAGTATTTATCGATCAGGAACTGGGCAACATTTAGGTTTGTACCATGGGCAAATTGTAAGAATATTAGATAGTAGAATTGATATTATTGAGTTAATTCCAGATGGATCAGGGTGCTGGACTGAACGTATAAGTAGCATGGAATTAACCAGTGAGTAGCCAAGAAAGGACAAATTTATCATGGATTTTGTAATCAAAAGTAGTATCCAAAGCCTACAAAAGCTCAGGCTGAATGTCTGGTTAGGCTTGTTTGCCTTGTTGGCGATAGCTCCTCAAGCCATGGGTGCTAACCGTTTATTGGATGTGCAGTATCACGCCGTTGTTGACCATCAATTAGAAATCGAATTCTTATTTGAAAATGATATTGCGGTACCCACTTCAGATATGAAGGCGAATCCGGCTAAATTAGAATTACATTTTGCCGACAGTGTTTCTGATTTAGGTAAAAACGCTATTTTGATTGATAAAGTGGGTGTGGATGACTTGAAGGTGGCTCAACAAGGCTCCAGTTTGCATTTAACTCTATCCTTGGAGCAAGTATTACCTTATCAGGGACGGGTAATCGGTAATCGCTATCGTTTGACTATCAATGATGCTGTTCAGCAAAGTGGTCAGAACCAGAAAATCGTTCAATCTTTTGTTAACAGTATTAAGAATATTGATTTTAAGCGCTCTCAATCTGGTGGCAGTGAGCTGATTGTTGAACTTAGCAACCGTTCTATTGCCGTGGATATTGAACAGGTCGGTGCCAAACTTGAAGTGAAGTTTTTCAATACCGAAATTAACGATGATTTACTGTATATCGTTGATGTGAATGATTTTGATACGCCAGTAACAAGCTTTGAAACGTTTCGTGATGATTTGATTTCTCGAATCATGGTTGATGTGGGTGGCGAATATGAATATCGCTATAACCAAGAAGGCAATACGTTAAAACTGAATGTAGATAAAGTAGTTCGAGAAGCGGCCATTAAAAAAGAGAAAACATATACAGGCAAAAAGTTTGCTTTAAATTTCCAAAATATTTCAGTACGAACGGCGTTGCAAATCATTGCCGATATGAATCAATTTAATTTGATTGTTTCAGATACGGTTGAAGGCGATATTACGCTGAGATTGGATCAAGTTCCATGGGATCAAGCTTTGGATCTTATTTTACAAACCAAAGGCCTTGGAAAACGTATTGAAGGTAACATCTTGATGGTGGCACCTGCCGAAGAGCTTGCTATACGTGAATCACAAGAGTTGAAAAATAAGCAAGAAGTAGAAGAGCTGGCACCTTTGTTTTCTGAATACATTCAGATTAACTATGCTAAAGCCACAAATATTGCCGCCTTGCTTAAGAATGAAGACTCCAGCTTACTTACCAAGCGTGGCTCCGTTGCGGTAGACGAACGAACGAATACCTTATTGGTTAAAGATACCGCTGATACCATCGAAAGTGTACATCGCTTAGTGAAGATCATTGATATTCCGATTCGCCAAGTGGAAATTGAAGCACGTGTAGTCACAGTGCGTGACAATGTCGCCGAAGATCTTGGGGTTCGTTGGGGGTTTAGCGATCAGCAAGGAAGAGATGGCACTTCAGGTTCTTTAGAAGGAGCCAACGATATTGCTCAAGGTCGTATTCCATCGTTATCTGATCGTTTGAATGTGAACTTGCCAGCTCGGAATGATAACGCGGCAGGGATTGCGTTCCATGTTGCTAAGTTATCCGATGGCACATTACTGGATCTTGAGCTGAGTGCATTAGAGCAGGAAGATAAAGCTGAAATCGTGGCTAGTCCTCGTTTAACGGTATCGAACCAGCAAAAAGGGTATATCTCTCAAGGTATTGAAATTCCATTTGTGCAATCCACTTCAAGTGGAGCGACTTCGGTGACTTTTAAGCCTGCGGTATTGTTACTTGAAGTGATCCCACAAATCACACCTGATAACCGTGTCATATTAGATCTAAAAATTACTCAAGACTCCCGTGGTGAAACCGTGCCAACGGCAGTAGGTGATGCTGTGTCCATTGATACTCAACGTATAGGCACTCAGGCATTAGTCAAAAATGGTGAGACGATAGTTCTAGGGGGAATTTATCAACGAAATCTCATCAATAATGTAAGTAAAGTGCCTATTTTGGGTGATATTCCTTACTTGGGGTACTTATTTAGAAATACTCAGGAAAGAAATGAACGTCGTGAACTGCTCATTTTTGTGACCCCAAAAATTGTAACGGATCAGCTATAAATTTGTTTTAATACATAAGCCTAAGCTGAGTGTGCTATGCTCTACTTAGGCTTTTTTATTGCAATTAAGTAATAATCAAGTTCATATAATCATTTATTAATCGTGCGCAATACTTGCCAAGGGTAGAGATTAACTGAGATAATCCTCAGTCAAGTCTCTTTAGAGCAAGGTAAAATATAGGTCGATTGGCACGTCCATCGGTATTGGCAAACACTTCATAAGATTCAGACGTATAAACAATGGCTGAAAAACGTAATATTTTTCTTATTGGCCCAATGGGCGCAGGTAAAAGTACCATCGGTCGTCATTTGGCGCAGATGCTACATTTAGAATTCCATGATTCCGACCAAGAGATTGAACATCGTACAGGTGCGGACATTGCATGGGTATTTGATGTTGAAGGCGAAGAAGGTTTCCGCCTTCGCGAAACAAAAGTAATTTCAGATCTTTCTGAAAAGCAAGGTATCGTATTGGCCACTGGGGGTGGTTCAATCGAAAGTAAAGATATCCGCAACTACCTTTCTGCTCGTGGTTTTGTGGTCTATCTTGAAACCACCATCGATAAGCAGGTTGCTCGTACTCAACGCGATAAGCGTCGTCCTTTATTGCAAGTGGATGATCCTCGTGAAGTATTGGAAACGCTAGCTAAAACTCGTAATCTTCTCTATGAAGAGATTGCGGATATAGTTGTGAAAACGGACGACCAAAGTGCAAAAGTAGTAGCGAACCAAATTATTGAAAAATTAGGTTTCTAATTCACTTTTTGTTCTGCGCAGCCAGATAACGTTTGAGATGTGATCTAAGCTGCGCAATACTCCCACTCTTTTATCGTTAATCATTCAGGTTATACTCATACCCTTGTAAGACAGGACTCAACTGTAATTTAGGATGCGCCATGGAATGTATTAACGTTCAACTCGATACTCGTAGCTACCCAATCATAATTGGTCAGCAATTATTTGCGAGATCATCAACTCCATTACCATTACCTGTTGAGCTTAATGCTACTTTCAAAAATAAAAAGTTATTGATCGTCAGTAATGACACGATTGCTCCTTTGTATATAGACCAGGCGAAAAAATGGTGTTTACAGTTTGATGTTAATGCTGTTGAAACGGTCATTCTACCTGATGGCGAGCAATACAAAGATATGGCACACCTTAATCATATCTTCGATGCCTTGCTTGAAAAACAATACGCACGTGATTGTATGCTAGTTGCGCTGGGTGGTGGTGTTATTGGCGATATGACAGGGCTTGCGGCAGCCTGCTATCAACGCGGCGTAGATTTTGTTCAAATCCCAACCACATTATTGGCACAGGTTGATTCATCCGTAGGTGGAAAAACAGCAGTAAACCATCCTCTTGGTAAAAACATGATAGGCAGTTTCCATCAGCCGAAATGTGTGTTGATTGATATCGACTGTTTAGCAACATTACCAGACAGAGAATTTGCGGCAGGGATGGCTGAGGTCATTAAATATGGACTACTGTGGGATATTGAGTTTTTCGAATGGTTAGAGTTACACCAGAATCAACTGCAAGCAAAACAGCCTGAATATTTAATTGAGGCCATTAAACGCTGCTGCGAAATTAAGGCTGAAATTGTGTCACAAGATGAAACCGAACGTGGCTGTCGAGCATTACTCAATTTAGGCCATACTTTTGGTCATGCGATTGAAACTGGTGTAGGTTATGGCCAATGGCTGCATGGTGAAGCGGTGGCTGTGGGTATGGTGCTAGCTTTTCAAACATCTCAACACTTAGGTTGGATTTCAAATGACGTGGTGGAGCGGGTGACGGCTTTAATTAAAGCGTTTGGATTGCCAACGGTGAAGCCGCAATCACTAACCTGCGAACAAATGTTAGCTTTAATGCAACGTGATAAAAAAGTAAAAGACGGTCTAATACGATTGATCTTACCTCAAGCGATTGGAAACACCTTAGTGACATCGCAAACGCCACCTGCAGTATTAACCAAAGTGTTAACTGACTGACTTCAATTTAACTTTGGGTTAAATTTAACAGCGAATTCATCATGTCGTTATTAGTTTCACAACAATCTATCGTTGAGCGATTATTGCATAACGCAAGTTATGTCGAGCAACTACAGTTTCTCAGTGGTGAGGTCGGTAGTGGGAAAACCACCATTCTTACCGCTTTACATCAGCAAAATAATGAATCGAGATGTGCATTTGTTGCCTGCCCACTGCATGCGGACGATACCGAAATTCGCCGTAAGCTTTGGATCCAATTGTTGGATGAGCCTCTGTTCGACGATGATATGCCACTGGCGGACACTTTACTTAAAGTTCAGACTACTATTCGCCAGCCTTTGTTGATTTTACTGGATGATGCGCATCATTTATCCATCTCTCTGCTTGCTGAATTTATGACGTTATCGCAGATGCAAGCGGCAGGTCAGCCCGTTAGTGTTATCGCTAGTGTACCAACAGAATTTGTTGAGAATTTAGAAGCTGAGCTTAGTGAAGATGTGTATACCTGCTTACAAATAGAGCCACTCTCGTTAGATGAGCAATACAATTTACATTTGATCTTAGTGGGACAGCAAAATAACGGCAGCGATAAGCCCATTGAAAAACCAGATTTTGGTGATAGTCCTGTTTATCCAGGCGAATATAAAGCTTTATTCAACGGCGAAGCCACTAATGACACCACTCTTTGGCTAACGAACCGCATAAAGTTTGGTTTAGTCGCTATTACAGCCGTGTTGCTGGTATTTAGCTTTTGGTTGTTGGAAGCCAATGAAGAAATCACACCACAACAAGCAGTAACCAAAGAAACTCAAGCGAACACAGTGATTAATGTCACTCAATTATCTGACTCATCACGTTCATCTCAAACTGAGACTCCTGATACAAGAGTGGTGTTACCAAAGCCTAAGGCAGAGGTAGAGTCAGAGCATAAGCTTGAGACTAAGACATCTAAAGTTGAGCCTAGGCTTAAACTCGAAAAAGCGCATAGCAGCGTTGTGTTCGAAGAAAACAATGAACCTTTACAGGAAATCAAACAGCCTCTTAGGTTAGAGCCAAAGAAAGAAGCAGCAAAAGATTCTGAGGCTATTACTCAAACAGTACGAATAATAGCTCCGAAGAACTCGTCAGCTAGTGTTAACACTGTTACTAAGGCAGAAATATCGAGTTTGGTACCACCGAAAGAAAACAAACCTGCTTTAAACAAGTTTGTTCCGATACACCCAAAAGGTTATACCTTGCAGTTAGCCACTATGACTCAGAGAAAGTCATTAAATAAGCTTTTGTCACAACTCAATGGCTGGAGTGATGTTAAAGTGGCAAGGCATCGAAAGAAGTGGGTGGTGGTACTTGGAGATTTTCCAAGTCGACAGGTGGCGAAGGACACGATACAAAAACTAAAAAAGCAAACCCAGATACCTGCACCTTGGCTAAGGAAATGGACGGCGCTAAAAGACTATGATTTTAAATAGCGAGTGATCCTTAATGAAATCCGTTACAAATCATCGTACAATTTTGTTTTCGCATTAGTAATCATCTGGAATTGACCCAGCCCATGAGTAATAAAAATAGAGCCTTTTTAAAGTGGGCTGGCGGTAAATTTAAACTTGTTGATACACTCAAAAAGTCTTTACCTGAAGGACAACGTTTAGTTGAGCCTTTTGTTGGGGCTGGCAGTGTCTTTTTGAATACGGACTATCCGTCATATTTGCTTTGCGATATCAACCAAGATTTGATCAATCTATATCAAATTTTGCAGCGCACACCTGAACGATACATCAAAGAATCTCGTAAGTTATTTGTGCCAGAAATGAACCGAAAAGAAGCTTATTACGACATTCGTTCAGCCTTTAATCACACCCAGAATAAATTAGACCGCTCATTGTGGTTTTTATACATGAACCGACATGGATTTAATGGTTTGTGTCGCTACAACCGCAAAGGGGGCTTTAATGTTCCATTTGGTTCATACAAGAAGCCTTATTTCCCTGAAAAGGAATTATGGGCGTTTGCCGAGAAAGCACAGCAGGCAGAATTTCGATGTGTGGGTTACGAGCAAGCGTTTGATTTAGCTGAGTCCGGAGATGTGATTTATTGTGATCCTCCGTACGCCCCATTATCGACTACCGCCAGTTTTACAACCTATGTTGGAGCGGGTTTTAGTTTGGATGACCAAGCCTTGTTAGCTCGACGTGCACGTTTGGTTGCGCGAGAAAAAAACATTCCGGTGGTAATCAGTAATCATGATATTCCTCTAACTCGAGAGTTGTATCACGGTGCTATGTTTGAGCAGATAAAGGTGCAGAGAAATATCAGTCAAAAAGGCAGTGGCAGAAATAAAGTAGATGAATTGATTGCATTATATGACGAGCATTATCACTTGCCTGAAAATTAATCGACAATCCACCGAACAAAAAGCATTAAACTCATCACTAATAGAGCGGCCAGAATTATCCCCATAATGATAAAAGGCACTGGAGAGCTCATTTGAAAGTCTCGCTGTCTATTTTTATCACTTTGCACACCAAAAAATGCAGCGAGCGTACTGGTTAGGACCTGCCAAAATATCTTCAACATTATTGAGTTGGAATATCGTCGCTATTATTAGGAATGCGGCGATCGTGACCGCCATGTAATAATTCAAACAAATCAAAAAAGTGGAATTGATTTGAGTCACTATTGCCTGTAAGCCAACTGCCCCAATTTAGTTGTTTAGCTTGAGTTGAGCATCGATTTACAGGGTGATTACTCGGCAGCATCTGATTGTATTCAATTGAGCTTTGGTTAGCACAATAAGAGTGAGAAATAGGAGATTGGGCGGCAAAAACAATAACCCCAGAAACTGTTCCTGTGAGAGCCATGGCAAGCTTGAATTTGTATTTCTTCAAGGTTATTTTCCCTAATATAGCCATGATGAAAATCCTGTATATGAACACACCAACCGATGATTATATACTAATATCGTTTGTAATTTAAACAGCTATTTTTTAACTCGGCGGCAGAGGTCTGATCCGGCTCAATAATTATGATATCAAGACTATCTAGAATGGCATTCCAAGAGTAAAATAAGCTTAAATTTACCTCATTATGAGAGTCTTATATGCGCCCATTTCTGATTGCTCCATCCATTTTATCTGCTGATTTTGCTCGCCTTGGTGAAGAAGTTGAAAATGTCATCAATGCCGGAGCGGATGTCGTACACTTTGATGTGATGGATAACCACTACGTACCAAACTTGACCATTGGTCCTATGGTTTGTAAAGCGTTGCGTGATTACGGTATTAAAGCTGATATTGATGTCCATTTGATGGTAAAGCCAGTTGATCGCATCATTCCTGACTTTATAGATGCGGGTGCCTCTATTATTACCTTTCATCCAGAAGCCTCAGAGCACGTTGATAGAAGCTTACAATTAATCAAAAACGCAGGCTGTAAAGCAGGCTTAGTATTTAACCCTGCAACATCACTGCATTACCTTGATCATGTTATGGATAAATTAGATGTCATTTTATTGATGTCGGTGAACCCTGGCTTCGGTGGTCAATCCTTTATCCCCGGTACTCTTGATAAATTGCGTGAAGTACGTCGTCGTATTGATGAAAGTGGTCGAGACATTCGCTTGGAAATCGATGGTGGCGTTAAGGTAGATAACATCGGCGAAATTGCGGCGGCTGGTGCCGATATGTTTGTAGCAGGCTCTGCCATTTTCAACAAGCCTGATTACAAGGCGGTAATTGATGAAATGCGTGCGGAATTAGCCAAAGTTGATGCGAAATGAACCGCCGATTTAAAGCCATTGCCTTTGATTTAGATGGCACTTTAGTTGATAGCGTACCTGATTTAACAGCGGGTGTGAATGGTATGATGATGGAGCTCAATTATGAGTTATCATCGGAAGCCCAAGTACGCTCATGGGTGGGGAATGGCGCTGAAGTGTTAGTAGAACGTGCCATTACTTGGTCAACCCAGAAGGCACCAGAGCAGGCAGTATTGGCTGATGCTGTAGGTGTGTTTATGCGTCACTATGACATACATCTAAACCAACATAGCCGTTTATACCCGAGTGTGAAAGCGACAGTAGCTAGATTGCATAAGCAAGGCTATCAACTTGCTATTGTCACGAATAAACCGCAGCGATTTATTGCTCCCTTATTAAAGGCATTTGATCTTGATGGGTATTTCAGTCTTATTATTGGTGGCGATACCTTAGAGAAGAAAAAACCCGATCCACTGCCAATCAATCATATTTTGCAGCAATGGCAGCTTGAAAATCATCAGTTGTTGATGGTCGGTGACTCGAAAAATGACATTTTGGCGGCAAAATCAGCGGCAATTGCATCAATAGGCTTGACCTATGGCTATAACTACGGAGAAGATATTGGCCTTTGCGGTCCAGATGCCGTATTTGACGATTTTCATCATATTGAAAATTGGGTAAATACCCAATTTTAATTTAGGAGTAGGTAAACCAATGACCAAACCCATTGTATTGAGTGGCGCACAGCCTTCTGGTGAATTAACCATAGGAAACTATATGGGCGCACTTCGCCAGTGGGTACAAATGCAGGATAGCCATGACTGTTTGTATTGTGTTGTTGATTTACATGCCATCACCGTAAGGCAAGATCCTAAAGCTTTACGTGAAGCTTGCTTAGATACGTTAGCCTTATATCTTGCTTGTGGTGTTGATCCAAAAAAGAGCACGGTATTCATTCAATCTCATGTGCCTCAACACACACAATTAAGTTGGGCATTAAACTGTTATGCCCAAATGGGTGAGCTGAATCGTATGACTCAGTTTAAAGACAAGTCGCAAAAGCACGCTAATAACATCAATGTTGGGCTTTTTGGTTATCCTGTTTTAATGGCTGCTGATATCTTGTTGTATCAAGCCAATGAAATTCCTGTAGGGCAAGATCAAAAACAGCACCTTGAATTAACACGTGATATCGCTACACGTTTCAACAATGCTTACGGTGATACCTTTACCATTCCAGATCCATTCATTCCACCATTAGGTGCGAAAGTGATGTCGCTGCAAGATCCGACTAAGAAGATGTCTAAGTCAGATGAAAATAACAACAACGTGATTGGCTTGTTAGAAGATCCTAAGAAAGTCCTTAAAAAGATCAAAAAAGCGGTGACTGACTCAGAAGAGCCACCAAGAGTTGCTTTTGATGTAGACAACAAACCTGGCGTGTCTAACTTATTGAGCCTTATGTCGGGCACAACTGGCCGTTCAATTGCAGAGCTTGAAGCTGAATTTGAAGGGAAAATGTACGGTCACTTGAAAGTAGCGACAGGCGAAGCGGTTGTTGCGATGTTAGAACCACTGCAAGAGCGTTACCATCAAATCCGTGCCGATCAAGCTTACCTTGATTCGGTCATAAAAGAGGGCGCAGAAAAAGCGCAAGCTCGTGCTGAAGTGACTTTGAAGAAAGTCTATGAAAAGATTGGATTAATCGTCTAAATCAGGTCTGGACGAGAGAAAATCCGGCCAATGAGCCGGATTTTTTATTTTAAAATAGAAGTGAATTTGAGTGCATCTATTGAGAAATTTTGTTAACTTTTAAGGCCAAATGCCGAATATAAGTGAGCTTAACTAGGCATACAGGGGCAAATTTTTGTAAAATTTGGGAAAGTTTTAAGCAGGTTCTCCTGTCTAAAAAGTTAAGTGTTGATTTTCATGATGAAATTTTATAAAACACACGCGCTAATTAATAAGTTGTCAAAATAAAAACGATCATGAGTTGTAACTCAGTTAAGGGCAAAGAATGAATTATTGTAAGTGGTTATCAGTATGCCTGATGCTGTGTTGTTGGATGCCGATATCATTGGCAAACCAAGTCATAGTGGTTGATAACAACTCTAAGCCTTTAGCAAATATGGTGGTCTACCTAAAACCGTCTTCCTCTTTTGATGTATCGGCTTATCCGCTCCCTAATGCTCCTCATATTGTTCGACAAAAAGATAAGCAATTTGATCCTTACATTGTAGTAATGCGTGCAGGAAGTAAGGTTGCTATTACTAATGAAGATAGTATTTCTCACCATGTCTATTCCGCAGCAGGTGTTAAACGTTTCTCTATAAAAATGCCAAAGCAATCAAAGAGTGACGTGCTAACCATAGCTAAAGCCGGTGAAATAGCATTAGGCTGTAATGTGCATGACTGGATGAGCAGTTATGTGAAAGTTGTTGATACGCCTTTTTATGGATTAACGGACGAAAATGGGAAAGTAAGCTTTGATGATACACCAACTGGCGAGTATCAATTGGTAGTATGGCATCCTCAAATGCAAGCCGAAGCTCAACAGCAAATAAGCAAGATTACCTTGCCTAAAAATGACCCCTTATCCATTAAAATAACCTCTGATATTTTGCCAATTCCAGAGCAAAAAGCCCTAGATGAATTTGAGTTTTGGGAATCATATTGATGCCTCGATTTTGGAATAAACTGCAAACTCGAATCTTCCTGTTTTTTGTTATTTTATTGG
This sequence comes from Parashewanella sp. 2210YD4-3, assembly GCF_056591735.1. Taxonomy (NCBI): domain Bacteria; kingdom Pseudomonadati; phylum Pseudomonadota; class Gammaproteobacteria; order Alteromonadales; family Shewanellaceae; genus Parashewanella; species Parashewanella sp. 2210YD4-3. The sequence goes on along the minus strand of NZ_JBWQOG010000001.1, from coordinate 687,745 downwards.
TTATCATCCAAGGTTTTTCATTTTGGATGTCTTTTCAAACCCATAAGCAACTTGAGCAGCAGCAAATCAGCAGCCGAATAGCAAATGCGGTGGAAGTATTTAGAAACCAATTTGATGCGCGTAGCTTTTACCTAGGTGTATTTTCTGAGGTAGTGTCTCAAGACTATAGTTTGAAAGAAATTTTCATCGAAGGTGACATGGGCAGCTTTCTCACGGCCTTAGGCAATCATCAGCGACGAATTAAAGCGAATTTATCCATGTCGGTGGATAAAGACGGAAAAATTATTGCTCAGTTGATCAGTGGTAAAAATGATAAAGGGCAAACCCGCTATCGTTTAGGACCTGAACAAGGAAAAGCCTTTTCTGTTTCATTGAATAAAGCACAATCTACAGTGAATTTATTGTATCAAGTGGGTGGTAGTCTTTATCAAATGCAGTTTTCTCGTATCACTGCAGGAGGAAATACCCTACTAGGTTGGGTAGGCTTTGGTTTTAAAATAGACGCTGAGTTGGCTACAGAATTAATGCAGCAAACGGGACTGACAACAGGTTTTGCTTTGGTTGACCCACAATTAAAGGTTTCTGACGTTCGTCAATCGACCGCTACAGACGGTGATATGTTAAAAGACTTGGCTTATCAGTTGGTGGGCAAATTTAGTGACCGTCGCTATCTATTTTGGAGCCAAAAACTCGGTGCTATTGATAATAAAGCACTCTACACCTACATGTATCTGCCAAGGGAGCAAGTACTGGCTCCGTTAAAAGAGCAATGGTGGCAACAGCTATGGATTGTGATTTCGATGTTGCCGTTATCAATGCTGGCGGCTTATTACATTTCTCGCAGTATTACTAAGCCCATCAAGCACATGATTGAGCAGGCCAAGTTTATTGCAGGTGGTAATTACGATCATAAAGTAAAAGAAAGCTCCACCATAGAACTTGCGCAATTGGCTCACGAATTTTCTGAGATGCAACAGGCCATCTTGAGTCGTGAGCAGCGAATTGTGTATCAAGCATTCCATGACCCTTTGACCAATTTACCAAACCGAAATGAATTGGACAGAATGCTCTCTACTTGGCTGGAGCATGATGAGCAGTTCATGATTTGCTTGGTGAACGTGAAACGCATGACAGAAGTTAATGCCACGCTTGGTCATGGTGTCGGTGATGAAATTATTAAAGAAGTCGGTCGTCGCTTAGAAAGCATGAAAAATGTGAACTTTGCATGCCGCATTTCTGGTGATGAATTTGCACTGGTATTGAATGATTTTCATGTCGATGATATTGGTCAGTTAATCGCATCATTACGTGAAAAAATGGCTCGCCGCTATCGTTATCAAGGGTTATCGCTTGAGTTAGACTTAACCATGGGGGCTGCGATACGTAATCACTCTTCTTCGATGTTCTCGGTCTTACAGCAAGCCAATACTGCTTTGCAATACGCTAAAAGTAATAAGCTTGAATATCAGGTATATGATAAACAGATTGATGAGCATACGGTTGAACGATTACAACTTATCAATGGCTTAAAATCGGCGATTGAAAGTGATCAGTTAGTTTTATACTACCAACCTAAGTTGTGTTTACAAAAAAATGCAGTGATCAAAGTTGAAGCGCTTGTACGTTGGGCACATCCAGAGAAAGGCATGATCCCACCTGACGTATTTATTCCTATTGCGGAAAAAACAGGACAAATGAATGCACTAACACGTTGGGTGTTAGAGACTGCGATCAAGCAATATAAACAATGGCGTGCGCAAGGTATTGAGCTGGGTATCGCCATAAACATTTCTGCTGAAAATCTCAAAGACAGCAGTTTTTGTCAATGGGTGTTGAATACCATTAATCAGCATCACGTACCCATGTCGGTATTTACTTTGGAAATCACTGAAGATGCCGTGGTGTCGGATTTAGACAGTGCCATTATGCAGCTAAGTTATTGGCGTGCTAAAGGGCTTAAACTGTCTATCGATGACTTTGGTACTGGCTATTCATCATTAGGACAATTAAAGCAGCTTCCTGTCGATGAAGTTAAAATTGATCGATCGTTTGTACAGCAGTTGATGTCAAATACTGATGATCAGATCATCGTTAAGTCCACCATTGAACTTGCCCATAATTTGAATCTATTTGTGGTTGCCGAAGGTGTTGAAAATCAAGATACGCTGGATTGGTTAAGAGAGCGTGGATGTGAAATGGCCCAAGGCTATCATCTAAGCAAGCCTATTTCAGGCTCGGATCTTGAAACTTGGTTATTACAAAGTGAATATTTTTACCACAGCACATCTTCAAATACAGATTTAGTCACTGAATAAATAATAAGAAAGGAATAACATGAAGTTAGTTGTTATTGGCTTATTGTGTTTATCAACTTCTGCAGTAGCCGTTGAACAAAAGTGGTCAGGAATTATTGACTTATCAGTGGCTAATGTTGATGGAACACAGAGTTACCTTAAAGGTGGGCTAGGAAAGTTCAGAGCTAACAATGGTGCTCAGTTAGCACTATCTCAGCTTGGCCTTAGCCATCATCTTGAGCTTAGTGATAAATGGTCAACCAAAATTGTAGCGAATGGCTATTGGGATAACGTCGACGATGGCATTGGGATCACTGAAGCCGTTGTTAAATATCGCGGTTTACCGACTGAAAGTGGTTATCGGGTTGAAGCGCAAGCTGGGATCATGTACCCCAATATTACCCTTGAAAACCTTGCAACAGCTTGGGCATCGCCATACACGTTAAATTATTCAGCCATCAATGCATGGTTAGCCGAAGAGGTCCGTCATACAGGTGTAAAAATCGGAATCACGCGTTTAGGGAAGTTCTTTCAATCGCCCCATAGCTTTTCATTTAATGTGGAAGCATTTACCAATAATGATACGACAGGAGCGCTATTAGCTTGGCATGGCTGGACCCAAAGCTCTCGACAAACTTTATGGCATGAGACGATTCCTGTTCCTCACCTCCCTCAATTTGACGGTGTGTTAAAAGGGCAGGCAAAACAATCAGATCCATTCATTGAGCTAGATAACAGACTCGGCACTCATATTTCAGCGCAGTGGTCATGGCGCGGCAACGGTCGGTTATTGATAGGGTATTATGACAATAATGCCAATACCAAGGTCGTTAAGCATGGTCAATATGCTTGGCGTACCCGTTTTCATCATGTTGGAGTCAAATGGCGCTTACCAGCTCGAGTTGAAATGATTGCTCAATACATGAAAGGTGACACACTAATGATGGCGCCTGAAGGGTTTGATGCCGTCAATAACGATTATCAAAGTGCAAATATTTTGCTCAGCCGACGCTGGCAGCAACATACTGTAAGTGGTCGCCTAGAACACTTTTCGGTGACAGATAATGATAAAATGGTGACTGATAATAATAATGAATCTGGTCGTTCTTTAACGTTATCTTATCGTTACCAAATCAAGCGTGGTTGGTTTATCCATACAGAATTTAACTGGATAGACAGTGAGCGCAAAGCCCGAACCAGTATTGGCTTACCTAAACACCTTATTGAAAGGCAATGGCAACTGGCTATGAGGCACTTTTTCTAGCCATTAGCATTTTCATTGATAAAAATGCCTTTGGTGACATCATAATTCACCAAAGGCACTTTTGCTCATGGGGCAATTATTAATTCACGAGTATATTAAGCCTTAGTATTGATGATATGACCTGCGTTGCCGACAGGTTTTGGTGCCGCACTGCTGATGAGTTGCATGGCCGTTTCACCTTCTGCTTTTTGCTGTTGCTTGGCCATTTGCATCACTTTCACATTAGTTGTTTGTTGATTTGCTGCTGATTGAACATTTGAACCACTGATATCCATTTGTCTTTCTCATGTAACCCTGAGTTCTTATTTTATCGGCCAAATCTTGATGCACTTTACTCATATTTAATAGAAGATTTTTATTTTCAAAAAAGCGAAAAAATTCCAACGTTAAATTCAAGGTCGATTAACAAAAAATGAGATATTGCACATAGCTCATAAAAATTAAATCATATAAAATCCGCCGAAAATAGAGTAAAGAAACTATTCGGTGGTCGTATTAATTATGTTTAAAAATAAAAGTATCTCATTTCAGGTGCTATCCCTGATAACGGTGTTAATTGTATTTGCCTTTGCTAGTACCGCCACTCTGATATACAAGCAAGCCAAGACCCTCTATTTAGAACAAACCTTGAGTGATCATCAGAGTAAAATTGATACCTTAGCAAAAGCCCTCAGCGAAGAATATCAAGCTTTTTTACTTTCAGCAGAGCACCTCGAAGGAGCACTCGTCCACGGGTATTTGCATGGATTAGCCCCAGCCGCCGGAAACGATTCAATAAAAGGTAAGTCTGTAGATCGAATTGAAGCTTCGGGAAAGCCTTTATCGGAATTAACGCCTGTTATTGACCGTTTTAAACAAAATACTGAAGCTGATGCCACTATCTTTTTACGAGATGGTGATGATTTTATTCGCGGTATTACTACGTTAAAAAATGCCAATGGTCAAAGAGTGGTAGGAACTTACCTTGGAAAGTCACACCCTGGTTATAGCAAGTTAATGTCAGGGCAGCCTTATTCATCCATGGTCAAGTTATTTGGTAAAAACTACCTTGCTTATTATCGGCCCTTACTCAATAACGGTCGTATTTTTGCGCTCGCATTTGCTGCTATTCCCCTACAAAAAGCGACTGAGTCCATATTTAAAGCAATTGAAGAAGTGAAGTGGGGTAAAGGCGGTGAAAGTTTTGTGGTTAATGGTGCAAGCGCTGAGCGTGGAAATTATTTATTGCACTCCAATATCAACTTCATAGGGCAAAATATCCAAAGCACAGTAAACGATGATGGTCGTCGTCCACTGGCTAATTTAATGGATACGATTAATGAAGTGCATTTTTATCAATCTCAATCAGGAAAAGACATACAACAAAAATACATGGTGACTTCCTATGTATCTGGTTGGGATTGGGTAATAGGTGGTGGCACTTCAGTTGCTGAAATTACTGAAGGCAGTACCTATTTGCTTAAAATCATCCTAACCATTGCCGTTGTTGTGTGTCTTGTGGTGATTGTGATCTTGTATTTGGTCATGCAAAGGTTATTAGCACCAATGGCAAAAAATCACGATTACATGAAGCGCCTAGGTAATGGTGAAGTGAGTTTAACGGTTGAGGGTGGGGATGCTTCATCAAATAATGAGATGGCACAATTAACCGCTGTTGTTGGCAGTATGGCAGGTAGACTGTTTGAATTGACCACAGATATAAAAGATATCAGTACATCCTTAGCTGCCCAAGCAGAACAGGCCAAAGGTAATGCGGAAGGAAGTTTAATTTCAGCTGAGTCTCTACAGTCGCAAATTGAGCATATTGCTACAGCAACGGAAGAAATGGCCGCGTCGGCGCAAAGTGTTGCTGGGCAGGTTGAGCAAATCGCAATGAGTGTGCGAGAGGCTAATGATGATGCAATAGCTGGAACTAAAATCGTTGAAAATATGCAGGCTAAAGTATCTTCGCTATCTGAGCAAATTCAATCATCGTCTGAAGCGATCCAAACCGTAGAAGTGGAAAGCAACAATATTCAAAGCGTCACCAAAATGATTGATGAAATTGCTGAACAAACCAACTTGTTAGCCTTGAATGCGGCTATTGAAGCAGCGAGGGCTGGAGAGCAAGGCCGAGGCTTTGCGGTTGTGGCAGATGAAGTTCGAAGCCTAGCGGCTAGAACCCAGCAATCAGTTAAAGAAGTAGTGGGTATCATCAGCCAGTTGCAAAGCAGTACACAAACAGCCGTTAAGCTGATGAAACTTAGCAGTGACCATGGACTAGAAGTTGACAAGCAGGCTGAAGAGACTGGTGGTGCGCTTTCTGGTATTGCCACTCGAATATCCCATATCGAACAAATGGCACAAGAAATTGCCGCGACTTCTGAACAACAAGCGAACGTGAGTACTGAAATTGCCTCCAGTGCAAATGAAGTCACTGTTTTAAACCAAAATAATTATAAAGCGGCACAAGATACGGCTCAAAGTTCACAAGAGCTGAACCAATTATCCAATCAATTATCAGAAAAAGTGAGTTACTTTAGATAAGGAAAATAATATTCACAGGGAGGTGATATTTAAAAAGCATCTGAAATGGTTAAAGTATATTGATTTTAGATTCAAATTTTATAGAGTAACCCGTGTTTGCTATCACAAAATCAATACTGTTCGTAGCATAGGACAATAGTTGGCGCTAGCATGACTAACGCCGAATCACTTTTATTTTTCTGCTGCGACCACTGAAATTTCAACAAGTAATTCTTCACGTGCCATATTAGCCGTGACACACGCTCTTGCGGGTGCGTGACCTTCTGGCACCCATGCATCCCAAACGGCATTCATTTCTGCAAAGTATTGCATATCTTTGATGTAAATCGTGGCGGATAAAATGTGCTCGCGATCACTGCCTGCTTGCTCTAGTAATGTATCGACCTTATCTAACATGGTCTGAGTTTGCTCAGTGATCCCTTTAGTGGCATCGGCGCATACCTGACCACATAAGTAGATAGTGCCATTGTGCTTAACAATACGACTCATACGTTGTTTGGTTTCAAGTCTTTCGATGGACATTACAGGAGTTCCTTGGTCATTAGAAGGTCGCGTATGTTAGCAAGAAAAGACAGAGTTAAAAACATTTTTAGGCATATAAATCATATAAGTTAAGATTGGTAAGAGCTGGCATATTTTCAACTTGATACAAGAAGTTAAGGTGCATTAGATCAGTGAAGCATTTCATCTAATGTTTGCTTCATCAGCTCTCCATACATGTTTGAGGAGGCACTTTCAGCTATTGCTTCATAAAATTCCTGACACCTTTGTTCATTAGATGTCGCTAAAAATTTCATTAGCCAAGTTCTGAGCTTATCGGATTGTATATGTGCGCCAGAGCATACCTCTATTTGCTGTAACTGTTGGTAATCTAGTAAGTTTCGCTTGCTAAAATAGCCAAAAATCGTTATTAAACTTGATGATAATTGGCTTATAAACGTTGAATTACTAAGGCAAGATTCGATGGCTCGATGATATTTTCCGGTATGACTAGAATTGGCTCCTGTTGTTTTTGGCTTTTGTGGCTTAATCGTCTCTGTTTGAGAGCTTTTATGTGCCATTTTCAGCTGAGAGGTTTGCTGAGGTTCATTGCTAAGAGGCGTTTCAGGTCCAGCACTAGCTTCGATTGCAGGTAGCTCTATTTCAGGTTCTAACGCTAGTAAATTCTTGTTACTTATCATCATAGGAACACAAAGGGCGCAGGCTTGACCATCAGTGAATTCACCTGTTTTTTCCAACATTGATTCTAGGGCAAGTTGTAATAAGGTATCGTGGGCTCCTAGAAACTGTGACTCATTCTTTTTTAACCTTTCGTTGTCAGTTTTACTTTCGAGCAGACATAAGCCAATAGCGAGTTGAGCCCTTGTAATCCCAATCGCTCCACAAGATTGATATAAAACTGCAATAGAAAAATTTTGATTAGGGACTCTTTTTGTCAAACTTATACTTTCTAGTAGGCAATTTGAATTCTTCCCCAAAATAGCAACTAATTGCTTGATTCATTGAGGTTAAAATAACATGTGTAGGATTAGAGCAAGACGTATGCTTCAATGCATAGAGTTGGTCTGTTGGCGTAATTTTGCCATCTAAAAGTACCTTTAACGACTGTATTAATGGCTCCATTGCTTTAATACAAAAATCAAAAGGCAGCTTATAAAGTCCGTTACTACGGCTGAATTCGGTATCAATTAAAAGAGGATTGAGGGGAGCTATCGGTTTGTCTTGTGATGATGAAGTCCCTATTTGGGGTAATGTAAGTGCTTGGGGGTGAGTTTGAGTTGGAATGCACCTAACTATTCTCCCCCAAAGATCATCATTTAGTCGTATCGTTGCCCGTGTACTTTGGAGCCTTTCTTGTATGTGTAACAAGCGGGTAGACGATGTTGAGCTTGGATACTCAGTAATTAAAAGGTTACAAACTGCTTTAATTAAATTCGGTTCTTCGCTTTGAAGTTGACAAAATGTTAAGCAACTTCTTGGTGTGTGACAGAAAATAGCCGCAAGGGGGAGCGACTTTAGTTCTTCACTCTCTCTCTGTTCTAAAAAAAGCGCTTGTAAATTATTAAGCTCTGTACAACATGATATCGATATCCAAGTCTTTGTTCTCACTTTTGTGGTTGTTACCAGTTCTCTTTCTTGATGAAACTTGACTGTTTTGGGGTTTTATCACCTAACTGTGATCGGTAACTGTAGGTTTCACGCGTTGTCTTGGTCTTTGAGTGGGTTTGTTACTCAGAATGTATAAGGTTTACACTCTGCGGAATACTTACATCTACTTGCGTTTTCGCCATTAAGAGTATTATGCCTAAAAGTTATTGAACCAAAGCAATACTTTGCTCAAATATCGAGTTAGGCACAAAACTATCAGTTTGATCAAATAACAATCAAGTTAAACCCAATTAATTTTGATTAATTCGAATAATCAAAGACTTTAATGACTTTTTGGACCCCTGTTGTGTGGCGGGCAACATTCACCGCTAAATCAGCTTGCTGAGGGTGAATAACTCCCATTAAAAAGACTTCACTATTTTCAGTGATAACTTTAATGCGAGTGGCATCTAAGCCTTTTTGATTAAGCATTCTGCCTTTCACTTTGGTGGTGATCCAAGTGTCATTAGTGCGAGTCGTAAAACCTGTAGGTGAGCTGATCCTTATTTGATCATAAACTAGATCGGCTATCTTCATTCCTTTAACGATACTGATAGCCTTATTACGAAGCATAGCATTCGGAGCTTGCCCGATAAGTAAGATTTTACGGTTTACTGTAATGGCGCGAATGTGGGTCTGGCTTTTAATATCTTGATGCTCAGCTAATGCTGCAATAACTTTAAAATCGGTATCAGTATCATCAAGTTGAGTACCTAGACTGCGCTTATCATTGAGTGCTACAGCCCCGCCTGCTGCACCCGCAATAATTAAACCGGCACAACCTTGGAGCATAAAACAGGTTAACAATAAGGCAATCAGTTTTTTCATGCTTGTTCGTCCTGTGGAAATAGGGTCTTATCAATGTTGTCGCATAAGCAGTGGATCACAAGTAAGTGGACTTCTTGAATGCGTGCTGTAATGTTGGATGGAACACGAACTTCTACGTCATTTGGTCCCATTAAACCCGCCATTGGGCCACCATCTTTACCTGTAAGCGCGACAATTGTCATGTCTCGGCTTAGTGCCGCTTCCATGGCCTTGATGACGTTACCAGAGTTGCCACTGGTTGAAATCGCTAACAAAATGTCGCCCGGTTGACCTAATGCCAGAATTTGTTTTGAGAACACTTCATCATAGCTGTAATCATTAGCAATAGCGGTTAAAGTGGAAGAATCCGTCGTTAGTGCAATGGCTGGAAGTGGTGGACGCTCGATTTCATAACGATTGAGCAATTCAGCTGAAAAGTGTTGGGCATCGCCTGCGCTACCACCGTTACCACAAGCTAAAATTTTATTACCATTAAGCAGACAGTTCACCATCATTTGTGCTGCAAGCTCAATAGACTCTGGGAGTGCTTCTGCCGCGTCAATTTTAGTTTGAATGGACTCAGTAAAGCTGTCTTTAATGCGATCTAACATGGATATACCCTAACATACTAAATTGAGGGTAGTTTGCCATATTCTTACAGATGTCAAAAGCAAAGATTATGTAGAGGAAGTGATCTATTACTGATTCGCAAAAAACTGCTCAGTTAATGCGAAACTATGTTCCACTTCAACTTTAGAATGCATAGCTGCACCAATGATAAATGCTGTACTGACAACTCGAATTCTTGTCATGACAACATATGAGGAGTTCTAATGAGCACTCCGATTCAATGGGAGTAAAAAATGAGTTTATATCTAAAATAACCCTTTTTCGGCTATTTATAGTGCAGCTTAGGATCGAGCTCATTAAGTTTTACTGGCAAAAAATTTAATCAATAGTAACGGGTGATAACGACTTTTTATAGATATATGAAGTGAGCTTAATCTAATCTTTATCTTAAAACGCCCCTTTTATCCACTGAATTTTCTGATTATCGATGGCGATGACATCAAATCTGCAAGGAGCATGAATACGATTATGCTGGATATACGCATTAGCTGCTTTACGTATTCGTTGAATTTTTTTGGGTGAGATAGCACTGATGGCGCCACCAAAATTAGGATTAGTGCGGAGTTTGACTTCAACAAAAACCCAATGCTGACCATCACGCATGATTAAATCCAATTCGCCAAAAGGGTAGCGAACATTGGCTTTAACAAAGTTTAGCCCTTGATTAGTTAAATACTCTTGTGCTTGTTGCTCTCCCTGCTGGCCAAGATTCATAGAGGGTATAAGATCCCTTTTTTGTATTGCCCCCATTGTAATTGACGGCGAACCACACCAAATTGTCCAACTGATAAAGTGCCACTTTCTCCCTTAAATTGAAACCCAGGGAAAGCACGCATTTGGGCTAACTGACCAATTAATCCTAGAGCATCATTGCCCATGGTATAAAGCCGTTGTTGGTTATAGTTCCAAGTTGGCCACAGCTGATTAATACTTCGATGTTCAGTGGTATTTCGCATTAACCATGGTGCCTCACTCATGATGATGCCGTTATATTCTTTCCCTTTTTTGGTATTACCAATATTTGGGCGGCTACGGCTACTTGTATATAAAGGCACCGGGCGAGCGAAAACACTAAAGCTGACGTCGATAAAGGGTTTTAACAAAGGAAGATCCCGTGATCCTGAGAGCATGTAGATTGCATCAATATCACGGCGAGAGCGGAAGTCTGCTTTGACTTTTTTCCCAATCAAGGATTTGATTTTGCCTATACGACTTAAGCTATCAGTGACGCCCATGGCTTGTTGAACTGTTTGCTTCATTTTATTGGTATCTGCGTAGAAGTGGGTTTCGGCTTCTACACCTGTCAATTTGAACCACTCATTTTTAAAGGCTAATGCCATATTGCGGCCAGTTGAATTATCAGTAGCGAATACTAACGGTGTTTTAACACCGCTACGTTCCATGCGTAAAGCGGCATCGACGGCTTCTTGTTGTGGAGACAATGAGAAAAAGTAAGTATTTTCAACTTCACTTGGTTTCATTAATTGGTTTAAAAATAGTTGAGGAACAGTAACACCCTCAGATTCTTGTAATTGGTGAAGCTTAACCACATTCTTTGGCAGTAAAGGACCAATAATGAATTCGGCACCATCTGTTAACGCTTGTTGGTAGGCTTGCTCTACGTTCGAGCTGGTATCATAGAATTGTATAGACGTTTGAATACTATCTTTGTAATAGCGGTTCACAATGCCAGCTTTGATTGGCTCAGCAAAAGATGAACCATTACCTGTTAATGGCAATAACACTGCGATTTTTTTAGGCTGATAAGGTTTAGTATTAATGGCTTTTTTAAGATCGTCGGGTAGCTTAACAGCAGCTGGGTGCTGAGAATGAGCGTGTTGCCAACGGCTTAGATTGCTGATCAATTGCATGGGATCAGCACCATAAAATTTAGCAATGTAAGCCAGTTGAATCCAACCTGAAAATATTTTTGGTAAAGGTTGTTGTTTAAGGCTAGCCAACTGCTCTTGTTTTAATTGACTGAGTGTTTGCCAAATATGTTGGTTAAGCTTGGTCGCTTCATTTACATCTACATACATAGCCAATGATGTGTATGACTGCAATTTTTTTATCGGTTGTTGCACTAGCCCGAAAAGCAGGGCTCGTTGTTGGTAATAGTTTCGCCATTGCCAACGAGGAAGCTGCCAAGCATCAGGGTAAGATAAGATATCAAGTGCTTGTTGATATTGCTGTTTTTGATAGGCAGTCAATGATTTTAAATAACGATATTCAGCTTGAATTTCAGAGTTTGTCGTTAATTGGGTTGAAATCTGGGTTAAGAGATTCGTCGCTTGCTCACTTTGGTTTTTATTTAAAAAAGCGTGAGCTGCAAGTAATTGAGCACGTAACTTTAAGTTGTTTGCTTTTAGTTGTTTGGCTTTGGTTAAATATTCAGTGGCTGAAAATTTGACTTCATTTAAGGCCAAATCGGTAGCCGTTAAGGTTTTATTAGGTGACGAACTACAGCCAAGCAGAATTAAGCTTGTTAATAATCCAACTAAGTATCCCCGAATATTTTGGTTTTTCAACACAGATTTACTCTCTGATTATGATAATATTCCCACCCTAAAGGGCAGCGCTTTGGATATAGTTTAACCTGCTCTTATATATGACGAAAGTCTAAATGACGAATGAGGAAATTATGGATCACGTCGCGGCGTTATATGTGGTGCCAACACCCATTGGAAATCTAGCCGATATTACCCCTAGAGCCATAGAGGTACTTAAACAGGTGGATCTCATTGCGTGTGAAGATACTCGACACAGTGGCAAATTATTAAATCACTTTGGTATAGAAACTCGTACTATGGCGGTTCATGATCATAATGAGCGTAATCGTGCTGCCAGTATTATTGCCAAACTGAAGCAGGGCGAATCGATCGCTTTGATCTCTGATGCAGGTACGCCACTTATATCAGATCCTGGTTATCACTTAGTCTCTCAAGTCCGCGAAGCCGGATTTGCTGTTATTCCTCTACCGGGTGCTTGTGCTGCAATCACTGCACTAAGCGCATCAGGCTTGCCTTCAGATCGCTTTTCCTTTGAGGGGTTTTTACCAGCCAAAGAAAAGGGACGCAGCGATCGTTTATCTGCGCTTGCAGATGCAACTCGAACCCTGATTTTTTATGAATCTCCACATCGAATATTGCCAAGTCTTCATTCTATGGCACTACATTTTGGTGAAGATAGATCTATGGTGATGGCCAGAGAGATCACCAAAACTTTTGAAACCTTTTTATCGGGCACGATTGCTGAAGTTATTGAAAAAGTAGCGTCGGATGCTAATCAGCAAAAAGGTGAGATGGTGTTGATGATCAAAGGCGCTGAGACGAAAGAAGACGGGGAGTTATCGCCAGAAGTGATTAATACACTTACCCTGTTAAGCAAAGAACTACCATTAAAAAAAGCGGCAGCGATTGCCGCACAAATCTACGGATTAAAGAAAAATGCCCTCTATAAAGTAGGGTTAGAACTGGATTTATAACTCAATAATTTCGTTTTAAGCTTATCTAAGAAAAACGTTATCTTGGATAAGCTTACGTTCAAATCATTCATATCTATTTACAATTTTTCTATCCACATTTCCTCTCAAATAGTACAAAAATACAGGTGCTCAATTTACCTTCTGCTATCTTTATGCTTAAATTTGTGACCAGTAGTCACAAAGTGACTGTTGGTTTTATATAAATACCTTATTGGAGTGTTTAATGGTGGAATTAACACGAAAACAACGAGAGTTTGCACGCAGAGAGGAAGATATTTTATCAGCAGCCTTGAGTTTGTTTGATGGTAATGATTGGCAAAGTGTCACAGTGGCACAGATCGCTAACAAAGCCGAAATCGGTAAGGGTACTGTGTACAAGCACTTTAGCTGTAAAGAAGAAATTTATGCACGTATTGCATTGTCTCACTTTGAAAAATTTAGAGAGCAATGGCCGACAAAAATTCCTGAAGACAATTGCTTAGTGGCCGTCGAGAAGATTTTAAGGTTGGCGTTTCAAATTAGTTTGGATGATCCAGTAGGAGCCAAGGTGGCTCATTATTGTCATCGTGCGGATGTGAGAAAGCGTTTACCCGATACGGTGGCTAACGCTTTCGAAGAAATGGAAAAACAAGATCAATATTTTTTTGAAGAGTTACTCGAAGCTGGCATGAAAAGCGGCGAGATCCCGAGACAATCAGTTGAAGAGTTGGTCATTGCGTTACACGCCAGCTTTCATGGCACATTAAGAATGATTTGGGATGGTGAAATAGCCGCATTTGAAGGGTTAACACCAGAGCGTTTTATTGAGATCAATAGTCAATTTATGGTGGCAGGGATTTTAGGAAAAAGGCAGTAATTAAAGGTCGAAGTAAATTATTTCATGGTAGAAATTAATATAAGTTGGAAGATATGATCAAACCAAAGTTAAATTCCGTAACGATAGCTGTTTTACTGACACTAGGTGCGGTTGCTTGGATTGCAACAGGCACTATTTCAACTAGTCAAGACAGCAGTGAGCAAGCTCGGTCTCATCAAAAACAGCAAAAAGAGCAGTCACTATTTAAAGTGCAAGTTGCTGATTTTTCGGCAAAGGAAATGAGCAATATCCTTAATCTTCGCGGTCAAATCGAAGCGCCAAAACAGGTGTCATTAAAAGCCGAAGTGTCGGGTAAAGTGATCAAAAAGAACATCCTTAAAGGTGAACAAGCTCAAAAAGGGCAAGTGATTGTTCAACTTGAAGTGAACAACAGAAAGCTGTCTTTAGCATCTGCTAAAGCTGATTTATTAGTAAAGCAAGCCGATTTACAAGCCAGTGAACGTCTGCTCAAAAAGAAGCTGGTTTCATCAAATCAACACAAGCAAGCACAAGCACAGCTAGCGAATGCCGAAGCTAACGTAAAACAGCTGCAACTTAACCTACAACATACACAAATCAAAGCACCGTTCAGTGGCATATTGAATGAACTCACTGCAGAACCCGGCAGTTATGTAGGGGTTGGCGATCCGGTAGGTACTCTTGTAGACAATAGTTATTTGTTGATCGTGGTTCAAGTGCCTCAGCGGGACATTGCAAATATCAAACAAGGCTTGCCAGTTACTGCAGAATTGATCAATGGGAGAAAGGTGCAAGGTAAGGTGAGTTACCTTTCTCAATCTGCCGATCCTCAAACTCGTACTTATCGAGTGGAAGCTAAAGTCACAGGTTTACAGTCTTTACCTGCTTTTGGGCAAAGTGCAAAAGTGACATTGGATTTGAATTCAATTCATACCCACAAAATACCAGCATCAATGTTGGATTTAGCCACTGATGGTCGTTTACAAGTCAAAGGGGTGAATGAGCATAATCAAGTGAACACATATTTGGTTGATCTTATTCGTTCAGATCTTTCTGGAGTTTACGTAACAGGTCTCCCTGAGCAAGTCACCTTAATCACCGTTGGTCAAGGATTCGTTGCCAATGGACAAACCGTTGAGCCTCAGTATGTGACCACGGAAAAGGAATAACGGTATGGGTCGATTAATAGATTGGGCAATGGATCGAAGCCGCGCCGTTTTATTATTACTGTTTTGTGTGATTTTAGCGGGTTCAGTGGCTTATGTGGCTATTCCCCGTGAATCACAGCCAGATGTTGCTATTCCAAATATTTATGTTTCTATGGTGCATGAGGGGATCTCATCATCAGATGCCGAGCGTTTGTTAGTGCGTCCGATGGAAAAAGAGCTTCGCAGTATCGAAGGCGTAAAAGAGATGAAATCGGTGGCCTCGGAAGGCCATGCGTCGGTATCGCTTGAATTTGATGCCGGTTTTGATTCTGCTCAAGCTTTGCTAGATGTGAGAGAAAAAGTCGATTTAGCCAAAGTTAAGTTGCCGTCTGGCGGTGAAGAGCCTGAAGTTCACGAAGTGAATGTGGCTTTGTTCCCCGTCTTATCCATGAGTTTGTCAGGACCGATCCCTGAACGACAATTACTTAGGTTAGCGCGCGATCTTAAGGATGATATCGAAGCGTTACCCGAAGTATTGGAAGTAGAGATTGGTGGCGACCGTGAAGAAGTATTGGATGTAATTGTTGATCCTCTAATACTTGAGACCTACAACATCGATTTTCTGCAAGTGATCCGCAGTATCAGTAACAACAATAAGCTTGTTGCTGCCGGAGCCATTGATAATGGTGATGGACGAATGGTGGTTAAAGTACCGGGAGTTGTCGAAGACATTGATGACATGCTCGCGCTGCCGATCAAAACCGTTAACGATACCGTGGTAACCTTTGGAGATGTCGCTTCTATTCGCCGTACTTACAAAGATGCCCAAGGTTTTGCACGAGTAAATGGTCAAAGCTCAATTAATCTTGAAGTGAAAAAGCGTGTCGGTGAAAACATCATTGCTACTATTTCTAAGGTGAAACAGATAGTCGCTGAAAAAGAGGGTTTCTGGCCGAGCACATTGAGCTTAGATTACACCTTAGATCAGTCTGATCAAATCAACACCATGATTGGTGACTTACAAAATAATGTCATCAGTGCGGTTATCATGGTGATGATTGTGATCATTGGTGCCTTAGGTTTTCGTTCTTCTCTGTTAGTGGGCATGGCGATACCAGCGTCATTTCTTGCTGGGATCTTAGTCATCTACATGATTGGCTATACCTTAAATATCGTGGTTTTGTTCAGCTTGATTTTAGTGGTAGGCATGTTGGTTGATGGTGCTATCGTGGTTACCGAACTGGCTAATCGTTATGCCGATAACGGCCTAACGCCCAAGCAAGCGTTTGCCATGGCATCAAAAAGAATGAGCTGGCCTATCATCGCATCCACAGCTACGACCTTGGCAGTGTTCGTGCCATTAGTTGGTTGGCCGGGTATTGTTGGTGAGTTTATGAAGTACCTGCCGATCACGGTAATGATCTGCTTGATCGCTTCATTGTTTGTAGCTTTGGTGTTCTTACCTGTGCTAGGTGCAGCCATAAGCAAAAAAAACACCAGTAGAAATGACACTGTTGAAACTGACCTTGTTGATGACACAGAACAAGCTGAAGCCCATGGTAAAGGCTGGTATTCAAAGACCTTAGCGTTAGGCTTACGTCACCCAACCAAAGTGTTTGGACTGACGATCATGGCGATCATTATCAGTTACATGAGTTACTTTACCTTAGGATTAGGGACAGAGTTCTTCCCAGATACAGAGCCTGATAGTGCTAAAGTATTGGTTCATGCTCGTGGTGATTTGTCTATTTACGAAAAAGATAAGCTACTTCGCCACGTTGAGGAACGTTTGATTGGTATGCCTGAGCTTAAGTCTGTTTCAGCTCAATCTTATAGCCAAGCGCCTAACCAGCTTGCTGAAGATGTTGTGGGTACAGTTCAGTTCCAATTTATTGATTGGAAGTGGCGTCGTCCAGCATCGAAAATTCTTGAAGAAATGCGCCAAAAAACAGCCGATATAGCAGGCGTTAAATTGGAGTTTCGAAAGCAAGAAGATGGCCCTAGTGCCGGTAAACCAATTCAACTACAAGTCAGCGGTATCAGCCAAGAGAACATTTACCATGCGGTAGATATGATCCAAGCTGAAATGGATAAAACCGATGGTCTTAAAGATATTGAAGACAACCGACCTCTGCCTGGCATCGATTGGCAGGTGACAGTAGATCGCCGCGCTGCTGCGCGTTATGGCGCTGACATTAACCTTATTGGCAGTGCCATCCAAATGATGACTCGTGGTTACAAGGTTACAGACTTTAGACCCGATGATGCTGAAGAAGAAGTGGATATTATGATCCGTTTTCCACAAAGCGAACGCAATTTAGATCAATTGTCTAATTTCAGTATTCAAACGCCATCTGGCTCTGTGCCTTTATCTAATTTTGTGGAGTTAAAGCCAGTTGCGAAAACAGGAACCATTAAACGTGTCGATGCCAAACGGGTTATTACCATACAAGCAGACATAAAAGATGGTTTTTTAGCCAGCGAACGTTTGCAAGCATTACAGACCAAGCTGAAAGAGAAAACCTTTCCTGCTGATATTCGTATTACCGAAAAAGGTGATTCGGAAGATCAAAAAGAAACAGGGGTATTTTTATCTCAAGCTTTCTTTATTTCGGTGTTTGCAATGTTGATGATTCTGCTTATGCAGTTTAATAGCTTTTATCAAAGCTTACTGGTACTGAGTGCCATTATCTTTTCAACCGCTGGGGTATTACTCGGATTGTTAGTTGCTCAACAAGCTTTCGGTGTTGTGATGGTTGGTTTAGGGATTATTGCGCTAGCAGGGATTGTGGTTAACAACAATATCGTATTGATTGATACTTACAATGCAATGCGTAAACAAGGTCATTCTGCTTATCATGCAGCTTTGATAACAGGGGAATTACGTTTACGACCAGTATTACTGACTGCTGGTACAACAGTGCTAGGTTTGATACCAATGGTCTTGTCGATGAACCTTGATTTTATTAATCGGGAAGCGGCCTTTGGTGCGCCGTCAACACAATGGTGGACGCAATTAGCCAGTGCGATTGCAGGAGGCTTGGCATTTGCTACCGTACTGACTTTGTTCTTAACGCCGTGTTTGTTGGTGTTAGGCAATAACGTGTCGAGTTGGTGGAATAATCGCCGCTCTGTACAAACAGCGTGATTTTACAGACCTAAACCATAGCCTAGAGTCTATGGTTTAGGTATAATTCGCCTTGAGTTGACCGAGACAATCGCTGCATCATCTTTATGGATGGTGGGGAGGAAAGTCCGGGCTCCAAAGAGCAGAGTGCCAGATAACGTCTGGGCGGCGTGAGCCGACGACAAGTGCAGCAGAGAGAAGACCGCCAAGCTTGCTTGGTAAGGGTGAAAGGGTGCGGTAAGAGCGCACCGGGCCACTGGTAACAGTTGGTTGCAAGGTAAACTCCACTCGGAGCAAGATCAAATAGGTTCCCGCATGGCGTGGCTCGCGTTGGGAACGGGTAGATTGCTTGAGCCTACGAGCGATTGTAGGCCTAGACGAATGATTGTCGCTGTCGCAAGACAGAACAAAACCCGGCTTATGTGGTCAACTCGTTAATTCTATGAAAATGTCGACTTCGGTCGACATTTTTGCTTTCTACGCTAGGCTCAATCTATAACCTCTAGATCAGGGTAGAATGGGCATGCAATCTATCAGTGATACTCTTTATCGTATTTCATTAGTGCTTATCGTACTTGCAATCGTCAGCTTTGTTTATTGGGATAAAGCGATTGCTCTCTACTGTTACCAGTTGTTTGAAAACACGGCTTTATTTGATGCTATGCATTTATTAGGCACAAGTACAGGAACAGGGGTGATCTTCCCCCTCGTTATTATAGTTGGGGTATTGATTTTGCTTCTTTATTCGAAAGGCAAAATTGATAGTATTCATGATATGAAAGTCGTGTTTAGCGGTTACACCTTAGCGATTGGCGTTACTTTTTTGCTTAAATTTTTGCTTGGTCGTTATCGTCCGAAACTATTTATTGAACATGACTGGTATGGCTTTCATGGCTTCACACTCGTTCACGATTACAGCTCAATGCCGTCTGGGCATGCCACTATGGCAGCAAGCTTGATTATCCCAATAGGAATAGTCCTGTATCAAAAACACAAACTGTTTGCCTTGTTGACTGTTGGCTTTGGCACATTTTTAGGATTAAGTCGGATCATTATCAGCATTCACTTCTTCTCTGATGTGTTGGTGGGCATGGCTATTGGTTTAAGCTGCTTTGCTTTCGCACTTCAAAAAATTAAATCTCAACTATACTGACTTTGCCTAATGAAATTTATCAACATAAGGACGTGAATGATGAAAAAAACACTATTGGCAATAATACTGGCGGGTTTCTCTACGACAGCAATGGCTCAGTGGGGAGCTGGTGTACATTATATTGGTATTATGAGTAATGATAGTGGGCCTGATGTATCGTTAAATGGGATTCAAGGGTCGTTATCCTACCGTTTTGATGTCGGTGAAGGTGTCGATATCATCCCCGAGCTTAGATATGCCACAGGTGTCGGTAAAGATGACGTTTCTGTACCAAGCCCGATCCCTGGTCAAGTTCAAGTCATTGATATCGAACTTGAAGCTGCATTTGGTTTGGCTATTCGCGCTCAATATGAATGGGATAATGGATTCATCATTTATGGCGAACCTACTTATATGCGAATAGACTCAAAAGGCACGACCAGTATTCTTGGAAATAACCTGAGTGTTAATTCTGATGATTGGAAGCTTGGTATCGGTGCTGGTTTAGGTTACCGTTTGACGGATCAACTGGTAGTTGATTTTTCTTATAACCGTTCAAATGACGTTGATATTGCCAGCCTTGGGTTAAGATTCGACTTCTAATATTATCGAGTCCACATTTTAATAAATAAAGGCATTCAATAGGATGCCTTTATTTTTATGTTGCTAGAGGCCGTTCCCAATTAAAGACTTTTTGATTTGTTACAGACTAAAATTGGCAAAATCAAGGCACGAAGATTGAAGTTTAGTAAGCTAAATGAATAATGAGTGACGCAGAGTTTGACAATTTTAGGCGTAACCCGTAAGGCTGCGTTTCTTTTTTGTTTAAACTGCGTTGTCAAATGTTCGTGTAGAAACGAAGTAACGACAGTTGTGTATGTCGGTAATAACTACACTTCACATTTTCCGCCTTGTTTAACCTAAAAAATTAACAGCAGCAAATCAAAAATCTAATTGGGAACGGCCTCTAACACCTCTTATCGTTTTTTTTATTGTCAGGTATTTGTCAGCCTTTAAGGCGTAACATCAAGCTATTTAGAACTTAAGGGCTTGAAATGTTGACGAGACGAGAAACGTTAAACTTAATCGCATCAAGTCTCGGCTTTACGGTTTTTTTTCCTCAGTGGATAAATCTGGCTGTTGCGGGTGAGTCAAATCAACCGACGGGTCTCCTATATGTGTCCTCGTTTCTTACCGGATTTGCCAAGATAAACGAATCATTGGTTAAGCCTTTCCACACAGAGTTAACTGCTCAGTTTG
This sequence comes from Parashewanella sp. 2210YD4-3, assembly GCF_056591735.1. Taxonomy (NCBI): domain Bacteria; kingdom Pseudomonadati; phylum Pseudomonadota; class Gammaproteobacteria; order Alteromonadales; family Shewanellaceae; genus Parashewanella; species Parashewanella sp. 2210YD4-3. The sequence goes on along the minus strand of NZ_JBWQOG010000001.1, from coordinate 667,090 downwards.
GACATGCTTATTGTAAAAAAGCCATTGCTGACCTTGATGCCAGTTTTAGGAAAGCCAGCACATCCATCGAATTAACCCAAATTTTGCAGCAATACCGCTCTTTTTCTAAAGCCATATTGAAGCTATGGTTTCTAGGGAAATTTATTCATTCTAGACCTGCGTTGGATGTCCAAGACTTCGCATATCAACAAGGCTTGATTTGGCAGATCATTTCAGCAACGCCACCTTGTGTCCCTGATGACAGAGATTGGTCGGTGCCACCAGCGCCTAGTTTGAAGATTGCATTATGACTCATGATGCCGAAGTGATCATTATTGGTTCAGGGGTAGCCGGTGCCCTAGCCGCGTGGAAGCTGAGCCAAGCGAATATCAAAGTAATTGTGCTCGAAGCTGGCCCTTACTTTAAAGACAGAGAGAAACATGCACAAAAGTTTCGTATTGCTGGTGCTTATCAAGGGATTGATACACCGTATCCATTCCACCCTGAAGCTCCAAGGCCCAATGCGGACGATACATCAAATTATTATGTTCAAACAGGGCCAGAACCCTTTAAAGGGTTTTATCAGCGCATTGTCGGGGGGACGACATGGCATTGGATGGGCATTTGCCCGCGCTTTTTACCAGAAGATTTCTCCCTCAAAAAACATTTTGGTGTGGGTGTAAATTGGCCGCTGAATTATCAGCAAATTGAGCCTTATTATGGACAGGCAGAAAACGCACTAGGAGTGTCAGGAGATTCAACTTTAGATACTGGCTCAGATAGAAGCACGGATTATCCCAACCCTCCCCTTAAGCAAAGTTATTTGGATCAGGTACTGTCACAAAATTGTGATGGCTTGTTGTATCACGATATACCGCTAAAAGTATCCGTTGCTCCACAAGCTAAACAACCTTGGTGTAAAGGCAGCGGCAGTTGTATTCCTTTATGCCCAACAGGGGCTAAATATGAAGCGAATACCCATATTAACTTAGCGAAAAAGCATGGGGCGGCGGTAATTGCAAAAGCTGTGGTTCATCGGTTGGATGAACATCATGGTCGAATTCACAGTGTGAGGTACTTAGATTGGGATGGTCGTGAACATAAACTAACTGCAAAATATTTTATGCTCGCCGCTAATGCTATCGAGACTCCCAAGATTCTACTGATGTCAAAGTCAGCAAGGTACCCCAAAGGACTTGCTAATAGAAGTGATATGGTAGGGCGAAACTTGATGGATCATCCTTTAGTGGTATCACAATGCCTGTCTCCTGTGCCTGTATATGGTTTTAGAGGCCCTATAGCAACGTCGAGTATTGAGTCTTTTAGGACTGGAGACTTTCGAAAACACTTTTCCGGTTATCGGATTAACATTCACAATAATGGCTGGGCATCTCCTCACGCCAGTCCGTATGCTGACTTTGAATCTCCAGTTAAAGAGTTTAAATATGGAGATGAACTACAGCAGGCGTTGAAAGATAGAATACAGAGACAAATCTCGATAGATGGCGCTATTGAGCAATTACCCAATCGCAGAAATCGAGTGAGTTTAAGTCAACATCGATCCGATAAATTTGGTTTACCTCACCCAGAGATTTATTACCATTTTACCGAATATGAACAAAAGGGATTAAAAGATATCAAACTGTGCTTTGAAGCCATGTTTACTAAGCTTAAAGCCACCGAAATTCTGCATATTCCTGAAGTGCTCTCGTCTGGACACATCATGGGGACTTGTAAAATGGGGTTAAGCTCTTGGGATTCGGTGGTTTTACCTAGTGGTCGAACCTATGAGCATAAAAATTTATATATTCTTGGTTCGAGTGTGTTTCCTACCTCTGGTACAGCCAACCCTACGTTGACAATAGCAGCATTAACATTAAGAACAACTGAATCTTTGATCAAAACTATCAAGGGAACTTAATCAAACAAAAAGGCCTTGCAATAGCAAGGCCTTATCAATGCAATTAGAACTGCATTAAGTACGTTTCCCCTAGAATGGAATATCGTCGTCCCAGCCATCATCCAAGTTTGGCGTGTAATTTTGCTGAGCAGGTTGTTGCTGAGGTGCTTGAGCAGGTTTAGCTTGTTGCGCTGGCGCCTGTTGTGCAGGAGTTTGTTGCTGAGGCTGATAGCTCTGCTGTGGCTGTTGCGGTTGATAGCTTTGTTGCTGCTGTTGTTGCGGCGCACCGTAACCAGAAGTTTGTGGCTGCTGGGTTGGTGCTTGTTTAGGTGCACTGTAACCACCTTGGTTGGCATTCATGCCACCACCTTGACGGCCATCAAGCATTTGCATTTCGTTACCAACGATCTCAGTTTTGTAACGATCTTGACCTGTTTGTTGATCTTGCCATTTACTGGTTTGTAGACGACCTTCAACGTATACCTTAGCGCCTTTTTTGAGATATTCACCTGCAATTTCAGCTAAGCGACGATACATAACGATGTTATGCCACTCAGTACGCTCTTGTTGCTGACCTTGTTGATCTTTCCAAGTTTCACTGGTTGCAATGGTAAAATTGGCTACCGCATTGCCATTTGGCATATAACGAACTTCAGGATCGCGCCCTAAATTACCCACTAATATTACTTTGTTCACACCACGGCTGGCCATGATTTTCTCCTGCGAGTTTAATATTTTTTGCTTACATGCATAACGGCTAGAGTATGCTTTTTTGTCAGTTAATTCAATCTGAGCTCTTTAAAATTGCTTGTGCACTTTCTAATTCAAATTGATCGGTAACTTTGAGATAGGCGGCTTGTTCTTCCGTGATCAATATCGCTTCAGCAACGCCAGTTAGAGCTGATAACTGAGCGGCTATCTCTTGGGCGTGGGCTTTATCTCGGATTTTGGTGGAGAGCGTATAGCTTTTTAACAGTACGGGATTTTCCATGCCTAAAGATAATAATAGCCAAATTCCCACTAATACCAAGGCCACGATAAATACACCGTTAGCACCAACCCATTGATACATGCTTCCACCTAATAGACCACCACAAAAGGCGCCTAAAAATTGGCTGGTGGAATAGACTCCCATGGCTGAACCTTTATCGCCAGCTGGGCAAAATTTAGCAATCAAGCTGGGTAATGACGCTTCAAGATAATTAAAGGCGGTAAAGAAAAGTAAGACCCCTAATGCAATCAGCCAAAATTGATTTTCAAATAAGGCCAATATGGCAAGGGAGGCTAACATGATCAGTAATGAGATTTGAAACGTGGCTTTGGTGTTTTTCTTTTTAACGCCAATGATGATCAAAGGCACCATTAAGAAAAAAGCACCAATGAAAGTTGGGAAGTAAAGCTTCCAATGATTTTCTTTGGCAAAACCAGCGTGAACCAATACAAAGGGTAAGGCTACAAATACTGCTGTTAGGGTGAGGTGAAGGATAAAAATCCCCGCATCAAGACGAATGAGTTGCGGGTTTTTTAACATGGTGAGCAAACGAGCAGGTGCGGCCACAGTGTCACCTTTAGGAGCATGACGAACAGGGTTAGGCACAAAAAATTGCACGATCAAAACACCAATAACCGCAAAAATCGCCGTCATAATGAATAGGCCTGATAACCCTAAGTGATGAGCTACAATCGGCCCAAGCAATAAGGCGAGTGCAAATGAAAAGCCAATACACATACCAATAACGGCCATGACTTTGGTGCGCTGTTCATCTCGGGTTAGGTCAGCGGCTAAAGCAAGCACAGCAGCGGCAATCGCCCCCATACCTTGTAAAGCACGACCCGCAATCACCATGTAAATACTAGTGGCACTGGCAGCGACAAGGCTGCCGATGGCAAATACAATCAAGCCGCCGATAATCACAGGTTTACGGCCGACTTTATCGGATAAGATCCCCATTGGGATTTGTAATAAGGCTTGAGTTAATCCGTAAGCACCAATGGCAACACCCACTAAGAACGGAGAAAATCCGGTTAAGTGCTGACCATAAAGGGCAAACACTGGCATGATCATGAAAAGCCCCATCATTCTCAAGCCGAAAACACTGGCGAGGGAAGCGGCTACTTTCTTTTCAACTGCAGATAAGCCATTACTTTGCATGTTAAAAAACCTTGAAGATAAAAATGGAAGAGTGATACCTATTTGAATTGAATGATAATTGAAAGTTGAATCTGCTCAATTCAGTTAAAAGCAGCGCATAATAGCATACGGAAACAGAGAGTATAAAAATTTAGGGCGCGCCCTAATAGATACCCTCTACTAACACTCTATTTTAATAGTGTTTTTATTGTAAACGAGGATTCTCGAACGCAAAAGTTTATAAACAAGAATTAATGGGAAATAGAAATTGGTTGCTGTTGATTCTGAACCCTTTGGGGGTAACATAAAGTAACGATTTTGGTAGAGAGGTTACACTGACAAATTACTTCTGGCATACTGTATATCCTTTCAGTACTTTTGAGATAAAAACGAGAGCTTGATGGATAAGATCGAAATACGCGGCGCCCGAACTCATAACCTCAAAAACATCAACCTAACCATTCCAAGAGATGAGTTAATCGTGATCACTGGATTGTCAGGTTCAGGTAAGTCATCACTAGCATTTGATACCTTATATGCTGAAGGTCAGCGTCGATATGTGGAATCATTATCGGCTTATGCTCGTCAGTTTTTGAGTTTGATGGAAAAGCCTGATGTGGATCATATTGAGGGCTTAAGCCCTGCCATTTCTATCGAGCAGAAATCCACATCTCATAATCCACGCTCAACCGTGGGTACCATTACTGAAATTTACGATTATTTGCGTCTTCTATACGCCAGAGTCGGTGAGCCACGCTGCCCGACACATCACCAACCGTTAACCGCACAAACCGTCAGTCAGATGGTAGACAAGGTATTAGAGCTTCCAGAAGGCAGTCGTCAAATGCTGTTAGCGCCAGTGGTGAATGGTCGTAAAGGTGAGCACGTTAAGCTATTAGAAAGCCTTGAAGCGCAGGGCTACATTCGTGCTCGTATTGACGGTGAAGTATGCGATTTGTCCGATCCGCCGACTCTGGACTTACACGTTAAGCACACTATTGAAGTTGTGGTGGACCGCTTTAAAGCACGTGACGACATAAAGCAACGCTTGGCAGAATCGTTTGAAACCGCATTAGAATTATCTGGTGGCTTGGCGTTAATCGTCCCAATGCAAGACGACACTGAGCAAGAGCCTTTAGTGTTTTCGGCTAACTTTGCGTGCCCTCATTGCGGTTACTCAATGACTGAGTTAGAGCCAAGGATCTTCTCATTCAACAATCCGGCTGGAGCTTGCGGTACTTGTGATGGCTTAGGCGTTCAGCAATTTTTTGACCCTGAACGAGTGGTTGTAAATGGTGAGTTATCCCTAGCTGGTGGTGCGATCCGCGGTTGGGATCGTCGAAATTTTTATTATTTCCAAATGCTGAAGTCTTTGGGAGAGCATTACGAGTTTGATGTTGAAACTCCGTTTGAGCAGCTCGATGATAAGATCAAAAAGATCGTGTTTTATGGCTCAGGAAAACAAAAAATTGCCTTTAAATATGTGAATGATAAAGGTGATGTGGTGAATCGTAATCACCCATTTGAAGGCATATTGAACAATATGGATCGCCGCTATCGAGAAACAGAAAGTAACTCGGTGCGTGAAGAGTTGACTAAATTTATCAACACTCAGCCTTGTCAAAGTTGTGATGGTTCACGATTAAAAGAGGAATCAAGAAACGTCTTTATCGAGAGTGTTAATTTACCCGAACTCACCACGTGGTCGATTGGTGAAGCTAAAGGGTATTTTGATGAACTGCAATTTGCAGGGCAAAAAGCCAAAATTGCAGAAAAAATTCTAAAAGAAATCCAAGAGCGTTTGGGCTTTCTGGTCAATGTTGGCTTAAATTACCTTAACCTTTCCCGTTCAGCTGAAACCTTATCGGGCGGTGAAGCCCAGCGAATTCGCTTGGCCAGTCAAATTGGTGCAGGGCTGGTTGGTGTGATGTATGTGCTTGATGAACCGTCTATTGGTTTACATCAACGTGACAATGAACGCTTATTGAATACCTTGAAGCACCTGCGAGATTTAGGCAATACAGTTATTGTGGTCGAGCATGATGAAGATGCCATTCGCATGGCGGATCATGTGATTGATATTGGCCCTGGTGCAGGTGTTCATGGCGGCAGCATTATTGCCAGCGGTAAACTTGAAGATGTCTTGGCTTGTAAGGAGTCGGTAACAGGGCAGTATCTTTCAGGCGAAAAACAAATTCATGTGAAAGGTGATCGCGTTGCTTATGACGCTGAGCAAGTCATTGAGTTGAAAGGAGCTCGTGGTAATAATCTCAAAAATGTCGATTTAACGATCCCACTTGGATTAATGACCTGTGTTACAGGCGTATCGGGTTCCGGTAAATCCACTTTGATCAACGATACGTTTTACAAGATTGCTCATCGGATGCTGAATAAAGCGACCGTGACAGAGCCTGCACCTTACGATGAAATCATCGGTATGGACAAGTGCGATAAAGTGGTGGATATCGATCAAAGTCCGATCGGGCGAACGCCACGTTCTAACCCTGCTACCTATACGGGAATATTCACGCCTATTCGTGAGTTATTTGCAGGCACACAAGAATCAAGAAGCCGTGGTTATCAAGTTGGGCGCTTCTCGTTCAATGTAAAAGGTGGCCGTTGTGAGGCTTGCCAAGGCGATGGTTTGATCAAAGTTGAAATGCACTTTTTACCTGATGTGTATGTACCGTGTGATTCGTGTAAAGGGCAGCGTTATAACCGCGAAACACTAGAAGTGCGCTATAAAGGCAAAAATATTCACGAAGTGCTGCAAATGACAGTGGAAGAAGCCAGAACGTTCTTTGATGCCATTCCGGCCATTGCTCGTAAGTTACAAACCCTGATGGACGTGGGTCTGTCTTATATTCGCCTAGGGCAAAGTGCGACAACCTTATCAGGTGGTGAAGCGCAGCGAGTGAAATTGGCAAAAGAATTGTCAAAACGCGATACAGGCAAAACCTTATATATTTTGGATGAACCAACTACTGGCCTTCATTTTGCCGATATCCAAATGCTGCTTGATGTTCTGCATCGTTTAAAAGCCCACGGCAATACTGTAGTCGTGATTGAGCATAATTTAGATGTGATCAAAACCGCCGATTGGATTGTCGATCTTGGCCCAGAAGGCGGTTCAGGTGGTGGAACCATATTGACTTCTGGAACCCCTGAACAAGTGGCGGAGCATCCGATTTCACATACGGCTCGTTTTTTAAAACCTATGCTGTGACTTTTGTCATAACTTATACCTACGGCATGCCCTTGCTGATGATGTTTTAATAGCAAGGGCAGTGAAATTAACAAAGCTTCACTGATACAAGTTAAGTAACCGAATATAATCTAATCAGTATTTCATTGATTGGGTTAGTTTTTTGAGTTCATATATCCCTTCACATCTCACGCTTGTTGGTGGACGTTTTGGCCGCTATGTTGAGCGAAATATTCCCTTTGAAGAAATTAAGGCGATGCGTGACTCTCAGACTTGGGAGAGCTATAGCACTGATACCTTTGGAGCACGTTTACACAAACGAATAGTAGACACTTTTTTTTCTCTACCCACTGAAGAAGTGTATTTGCAGCTTCATACCATCATTCATACGACTAACATGGATATCGCTTCTAAAGCTTATAATCGGCTGCAGAGTAAATTAAGAACCCTAGAGTCTGATATTCCTCAATTTTCAGTAACTCAAGATAAACCTATTGATGTATGCCCTGTGCCCGCAATGACAAAAACAACAACAAACCCCGATCTTTTTAAACAGGAGTTGCTCATCGTTGGTGGAAAACATTACCGACTTAGTGCCATACAATTAAATGAAACCCCGATAACGTGGGAAGAAAATGAATCTCGGCGCGTGGTTACTTCTGCACAGTATCAATTGTATTCCAATGATGACACTGTCACTCTTGGTGGAGTAAAAACATCAAAGACTGAAGTGGTTGCTGTCAAGATTCCAGATAGAGAATATGTATCAAAAAAGAGTGCGTTAAGTATCTCTAAACTCTGTGATGGTCACTTTGATGATATGAGTCAAGCACTGTCTGATTTGAATACTATTTTAGGCTCTCAAAATGAGTCTGATTGTTTCGCTGCTTTAAGGCGACTTCAAGCCAATTGTTATGACTTCCGTTTACAATTCAAATCTCAACCTGTCGAAGCGCGTAATGCCTTTTACCTTTTAGATAAAAAAGGGAACGCTCTCATAATTAGATGCAGTGATTTTGTTCATTCGCCTGAACAGTCACAAACTATGCCAGCACTTTCTTTCCCTATTTTACCAAGGTTTTGATGAGTATAGTGGACGCCTTGTAGCATAAAGCAGGCTGCTGCCAATAAGCGGAATGAACAAAAATTCACTTAATCAACAAAAGTGGCTGGCTATAATGTAATCATTATTTTACTGATTGGTTTATAGTTTTGACTACTTGTTATCATTCACACCTAACTCTTGCTGGAGAGTTTTGTGGTTTTTTAAGGGAACGAACAATCCCCTTTAATGACATACAACAAATGCAGAGTTGGCAGAGTTTTGATGTTACCGCTGTTCAATCAAAATGGCTAGACCGCAAAATAGACCGCTTTTTTGGTCTGCGAACTTACGAAGCCTATTTGCAGCTATATACAATAATACATACCACTGATTTAGCTATTGCCAATCAAGCTTATTATCGATTGCAAGATTTACTCAGAACCAAAGAGCCAGAAGAGATTCCAAATGGTTATACCATCCAAGAGAAATCGTTTGGTAGCACAGCAGAAAACGCTGTGGCTGAGCCTGATTCTATTTCTACTTTTGAACAACAAAGGTTGGTTACTATTGCAGGAGCACGTTATCGAATTAGTGCCCCTCAATTAAAATGCACCCCACAATCATCAATACCAGAAGAAGAGGAAAAGCCGAATAGTAAAAAGAAAATTACTACTAGTGCATCGTTTGAATTACTTTCGGCAGATTACACTTTCCCGCTTGGGGCAGTAAAACATTTGCGAGAAGATGCGCCATCTAGAGTCAGCGATAGAGATCATATTGTATTTTGGACTGCGATGGACTTTTTTACATGCTGTGATGGACATTTCGAAGAACCCAGTAGAGCAATTGAACATTTTGAAACCATTTTAACTTCAAACAATCCATCGAAGTGTTCTTTGGCATTTAATCGTCTTCAGTCGATGTGCTTTGATTGCCGTATTCAATTCAGATACGAAAATCTAGGTGAGAGAGAGGCATATTATTTGATTGATAAAAACAATGAATGTCGCGTGTTAAGGTGCGAGGACTTTTCTGCTTTATCACCAGATAAACCTAAGATTGCAGCGCCATTGCGTTTTCCCTATATTCCAAGGTTTTGATGATTGTTGGGATGTGTTTTAGCGTCATTATAGGTAAATGATAATTCATCATTTCTAATCGTTTTATCTAATAAAATATAACTAATGACATTTTTAATGAGAGTAAGTGAAAGCTCGATATTGGTGAATCTTTTATGGCGTCAGAATTATTATGGTCAGCGAATACCCATCAATTTATTTCTCAACGCGGGTTGGCTTCTATAGCAGTCTCGAAAGCGGGCTCGAGCGTTAGGGTTAATGCAGCAAAACATAACAGTTTATTGTATTTGGGGACATTTGCTCTAACTTATCATGCAGAGAATAGTCGATGGACAGTCAAAGCTTCAGAGGCTGTAACTCAGGATCAGGAAGTAAATAAGGCTCGAGTAGCGTTGGAAAGGTTCTTAAATGATGGCACTGTTGACTCTACCAATGGAGAGCAGCTTACGGTTAGCTTTAAAACGGAACAATTCTCACCTGCTCCCTTGAAGTCCAAAACATTAAAAAGTGATCCTGAAGATATCGCTTATCCTCGCAAGATGTCTAGCCATTTTTCGACATCACAAGCGCTTATTCAAAGTGTGAATGAATTACTCGATAGCCCCTACAGCGAACAAGAACATTTAGAGTGTTACAGCAAGGTATCTGAAACTCTATTATCTGATGAGTGGGGAATGATTGTGCAACGGCATGAGGATGGCAGCTTGAAAACGCTCTGCCTTGATCTTGAAGTTGATAGAGCAGTCAAAGCACTTATTGCAAGAATAGTAGAAAATAAATACAGTGAGTTTGTACGACTGGATACTGCTGATAGTTATTTTTGTGATCAAGCTTCTCACAAAAAGAAAACTTGGATAGGAGATTGCGTCGAAGAAAATTATCCTTTTTATGACTATTCTGGTCGCTTACCTTATATAGCTCAAGTGGCGAGTTGGAATTTTATATTAAGACGTGTAATTTCCCCTTTTTTACCAAATAAATCACCGAAACTTTTTAGAATTGAGCTATTTGATTTATTCAGAGACTTAATTCCCGAAAAGAACACTCATAGTATACAGCCTATGAAATATAATGAACCTAGACGTTTTATACGTTTTAGGGTTCGTGAAGCTAGTGGAAGCTATACAGCCGATAATCCAAAAAGTGTGGGATGTCGTTGGTTGCAAGAGCGTAGCCGGGTCTTTCAAAACCATCTTGATGGTATGGAATTGTATTTATATTTTATAGGTAGAGGGCCTGCTACGGGTTTGAATATCCCGTTATCAGGCTGTCAAATAACACTACGAAAACAGCCTAAAGGCAATACAGAAAAAGCTAATCATCTAACGCCACAAACAGAAGCATTAAGATTCACCAAAGAAAATAAAGTATCTCCGAGGTTTATGGAGAACCTGCAATTAGTTTTACCGCCACGTGATGATTATCAAGCAGTGCTTACAGTGTTATTTCTCGAAAACGGGCATTTATATTTGTTGCCTAAATTATTGGGTGAGGACGATGCGGCATTTACATTAAAACTTGATGCTTTGTTAACGAAGGAAACCAGTAAGACAGTGAATGTTGTATTTTTTCCTATTCAACAACATTCTTTATCGTTATTGAATAATTTGAGTTTACGTTTTGGAGACGATGCTCAATTAGATATTATTGCCCCATTAAGGCAGCTAACCAGAGAGTTAGAATGTAAACCTAAAAATCAGAAATGGACTCTTCAACAGTACAGTCAGTTTGTCGGTGATCTAACTGACATAAAAGGAAATGTTAGCTTCACTTTTTTCGAACATGGGCAACAGTTTCACTTTAAACATGGGGATGGTGCCAAAGCTTCTGCAGTGCAAACTGAGTGCGTGATATCACCATATACTTGGTCAAAAAAGGCTGAAATTGTTCTTAGAGAGAAGTTTTTACAACAGATGGGGCCAGTATTCTTACAGAGCTTTTTGAGTAGAATGGTCTGTCCAATATCGCTTGCTGGTTTAGCTGAAATTAAGGAGCCATGTTTAGACCGAGTGGGTAATGTTTTTGAAAAGGGATTGTTAGTCGAAGCGTTGCAAATTAGGCCTGTAAACCCTGTAACTAATGAATCGATGACCGAGGCAGACATTATAACCCAAGGACCCATAATGAGTTTCATTCTTGAAGTACGGGATGCACTCATGCTTAAAGGTATTGAAGAATTTTCGCAGGCAGATCCCCTTAGAGATATGCTATCAAAAGCAAGTCAACAGAAGTCAGAGCAAGACGAAAGCCGAGTAACAATCGAAAAGCCTGCTCTTATGGATGTTCGTAAGTCATAGAGCCATAAAAAGACAACATGCTGAATACAAATTGGTATTATGATTAAAGGATTTTTCAACAACCCATAGCCAAGATTTAGCGAGTCTGGTATACTCCGTCGCTTCGGTGCGGGAAATCGACACGATTGATAATAGGTTGATTTTCTGTCTTTAGAAGTAAATTGCGCTTCCTGCGCATCCACAAGGCTACAACCTAATGTCATCCAGTGAAAAAACCTTCCGTGAACTCGGTTTATCCGATGCCCTTCTGCGCTCGCTTGACGAGCTAGGTTACGAAAAACCTACCCCAATTCAGTCTGCCAGTATTGAGCCATTAATGGCTGGTAAAGACATTCTTGGTCAAGCACAAACAGGTACAGGTAAAACCGGTGCGTTTGCTTTACCATTATTGAACAGCTGCGATGCCAAGCTGTCTCAACCACAAATTTTAGTTCTTGCGCCAACGCGTGAGCTAGCCGTACAAGTTGCTGAGGCGTTTAACAGTTACGCTAAGCACATGAAAGGTTTCCATGTATTGCCTATCTACGGCGGTCAAAGCATGGGACAACAATTGCACCAATTGAAACGTGGTCCACAAGTGATCGTGGGTACGCCTGGTCGTGTAATGGATCATATGCGTCGTGGTACGCTTAAGTTAGAGCACCTAAAAGCATTAGTGTTGGATGAAGCCGATGAAATGCTAAAAATGGGCTTTATTGATGATATCGAATGGATCTTGGATCATAAACCAAAGAACAGTCAGTTAGCATTGTTTTCGGCAACCATGCCTGAGCAAATTAAGCGTGTTGCCAAGAAACACTTGAATGATCCTGTTTTAGTTAGTATTGCCGCAAGCCACACTACCGTTGAGTCAATTGAACAACGCTTTGTACAGGTTTCACAGCACAACAAACTTGAAGCGCTAGTACGTGTACTTGAAGTTGAAAATACCGAAGGTATCATCATTTTCGTTCGTACCCGTAATTCATGTGTCGAGTTAGCTGAAAAGCTAGAAGCTCGTGGCTATGCTTCATCGCCATTACATGGTGATATGAACCAGCAAGCGCGTGAACGTGCGGTAGACCAATTAAAAACGGGCAAACTAGACATCATCATCGCGACTGACGTTGCGGCGCGTGGTCTTGACGTTGAACGTATTGGTCACGTGATCAACTTTGACATTCCTTACGATACAGAAGCGTATGTACACCGAATCGGTCGTACGGGTCGTGCAGGTCGTACCGGCATGGCGATTTTGTTTGTGACTCACCGTGAAATGCGTATGTTGCGTACCATTGAACGTGCCACTAACAGCCGTATTGCACCAATGAGCGTTCCAAGCCCTGAAATCGTTGCTGAAAAGCGCTTATCACGCCTAGGTGAGCAGATTGCCAAGACGTTATCTGGCGATTTAGGTTTCATGAAAGAAGCCGTGGCCGAGTTGTGTAACCAGCTTGAAGTGGATACTGATTTGTTAGCTGCTGCACTGCTACAAAAGGTGCAAGCAGAGCGCCCATTACAATTGCCAGCAATGCAAGAGCGAGTACGTGATAAGCGTGAACGTACTGAGCGTAGTGATCGAGATGGTGCTCGCCGTCCTCGTGAACGTGGCCCTATCGCACCAGGTAAAGCCGAAGGCTTAAAAGATAACCCTGATGTGAAAATGTGTCGCTACCTGATTGAAGTGGGTCGTGATAACAATGTTGGCGTAGGTAACATTGTTGGTGCAATTGCTAATGAAGCGAACATTGATAGCCGTTACATCGGTCAAATTCACTTATACGATGCTGTGACTACGGTAGATCTTCCTGAAGGTATGCCAAAAGATGTACTGCAGCACCTGAAAAAAGTGCGCGTATGTGGTCGTCAGTTGAATCTGCGTGAAGCAGGCGATCAAGTGATCGAAGACAATGGCGGTAACAACCGTCCACCACGCCGTCGTAATAACGAGCGTCGCGGTGGGGAACGTCGTGGTAATGGCAATGGTAATGACCGCAGTCGTTCAAACCGCCCACAAGGTGAACGTCGTCCGCGTCGCTCAAAAGAACAAGCTTAATCGTTTAAAAATACGATGAGTAAAAAGGAGCTTCGGCTCCTTTTTTGCTAAATAAATCTCAACTGGTATGTTCTTAAAACAAAACGGCTTTTTTAACAGATAGTGTTTTGTGATCTTGATCCCTTAGATTACAATCTCCGTCCAGCTTTTCTACCTCAATCTGAAACAGTTGGAATTATGGAACAAACCTCTCCCCCTTCGAATTTACAAAATGCCCTTGCTGGTTCACAAATGCTTTTCGTTGCCTTTGGTGCAATGGTATTAATGCCAATTTTAACGGGTCTTGATCCCAGCGTTGCCATGTTTGGTGCGGGTTTGGGGACCTTGTTATTTCAATTGGTTACTAAGCGTAAAGTCCCTGTATTTCTGGCGTCTTCTTTTGCTTTTATTGCCCCAATTTCACTCAGTATCCAAAACTGGGGAATTTCAGCGACCATGGGTGGTTTGATTGCCGTTGGTATCGTTTATTTATTGCTAGGACAATTCGTTCGCTGGCGAGGTACCGCTTTACTGAAGAAAGTGCTGCCTGCTGTTGTCGTTGGGCCTGTGATCATGGTGATCGGTTTAAGTTTAGCTCCTGTTGCCGTGCAAATGGCCATGGGTAAAACCGGTGACGGTGCGATTGAGTTATTTGCTTATCAAGATGCATTAATCGTTTCTATGGCTGCCTTGATCACAACATTGACTGTAGCAACATTAGCAAAAGGCTTGTTCCGTTTGGTACCGATTTTATGTGGCGTAATAGTTGGCTCTATCGCCGCAGGATTATTAGGTATGCTGGATGGCAGTAAGATCAGTGAAGCGGCTTGGATTGCGATGCCAAACTTTGTTGCACCAGAGTTTAACTGGCAAGTGATTCTATTTATGTTGCCTGTCGCGATTGCACCAGCCATTGAGCATATTGGTGACGTACTTGCTATTGGGAACGTAACGGGTAAAGACTATGTGAAAAAGCCGGGGTTGCATTGCACCTTATCGGGAGACGGGATTGCAACCAGTGTTGCTGCTTGTTTTGGTGCGCCGCCTAATACTACTTACTCAGAAGTGACAGGCGCGGTAATGCTGACTAAAAACTTCAACCCTGTGACCATGACTTGGGCAGCTTGTATTGCCATTGTATTGGCATTTTGTGGCAAGTTAGGGGCATTACTGCAATCGATCCCAACGCCAGTGATGGGTGGCATTTTAATCCTGTTGTTTGGCTCTATTGCTGCGGTAGGGATGCACAGCTTAGTAAAAGATCAGGTGGATTTAAGCAAGCAGCGTAACCTGTGTATCGTGGCAACGATTCTGGTGTTGGGGATTGGTGGTATGTCGGTCGGTTCGGCGACGTTTTCACTAACGGGCATTAGTTTGTGTGGTGTTGTGGGGATTTTGATGAATTTGATTTTGCCGCAAGAGAGCAAAGGATCTGAATTGTCAGAAAATAAAGCTGAATAATTAAGTGGAAGTTATTCAAGAGGTCGTGGGTGTGTTACAAACGGCTTCTTTTATAAAGTAGCTTGCCAATTAATCACATCATCGAGTGAGTTTTCTAATGGATATTCTGTTGGTTCTCGCAGAAAGCTTCGAACCTGTTCAAGACACTCTGGTTTGATTACTTGTATAAGAACTTGATCCAACATTGCTCTATGCTCTTCGGAATTGCTGTGTTCATGGAGTATTCCATGTTCAAACATATCTGCTCTTGAATGCGAGTATGTTGGTACATTTTTCATTATCGTAACGGATACACTTTGTAGTAAAGAAATTAACATGGCGTAGTTATCTGCAGACTCAATGATATTTTGATCGCCATCTTCTTTACCTGCAAGTAATTCTGTCGTCATATAAGGTTGAGCGCCGCATCTTCTGTAAGCACTACCATAATTAGGTGTATACATTTCATCCAAATCTATAAAGTGAACTTTAGGGTTTTCAATTGGAATTTTTTTTCCATTTGCTCCTACTTGATGATCTCGATACACAAGGTTTTCGTTTTTTATGTCTCGAAAGTAGATACCATGCTTATGAGCTGAAGCGAGATCTTCACATGCAATTTTAAAAGCTTGTAGCGGAATAGAAGTATTGGTTCGATCTACAAATTGTTTGGTATTTTCTCCACCATTGACCGCAAGTCTTCGGCCTTGGTCATCTAATGAGCCTTGCATGCTTGGTTGGATTGAACGTCCTTTAAACGAAGCATTTGGTAAAGCAAGTTTAAGCTCATTAAGAGCTTCAATAAAGTAATCCTGTTGTTCAAAATGTTCTGCTAGTCTACCATGTTCATGTAAGTCAATCTCACTAATAGGCTCAAGAAGCGTTTTGTCTAAGTCACTTTCAAACACGTGGGTAAATCTTAAATATTGAGCATCAGCTCTATCAAGTCTGCTATGTGCACCCGATATATCGCTTTGTGGTCTAGATGTCGGTCTTCTCATCAACGGAAACAAGCCGCTAGGGTCGACATAGTAACGTGTTCCATCTTTGCTGGTCATAACGGCTTGTTTAGCACCCGTTGCATGGGCTTGTTTTAGTGCTGCCGCTTTATTCATTCTAAAGGCTCTATAATTTCTGAGGATTTTTTTGGCCGCTTGGGTTCGGTTCTGGTCATGGGGTTTTGCTTCTATTTTTTGTGTGCTGGGTGCTTCTGTAACAGTGCTACTATCTTGGTCTACTTTATTTAATCTAAGCATATCCTTAAACGCAGCTTTGTCTTCTTCAAGTGTTGATTCAGGAAAAATGTCGTCATTTTCTAAAGTGGAGAGGTCATTTGGATTTTCTTGGTACATTTGAAGCAATACTTCTTCAGAATCTTGTTGCAGTTGCTCCATTAATTGTTGCCAACCTTCATTAGGGTGATGAAGTAATAAACGTTTGCCTTGTTCTGCCATGAACCATTGCTGAGCTATTGATGCAGGTATTATTTCTTCGGGTAAATCGTTAAAGGAAAATTCAAGAGAAAATGGCAGATCTTGTAATTGAAAGTGGTACGCAACTTTATGAGACTTTTCCCCTAAAGGGGCTTGTTGAACCGAAATTTTTAAACTCGAACGGTGCTTAGGGTCGACGAGCTGTGTGAGCCGATCATAGGCTTGAGTTTTGTTAATAATATCTTCGGAAGTAACTGGAGAATGTTCTTGAAACAACAAATACAACAGTTTGTGGACTTCAGCTTTATTCCTAGAAAAAAGCTTATCCAACACTTTGTCAATAAAGCTTAGCTTTGTTGCCTCTTCAAGAGATTGAGCACTTTTGATGGTATCAAGCTGTTCTTGATTAATGGTTAAATTTTTTGTGAAACTTGCATCACTGCGTATAACCAAAGACACAACTCATTCCTTAAATTTGTATCTGTATCTGCTTTAACCATGGCCGAAAAAGGCTAAAAGCGCAAACCAGATAATTTATATTACTTATTGATAGTTAAGAATAAAAGTTACAAAAAACCATGTTGCTCATTTTTTAGCTATCGAATATGATAGCCCTGATTTTTTTATAAGGGATTATTATGAAACTTTTTAAACTCGCGCTACTTCCTCTTGCTCTTGGTTTATCATTCAATGCAATTGCAGATAACCATAAATCTGTTCTTTCTAACACTAACATTCATGCGGGGTATGCCATGATTGACACTTCTGGACTGGATCCAAAAGGTCTCACCCTTGGCGGCGGCTATCAGTGGGGGAATGGATTTTATGTTGCTGGTGAATACTTAGATTTAAAAACTACTGCTTTTCGTCGTGATATTGACTCGACATTCTTGGAGGCTGTTGTAGGTAAGCAGTTCGAAATCAATGATAGTTCAGTTATCGACCTTGATGCTGGTTGGCAAAAGGCGGAGGCGAAAAGCGGCTCAATAAAAATTGATGATTCTGCATTTGTGATTACAGCGAAATATAAAGTTGAAGTGGTTGATGGTTGGATGCTAAATATCGGCGGCAAACATAATGACGGTGACACACTGTTAGTGGCTGGTACCGAGTACATGTTTACTAATGGTTTTGGCTTAGGTTTTGATTTAGAAACAAAATCAGGTAATTCACTGATGCAATTTAAAGCAAGCTATCGTTTTTAATTGATCTTTGAGGCGAAGCTAGCATGCTTCGCCCTTTAATCGCATACTTCCCCCTCTCAAGATCAAAAATCTTAATCTTCGTCAATATCTGTATACATAATCTCAACTCATCATTAGAAATTAAACTTACCTCACATCACCGCTGTAACAAAACTGTAATCTTTCTCCTTAAAATACATTGTCGCCAACTCTGGCGAAACATAACGAATCTAGAAAACACCATTAGAAGTGATATCTAGAATAACAAGGGGTAAAAATGAAAAACGTAATGATGGTAGCTACTGCTATTTCTGCTGTGGCCTCTTTTTCTGCGTCTGCAGATAATTGTGGTCAATATGGTTGTCCAACAGGTGGTGTTGCCACTAACCAAGTCATTGAAAGACCTATCTATACACTGTCTAACAATGCTCAAACTAAGTTTGCGGACTGGGTAGCTTACCAAGTCACACCACAAACGATTGATGGTGGCTCTCGCACTCGCACATGGCGAGCTGATCCACAGTTGCCTGAAAATGCGACCTTAGAGCCAAGCGATTACAGAAGCGCTCATGCCACTATTGGTGTGGACAGAGGACATCAAGTGCCTTTGGCTTCATTTAGTAACACACCATATTGGAGTGCGACTAACTATTTAAGCAATATCACTCCTCAATCCAGTGAGTTAAACCAAGGTCCTTGGGTAAAACTCGAAAACGCGGTTCGTGGTGCGGTAAGAACTGGCAATTCGGTATACGTTATTACGGGGCCATTGTACGAATATGATTTTGCTTCTTTGCCTGAAGCGGATGAAGAACACTTTGTGCCATCAGGCTACTTTAAAGTGGTTGCAACCATTTCAAATACAGGGTGGATTAATGCGTCAGGTTTTATCATGGAACAAACGGCTGGACGCCGTGATGATTACTGCCGCACGGAAGTGACGATTGATGAAATTGAATATCGCTCAGGATTAAACTTTTTCCCAACTTTGGCTCCGAATGTGGAAAATTCCGTTGAAGCGAGAACTGGTGGGTTAACCCGTTTGATGAACTGCCAGTAATCTTATTTTGATCATATTGGAAACGTCCAAAGGAGCTTAGGCTCCTTTTTTTAGGATAATGTGTTATTTGCAAATATTTTCACAATGACATAGTGACAATATGCGTTTGTATGAATGAATGTTAACTGTACTGGGATTATGAGTTTTGAAAAAATAGAGGATTCAATACTTTAAATCTTGTGAAGTCTAACTAATGTCTTTAAGCGTTGAGCCTTTATTATCACAAGCTCTTGCGGATTTTGTTCCTCCAAATAGAGAGGGCGAGCAATGTGAAAGTGGTCACCACTTAGGGGAAGTGATAATACATGCAGATCTTGCTGTTGTTCATAAGCCTCCAGAATGTAAAGGCTGGGGAGATTTTGACGATAATGAAGTGATTTACGATTTAACTCAAATACCCTTACATCAGTTAATTTTGAAAAGCGCTTGTCCCAACGTTATTCCTGATTTTCATAAAGCACGAGATGGATTTCATCAATCGGAATATAAAGAATTAGAAGTTCATTCTGAGCAATGCTCGAAACGTTGGCTTGAAGTCAGTAAGCACTATTTTTTAAAGGGCTCGAAAATAGAATCCATGTTGGGAAGCTTTTTCGATATAGGTCTAGACCTGTTTAGTCAAATGGATGATGAGCCTAAGCGAAAGTTGTTGCAAAAGCACAGTAACTGTCCGATGGTGAGCTTTCATGATCCTAGGAGCTGTGCTAAGGGGTCATCATATACTGTTGATGTGCCTCAATCTATTCGAGATCAACACGTAATTACCGTTCCAAAATTTAAAGAGTGGCTGAGTGGTGAGGCCATTCAGAAAGGTCGACTGCTTGATAAAATATTAACGAAAAAGCTCAAACAGTATGGGCTTCATCATGCAAACTTACTTACTCTCCGTGGACATGTTCATTCAAAATATGCCGATGAAATTGTGCAAAGTGCGATGTTTACAGATGTTTGTGATTCACCGCTAATCCTACACGGCCCTGTTCCCCATGCCCTCCAATTAATAAATTTTTTAAGTGATGATGAAATATCGCCAAATGACGTGTTTTTAATTTTTAGACATCATAAGTTCAACAATTTTTTTGATCGGCGTGTTGAAAAGCAAAAAACTCACCATGACTATGATGCTTCTTGGCATCGGCGATATTATCACGGGCTTTTTGAGCGATTAACTATTTTTAGTCCTGAGCCTATTCACTCTGCTCTTATTCAAAAACAGGTTTCAGCTGCGATTTGCGAAGTATCTGCTAATGGTACCGTTGAGCAAAAGCAGGAATTATTGAGCTTATTTAAAATAAAGCGTGAGCAAGCCACTGGTAATTTAGAGGATGATCTGCGCTTAGTCGAAAAGGTAATTAAAAATTTAGAGGCTTACATTATTCACTCGCAATATAAGGCCTTCTATCGAGCGGGTTATGATAATTTACCTCTGAATACACGAGAGGCTTTCACACCGCTTTCAGATACCTTAGATCGACAGTGTGATGTTGATAAGATTCGGACGCAACTCAAGAAAGGTTATATTGTCGCTGTTGTGTTTGTTCGAGCAGAAGGAGAAAACCCTGAACATACCATTTTATCAACCCTTGAAGAGTTTGATGAATTTTATGGTGAGTTAGCTGCTTTTTATTCTTGGGGGTTTATTACTGATAAAGGACATAGCGAGGATGAAAATGATAGCCTTCAAGCGATTTTGGCTAGAGTTGCAACAAAATAGAGAAGTGTTGTGCTATTCAACCATGCAATCTAATAAGTACCCATGCAAATGAAAACATATTTTTTGATATCCCTTTTAAGTACTGTGCTGTGTTCCTCTTGCTTGAAAGACTGACGGTATTACCGACATACAAAACTGTCGTTATTACATTTCCTGCGCAAGAGCGCCTTGCTCAGTACCTAAAATGAACACCAAAATTATTCGATTACATTTGCACGAGTACTTAATGACTGATCTATAAGGTTACATTCAGCGCAAAATCAGTTTTGTAAGGGTAGAATTTAAACTTAGATTTACACTCTGTTTCATTTCAAATCAATCTAAGGTTAACGTTGCATGAATAAAGCCATTTTATTAGCTGTAATAGCTATAATGAGCTGTACCATTTTTCAAGCTTCAGCAGCAACTTATCAATTCCACGAAAAAAAATACCGGCAAGATGTTAAAACCTTATCATCTACAAAATTTGGAGGGCGAGCACCATTAAGTCCACATGAGAAACTCACCACAAATTATCTCGTTAACGCCTACAAAAATATTGGTTTATTGCCGGGCTATAAAGGTAAATATATACAGCCAGTTCCCATGGCAAAAATCAAAACCGATCAAAATATGAAATTAAACATTGGGCATGAATCCTTTACTAATGTTATTGAATTTACGGCGAGAACTGAGCGCCTCAATAAGCAGATAACTTTAAAAGACAGTGAAGTGGTATTTTGTGGCTATGGGATAGATGCACCTGAATATCATTGGAACGATTATCAAGGTGTGGATGTAAAGGGCAAGACAGTGATTGTGTTAGTGAATGATCCGGGCTTTACTACCCAAAACCCTCAATTGTTTAACGGCAATGCTATGACGTATTATGGCCGTTGGACGTATAAGTTTGAAGAGGCGGCAAGGCAGGGCGCAAAAGCGATATTTGTTGTGCATGAAACGGCACCAGCGGGTTATGGTTGGGATGTTGTAAAAAATTCAGTGGGCGGTAATCAGTTATCGCTGGTGGATGATGCTCATAACCAAGATACTGTTGCTGTAATGGGCTGGCTTCAACATCAAGCGGCACAAAAAATATTTTCTGAAGCAGGCTATGACTTTGATAAGTTAAAACAACAGGCGGTTTCCCGCTATTTCAGGCCAATTGAATTAAAGCTTAAAGCAAATCTGACCTTAAACAATCATGTGACGCAATCTACCTCATACAATGTGATTGCTAAATTGCCAGCTAAAACCAAAACCAATGAGACGATTGTGGTTCATGCTCACTGGGATCATTTAGGTCAACATATTGATAGCAAAGGGGTTGTACACACTTTTCATGGTGCTGTTGATAATGCATCTGGCGATGCAGGGGTGATGGACCTTGCACGAAACCTAAAGGCTCAATCGGATAAAGTGCCTTTTGCACGTAATATTCTATTTACTGATTTTACTGGTGAGGAGGCGGGATTACTCGGTGCTAAGCAATTTGCTAAAAAACCACCAGTACCTACCAAAGACATTGTGGCCTTTTTAAATATTGATGGAATGAATCCAAATAGGGCGGTGAATTATGAGTTGCAATATGGCAAAGGTATGTCTGAATTAGATAATTATTTGGAAGCAGCTGCTAATGCTCAAGGGCGCTATGTGAAATCGGATCCCCGTCCACAAACAGGCTTGTTTTTTCGCTCAGATCATTTTGCATTAGCTCAGGCAGGAGTGCCGGGGTTATTGTTTATGAGCCTTGGTGATACCGATCCTAACTACATCAAATACAAGTATCATAAAGAAGCCGACAAGTATGATCCGTCATGGAACTTAGGTGGAGTGAAACAAGATTTAGCCCTAATGGGCAGTATTATTACAAAACTAGCCAATAATCACGATTGGCCAAAGTGGTTAACTGATTCTGCGTTCAAGAAGCGCCGTGCAGAAGATGGGCGGTAGTCAATTGCACGGATTTAGCACTGAGTTGGCAAGATCAACGGCGAGGTGTTACATTCTTAATTATTACTTTTATCTAAATTATTAAGTAGTTATGAAGCTTTCAGTTAAAGCCGCTTTGTATTCAGCTTTTGTCTGCCCTGGGGCTGGTCACCTTATTCAAGGCCATAAATACAGAGGGTATGGTTTTATTGCACTTACTTTGGTAAGTCTTGTTATGTTGATCAAACCAATATTGGACGTTGCCCAACGTATCGCTGATCAAATTGTCAGTGGTGAGTTACCGTTAGATCCGGCTGCAATTATGACGACGATTCACCAATCGGTTTATAGCGAGATTTTAGTCACGGCCAATCTAGGGATCATATTGCTGATTGCTTGCTGGATAGTTGCCTTGTTAGATTGTATTCGTGAAGGGATGAAGCAATAAATCATTCTATTCCCAAGGAACACAGTGATTAAAATCGCACTTCAATCCAATCATATCTGTCATTTCACCATCATAAATTTGCTTGCCTGCATAAGGATTGTAGGCTTGTAGATGAACTTGGCTTCTGTAGTCAGCATCGTTTAGCCAATAGTGCCTTGCTTGCTTTTGTGCGAAAGAAACCACTAAACCATTATCAAGTTTAACATTCAGATACGATAGTGATGAATCATTGAGTATGGGAAAGCAATTTTTAGTCACATTCACATAGGTTAAGCAGTATTCTTTGCCTGTCTTTGGATAAGGCTGTGGTGTAAAATTGTTATGTGGCGTTACTTCAGAAGCACTATTAACTGATGAAACAAGGTAATGAGCAGGCTCACTGGCGTACGATGTAAAGCGAAACAAAGTGAGAATAGCGAATAAAGCTCCTTGAGTATATTTATGGTGAGTTGAGTGTTTCATCATTCGCTCTCCAAGCAATTAATGATTAATGTATAAGTGATAATGGCCTAACTCCAAGGCTTGCATTGATTGCCATCACAAGTTAATCCGACCAGGTCATTCACATCACCTTCAAAAATCTGCTTTGTTGAAGATTGGTTATAGACTTTGACATGAATTAATTTAGTGTTGTCATCAAAAATAAAAATTTTAAATTGCTCACTTGGTACCTCGATTATTGGGTCGCTACCGACACCGACATCCATAATTGAATTTACAGAAGTATTACTGAACGGAAAGCAATTACTCATTCTCCTTGCATTTAGACATACCTCTCTACCTGATTGAGGCGCAGAGCGCATTGAAAAATTATTGCCTAATTTTAGCGGCAGTGACTTAATGGTTTGAACGTTATCCGAGCTTTTGGAAGTGATAGCTTGAGATGCAAAGCTTGTTAAAACCGAGAAAATGGCCATAGCCGTATATGTAGATAAGTTTGATAATTTCATCGTTTATAGCCCTTAAACTCAGTGGGTTAAGGTGTTAATTCCATGGTTTGCAATGATCGCTATCGCAACTTAACCCAACCATATCTTTAACTGTTCCCTCATAAATTTGTTTGCTTTCATAGGGATTGTAAACACTAATATGAACTTCCTTGACGTATGGTTTTACCTTAAATCCCCTTTCTTGATACATTTCAACCGCTTCGACTCGACAGGGAGTGAACGTAATGTTCATAAACGAATTGGTCGAGGTATTATGAAATGGAAAGCAGTTGTGATCTCGTCCGACGGTATTTAGGCAAAAATCCTTGCCTGATTGATCTTGTGAAGGTACTGAAAAATTGCTAACTGATGTGAGCGGTAAGGGCTGGACCAGTAGATTGTTTCCTGTCTGCTTGTGAGCAACAACAGGTGATGCTAAGCAAGTCAGAGGTGAGACGATTAGAAGTACCCCGAAGCACTTAATTGATTTTGATAATTTCATTATTGATCACCCTTAATTAATTCCAAGGTTTACATTGATTACCATCACAAGTTAATCCCACCATATCCCATACGTCGCCGGTATATATTTGCTTGCCTGTTGCAGCGTTATAAGCGGTTACATGAAGCGGATTTCTACGACTCCTTGAAGACAAAGTTCTTACTTTGTGCATCTCAACACCTCTCATTGAGCCATCTTCAAAAGCGACGTTCACAAATGAATTGTCCGAGGTATTATAAAATGGAAAGCAGTTGCTATCTCTGTTGTAAATAATCTCACAATAATTTCCACCAGAAGATTTATAGGATGCAGAAAAATTATTTCCAGAATCTTTAGGCTTGAGATTAACAATATCTATTCTGCTGGATTGCTTATTGGGGTGTGCAGCAGCGGAAAAAGTCACTGCACATGGAAGTAAAAACAGTAATGCAAGTGTACATGGATATAGAGCTAATCGTTTCATGTACTATCTCCTTAGATTTGAAAAGAAGCATTACAATTCAGCCCTGAATGATAGGTAGTCCTTTCAGTTGATAAATAAGGTTAATGATTTACTCTAAGATGCCAAAGTCGAGAGTCTCATTATGAGATGGTGAATGAAAATAACTTTTAGCAATAATAATTGTATTTTGACTATAACAATGTGACTTGAGTAGATTGATAACTAATTTTTCCAGAACCATCTTCGCCGACTTTCTAATGCATCTTGGTTGCCATTCCACGAGCAGCGGGTACAAAAACTTCCCTTTTCAAGCACTAATATTTCAGCTATTAGGTTAAATTCGGTATAGCAGCCCAAGTTGGCGGCACATCTCCAAGTGTTGTTTTTTAAGGTGTAGAAATTAAGATAGAACTAATTCCATGGGGTGCAGCGGTCAGCATCACAAAATAATCCAACCATATCGTAGATGTTTCCATCATAAATGGTTTTGCTATCAACGGGATTAAAAACGGTAACATGAGTTGGATTGATATATTTATTGAGTAAGTGAACCCCTTTTTTTTGAAACATTGGAACCGATTGAATTGTTCCGTCGTCTTCAAAGTTGATGTTCATGTTGGAATTGGTGGAAGTATTTAGAAAGGGAAAGCAATTGATGTTAGCCCCAACTTCATTTTGGCAAAATTCCCTCCCTGTCATAAAAGTGGGACTTAATGAAAAGTTACTTCCTGACTTTAAGGGGAACGGTTTCATAATAAACGTACTTGGTGAGTCTTTCGCTATGACTGCTTGCGATGTAAAGCTAATTAAAGGAGATAAACCTAGAAGACATATTCCCACACATTTAGATAGGTTAACGTATTTCATAACAACTACTCCTCCAATTAAGGGACGAAATGCCTTAGTTCCAAGGCTTACACTTAGTTCCATTGCATGTTAACCCAACCATATCATCGACTTTTCCATCAAAAATTTGTTTATTTACATAGGGGTTAAAGACAATGATATGAGCTGTCTTTGTGTAGTTGTTCATCGAAAATGAATTTTTGTTGTGCATGGGAATGGGGTGAATTTGCCCATCGTCAACAAAGTTAATATTCATATACGAATCGTCTGAGGTATTACGAAATGGATAACAATTTTGATTAAGTCCCCGTCGTTCTTGGCAGAAGGTCTTTCCTGACAGATGCGTAAATTTCATGGAAAAATTACTGATATGCTTATTGAATGAAACGATCGCGGAGCTTTTTATATGGCTGGTTTCATTTTGCTGACTTGACTGTGCTGTAGACGAGAACACAGAGCAAGCGGCTAATCCAATAATTAACGGAAGTTGATTAAGCAATTTTTGTTTAATCATAATTATACCTCTTAAGATAATGTCGGGTTTATCTGAATCAGCACTATGCTGTAGTGTATTAACTCCAAGGCTTACACTGCTTACCATCACAAGTTAATCCCACCATGTCACTCACCAAACCATCATAGATTTTTGAATAGGTACTAGGGTTAGAAACGACCACATGGCTTGATTGGGAGTAATCTTTTAGTTGAATGGCATCAGAAAAATTTTTGTCAATATTCAGAATGCCGGCATTGTCAAATTGAATATTCATTTGCGAAGTAGTTGAGGTGTTTTGAAAAGGAAAACAGTTTTTGTCGCTACCAATCACTTGTTCACAATATTCTTTGCCAGTCTTAGGTATATAAGATTCAGAGAAATTGTTTTCTGACTGTTTAGAATGGAGTCTAATAATATCACCACCACTGTTGTGACTAAAAGAAAGGAGAGACGCCGCCGAAGAGGCAAAAGAGGTGAAGGGTAAAAGAAATAAAGTTGCATATTTGAGCTGTGCTAGATGTTTCATAGCTGATCCCTTTAACGGAAGATAATACGATTCAGCCTTGGCTGCTAAACAGGCCATCTTCAAATCTGATCGCAAACTACTAGTTGGGATCGTCTCACTTTAGAATAAAGAAATTAAATAATTATTGATAATAAAGTCTTTGTTATTGTTATATCGGTGGAATATTAGAAGTATGGTTTACATTTTCAGCGTAAAAGTAATGAATGGTGATTGCTTTCAAGGTCGGAACTGCTCACTGTCATAAAGTGGTTTGGGCATATCATCCACTGCGCTATCACAGATTGGTTTTCTGGTTGAAGGATTAGATATCTTCATATACATGATTTTAAAGACCAGTAATCCAGTAATATTGATAAAAATATCAATATGCTTTTACTCTAGAACTGAGAATAGAAATACTTTTTGTGTTTATTAGTTTCGAGATTTATGTGTATTTTCTTGTAGTGCTTGTTGACCTCCAACCCAAAAACATTGGGTGCAAAAAATCTCTTTATCGAGTACTAAAATGTCGAACCTCAGATTAAACTCTGTATAGCAGCCGTTGTCACGGCACATTCGCAATCGACTCTCTTCTTCAGGTAAACCAAGCGCCTTATATTTGCAATCAATAGTAATCACCACAGAGTTAGGGTGAATCGATATCTGATGCTGAAGTTGCCTGTCGCCAGGTGAACTCATTCTATAGTCTAAGTGTGGAATATAAAGTAATAAATCTTGAGCCAGCAACGCCTTTACTTTGTTTTGATCGATATTGGCAGGAAGGTACTCTTGCATGGTTTCAAAAAATTTTTCTCTATCAGATAGCTGATTATTTTGCTCAATAGAGAGCAAGGTTTCATTATTGTTTAACAACACCATACTGTCTGAACGCTCCAAGCAATCTCGTGTAAAATTAGTCTTAATCTTTTCAGGTGTTTCTTTGCAGGCATCTCTAGCAAATTGGTTTACCGTAGCAATAGATTGTTTACAATTGTCAGTTGTAATAAGGGGAAATTCTTTATTAGACTTTGTTGATACTAACTTTACTGTAAAATCAACAGATCCCTGTTGCCCTGCAAACTTGATAGCGGCAGTTTGATTGTCAGCATTGAACAATAATTGAAATTCATGTAATTGCTGCAAACGAACATCAAGTGGTATTTTTTCGTTTGTAATAAGGTGCAAAAGCTCTTTTGCTCTTTGTTGATGTTCGCTAGCAACATCAGTATTGATAAGTGCACCAACCCATCCATTTATTGCTTGGTCAACTCGTTTACTATCTTCAGGCACCCCATGTACCATGACAAAATCATCTACGTCATAGGTACTAACTTTTGGTTGACTTGGCAGCATTGTTTTCTCCATCAAAAGTGACGACAACCCATATTTTAACGATAAAAATCAGTGGTTAGCCGAAATTTTATACTATTAATGATAGTTGAAAATCAATGTGTAGTATCGTTGAGAGAGGGAAGAAAAACTGACTTCACACCAGAAGGTTCTTTGATAGTGTGAAGCCGGAATAAGTCAAAAAACGATTAACTTGTTGAGTGAGTTTGTTAGCGCTTTGGTAGCCCCAAAGAGAATAGTAAGGCCAATATCAGTAACACTGATGAAGCTACAAGACAGGCTGTGAGTCCATACATTTGATACACCAAACCTGAGAATACCGTACCCAGTAAGCGTCCTGCCGCATTCGCCATATAGTAAAAGCCGACATCCATGGAAACGCCTTCGCTGGATGCATAACTGACGATTAAATAACTATGTAGAGATGAATTGATGGCAAAAATAGCTCCGAATATCAGCAAGCCAGAGACTAAAACAAAAGTTGGATCGAAATTATAAATCAAGGCAAGAGCAATTAAGGCTGGGAGTAAAATTAAAGGCAATAACCATAAAATCGCTTGTTGACCTGTCGGTACTTTGCCAGATTTTTTACCTGTAAGATTTGGCGCGTAGGCTTGTACAAAACCATAGCCAATTACCCATGCCGCCATAAAGCTACCCACCTCCCAGCTGCTCCAATTAAGCTGAGTAGCAAAGTACACAGGCAGTGCTACCACAAACCAGACATCACGAGCGGCAAACAAACATAAACGTGCCGCAGATAGAACATTGATCTCTCTGCTTTTCGAGAACATTTGGCTGAACTTCGGCTTAGCTTTCGATTTACCGAGATCGGCTTTAAGCAAATACAAGCTGAGTAACCACACAATAGCTAAAGCGGCAGCCATAAAGGCCAACGAGCATTGATACCCCATTACAGTGAGTAGTAAACCACCTAAGAAAAAGCCTACACCTTTAAGAGCATTTTTAGAGCCAGTTAGTATTGCTACCCAATGATAAAGCTGGCCTTGAGCATCTTTAGGGATCAATGTCTTAATGGCGCTTTTAGCACTCATTTTGTTGAGATCTTTGGCTATGCCAGAAAGCGCTTGCGCCGCCATAAGCCATGGCACACCAGCAATAATGGCAGGAAGAGCATCACTTGGTACTAATAACATCAGTAATGCCGCAATTTGCAGCCCCAAGCCGATGTTCATGGTCTTGTTTAAACCAATGCGTGCGCCTAAATATCCACCCACTAAGTTGGTCACCACGCCAAAAAATTCGTAGAACAAAAATAGCATGGCGATTTCCAGTGGCGAATAACCCAGCTGGTGGAAATGCAATACCACCAACATTCGCAAAGCACCATCGGTTAAGGTAAATGCCCAATAGTTGCCTGTGATGATCAAGTATTGTTTGATGGAATCGGGTAGGGCTTTAAGTTGAGAAATCATGGCGTAAGTGTCTATTCATATACTCTAGTGTGAACTTAGTAGGGAGTCATAATGCGAACGTCAACAGAAGCGCACATCCATGTGCTGACGACCGTGACTTCCTGTCACGGACTGTTGACTTATCGCACCATGACTCCCACTTTTGGCATTAAACTAACGCTTATAAATCCATCTCACCAACAAGGCGTACTAATTCAGCGGTGCGATTAGCATAACCCCACTCATTGTCATACCACACGTATAACTTAAGTTGAGTGCCGTTGATCACCATAGTCGATAACGCATCAACAATGGCAGAGCGAGGATCAGTCTTATAATCAATTGAGACTAATGGCTTGGTTTCAACACCTAATACGCCAGCCAATTCATTGTCAGCAGCATCTGTCAGTAATTGATTAACTTCTTCAGCCGTGACTTCACGCTTCATTTCAAACACGCAGTCAGTGATAGAGGCATTGGCGAGTGGAACACGAACCGCGTGACCGTTTAATTTGCCTTTTAGCTCAGGGAAAATATGAGTAATGGCGGTGGCGCTGCCTGTGGTCGTTGGGATCAAACTCATCCCACAAGCACGAGCGCGGCGTAAATCTTTGTGCGGCGCATCTAAAATGGTTTGGGTATTGGTGATGTCATGGATTGTGGTCATTGAGCCATGAGCAATACCAATTTTTTCATGCAGTACTTTGACTACGGGTGCTAAACAATTGGTGGTGCAAGATGCGGCAGTTACGATGCGATGTTCATCGGCGTTGTATAGGTGATGATTCACACCCATCACTATGTTTAACACGCCTTCCTGTTTTACTGGAGCCGTTACGACAACGCGCTTCACGCCTTGATCTAAATACGTTTGCAGTTTGGCTTTATCACGCATTACGCCTGAAGCCTCGATTACCACATCACACTCAGACCAATCGGTTTCGCCAATGGTTTGGTTCCGGCTGAAATTGATCGTTTGATCGGCAATAACGATCTTACCTTTATCCTCACTCACTGGGTGGTTCCAACGACCATGAACAGAATCAAATTCTAATAAATGAGCAAAAGTAGCTGCATCACCTTGTGGATCATTAATTTGAATAAACTCGACATTATCCCAATCCCACGCAGCGCGTAAGGCTAGGCGTCCCATACGACCAAAGCCGTTAATTCCTACTTTAATTGTCATGATTAAATTCTCGTATTCCGTCTTAATTACAACATTGGCCTTGTCGAGACGGACGATCGCCCATTTCATCGAGTCGAGCCAAAGTTTGAGTGAATATTGGTGTTTCTTGAACGATAAGCTCATTGAGCATGGTGATAAACCATGATGGCAATGCAGGATTGAGTCGGTAAAACACCCACTGTCCGTCACGGCGATCGATCAATACTTGTTGTTTTTTGAGCAATGCTAGATGACGAGAAATTTTAGGCTGACTTTCATCTAATGCTTCCATTAATTCACACACACACAACTCTTGTTGGTGAGCGATGAGCAGTATTGTGTTAAGTCGAGTTGTATCAGCTAGTGCTTTAAACAGGAATAATGGATCCATATTCGATCCTCTAAAACTACATATACGAAAAATAATATATAT
Organism: Parashewanella sp. 2210YD4-3; assembly: GCF_056591735.1. NCBI lineage: Bacteria > Pseudomonadati > Pseudomonadota > Gammaproteobacteria > Alteromonadales > Shewanellaceae > Parashewanella > Parashewanella sp. 2210YD4-3. Next base: position 636,164 of record NZ_JBWQOG010000001.1, on the reverse strand, counting down.
GAAATTTCGTATATTCAAGTGATATTTTGAGAATTATTTTAAAAGGTGATCTGTTACAGAAAGATTATATGCCCCACAAAAATAGTGATTCTTTATGACAAAATAAATACTTGCTCTGCACAGATAGCACTAACCTTGTTGAATCAGTAAAATAGCTCAAAAAAATTCCAGTCCCTACATTTAAGGAAACCCTGCAATGAGTCTTGCTGATTCTGTTCTTGCGGTGAACGATGATTTACCTATTCGCACTGATAAACCTGTTCATAGTGGCAAAGTCCGCAGCGTGTATTGGTTGACGGATGAAGACAGCCGTCGTTTGATCGAGCAAAAAAACTATCCTGTTGCAGAAGATACGCCTTTAGCCATCATGGTGATTAGCGATCGCATTTCAGCGTTTGATTGCATTTTTCACGGTGAGGGCGGTTTGAAAGGCATTCCGGGTAAAGGTGCAGCACTTAATGCCATTTCGAACCACTGGTTCAAATGCTTTGCAGAGCATGGATTGGCAGACAGTCATATTTTAGATGTGCCGCACCCTTTGGTTTGGATTGTGCAAAAAGCGCGCCCAGTAAAAGTCGAAGCTATTTGCCGTCAATACATCACTGGTTCTATGTGGCGAGCATACGATAAAGGCGAGCGAGAGTTTTGTGGGATCACTTTGCCTGAGGGCTTACAAAAAGATCAAAAACTGCCAGAGATTTTGATCACGCCATCTACCAAGGGCATTTTAAAAAATATTCCCGATGTGCCAGAGCAAGATGATGTGAATGTTTCTCGACAAAACATTGAAGACAATGTTGAAGCCTTTGGATTTGAATCGGCAAGTGATATCGACCTTTATGAAAAGCTATTGAAAGATGGGTTTGCTGTGATCAGCGAGCAACTTGCTAAGATCGATCAAACCTTTGTTGATACCAAATTTGAATTTGGTTATGTAACAGATGACAAAGGTCAATCAAAACTGATCTACATGGATGAAGTGGGAACACCGGACTCATCTCGTATTTGGGATACCAAAGATTATGAGCAAGGGCGTGTGGTCGAAAACTCAAAAGAAAGCTTCCGTCAGATGTTACTTAACCACTTTCCCGATCCCGATATTCTTTTGAATAAAGATCGCATGGATGAGCGTGAAGCGTTAGCTCGTGATAATGCATTGCCGCTTGAAGCCATGATGACAGTGTCAAAAACCTACACTGAGCTTGCTGAAAAAATCATTGGTCAGCCGTTGATGGTATCGTCAAATCCCAAAACAGAAATCATCGATGTACTTAAACGAGATTACCAGTTGGTAGATTGATTGTTATGCTTGCTTACGCCTTTTAGAAGGACGCGGATGTGCTTCAGCAGACCTTATTTCATTATTAGTCTGCTTTAGTTCAATTTTGAGTTGTCTGTTGGTTGCATCGGTATAACTAACCCTTGCAATTCCTTGGTGCATTTTAAGTGTATCTGAAAGGTAATTTGGAATAATAGCTCCGTGTTCACTTTTACCACACCTAATTATAATAACTTTAATATCAACCCGCTGATTGGCTATCCACCATTCAACTAACCCTAAAGCCGTTTTTTTAGGGAGCAGTAATTCTTGTTCAGCTTTATTTTTAAAAATCCCTCTGGGGTTTAAGGATAAAACTAATAGATCGTCTTCGGCCGATACCAAGGCTGGAGACTGTTGATACGCTCCGAGAAAAATAGCCCGATCGATAGCCCACAATGCTTCATGATGTTTATCTGCATTCATATAAACAGAGACGGCTAAATTATAAAATTTGGCATTTGATTGTCTGTTAGAATAAATCGTTTTTTTTACTAAAGGTAACAGCTTAGGACATAAAGGTAAGGTGTACTGGAGTGATTTTAATGCTGAAATACAATCAATATTATCACGAGTAGAAATAAGGTCCTTGATACAATCTTCAAGTCTAGTCTTATACACATCAGGAGCGGCTTCAGTCGCTTTTGCAACTGCCTGTGTCCACGGGCCCTTTAAATGTGGAATCCTATTGCCATATTGGTCTTCTAAAAAACAGTCTTTCACAGCATTAATGATATTAGGTGTATAAAATGCAGCTTGTCCAACAAGAGATAGAAAGGCTGTTTTTAGCTCTAGCTCTTCTGGAAATAGTTTCACCAACCCCCCACAGGCGCTCACCAATTTGGAAGCTAATTCGATATCAGAATCAAATCGAGACTCCTGTTGTTCAGAAGTCAGTTCGAGAAATGATTGTCTCTGCCGATTGATAGCTTCTGCAAAACTGTGCACTAAAGCAGTACATGTTGACGGTGTTATTGCTCCTCTTGGCATGAGTTTCCATATCTCTAATAGATTGCTAATGAACTCAGGATCTTGTTTCGTTTTTTCGTTACAAACTCTAGAGGCTTCTATAAATACAATTTCAATTTGATGAACTGTTGTGTCGGTGATTTCAAATTGCATGACTGTTTGAAAACAAGGAACCAACTGATGAGTAAAATCTATACCACGATCAACAGCCTTAGCCATTAATTTAAAGTAATGATTAATCAATAATATGTCAGGGGACTTACATTTAGTAAATAAATGCTGTGCAGGTATCAACCAGCGGAAATCTTTTTTGGTTGCATCACAATAAATTTCTAAGGCTTTAGTGCAATATTGAGCATCAATATGAAGTTTGGGAAGGAAGAATAGTTCACCAGAAATGGCCATCACGAGTCTTGGTTTTTTTGTTTTTGATATGACAGTTGTGGCTTTTCTCATTACATCATGGGTGTCTTTTTCACCATGTAAAAAAGATAAGCTTTCTTTTTCTATTCCGTGATAAAACGGAAGTCTTTCATTGGTTAAGGTCGTGTTTGGAATGATGATCATAAATCTTTCATTGTCGAAGTCGAATTGGGTAAGTTCACTCGAAAATAAGAAATGAATGTTTTCGACAATTGCCTTTTCAAGTAAGGAAAAGCAGGCTTTTCCTCGTGTGGTTCTGTAGTGGGGGATTTTTTCTCCGTATTTTTCTAGGATTAATCTATTTCGTTCAATTCCAGCTGTAGCCTGCCTAATATCATCATGATGAATATCACTTTTTTGTTCACTGAAGGTTCGTTTAGGTATAGGTTGACTACTCGATTTCGAATAGGTTTTGGGTTTATCACCTGAGCGTTGAGCTTGCCTTTTATGAAATACGCGAACAGCATGACCATGGCATTCTCGCTTCATTTGCGCTACTTCTCTAATGTCGTAACCTTGAATTGTCTTTCTTGTTTGTTGATGTATATGGCTGCGCTCATGTGAGTTATTACAAACTAGAGGAGAGCTGTTTGGCGCTGCTGATGTGCTCATTATTTGATAAGTGAAGAAAACCAATACTGTAGAATTTACCCAAATATAATGCTTTTACAACATAAAGTACCCTTTAATTCAGCAAGGGTTCAGTTACTGGATTTAAAGTTCAATATCTTGAATTTATTAGATTAACTTTGTAGTTTATGATCTCCATAATTTATCACGGAGCGGATATGAAGGTATCAGGAAAATTTGAAGTCACTCTCAGCACAGTGAATACGCACGCTGCAGGCGTCAATGGTAATAATCTTGGCCGTATGACGATAGATAAAATCTTCCATGGCGAACTTGCAGCGGAGAGTAAAGGTGAAATGCTCAGCGCGATGACCGCTGTTAAAGGCTCAGCAGGCTATGTGGCGATTGAACAAGTTGTGGGTTCACTGCAAGGCAAAAAAGGATCATTTGTATTACAGCATTTTGGTACGATGGACGGTGGTGAAGATAGGTTGATTCTTGAGGTGGTGCCAAATTCTGGTACGGGTGAATTAGTTGGGCTGTCAGGCCAAATGAACATTCGTGTTGATAATGGTCAGCATTTTTATGAGTTTGAATACAGCTTGTAATGGCTGAAATCAGCCATTGATAGAGTAGGGAATTCCCTCTAAACATGATAAGAAAAATAATAGTATGCAGCATAGGTATGCTGCTTTGTGCGTGTTCGTCGATTCCTTTGTCGACTATGTTGAAAATGAGCAGCTTCGGATGGGATGATTTTTATCAACTTAAGCCTAGGGGGCGCTCCCAATTAGATTTTTGATTTGCTGCTGTTAATTTTGTGGTTAAACAAGGCGGAAAATGTGCAGTGTAGTACTCTACATAAACATTTTACAACGCAGTTTAAATGCAAAAGAAACGCAGCCCTTCGGGTTACGCCTAAAATTTGCAAATTCTGCGTTACTCATCTTTCGTTTAGTTCACTAAACTTCATTCTTCGTGCCTTGATTTTGCAAATTTTAGGGAGTATCAAATCAAAAAATCTTTAATTGGGAACGCCCCCTCAAGAGTTGCGAGTTAAATTAGCATTACCACAAGGGGTTTTGCTTAACTCAGATAAAAGTTGGTTAGGAATTGATATCAAATCGCCATCAGCCAATCACAAAGGTCAATTTTATCTGACAGAAGTAAGGCATCAAAACGTGACGGTTGCTGGCGGCATATTTCAAGCATCTGAGCAACGAAATGTTTATACACTTGAATTGAATTCAACAGCCCAGAATAGCTTTAAGGAATTACAACAATTTTTAGCAAAGCATCAAAATGTTGATATTAATATTCGAGTCGTGCCCAAGCTTCAATCTTATCCAGATGATGCTAGCCACATAAAAATGTGGGTAGACTTACAGCTGTCATCGCAAGATGGATATTTCAGACTTATTGATGGAGCTGAGTTATCACTGGAACAGTTGAAACAATCGAAAAATAAAGACGGTTCATAATGAAACCGTCTCCACTATTTGCTTTCTAACCCATTGATGGGCTGGATCATTGTTGAAGTATCGATTCCACATTAATACGAATACACCTGGTTCCATTTGCATGGGGATATCAATTAAAGTGACATCATAGCCTTTTATGATGTCCTTAATTTGACGATACGGAGCATAAAGCAATAGATCAGTGCGCTCGCATAAGCGCAGCGCCCCATGAAAGTCTGGCATTTCAATAGCCGTTTCTCGATCGATCCCTTGCTGCATCAAGACTTCATCATAAAGCCAATGGCGATTACCACCTCCCGTGACTTGAATGTGTTTAAGGGAAGAAAAGTGCTCAATGGTTTGCTGTGCTTCCAATATAGGGTGATGGTTTCTTACAATACAGATTGCATGATCACGACATAATTCAGCGTATTCTAGTTCTTCTGGTAGAGTACTGATGTGGTTTCGCGATCGTGGATCAAGCTCTAAACAACGAACGGCAAAGTCAGCTTCACAATTGAGCAGCCGTTTCATGGTTTGCTCATTCCACGTCTGAATATCCAGTTTTAATTCCGGTGCCAATGAGATAAGTGGAGGCATAAATTCAGGTAAAATCGAGGCGTAAGCGACTTCTATCATATCGAAACGAAATCGGCGTGAGCAGGTAGTGGCTTCAAAATCTTCAACTTCGGTCAGTTGATTGATGTCGTGCAAAATGGTTTTTAACTGAACAGCTAATCTTAGTGCTTTTGGGGTCGCTTTGAGCGTCTTACCACTTCGAATTAGCAAGGGATCGGAAAACATTTCCCGTAGACGGGCTAAATGCTTACTGACGGCAGATTGAGTAACGTGCAGACGTTTAGCGGCTTGAGTCACGCTTTTTTCTTCAAGCAAAACATCCAATACTTTCAATAGGTTTAGATCAAAGGTTTGATTCATGGTATTCCATTTTGGAATGTTTGAGATAAATATAAATCATTTTTAGTCATTGTTGAAGCTGGTTATACTTTAAGCCTATTTTGTGATGAGGCGACAAGAAGTGAAGCAGTTCCGTTCGATAGCAATTCTATTTCCACTGGTGATGTTCAGCCCATTGGCCATTGATATTTTCTTACCTGCATTACCGACTATGGCAAATGTTTTTAATGCCAATGCTGTTCATGCTCAATGGTCGATTACGGTGTTTATTTTCAGTTTAGGGTTAGGTCAATTGATCTTGGGGCCGATCTCCGATCGTATTGGGCGTCGTCCAGTGGTGTTATTTGGTATTGTTTTGTATCTGCTCAGTGCTCTTGTTATCAGTCAAGTGAATACACTGCCGCTGCATTTGATGGTTCGATTTTTTCAGGGATTAGCCACTTGTGCCATTGTGGTTGGCGTCTTTGCCAGTGTGACAGATAGATTTAATGCTGTTGAAAGTAGCAAAGCATACAGTTATTTAAATGGGGTTCTTTTTTGTGTTCCTGCCTTAGCACCAATACTGGGCTATCACCTGACGTCTACTTTTGGCTGGCAAAGTAACTTTATTTTCCTAGGTCTATTTGCTTTAGTATTCGGCTTAGTCGCTTATAAAGGCTTTAAAGAGTCAAACCTAACCCTTAAAAAGAATAAACCTATTTTTGCTATAACCAGTTATAAGCAGGTATTAGCGACACCCAGTTTTATCTATTACTCTACCATTGTCATGCTGTCTATGGCTTCCATCACTGCTTTTGTGAGTACCGCTCCCAACCTGTTTGAAGAGCATTATCAACTGCCAGCAGAAACCTTTACATTTTGGTTTAGCATCAATGCCATTGCGATTATTGCTGTTAGCTTTTCAATGCCAAAATTGTTAGAAAAATATTCAATAAGCGGCATTATTCGATTTGGAATGGCTATGGTTGTGATATCAGGTTTTCTGTTTCTCGGACTGAGTCATCTTGATGATGTGATCTATTATATGTTGCCAGTGATACTCTGCTCAATGGGGTTTGCATTTGTGACTGGAACCTGTGTGGGTAAAGCACTCGCCCCTTTTAAAGCCAATGCTGGCGTTGCAACAGCATTGTTAGGTGTGATCCAAATGAGTGTATCAGCTCTGTTGGTTACCTCACTGCAAGCACTATCACTTTCGGCTGTAGAACAGATGATGGTTTATTCGTTTGCTGTTCTTCCACTGCTGATGTTAAAGATGATTTCACCTAAGTTCAGGGCAAGTATTAGTATTGAACACTCATAAAGAAATAATACCTGTCAGATAACAGAAATCGTCATACCTGCGTAGGCAGGTATCCAGTGACTTTCATAGAAAATCAAAGTAGCTGGGCTCCTGCCTTCGCAGGAGCGATGATAATTTGTTCGTTACTTGTCTTAACTGACCAAGATTACTCTCAAAGAAGTGTCTATTTGACAGGTTTTGGTATATCAAACCCCGTTAACCCCATAAAGTTATATACGCCAGGTTTGCCAACAGCATCTTGAGTTAAGTGATAAGTATATTGGCCTAAATATTCTAACTTTCCATCATCACTGTTTATGGAAAACCCACTAAGTGAATAGGAGCGAAACGCACCCAGATCGTATATGTATTTGTTATCAGGTGTCAGGTATAAATCCTTACTGTCACCCGTTGGGGCATAATCGCCACGCTGTGCATTTTGAATATTGCCTGTAAATTTACCGAAAGTGCTTTCCATATGAACGGTTGAAATACTATTACGATCAAAACTTGATATATAAAGTGTGTAGCCATCAGGGCTAAGCACAGTCCAACCGTTTCCCCCTGCATTTTCGGGAGTACTCGTTAACATTCTTTTATCCCAAAGAGTAATGTTGAAAGCGTTTTGGTCTATTGCTATGACTTCGTGATCACGAATAGAGCTTGATAAATTTGTAGCAGGTAAATAGGTAACATTGTCAAAGTGTCTTGAAAAATTGAAGCTTGAAACCCCAGCCATCCCTTTTAGTGTCCAATTACAATTGCAGTATGGCATGTTAGGTGCTGAGCCAGTAAGGCGATTAAAAGATCTAATAACAACGGAACTTGGGTGTTGTTCTGTAAGAGTTGAGTTAAGAGTGTTGGGGTTTAATTGGGGAATGCCATTGGTTGCAACCGCAATGCTTTGTTGTCCATAGCCAAAATCAATTGATGTTGGGCCGCCATTTTGACGATTAAATGTCATTAGTGGCTGAGGCAGTTTAGTCAGTTTACCTGTTTGAGTATTAAAGCGAAAAATCGTGATGTTTCGATTTTGATCGCTGGGATCGGGCTGAGTCAGATCTTGTGAAAAATAATCTTTAGACGGATATTGTTGGAGATTGCCTTCATCTCCGATGATAACAGGATTACTTTCTTGATTGGCGACCAATACCCAGCGATCCTCGTCATTACCTATAATGCTAATAGATGCGATGCTAACGGGGCGCAGACCGCCGGATGGGACTTTAGAGACTAAAGCTAAATTACCGTCAGCTTTGTTTATCTGAAACACAGAAATAGTACTGTCGCCTGCATTTACCACAAGTAAATAATTGCCAATGATTCGAATAGCGCCTTGAGAGTTAAAATTGCCATAACTGCTGCCTGAACGATTTGGATCGGCTGCGCCTTTACCTTGTGTTGAATAGAAGCTCTCGTCGCCTACAGAACCATCACTGTAGCGAGTTAATCGAATCACTTTATTGTCTAGTGAGCTATTGGTGCTGGTGTAGATAAATCCAATTGGGGTGGGAGAACCAAAATCATTTTGCTGGACTGATAAGGAGTGAACCACTTGCGCTTCAGCGTAAGTTAGGCTAGAAAAAAGAACGCAACAAAGAGAAAAGATTAACTTCGCTTTGTAGACGAATAATGAATTACGAGAGCACATAAGATAACTTATAAAGTCTAGTTTCAAGTGTTTTTCATTTTAAGTGGGTGAAGTTCACTCGCAAGATGAATTGAGTATATGTTATTTACTCATGCAGAAGTTCTGCACCTTTAGTGCTGAATTCAAGCTGACCAATTACTGATTTTTTATTGTTTATAAAATGGTGAATTATTAGTCTGTCTACCTGTATTTTTTATCAACAAATCTTATGGGTAACGATAGAAAAATTGATATTCAAAGCCACCGTTTGACAGTCCAAGAATATCAGCAAAATTTTAGTGATATAAAACCAGCCTTGAGTCAATATCAAGCTTATATTGAGTCAAACCGATGCTTATATTGTGAAGATGCTCCGTGTATTTCAGCATGCCCAACAGGCATTAATATCCCTTCTTTTATTCAAAAAATTGCCGATAACAATACCGAAGGTGCGGCCAAAACTATCTTGGAAGCTAATATTCTTGGCGGCAGTTGCGCCAGAGTATGCCCTACAGAGGTGCTGTGTGAAGGTGTTTGTGTTCGCAATAAAGATCCTGAATATGCTCCAATAAATATTGGTCGTTTACAGCGTTATGCCTTGGACAACTTTACCCCTAAAACTCACCCTTTTCAGCGCTTAGCCGATACAGGAAAAAACATTGCCATCGTAGGGGCTGGCCCCGCAGGACTGGCGTGTGCTCATCATTTAGCTCGGCAAGGGCATCAAGTGACGCTTTTCGACAAAAACGCCAAAGCGGGTGGCTTAAATGAATATGGTATTGCTCATTACAAAATGCAGGATGACTTTGCTCAAAAAGAGCTAGCCTTCATTATGGACATTGGCGGTATTGAGCTTAATACACAAGTAGAGTTAGGCCATTCTGTTCATCTGGATGCACTGCGGCAAGAGTTTGATGCGGTGTTTCTCGGCTTAGGCTTAACCAAGTGTAAGCGGCTAGGGTTAGAGCAAGACAATTTATCGGGACTGGAAAACAGCCTAGATTTTATTACTGACATACGGCAAGCGGAAGACTTATCCAATCTACCCGTTGGTAATAAAGTGGTGGTGATTGGTGCTGGAAACACGGCTATTGATATTGCTTGCCAAACTAAGCGGTTAGGGGCAGAGCAGGTAACGCTTGTGTATCGTCGTGGTGTCGCAAATATGTCAGCAACCCATAAAGAAATGGAGTTTGCTCGTCAAAATGGTATTGCCATTATCACTTGGGCAAGGCCGGCTTCGATTGTAACCAATAAAAAGCATCAACTTATCGCTATTCAGTTTGAGCGAACTCAGCTTGATGATGCTGGAAAATTACAATCACAACAAGAACATTTTGAATTGGCTGCGGACTCCGTATTTAAAGCCATAGGTCAAGAATTTGATGGTCAGTGTTTTTCTGGCAGTGAAGCACCTGAATTACTCCGTCATCGAATTAAGGTTGATTCAGATTATAAAACCTCATTGAGTAACGTTTGGGCTGGTGGAGATTGCATTTATCACGATGGTGAAGATCTCACAGTGCAATCAGTGGAGCATGGAAAGCAAGCGGCCTATTCAATTCATCAATATTTAGAGCAACAATCCCATGGCTGATCTTACGAACAACTTTATTGGTATTAAATCCCCTAATCCATTTTGGCTAGCCTCAGCACCACCAACCGATAAAGCCTATAACGTTTATCGAGCATTTGAAGCAGGCTGGGGAGGCGTTGTTTGGAAAACTCTGGGTGAGGATCCAGAAGTCGTGAATGTCAGCTCCCGCTATTCGGCGCATAAGCTTCAATCAGGAGCCATTTTAGGAATAAATAACATTGAACTCGTAAGTGATAGACCTCTTCAAGTCAATCTGGATGAAATTAAACAAACCAAAAAGGACTGGCCTGATAGAGCTGTGATTGTTTCCCTAATGGTGCCTTGTGAGGAACAAAATTGGCAACAGATGTTACAGCGTGTGGCTGAAACCAATTGTGATGGGATTGAGTTAAACTTTGGCTGTCCACACGGCATGCCTGAACGCGGGATGGGTGCGGCAGTAGGGCAAGTACCAGAATACGTGGAAATGGTCACGGCATGGTGCAAGAAGCATACTCAACTGCCTGTGATTGTGAAGCTCACACCCAATATTACCAATATCTTATTATCAGCAAATGCTGCTCTAAAAGGCGGTGCAGATGCTGTGTCACTGATTAATACTATCAACTCCATCACCCAAATAGATTTGGATACTATGGCGGGCACTCCCAGTGTCGGTGGTAAATACACCAGTGGTGGCTATTGTGGCAGTGCCGTTAAACCCATCGCTTTGAATATGGTGGGGCAAATTGCTCGTAATACAGAAACAGCATCATTGCCGATGTCAGGGATTGGTGGAATTACGACTTGGAAAGATGCTGCCGAATTTATTGCACTTGGTGCTGGCAATGTTCAGGTGTGTACTGCGGCCATGTTGTACGGCTTTAAAATCATTAATGAGCTTTGTGATGGTTTATCAAATTGGATGGACAGCAAAGGCTACCGAAATACCGAAGCATTTCGTGGCTTGGCAGTTCCAAACTTAACGGATTGGAAGTACCTAGATTTAAACTACAAAATTGTCGCGAATATCGATCAAAATTCGTGTATCGAATGTGGTCGCTGTTATTCAGCGTGTGAAGATACGGCTCATCAAGCCATTTCAATGAATGTTGATAATAACGGTAAGCGAACGTTAGAAGTGATAGAGGAAGAATGCGTGGGCTGCAATTTATGCCAAATCACTTGCCCAGTTCCCGATTGCATCACCATGGAAAAAAGAGATACAGGTAAGCCTTACATGAGTTGGACTCAGCATCCTAATAATCTGTTTAAAGGGGATCTATAGCCATTTCATTTTCTGTCATTATTCACACATCAAGAGGTTAGTTAAATGAAAAAGTTAGTCTTATTGGTTGCTTTAAGCGTGCCTGCATTAGCAATCCCCATACTTAATTTCGGAGCTTGGCAAATCTTGGATGATGGTAATACGCGAGCAGCCATATCGTTTCCTTACAATGCGTCATCAATACAATTTGCTATGCAGTGTGATACAGCAGGCTCAAATTGCAAAATGGGTTATTATGAAACCTCTAAGCCTAAGTGTACGGATGGCGTCACTCGTCAGGTTGTTTTCAAAGGTATTAGCCAAGGCCAGACAAAAGGGTCGACAACAATCCCCTTTACGTGCTCTTCGAATGCGTGGTTGAGTGTGGATATTTCAGATATCGATAAGGTCAATACTTTGCTGCATAACACTTATGATACTCTCACAGTTCAATATCAAAAGGATGATAGCTCATTGAATAGTTACAGTTATTCTGGTGCTGCCAGAGCATTTGATTATGTGTTAGGTAAGTTGAGCAACTTTTCTCAATAAAAAATAAAAATGCCGAATGTAAAAGACATTCGGCATTGGGTTGATTAATACTGTTCGTTTATTTCAACAATAAATCTAAATGGTCAGCAAAAGGCTCCGGCTTCATAAACCCAGTAACACGATACTCATCGCGGATTTTACCTGTGGTGTCGAAGAATATTAAGGTCGGCAAACCATAGACATCGTAGTTTTCCAAAAGCTCAATATCGTCATCATCGTTTTGGGTCACATCAGCTTGGATTAGCACCATGTTATCCATTCTTTCTTTAACCTTAGCGTCAGCAAAAGTGATGTGTTCAAACTCTTTACAAGCGACACACCAGTCAGCATAAAAGTCCACCATTACGGCTTTGTTTGCAGCTTTGGCTTTAGCCAGTTCTTGCTGTAACTCAGCTAAGGTTTTGATTTTAATAAAACCTTTTGATTCAACTTTAGCGGCTTGTTCAGCAACAGGAACACTAAAGCCAAGCTTAAACATCACCGATTTAAAGCCGTAGGAGAAGCTGCCCATAAAACACATGGCCAGTAAAACGGCACGGGTGCTGTGCTTCCAGTTGTGCTCAGTTTTACGGTTCTCGTGCAACAAGTAGCCTGCTAGTGCGATGCCCCAGAGTGACCAAATCACATCCATCACTGCACCTGACCAAATGCGACTTAGCATCATGATGGCCACTGAAATGAGCAAGAAACCAAATACGGTTTTGATGATATTCATCCACCCTCCTGCACGAGGTAGTAGTTTACCGCCAGAGGTTCCCATAATGATAAGCGGCAGTCCCATGCCCATGCTGAGAATATACAGAGCCAAAAAGCCGAGTACTAAATCACCCGTTTGAGCAATGTAAATTAACACGCCAGATAACGGCGCAGAGGTACATGGTGAAGCAACTAAGCCAGAAATCGCCCCCATGACAAACACACCAAGGAAGTTACCGCCCTTTTGGTTGTTAGAGGCTGAATTCATTTTTTCTTGCCATTTTGATGGCAGTTTCAAATCATACAAGCCAAACATGGATAAGCTGAGAACAACAAAAAGGAGTGCGATCCCAATCAGTACCGCGGGTTGCTGAAGAGCCGCTTGATACTTTAAGCCAGCCGAAGCAACGATAAGACCTAATATGGAGTAGGTGATGGCCATACCTTGTACATAGACCATCGATAGAGCGAAGCCCTTAGAATATGACAAGCTCTTACCCTGACCAACGATGATCCCTGAAAGGATGGGATACATTGGAAAGACACATGGCGTTAAGGCTAAGCCGACACCTAAACCAAAGAATATCAATAAGGTCAGCCACAAGTTATTGTTAGACAGCAGTTGGCTCAGACTATCTTGCTCGCTTACAACAGGTTTGGATTCTGCTTTAGTGGCTGGTTCTGTCGCTGTAGCAGCCTTTTCAGACTTTACTACCGAGGTAATTGATTTTAAATCAATGGTTCGTGTTGTAGGTGGGTAGCATAAGCGACCTTCTGCACATCCCATAAATGTTACTGAAAACGTGGCGCCTTGCGTCACATCTTTAAGTGGCACAGATAGCTCTAAAAAGTTGGTATAAACTTCTTGGTTGCCAAAGTACTCATCATGGTGCATTTTGCCTTTTGGCAATAGCACAGCTCCCATCTTGGCACCCTTGATGGAAAATTTGAGCTTATCCTTGTACATGTAGTAGCCATCTGAATCGATGACCCAGTTTAGCGTTAATTGATCGCCAGCTTGATTGGCCTCTAAATCAAAGGCTTTTTCGACAGGCAATAGCTCTGGCTGAGTATCAAAAATACCCGCTTGAGCCGTAAGGCTGTACCCTAAAGGGATACTAATAAATAGAGCAAAAAAAGTGTGTATGAGTTTTTTCATGGCTGAGTCGACGTCTTTATCCAGTCCAAGTAAGGTTCTGAGCTTTGATCGATCGGAAGAGCGATCAGCTCAGGTGTGTCATAAGGGTGATGATTTTCTATCAATTTTTCAAGCTTAGGTATATGTTTTTGCAAACATTTAATGTGCAGTATAACTTCTTGGTCTTCACATATTTCCCCTTTCCATAGATAAATCGAGCTCACTTGAGGATAACATTGCACGCAAGCGGCTAGCTGACTGTGAACTATTAATCTTGCAAGAGATTTTGCTTGGTCAAGTTCTGATACGCTAGTGATCAGCAAGTGTAATTGTTTCTCTGTTGGTATCATAAATAGAACTAAGGCTTATGGTGGTTGTCCAATAGGTTACACTATATTTCGTTATAACTTGAAATAAGACCGAATAACCCCCATAAATTATTCATAGAGTTTTGATTTTTGGAGATCGAATGATTTTTGCTTTACTTGGGATCTTTATTTTACTGCCCATTTTAGAAATAGCCTTGATGATCCATGTTGGTACCGTGTTAGGAACATGGAATACCGTAGCATTGATTATTCTTACCACCATTATTGGTGGCTCTTTAGTTCGCAGTCAGGGTATTGAGAATTTAAAAAAAGTTCGCAGTAAAGTGGATCATGGTGAGATGCCTGGCTCAGAAATCATCCAAAGTATGATGCTGGCTATTGCCGGTGTGATGCTTTTTTTACCTGGTTTTATTACTGATTTCGTTGGTATTTTATTTTTAACTCCGTTTACTCGTAAACCCATCGCTAACTTCCTTTTAGCAAAGATGAAGGTTCAAATTGTGAATCGTCAGGCTGGTTTTCATTATCAACAAGGCTTTGGTCAAAGTGACTTTAAACAAGATGGTGATGTCTTTGAAGGCGACTTTGAGCGTAAAACTGATGAAGTAAAGCCGGATCATCGCTTGGATGATAAAGACGACAAGGATAAGTGATGAACGTTAATTAACTTGTTTAAGCATGAAAGAAAGCCAACACTGTGCTTAATCTTTCATGTTTTTAACATTTATGATTACTAACCAAGTACCTTATCGAATTCCTGCCGATCAAGCACTCAATAATCTTCCTGTACAATGTGATAATAGTTCGGGTTCAACCGTTTATGATGATGGTTATGTTGTCACTAAAGGGCCAAAGCATGTTCCTTTTGAGCAGTTTCATCAGCAGCCAGCACCAGAACCTTTTACGCAAAATGATTGCCTTTTATGTTGCGGGCTTACCTGTTGCGTCATTGCATGGCCGATAGTCATTCCTGCTGTGGTATGTGGGTTATTGGGCAAGTGTGTGACGAGATTATTCGATGATGAGGTTAGGCCTTTGGATAGGCAAAATATAGCGATAAACGTTAAGAAAATAGCGAAACCAAATCCGAATTCTAAGGTTAAGCCACAGTCAAAAATAGTTACAGAGCCTAACAGAAGTCTGCAACAGCAGTCTGCCCCACCTCAAATTATTCCAACTGTGCCAGTTCATGTGCGTCGAACGATTACTGTTCAAGACGATGTTGAGCCTCAAGTACCTGAATTATCGGATAGTCAAAAAAAATGTGAGTTTTCATCACAGAAGTCAACTAAAGAGCAAACAGATGGCAAGCTCGACTCTACAGAATTACTAAGCCAGATACGTGAGCTTTCATTCCCAGAGTTTCTCCATAATGAACGTGGTTTTGAACTTTGGGTGGAATCCATTATCAAGACCAAGCTAGAGGCTCAGTATATTGTAAATGCAATATCAAAATATGGGGAAGCAGCGGATACTCAATCCGCTGCATCTATGGTTTCACAAAGTGAAGTTGAGAACTGGAAGCCAGTGGTTACTGAGGTTTGTTTGCATGTTTTGTTGGAACGTGGGATTAAATTGACTGATAATGACAGCTCAGACTGCGAATATTCCACCACATCAAGTTATAGCTGAATAACGAATATAACAATTAATCGCTTTTACGCTCATTGATTTGCTTCTCAAGCTCAGCTACCTGTGCTTGTAACTGTTCAAGCTTTTCACGGGTCTTTAATAACACATGCTGCTGTACTTCAAACTCCTCTCGCGAAACAAAATCCAACTTCATCAATTGATTTTGTAATACCTGTTTACTTTTTTGCTCAAATTCGCCAGCAAATTGCTTGATGGGCTCCGGCATAGTTTCGGTAAGTTGTTTAGCAATATCTTCAATTTTTTTGGGGTTTAGCATGGTTTGTACTCAGTAAAAACGAATAGTGTGATTCTATCAAAAAGAATGGGGTGAGCGTTGAAATTTAGCAAAACATTGATTTAATCCTAAAGTCTCATAAATAATAACAGGTATACAACAAAAAACAGTTGCGCAACAACCATCAGGATTACCAGTGTTTTGCGATCGCCAAAATTTACGAAAGCACTGAGAGCACTTGTCATTCAAAACATAATCATCATTATTTTCATCACTATTTATTCTAAATGAATTGTCGTTGAGGTCGACAATGACAGGCTGTATCGCCATTTCATAGGGCGGTGGTTGATTTCGTGTTACCTCACTGTAATTAGGAGGCTGTATTTCACCCGAGGAGATAAGAGGTCTTACTTCAGTTGCCATTTGCTTAATCTCTCTATTCGTTCACTTCAGGTAATGGTTTATGTTGTTGCGCGATATAAGAGTAAATTACGGGTAACACAAATAAGGTAAATATCGTACCGATAGCCAAACCTGCAACAATCACCAAACCAATGTTAAATCGTGCTGCGGCACCGGCGCCAATGGCATTAAGCAGAGGGATCAAACCCGCGATCATTGCAGCTGTTGTCATTAAAATTGGGCGCAAACGAACCGAAGCAGCGAGTTTTATGGCATCAATGCGTGATAAGCCTTGGTTTATTTGTTCTTCTTTTGCCACCTCACACATCAAAATACCGTGTTTAGTGATAAGACCAACAAGGGTGATCATCCCTACTTGTGAATATATATTTAAAGAGGCTAATTGTGCTAAATGAGCCCAGTCCAAGGCCATTAGTGCACCGCTGATAGCAAGAGGCACTGAAATCAAAATGACCAAGGGATCTCGTACACTTTCAAATTGGCTAGCCAGTACCAAAAAGATAATGGCGATGGCGAGTAAGAAAGTGAGATAAAGGGCGCTGCCTTCAGTAATGTATTGTCTCGCTTCTCCTAAATAGCTGTGACTGTATCCTTTAGGCAAATCAGTCTTAGCGATATTTTCAACAAACTTGATAGCATCTCCAATCGCTACGCCTGGGGCGTTAACGGCACTGATAGACACTGAGTTCATTTGGTTAAAGTGGGGTAGAGACTTCGGCGCTGAAACAACCTTGATGTCAATTAAGCTGGATAATGGTATGGAGCGACCATCAGCGGCTTTCACATAGTAATTGGCGAGTGCCTCAGGGTTATCACGTAACTTACGTGCTGCTTGTGGGATCACTTCATATGAGCGTCCGTCTAGGTTGACGCGGTTGATATAGCCGTCACTCATAAAAGTAGCTAACGTTGAACCAATTTCTTGCATGGTGATGCCGTACGCTCCTGCTAGGTCACGCTTAATGTGGAGCTTCATGGTGGCCGAATCGTATTTCAAATTGATATCGGAATACACGAATAATGGGCTTTTTTGTATCTTAGCTAATACTTGTGTGCCAAGGGTGAATAAATTCTCAAAACTATTAGCTGAGGTGATCACTAATTGAATCGGTAACCCTTCACCTGCTCCCGGTAGTTCTGGCATTTGAAAGGTAGTTACGGCGATTCCTGGTATGTCTTTAAGTTGTTTGGTTAATACTTGATTAACTTGTTTTTGGCTCTTATTTCTTTGGCTCCAAGGTACTAATGGTGCAAGCCCAAACGCTTGATTGGAACTCGGAATGCCCGCCATTGTTAATGTATCGTCGGTTTCTTTTTCAGCAGAAATGATGCGCTCTACCAGTGCCATATTGGCTTGAATGTAATCAAGGTTGGCATTGGAAGGGGCTGTAGCCATCACCACAATTAAGCCATTGTCTTCCTTAGGGGCTAATTCAGTCGGGATTTGCTTAAACATCAATGGCAAGGACACCATCACCAGCGCTGCAAAGACAAGAATAACGGCACGCTTATTTAACACCGCACTTAATGCACGATCGTATTTACTACTCAGTCCTGTCAAAAAGCGTTCAATACCTTGTTCAAAACGATTAGGACTGACATGAGCTTTGAGCATTTTGCTGCACATCATGGGAGATAAGGTGAGAGCGACAATGCCTGAAATGAATACCGCTCCCGCCAAGGTTAAAGCAAACTCTTTAAATAAGGCGCCAGTGATGCCGCCCATTAAGGCTATCGGTGAATAAACAGCGGCCAAAGTGATGGTCATGGTGATCACTGGCATGGCGATTTCACGCGTACCTTTAATCGCTGCATTAAAAGGGGACTCGCCAAGCTTAATATGGCGGTCGACATTCTCCACCACCACAATGGCATCATCCACCACTAAGCCGATGGCTAATACAATTGCCAATAACGTCATCAGATTAATGGTAAAGCCGAACATACTCATAAGCAGCACCACACCAATCAAAGACAGCGGAATGGTCACTACGGGGATCAACACTGCTCTTAACGAGCCTAAGAATAAACTGATCACTACAATAACGATGATCGCGGCCTCTGCAATGGTTTGCACGACCTCGTCAATAGACTCATTAATGGCTTGAGAAGAGTCATACTGCACTTTCATTTTTATTGATGGTGGCAAGTTTCTTTGCAGTTCTGGCATAAGTTTCATCACGTCTTTAGCCACGACGATCGGGTTCGCTTTTGGTGTAACATCAATTGCAGCTACTACCGCTTCTTTGCCATTGACTAAGGCACGATACACATCATGGCTTTTATCCAAACTGACTTTAGCAATATCACCTAAGCGAACAATTTTTCCCTTTTCACTGCGGATCACTAATTGTTTTAGCTCTGCCACAGAAGTGGTTTGGGTATCGGCAGAGCCATTCATTAAGGTGAAATAACTGTTGGTTTGTCCAACCGCTGACTGGAAGTTATTGGCTTGTAGCACTTGCCTAACATCGGTGGCCGAGAGGTTAAATGCGGCCATACGGGCTGGATCTAACCAAATGCGCATTCCATAGGGGATCCCTCCAAACAGGTTTACCTTAGCAACGCCGTTAACGGTAAAGAATTGAGGTTTTATGACGCGTTCAAGGTAATCAGTGATTTGGCTGGAGTTCAGACTATCGCTGGAAAATGCAATGTACATGACAGAGGTTTGCGAGCCTGTTGACATCTCCACCGTGGGATCTTCAGCTTCTTTCGGTAGTTGTGAGCGAACAGAATTCACTTTAGCCAGTACGTCAGCCAAGGCACCGTTTGGATCGGTATTCAGCTTCATTTGTACCGTAATGGTGGAAGACCCCATTGAACTTGAAGATGTCATGTAGTCAATATTATCAGCTTGAGCAATCGCTTGTTCTACGGGCTGAGTAATAAAGCCTTGGATCAGATTGGCATCGGCACCGTAATACCCCGTATTTACCTTGATAACGGTATTGGTCATATCTGGATACTGACGCACCTGCATGTCTTTTAATGCGTTTAATCCCAGTAACAGTAAAAGTAAGCTGATGCATACAGAAAAAACCGGTCTGCGAATGAAAATATCAGTAAATTTCATGGCAAACCTCCATTAAAGCTCAGGCATTTTAGTTGGTAAATTCAACGCTGTATCTTTAATGATTTTGACTTTACTGCCTTTACTGAGTCGGACTTGGCCTGAAGTAACATAGTTTTCTCCAGCTTTTAAGTTGCCTTTAACTAAGGCAAGGTTGCCATGACGCTCAAGTACCTCCACCGCAACAGGGTAGACCCTTTTGATTGCTTTACCTTGTTCTTGCTGACTTTTAACGATGTAAATTGAGTTGCCGTATAAAGAAAAGTTAATTGCGGTTTGAGGGAGCACCCATTGTTGTTTAAGTGGAGGAAGAATGACATTGACATTGGCAAACATGCCGCTTCGTAAATGCTCATCGTTATTGGGTATTTCCGCTTGAATTTGAACTAACCCACTTTGATAAAACACCGCAGGTTCAATAGCTGAAATACGTCCTTTAAAGATTCTATTGGGGAAAGCATCGACTTTTATATCTAGCGATTGACCAATAGCAATATTAGGCAGTTGCTTTTGGGTAATATTAAAGCGGATTTTCATGGTCTTAACGCTTTCAAGCCGCACTATTTTTGTTCCTGCTTGAATAAACTGTCCTAAGTGAACATCGGTGATACCAATTAATCCAGAAAACGGAGCACGAATAACCTTTTGAGCGATAGTGGCACGTAAGGCTTGAATATCGGCGCTCATGGCAAGGTAGTTGGCTTGGGCTTTATCTAGGTCTTGTTTAGATACTGAGTCTTTGCGGTATAGCTTGGTTAATCGATCAAAATCAGCTTTGGCGGCAGGTAATTGAGCTAATTTACTTTTTAAATTGGCTTGCTCAATTTGCGCATTTAAGGTCAGCAATACTTGGCCTTTTTTTACCCGTCTACCGTTATTGAATTTGATTTTGGTGATAAGCCCAGATAACTGGTTGGAGACGTCGACTCCCTGAATCGGTTCAATAAACCCTATGGCTTTAATGGTCGATTGCCAGTTTTTGGGTTGTGCAACCTCTACTGTAATTGGCATGGTAGGTTCTGGCATATTGGCAATCGCTTGTTTAATTTTGCCCTGAACAAAAAAGTTGAAACCGATAACACTACCAAAAATGACAGCGGTAAGGATTAACATTATGAACAACCATTTTTTCATAAGGGATCTCGCAGAGACTTCAAATATGTTGAAATTAAAAGCATAGTTTAATACCAAGTGATAAGTGATTTTTTGAAAAGCGAGTATTTATTAAGAGTTGGTACAGGAAGGGATTTTGGGTTAATTAAAAGTGTTTTTTTTGTTTGTATTCAGTAACGGTTAAGTAAGTGGGAAATACAATTTACCTAAGTGTATTTTGATTAAATATTACAGACGAATCATAAGTTAAGGCATACGCAGCATGTTTTATGCTTTAAGGGGAGCAAATAAGAATGATGAGGTTATAAAGTGGAAGCGGCAGTTCGGACTACTGTGGGATTTATTATAGAACCCACTAGAACATTTTTTAGGGGATTTAGGCTGTTTGTGACTCGCAGTAGAGTCTTTGTTGCTCTTCAATCAGAGCAATCTCAGGCGAATGATAGAATTGTACAGTTCAATCAATATTGTCTTCAGAATACAAGCCCGAGCGAAATCCCTCCGTTTACAATTACTGAATTGCTGCCAGAACCAACATCTTCTAGGCCTGAATTGTCATTAGAAACAATTAAAGAACTGCATTTACAGTTTCCGCCCAATGCAAATAAAGACAATATAATACTTAGAATAGCGGCAGGAAGCACAATCAATGTTCGACATTTTGGGATGGTGTTACTGAAGGATAAAAATTGTCACTGTGTGGATATACTCCAAAAAGATGTTGGAGTATTAGAGCATGGCTTTGAGTATTTTGTTGAGCAAATGATCCTTCGGTGGCTGACTCGCGAAGAATTTGCTCCACAAAGCTGGAGTCAGTTTATTTCTGCACTTGAAAGATCGGGTTTCGGGGATATTGCTGGAAATATCAAAAAACTATTTGGTTATGTAGAGAGTGATAAACCTAGCCCCATTGGCGTTTCGCAACCAGCTCTAACTTGTAATGACAACTTCACTCTCATGGGGTTGGTATGTCAGGATAAAGATGAACCAGAAAGTCGAGTTATGGCGAATATCGTTATATTAACCGATGAAGAACTCAAGCGTTTGGCTGAATTGTTATTTGGTAACGGCGATGGTCATTTAAAGGTTACACTTGCACTGAAACATTATAGTGATCGCTCCCAAGCTATAGAAAGCTTATTTACAAAATGGCTCCAGATCCAAGAAAGATCTTGGAGCGAGTTCGTCTCTATTCTTGCTCATTTTTCTAATGGGATAACCCCTGAGTTTTATGGTCAAAGTCGTTCCGAGTTTGTATCAATTGTGCAGCAGTTGGCAGAGAAAAAAAATGTTCGATATGATGTATTAGATAATGTCAGAGATCATTTCAGCGCGAGCTTACCTTGTGCCACATATTCAGGTTCTGTATTGCCTTCACCTCAGCCTTCTTATGAATGGGGGCATGATCCTAATGTTATAAAGCATCCTTATGTTCCCAGTTGTGAATTAGAAGGAAGTAGCGCTCCATATATGTACGGTTCAGAAGTACTGGAGGAGGAGGAGGTCGAAGAAGGATTTATCTCAATTTTTCCCGTTAAGGTAACAGAGTCTGTACCTAACTTACCCTCAACTCTTTTTCAGGTAGTAGAACAATCTGGCATTATTAACTGTTTGGCGAAGTATCCAGTAGATATTTTGGCCGATTTTTTAAAGCATTTAGATCATTATTCTTTTTTTGTTTGGCAACAGCGACAAGTAGCCAATTCAACACAAGTAAAAGCAAAAACGTTAACGTATTGTTTGGAAAATTGGTGCGATAGACAATCAGATTGGAAAGAGGCTCTTGGCAATCTTAAAGTTAGTATTCTAGTTAATTCAGGCACTTGGCAATCATATGAGTGCAAGCAAGTTGAGGCTGCGATAAAAAAAGCAATCAAGGCAATTGATTCAGCGAATTGTTAAATCAGCATAGATTCCGTATGTTGCCTTTCAGTTAAAGTAGAGCATTATGTCTCTGGACTTTGCTTCGAATATCATGAGCACTCGTTGAGAAAGCTATCAATCGTTAATATAACCTCGTAATCCATTATCGCTTAATTCACTTTTTGTTCAGCACCCTATTGATAGAGTAAAACACGTCATAAGAAAGGCCAAAATGAAAGCAATTTCATTTGTAGTATTCCAATGCACTCCGCTTCAAGGCTCTGGAATAGCTGAACAGGGAACCTCTCGATGACATCAAGCGTATATCAGTGTTGTTTTACAGGAGCAAACATCAACTACTGTTATGCCTGTCTCAAAATGTAGTGGAACTTCCTTTTATCTCTATCGGTATACTCTAAAGCCTTACTCCTCATGGAAATCCAATTAAATTAATTCAGAAGATTGCGCTTGACCTTGATAACGTTGGAAAACGGCTTTTGGGTGAATGAGAAGAATATGAATTAGCAAAAAGAAAAGCTCTTCTTTCTGTCAAAGTGGGCTGACAACTTTTTTCTCATTCAGAATTCATTCAGCAAAGATATGAGATAACTCAATATAGTGAACGACGTTCTATTAAGTCGCCATTACTTATAAATATGGCTTTCTGCCTTAAGAGTGAGACATCATTTCAAGTAATCCATTTGGCATTTTATTTTGAAGTTGTTAGATATTGAGAGTTTTCCATGGCTACAAGGTTATTAGGTGAGATCGAAAGGAGTTTGGATAGAGGTGCTGATTTTGTAGAGCAAACGGCAAAAAAAATTTTGGGAAAAGGGGGGCAAACTGAAAATGATTCATTACATGGGCATCATATTCGGGAAGAAGTTTCGCCTTTAGCTCCTGTTAGCGTGTCTGTAGTACAGAATTTTCATCAAAATACTTATCATTATGATGGTCGTAGCCAATCACCTTATTCACCACAGCCTATCAGTCCTAAAAGTGAAGAGGTGAGTGATAGTAACTCAAGTACTTTGACATTACTGAATCTGAAAAAAATCACAACGACATTGAATGAAAGTCTGATAAAAGTGATTGCATCGGGTGATTATAATTTTTTTTGCATGTTGTTACTTGAAGATGACAATGGCGATGTAACTTCAGTGATTAAACGCTCTTTTTCAAGGATGGGGGCAGGGAAGCGGGAAGCCATTGTTGAAGAAGCACTCAAAAAGTGGCTTACGAACGCCGAATATCGGACCACTCAAAATTGGGAGCATCTTAAAGAAAGCTTGTTAACTGCTAATATACCTGCCGCTGCTAAAGCTGTTGAGCATTTCTCTGTCTTTGGGCTTGATACCAATATGCCTACAGAAGTAAAACCATCACTTGATACAGAGCAACCCTCTAGTCATTACAAAAAAGCACTTTCACTACTTACTTTGAAAGGCATTTCTATTCATCAAGGGTTGAGTTTTATTGAGCATATTAAACGATCGGATTACGAAACATTCTGTATGCTTCTTCTTAATGATGGAAATGGTCAAATTTGTGATGATCTCAAACAAAAATTAGATAAGCAAAATACACATAAAAAAGAACTAGTAACCTCTGCACTTACTTTGTGGCTGACAAGCACGCAATATTCCAAAACAAGAAATTGGCAGCACTTGTTTGATTGTCTTGAACAAGCAAGTATTGAAGGCAGTGAGGTCATTGAGGCCTTTGCGAAAGGTAAACCACGCCCTGCTTCTTTTGAACTAAGTCAACAAGTTCTGAGCGATGATATAACAATGTTGAAGCTTTATAATATGCCATTGGCTAGTCGACCATCTTTTAAAACTCGCATTGCAGCGGCAAATATCAGAGGGTTTTGCGTTGCATTGCTTAATGATAAAGACAGTGAGCAATATCAAGAAATTGAATGTTTACCAAACGTTCATGGCACTGAGGATATAGTAGAAATCATTTTTTCAAGGTGGTTGACTCAGTTTCAGCATAGAAATTACCGGAGTTGGCAGCATTTAATCATCAGCCTAAGAGAAGCAGAAATGAGAGCGCTCGCATTTGAAGTATTTCAATGTACTCAACTACAAGGAACTGTTCTAGGTGAACAGGAAACCTCTCGACGATATCAGGCATATATCCATGCCGCTGCACACGAGCAAACGGCAGCTACTGTTATGCCTGTCTCAGAAGGAGCAGTGGGACCTTCTGTCCTCTCTATCGGTTTACTTGAGAGCCTGACTCTTAATGGAAAGCCAATAAAATTGATTCAGCATATTGCGATTGATCTTGATAACGTTGGAAAGCGGCTTTTGAGGGAATGGGAAGAATATGAATTAGTAAAAAGAAAATGTGATCCAAGTAAAAAAGGTTGGGAGGCTACAGCAACCGAAGTCGTAACACGATGGCTGCACCTTAGTGCTGGTTTATCTGAACAAGCAAAAGGTGAGCTTCTTATAGATTGCCTTAAGGCAGCGGAGATGGTGAGTTTAGCCGCAGATGTTGGACTGGCACTAGTACAGCAAGGAATATTGACAAGCAGTCAGCTTGAAAATCGACATACTCTTGCTGCAGAGCCTCACATTGCTGAAGCCCGCAGTCTAGAGCAACACGTCACCCTAAAAGCATTTACTGATATCAAAGTAAGAGAAAACGAAGAGTTTGAAGTATCACTTGTTAATGTTATCGCGGGTGCCAAAGATCCTGTTTTGGCCCCTTTTCTTGGCAAGCTTATCTCAAAGTCTGGATTAAATTTAATGAAAGTAGATCATCGGCGCAAACAGAGAGTTGAGCTCATTAAAGCGGTAATTCAAAAATGGTTAACTCTTAGCCGTGAAGGGCGAACATGGAGAGATCTTTTTAAAATAATGGCGGTGCACTTAACTGGTGATGAAGAGTTAACAGCAATGATAGAAAAAGCAAAGCTGCAATTTTCATCCTAAGCCTATCATGCTCCAACTTTAATAACGTTTAATCATGACTTTGCTTTTGTTAAAATTGATGTTTATGACACAAAATGACAAAAGTAAATGAAACTCAACCCTGGTCAAAATGAAGCGGTACACTATGTCTCTGGTCCTTGTCTGGTTTTAGCTGGAGCAGGCAGTGGTAAGACGAGGGTGATCATTAATAAGATTGCGTATCTATTGGAAAAGTGCGGTTATAAAGCCAGAAATATCGCTGCGGTAACCTTTACCAACAAAGCAGCCCGAGAAATGAAAGAACGTGTGGCGCAATCAATTGGTAAGCAACTTTCTCGTGGTTTGTGGATTTCTACCTTCCATACCCTTGGTCTTGAAATCATCAAAAAAGAATATAAAACTTTGGGGCTAAAAGCGGGCTTCTCACTGTTTGATGATCAAGACACTTTGGCACTTCTAAAAGAACTCACCGAAAAAGAACTTCAAGAAGATAAGGATTTACTTCGTGCCTTAGCGTCCACCATTTCCAATTGGAAAGGGAATTTGATGATCCCTGACCACGCCATTAAAACCGCTAAGGGCGAGCAACAGCAGCTATTTGCCTTGCTATATAAACGCTATGCTCAGCACATGAAAGCGTATAATGCGCTGGATTTTGATGATTTAATTTTACTGCCTACTTTATTACTTAGACATAACGAAGTATCTAGAGAGCGTTGGCAATTGCGTTTTCAATATCTGCTGGTGGATGAATATCAAGATACTAACTCAAGCCAATATGAATTAGTAAAGTTATTGGTTGGAGAGCGAGCGCGTTTTACCGTGGTGGGTGATGATGATCAATCCATTTACTCTTGGCGTGGTGCAAAACCGCAAAATCTTGTGCTATTAGGTAAAGACTTCCCTCAACTAAAATTGATCAAGCTTGAACAAAACTACCGTTCAAGCCAGCGAATTCTCAAATCCGCCAATGTTCTGATCGCCAATAACGACCACGTATATGAAAAGTCACTGTTTAGTGAGCTGGCTTATGGTGAGCCGTTACGAGTGATCATGGCTGGAAATGAAGAACAAGAAGCCGAGCGAGTAGTGGCGGAAATTGTTCGTCATAAGTTTATGGGGAAAACTCGTTATGGTGAATACGCCATTTTGTATCGTGGCAATCATCAATCTCGTTTGCTAGAGCGGGCACTGATGACCAACCGTATTCCTTATAAACTCAGTGGGGGAACTTCATTTTTCGCTCGTGCTGAAATTAAAGACATCATGGCTTACTTACGCTTAGTGGTGAACCCTGATGATGATAATGCGTTTTTGCGTGTGGTTAATTTACCCAAACGAGGTATTGGACCTGCGACCTTGGAGCATTTAGGTAACTTTGCTAATGAGAAACACATTTCGTTATTTAGCGCCATTTTCGAGGCTGAATTAAATCATATTCTTAATCCGTCGGCTTGTAAGGCGCTGTATGAGTTCGGAAGGTTTATCGTTGATACTGGAGAAATCGCTAAGCGAGGTGAGGGCATTGATGCCATAAAGCAGTTGATCCGCAATATTAATTACGAAGATTATCTGTACGAAAACAGCACCAGCCCTAAAGCAGCAGAAATGCGGATGAAGAACATTTCTGAGCTGTATCGCTGGGTGACAGAAATGCTCAATGGCGATGACTTAGATGAACCTATGACCTTGCCAGAGGTCGTTACTCGACTAACACTGCGGGACATGATGGAGCGCAACAGTGAAGAAGAGACTGGTGATCAAGTGCAGCTAATGACGTTACACGCTTCTAAAGGTTTGGAGTTCCCTTATGTGTTTATGGTGGGTATGGAAGAAGGATTATTGCCTCATCAAACCAGCATTGATGAAGATAATGTCGAAGAAGAAAGACGCTTAGCCTATGTGGGGATCACTCGTGCCCAAAAAGAATTGTGGTTTGTGATTTGCCGAGAGCGTCGACAATTCGGTGAAACCATGCGTACCGAGCCGAGTCGCTTTTTAATGGAATTACCACAAGATGATGTGAAATGGGAAAACCAGAAGCCCAAACAAAGCGAGCAACAGCGTCAGCAAACGGGTAAAGCGAATATTTCCAATTTAAGGAATATGCTTAAAGGGTAAGCATTGTGAGCAGCCACCTAATGCGGTGGCTGGTAAATTTCATAACGGCCACGCCCCTTAGCCTTAGCTTGATACATGGCGTGGTCAGCCGATCGTAACAGCTTTTCTGTTTCCTCAGTTTCTAGAGAGCTGATGGCAATACCAATACTGGCACTGGAGTAAAACTTTTTGCCACTTAATTGATAAGGGTTAGAGAGCAGTTGTAAGATACGGTCGGCAATTTCTATCGCATCTTGTGGCGATTGTATGCTGTCTAATAACACCACAAATTCATCTCCGCCTAATCTTCCTAAGGTATCGTTTTGTCGAATACACATTTTCAGTCGGTCGCTTGTTTCTACTAAAAACCGATCACCTTCAATATGACCAAGGGTATCGTTGACCCGTTTGAATTTATCAAGATCAATAAACATTAACGCAAATTGTCGTTCTGGATGACGTTTGATGTGACTGATAGCTTGTTCAAGGCGCTCCATAAACATGGCTCTGTTAGGTAAACCTGTCAGTGGGTCATGGTTAGCATCGTAGATTAACTGTAACTCCATTTTTCGACGCAGTGTGATTTCTTTCTTAAGTTCCCTATTCGCATTAGCTAGCTCACTGGTGCGTCGTTTCACTTCCCGTTCAAGGTTTTGGTAATTTTGCTGCATAATGCCAGCGGCACGTTTGCGCTCAATGGCAATGGCAATTTGTTGAGCCACGAAGTTAAGTAACTCTAAATTCGACTCATGGTATTCAATATCTGGATTAGAATGATATAGCGCAAGTACCCCATTGATTTGGTTATCGATATAAAGCGGAGCCGCCATCCACTGTGAGATATCAAGAATAATAGGGCAGCAGTCCATATTTTGGTAAATTTGCTTATCTTCGACAAGGTGACTCAAATCAGACTTATCAAGTAACAGTGCTTGCTCGCACTTCATTAAGTATTCAGTCAAACCATCAGAAAATGGTCGCTGCTTTGGCATAACTTGTTTATCTTTATCATCTTGGGCACAAAATGGAAAAAATAAGCTGTGATTTTCTGGATCGTATAAGGAAATGTAGCAATTTCCATCACCTAAAAACTGTTTTAATATCTTACTGAGTTTTTGATAAAAGTCTTCGTCATCCAAATCATCATGACATAGGCTAGCAATTTCAAATAGGGTCTTATGCAGTTTTTCCGCTTGAATTCGTTCAGCTATTTCTTGCTTAAGTTCATTATGAGTATGGATAAGTTCATTAGTGCGAATCGTAATGGCTTGCTCCATACTGTGCTGATGCTCAATGCGTTCAGAAACGCCAGCAATATGCTGACAAATGAACTTCATCAGTTCGATATCACTATCACTGTAGGTCACACCTTGTTGATAACTTTGTACCACGAGTGCGCCAAGTACTTGCTCTCCTCGAATTATAGGGGTTCCTAGCCAAACATTTACTAGGGGATCCATGACTTGTTTAACTTCATCAGCGTCTATCATTTCCTTAAACTTTGCTCGATCGCAAAGTAACGTTTGCCCTGTACGAATGATATAGCCGGTTAACCCCAATTTAAGCAATTCTGAAATATTTTCGAGGTTTATTAAGTCTCGATTCGGCTTTTTTTCATCAATAAAGAAAATCAACTCAATGTCTTCGGTCAATGGGCAAAGGCTGGCGACATAGAAATTATCTGCAGCAATAATTTTTTTTAGCAATAGGTGCACTTCTTTGTAGAAGTCTGGTAATGATGATGTTCGCTCGGAGAGGTTGGATATCTCAATTAAGACATCACGAGCAATTTTTGCGTGTTTGTAGGTATGAAGAATATCTTTGAGGCGTTGGATTCTTTTTTCAAGACGACCGTCAAGATGTTCTTGCTCTGGTAATTGGGGGTCGATAACGTCAAATTCCATTTTATACGCTCTCTCCAGTCATATTATCTTTTTTTCTATTACACCCTAGAATTACATGAATCTGTTATACTGCCAAGACAAATTTTAACCAGCTCATGTTTAAAATTTGAGTTAAACTGCTAAAAGATGACCAAATGATTAAAAATATGCAACTAGTGCTAGACAGCGGCATCGGTTATCCCTAGTATATGCCGCGCTAACCGGATTGAGCGCCCATAGCTCAGTTGGATAGAGCGCACCCCTCCGGAGGGTGAGGCCGAGGGTTCGAATCCTTCTGGGCGCACCATTTGGAATTAAGCGGTATCTGAATATTCTGTTAGCAAATGTAAATGTGGTGATTGTAGCTCAGTTGGTAGAGCCCCGGATTGTGATTCCGGTTGTCGTGGGTTCAAGTCCCATCAGTCACCCCACCTTTCGGTGATTAGCGCAGCCCGGTAGCGCATCTGCTTTGGGAGCAGAGGGTCAGAGGTTCGAATCCTCTATCACCGACCACTTTCTTTTAAGTTGAATATTTCAGCTTGCACCAATTTCGGTGATTAGCGCAGCCCGGTAGCGCATCTGCTTTGGGAGCAGAGGGTCAGAGGTTCGAATCCTCTATCACCGACCATTTATCTTTATAAAAGATGCAAAAAGCCCCGACTCTATGCGGGGCTTTGTTGTATCTAGTCGATTATTTCTAATAAACCAGCCAAGGACCTTCCACATCATCTTGAATTTTAGCACCTTGCTTTATGAGCAGTTGTTCGAGCATTTGGTGTTGCTCACGTTCTTGTGGCGAACCGAAATCTTTAAGTACTCGACCTCGAACTTGTTTTAACGAATTGACTTCTTTTTTGAATTTTTTAAGCTGGCGAATTAACTCAAGTAAGGCTCCCCCCATTCCTTCGGGCTGAGTTTTGCTGCTCATTTCACAAACCGTCATCACGTGATCGTCAACTCTGTATATGAGTTTCCAATTATCTGTTTCCAAGGTTTTACCGTATTCAAAATGGCTCTCACCAAAATACGCAGGTTGTACTTCTATACCTTGCTTCTCTAAATATTGGGTAACTTCATCCATGGTGACTCCTAATTTCGATATAAAGAAAAACCTCACGTCATAATTTTGCTGTGAGGTTTTCAGTCAGATTACTTTATCGATAGTGCGTTTTCGATACTACGGTGTAACTGAGTTAGCTCGACGAGCAGCG
Source organism: Parashewanella sp. 2210YD4-3 (assembly GCF_056591735.1). Taxonomy (NCBI): domain Bacteria; kingdom Pseudomonadati; phylum Pseudomonadota; class Gammaproteobacteria; order Alteromonadales; family Shewanellaceae; genus Parashewanella; species Parashewanella sp. 2210YD4-3. The sequence goes on along the minus strand of NZ_JBWQOG010000001.1, from coordinate 605,579 downwards.
ACACCATATCACTAGAGGTTTTTCTGGCTCTTTCCATGGTTTCGCCTAACTTTCTCATATAGGTATTGGCGTTGGTTTCATCCAATGAACCAATTAATTTGGCGTTTTCACTCAACTGAGTTTGCCATGCATTCGCGCCAGTACCAGCACCGTCTGTCATGCGACCAAGACCTTGACCTAAAATGCCGAGTGCTTCACTGCCTTTTGCAGCACCACCTAAGCCGAAGCCTACACTGAATAGACCTCCGGCAATGCTTGCGGCACCCGATATCGCCATCCCTATCATGGCATGCTCAATACCATCACGTTTTTGAGCCATTGAGGCTAAGGTAATGTCCCATGCCAGCTTATCTTGCACAACGTTAAAATCCTGCAAAATATTACGCAGCTTCTTGAATAAATCCGCTAACTTAATCATGAGCTGGTTGATTTCTTCAATAGCCGCAGCACCCTCCATACTGGCGCTGCCATCAAGGGTACCAGTGTCGTAACTTTTGCTATCGACACTTTCATTCACCAAGTCATTAAAGTCTTTATCATCCTGATGTTTTGGGTGTTCGACCGTTTTAACTTGGCTTGACAGGTTTGAGTAATTTTTGTGTATTTTACTCACATGCTTATCAACGCCATCCAGATTCTTACCAAGATTATCTAGGTGTTGATTCATTTCATCTAATGTGGGCATCTGTGGCGACGTCGCACTGGATGCGCCTGCAGATGATGAACTTACGTCTGACATAATAGTTTCCTCTTTATCCTGCAATTGAACCAGCGATGCGAGCTTGAATCGAACCGGTTTGGGTGATGGCGTCTGTCGCTCCTTGAAGAGCCGTTCCTGATTTTGAAATCAAATCTTTAGCTGATTTTTGTTCCTCTTGCTTGGTTTTGTCGTACCAATCACTAGTGAACTCGAGGAAGTCTTGTTCAACGATCAATTCTTGAATGGCTTTCTCTGTCACAGCTTTAATTTCTGCAATGGTACCTTTGGTGATTTGTTGGCCCCCTTGAGCAGCACCTCTAGCTAGATCAAACGCGAGGTTTGTAGAGATTTTTACAGCCCCTCTGAGTAAGCGGTTAGAGACCTTTTTTCCGACCAATTTACTAATATCTTTTACGGTATCTTCAGTAATTTCACCACCTTCTTTGGCCGCTTGTTTAGCGGTTTCCTCGATTGCTTCTTGTACTGCTTTTTTGGTCATTTCTTTGATAGCTTCTTTACCAAACTCTTTAGACACGCGCTTGAACATACGTCTTGTGAGTTTAACGAGTATTTTTTTGCCTATCTTTGCACCTTCTTCTGTGCCTTCCTCAGAGGCCACTTCCGCGCCTTGAGAGGAAATCTTCTGAACAATCGAACTACCAACATCTGATGCAACTTGTTCTGCAATTTCTTTTGAAACTTGTTCAACGGCTTCCTTAGCTGCTATTTTTTCTAATTCGACCATTCCTTCAGCACCGGCGTCTACCGAAGCACTAACAGAAGCTTCCGCTAAATCAGTCGTGGTCTTAATGACGACGTCAGTCGCGAGTTTCACCCCTTCTTCAGCGACTTTAGCGCCTGCGCGAGCTGCTTTAAAGGCTAACCCAGCACCAAACACATCAACACACATGCCAGCTATTTCACAGCCTAATTGCACATAACCTGCAATTTCAGCAACTTTATCTTCAATAGCTTTGTTACCTACACCTGCTAGCGCACAGGTTTCAGCTGCGGCTTTTACAAGCCCAGCAGCACCAGCTGCAAGGTAGGCGGCACCACCAGCGATTTCTATGTAAGCTTCAGCATCAGCCCCAAAGCTGACAACAGCAGAGGCGATGCCTTCAACAAGTTTGAATATGCCGTAGATTGCTTCAGCTGCACTAATGATCCAGTCAAATACCGCGGTAAAAATCCCCGCCTTTCTTGCTTTTGCCTGTTGATCGGCTTGGGCTTTCATTTGATCTTGATACTTTTTCACTTTTTGATCATTCAAATAAGCTTGAGTATCCGTCATGATTTTTTGAGCTTTAAGCTTAGCTTGAGCGGTATTACTGAATGTTGAGATACTCAGGTTAGTCGCCATCAACACCATAGCTTTCATGTTGGTTTTTTCTAAATCAGCGATTGGAGGGGTTGTATCTTCACCAAACTTGGCCAATATTTGCCCTAATGCTCGTTCGGCCTCTTGTTTGGAAATCAGCCCTTGTCGCTTACCAATTTCATTGGCTAAAGTGAAGGCATTGCTGCTCTGGTGTGCAATTTGGGTAAAGGTCGGCATCTTAGCATGATGGATACCTTGCGCTGCTTGTCCATCACCAACGACTGCTGGATCCGTATATTGGTGATGTGTATGTGTATGGTTAACTCGACTAAACTCTGGCATTACTACTCTCCTTAGCAAGCTGTTCTAGCGCGAACTGTGCGTTAGCTTCTAGGTCAGCATACATTGGGCGACCTTCGCTCCATCGGATTGATGCGTTAAAGCTTTTTTCAGCAAATTCATAATTCTTACAGGCTAAATAACTTTGCGCTGCTTGGAATGCGGGAAGTGGATTATCAACTTGGATCATTCCTGCACGACCAAATAGGAATATGGCTTCATGGTGTTCACCAAGGTTTTGATACACCTGGGCGAGATTAAAGCAGTAATCAAAGTTCCAAGAGTCAATGCGATATAAAAGGTATAAGATTCGTTTTGCACCTTCATAATCATGACAACCAACCAGTTGTAGACTGTATTGGTATAAAGTGCCTAATTCTTCATCATCCACGTCAGCAAGCATTTTTAGCGTGCCACCTTGTGAAATAAAACTTTGTAATACATCAAAATCTTCTTTTTCCATCGAGATTCTCCTTGGGAGCCTGCATACTGATGAATCAATTCATAACAGTGTGTGTAACGAATTTGCCTGTAGCGAAAGCCTGTAGCGCGATTTTGATTATGGTTATGACATTCTTTTTAGAATATGTGAGCGCAACTATTTGGTATAGTTAGAGGTATTTAGTCTTTTAGTATAGACACTAAATTAAATTTAACTCTTAACTATTCAAAACGGCTCATCAAACGTTTATTTTCGGTGTAATTTAAGAATAAGAGATCCCTGAGCAGAAGCTATCGAAAAACAAAGTAAGAAAAATGCAACTGGTCTGATGAGTGGCGATTGCTTATGTTTTTTCTAGGGTGAACACCTGAGTATGACTTTCTCTCTATGCTTATCGGTAGCAAATTTTCCTTTGAATTAATGGCTGACATTTTTGTGACATAAATTTGTAATACACTCTCTCTGGTTGGTTAGCTTGATGGCTTGTGGGAGAAGTGGTGGCTTTTACAATTTTCAGACAATTCTTTTTATTAGGATGGGTGTGTTTTGGTGGGCCTGCGGCTCATATTGGCTATTTTCGTCGACGTTTTGTTGATGAATTGAAATGGGTTGATGACGATCAATTCGGACATACCTTAGCTTTATGCCAGTTTTTGCCCGGCCCAGCTTCCAGTCAGTTAGGTTTCGGCATTGGATATCAAAAAGCGGGACTTGCTGGCGCTATCGCCGCATTTGTAGGCTTTACCTTACCTTCGTTTCTTATCATGTATGGGCTAGCGTTACTGTTAAAAGTTGAAACTTGGTCTAGCTCCCCTTGGTTAATTAGTATTATTTCTGCTTTAAAATTATTAGCTGTGGTTGTGGTAGCTGATGCGGTGCTGTCGATGGCAAAAAGCTTTTGTCAGTCGATTGCTCATAAAGCGTTAGCTGGTATCGCCACTGCCGCTTTAGTTTTAGTACCTTCCGTTAGCGTACAAATGGTGTTACTTTTGGTGGCTGCAGGATTGGGTTTTTGGCAGTACCGTGATGTGAAGTTTGAACGAAAGGTTAACGTTCGTTTTGTCCCTTTGATCTTGTTTATTTCAATATTCTTATTGTTGATGTTGCAGACTCATTCGATAAATGGCGATTTACTGAAAGAGTTTTATTTATCCGGCACGTTAGTCTTTGGTGGTGGCCACGTGGTGTTACCATTATTGCAAAGTAGTCTTGGTAATTATGTTGACCCTCAAACCTTTTTAAGCGGCTATGGCTTTGCACAAATGATCCCTGGTCCTATGTTTACGTTGTCGAGTTTTCTAGGGGCATCAATATGGCAAGGAAATGCTTTTGTTGGAGCTTTACTGGCCACCTTATTTATTTTTGCTCCGGGTTTTTTATTGATGCTTTCTGTATTCGATGGCTGGTTTGCTTTAGCGAATAATCAAAAGGTGAAAGCTATCGTTGGAGCCGTCAATGCATGCGTAGTCGGTATTTTATTGGCGGCTTGGTTTAACCCTGTGATAACTTCGGCAATCAATGATATTAGCGAAATTATCATTGTCACAATCGGTTTCTTATTACTGCGCCTTGTAAAGCTTAATGTATTTATAGTTGGAGTAATCCTTGTTGTTCTTAGTTTGGTTATTGCGCAGCTTTAACTGAACATCAATTTTGTGTAGAAGTTAGAAGTTAGAAGTTAGAAGTTAGAAGTTACCGTGAGCCTAAAGACTCTAACGTTCACTATAGATTAGGGCGAGCTTTTGTTTGGTATTCCTGTATTTTACTATCTAGTTTTGTAGTGAGTATGGACGCACTTTTATTTTTATGCGGTTTCATTTGCTGATAAATATGTAACATTTCAACATATTCACGATAAATTTCGCATTCTAAAACGTCCCGAGCTTGCTTAAATTTTTGATCTTGTTCCAGTAGCTCTTTGGCTTTTCTGTCGAGAGACATTGCCCTCATTTTATTTTGTTCTTCTAATGCTTGAGCTCGTTGGTAGACTTGCTCAGCCTCTAGCTTTCTTTGTTTCGCTTCTTTTATGAATAGGTGGAACAATTCCCATTGCCCATTAAGTTTTTTTTCAGATAGTTTAATTTCGGCTTGTTGCTTTGGTAATTGCCGAACCTGAGATTGAGTTCTCTTGCTTTCTTGTATTCGAATAGTTTGTTGAAGATGTGACACTTCGTTCTGAACCAGCCTCAATTTCCTATTGAGTTCTTTATTTTCAGATACAAGTTGTTCGTAATTCAATGGTTTCGCTCCTCCTGTACTAGGATCGTAGATCATGGTTGCGTATTGGCTTTCTGGAGGTTGAGCATCAGAAATAACCAGTCTATTTTTTGACTGAGCTGGTGGAGTGTCTATTTTGGGTTTGATTGGGCTTATAGATGATTGAGTGTGGTGTTTGTCCTCTTCACTTAATGAAACTTGGCAATCGTCTCGGAATGGATCATTTGTAGGTTGTGATAAGTAACTGGAGCGCTGTCTCTTTACGGCATATGGCTTATGCTGCGAGGTATGAGAAAATGATATGCAGCGTGTTGTGGAATGGTGGGGTCGATGCGTATCAACTGATGTTGCTGGTTTCTTTGATATAGGGCGGTATAAACATGATGAGTCAGTGACTCCTTTTGGGTTTTTTGGAGAAACTAACAGATAACCCTGAACACTCTCGCTCTGTGATTGTTCGACAGAATGCGTTGCTTTAGACTGAATGTGAGCTGTTTCAGAGCTGGAAAGATCGGTTGAGGTACAGGTTCTCCATTGCGAAAGGTTGCTACTACTCGTGGATTGAGATAATGGGGCTGGTTGACATTGTTCTGTAGCGTTGGATTTTAATATTTCTAAAATAGTTTGTTCGTGTTTATTGATAGCCTCTTGTAAGCCTTTTGCAAAATAGTCACCGTTTTTTATTTTTTGCCTGTCAGATGGCAGATGAGTTGGGAAGTGTTTTGGTGGGGTTCCCTCATGCCAAGCTGCTATGATTTGATTGCAGGAAATACGAATAAAAAATTCTTTTTTGTTTGTTGAATGCCAACTGTTACGTGTTTTAATAGAGACCCTAGCTGAGTCGCAACTCCATAGTGGTTCGCCATTGGATCTCCCCTTTGCTGAAAGTCCACTGATCTCATTAACTTCTACAGTTGCCCTTGCCATTAAAACTCAATAAGTTAGTTATTTCTATGATTAACTTTTCATAGCTGCGTTTATGAGTAAAGAGCAAAGTTGCAAAATTAAGAAAGTTTAATTTTCATTATTGAGTGAACTTAAGGGATAAATTGAGTAACCATGAATATCGCAACTTACTATTTTCAGCGTCAATAGCTTAAGGTAGAATAACTGGCTTGATATTATACAGGTATCTTCATTTATTCATGTAGATATACACTCGATAAAAGAACTCATTTCATGTTTGAAGTAAATCCAGTAAAAACCAAAATTAAGGAGTTGTCTGAGCGGACCAATCTTCTTAGGGGGTACCTTTGACTATGATGCTAAGAAAGAGCGTCTAGAAGAGGTTACTCGTGAGCTTGAAAGCTCAGAAGTATGGGACAACCCAGATAACGCTCAAGCGCTCGGTAAAGAGCGAGTTTCCCTCGAAGCGGTTGTGAAAACCATTGATGATATGGACAGCGGCCTTGAAGATATCGAAGGCCTATTAGAGCTGGCCGTTGAAGAAGACGATGAAGAAACCTTCAACGATGCCAATATTGAACTTGCCGACTTAGAAGCTCGTCTTGAAGAACTTGAATTCCGTCGTATGTTCTCAGGTAAAAATGACGCTTCAGATTGTTACCTTGATATCCAATCTGGTTCAGGTGGTACAGAGGCTCAAGATTGGGCGAATATGGTACTTCGTATGTTCCTGCGTTGGGGTGAAGCACACGAGTTCAAACCAGAGCTTATTGAAGTCACTGATGGTGATGTTGCCGGTATTAAAGGTGCGACCATCAAGTTCACAGGTGAATATGCATTTGGCTGGTTACGAACTGAAACAGGCGTTCACCGCTTAGTACGTAAATCACCGTTTGATTCGTCAGGTAAACGTCATACCTCTTTTTGTTCTGTGTTTGTATATCCTGAAGTGGATGACTCCATTGAAATTGATATCAATCCTGCCGATTTACGTATCGATACCTACCGAGCATCGGGCGCAGGTGGTCAGCACGTAAACAAAACAGAATCAGCTATCCGTATTACTCACTTGCCAACGAACACCGTTGTGCAGTGTCAAAACGATCGTTCTCAGCATAAAAACCGTGACTCAGCAATGAAGCAACTGAAAGCGAAATTGTATGAGCTGGAAATGCTGAAACAAAATGCCGATAAACAAGCGGCTGAAGATGCGAAATCGGATATTGGCTGGGGTAGCCAAATTCGCTCTTACGTTCTTGATGATTCAAGAATTAAAGATCTCCGCACTGGCATTGAAAACCGCAATACTCAAGCTGTCCTTGATGGCGAATTAGATAAATTTATTGAAGCTAGCCTGAAGTCAGGCCTGTAATTGTAACGAGAGAAGAAAATGACTGAACACGTCCAAGATGAAAATAAGCTCATTGCTGAGCGTCGTGCCAAGCTTTCGCATATTCGCGAAACTTGTCCTGCAAATGGTCACCCAAACAGCTTCGATCGAAAACACAAGGCCGCTGATATTCAAGCTGAGTATGGTGAATACAGCAAAGAACAGCTAGAAGAAATGGGCATCCAACGCTCGATCGCTGGCCGTGTTATGGCAAAGCGTGGTCCATTTTTGGTGATCCAAGACGTTTCTGGCCGTATTCAAGCTTATGCAGGTAAGCCAGTTCAAAAAGAGCTTAAAGCTAAGTACCAAGGTTTAGATATTGGTGACATTATTGGTGTTACGGGTCAGCTGCACCTTTCAGGCAAAGGCGATCTGTACGTGAACATGGAAGACTACCAGCTGCTGACTAAAGCATTGCGCCCACTTCCTGAAAAGTTCCACGGTCTAACCGACCAAGAAATGCGTTACCGCCAGCGTTATGTTGATTTGATCGTAAACGAGGAGTCGCGTGAAGCGTTCAAAATGCGATCAAAAGTCGTTACCGCTATCCGTAACTTTATGGTGAAAAAAGAGTTCATGGAAGTGGAAACGCCAATGATGCACACCATCCCTGGTGGTGCTTCTGCGCGTCCTTTCATCACTCACCACAATGCGCTGGATATCGAAATGTATCTTCGTATTGCACCAGAGCTTTATTTGAAGCGTTTGGTTGTAGGTGGTTTCGAGCGTGTATTTGAAATCAACCGTAACTTCCGTAACGAAGGTCTGTCTCCTCGTCATAACCCAGAATTCACCATGATGGAATTCTATATGGCGTATGCTGATTACAAAGATCTCATGGATCTGACCGAAGAAATGCTAAGTTCAATCGCGCAAGAGTTGTGTGGTTCAACTAAACTGCCTTACGGTGAGCACACGGTAGACTTTGGTGGTCCATTTGCGCGTATGAGCATGTTAGAAGCGATCAAGCACTATAACCCAGATCATGAAACCATCCAATCGATGACTTATGAAGAAGTGAAAGACGTCGAGTTCATGCGTAAGCTGGCTAAGAGCTTACACATCGAAGTGGAATCATTCTGGACCTGTGGTCAGCTACTTGAAGAGATCTTCGGTGAAACGGCTGAGCCTCAGTTGATGCAACCAACCTTTATTACTGGTTACCCAGCGGATATTTCTCCACTGGCGCGCCGTAATGATGACAACCACTTCATCACAGATCGCTTTGAATTCTTCATTGGTGGTCGTGAAGTAGCAAATGGTTTCTCTGAGCTTAACGATGCAGAAGATCAAGACAATCGCTTTAAAGCACAGGTTGAAGCGAAAGATGCCGGTGATGACGAAGCCATGTTCTATGATGCAGACTACATCACTGCATTAGAACACGGACTGCCACCAACGGCAGGTCAAGGTATTGGTATCGATCGTTTGGTGATGCTGTTTACCAACACTCACACGATTCGTGATGTGATCTTATTCCCAGCGATGCGCCCTCAAGCACAAGTTTAATATTGTTTGAATATGTAAAAAGCCCTGAACATTCAGGGCTTTTTTTATGGTTAAAAATCAGTGTTGAGAAGGCGTGGCGTATTCAAATTCGCCTTCCACCGCGAAATGATTGGAAAGATCCCAGTAATTCCATAGTGCTGGGATTGTACTTCTTGGTGTTATAACGTCTACCTTGGTAGAAATCGGCGTAAGATGGTCATTATCGTACAGCAAGTAGTCAAAGTAAGCATGAAGAAGCTTGTTGTTGTCAGGGTTTATAGGAGCTGCCCATTTGTTGACATCAGCATCAAAGGTCATTGGGTAACCCGTGCTGTCGGGATGAGTAGAGTTCAATAGAGTCAACATATCTTGATAATTGGGCTCTTGATGGATCATATCAATATTAAAATTACCTGCAATGATGATGGGTTCGTCTTTAGGGATATGCTGTGCTTGAATAAATTTCGACAACTCAGTCACTTGATCCATTCTCGCTTGTACTTGAATGTCCGTGTTACCTGATTGAATATGAGTATCAAAAATATGGTACTTCTGTCCGTTTTTAATTATTTCTGTATAGATAGCTGCATTCGTTGCAAGACATTGAAGACCTTTGCAGGTTTTATAGAAAATAGAATCTTGTTTTGCTATGGGGTAACGAGAAAGGATATAAATTCCAGCCTCTATTGGTATGCCACGCTGTCTGATTTTAGTAGTCTGATAGGGATATTCCTTTATCAAAGCAGTATGCAGCGAGTCTGTCGGTTTGCGATCATACTGCCCTTCAAGAGCAAGTACATCATAGTTATGAAAAAATTTGGGCATTTCATCAAAGCGTGCTTGTACTTTTTTAGCGCCATTAACGCTTATCCCCCAAAGATCATAGGTTAAGATGGATAACTTGTTAGCCTCTGAAGTCAACTGGTGTTCTTTAATTGGGGTAATGGCAAATACGGCATTATCACCATTGATTTGTTCAGCTATTTCATAACGGCCGTTGTCGGTTTTAACTTCCATGCTTCTACGCTCTCTCGCATTAGAGAGTGGCAAGCTACCTGATGGCGTTGATAAGCCTGCGCTTATAACTTTGTTAGCGATAGAGAGCTTAAAAGAGAGCTTAATACCATCAAGAACGCACTCTTTAGTATTGGATCCTGCATCATCAATGCTCAAGTATATTACCTCTTGCAAAGTAGGGACGGAGCACTGAGGTTGAAGGGTATTATTGGCCAGCAGTATATTATATGGGCGAGGGTAGGCGGTATTCATCCGCTGTATGTTATCTGGATGAGCGGATACAGTGCTGACGAATAATACCAGTAGCGAGCTTATTAACCATTGCAGATATTTAGATTTCATTGTTTATAGCCGTGATAATGAATGATACATTGATTATCTCTTTATCTATTTGAAATTAAGCTGAATGAATTGTGGTTTAAAAAGTGTCAACAAACTTTATAACCAAATAGATAGCAGATTGGTGTTATGTATTTTTTTGTTTGTTGTAATTTTTGCATCTAAATAAAAAAAACAGCAAAGCCCATACAAACTTAATGGCTGTGTTATACGCAACTAACGTTGAGCGGGAGTTGCGTATTCGAATAATCCCTCTACCGCAAAGTGATCGGAAAGATCCCAGTAGCCCCAAAGGGGAACCGTTGTACTTCTCGGTTCAATCACTTTTAAGCCCGATGCAATCGGTGTTAAATGGTCATTGTCATACAGTAAATAGTCGTAATAAGCGTGTTCATCAACGGACCATTTATCGACGTTATGATCATAGGTAAGCGGATAGCCACTGCTCTTGGGATGGGTTGCGTTAAGCAAGGTGAGCATATCTGCATATTGACCATTTTGACTAACCATATTCACATTAAAGTCGCCAGCGATAATGATTGGTTCATTATTCGGGATATGCTGTGATTTTATAAATTGTGCTAACTCTGCAATCTGCTGCATACGGGCTTTAACGTCAGAACTCTTTTCGCTTGACTGAGTGTGAGTATCAAAGATGTGGTACTTTTGTCCTTTCTTAATGATTTCTGTATAGGTTACGCCTTTAGAGGCAAAGCATTGCAGGCCGTTACATGAGTGATAGACCATTGAGTCTTGTTTTAATATTGGGTAACGAGAAAGGATATAGATCCCAGCTTGTAGCAGTTTACCTTGTTTTTTTAGCTTACTCGTTTGATACGGATACTCTGACTTTAATGCATTATGAAGCGCAGTTGTTGGCGCTACATCAAACTGCTCTTCAAATGCCAATACATCATAGTTATGGAAGTAGTTTGGCATTTCATTAAAGCGAGCGGATACTTTTTTTGAACCATAAATGCTGGTTCCCCATAAGTTATAAGTCAAGATTGAGAGTTTGTTTGCTTCAGCAGTAAGCGCTTTGTTTGGCATAGGTGTTACTGAGAAGGTCGCACTTTTTTCAGAGATTTTTACGGCCAGTTCGAAATTTCCATGATCGCCTTTAAGAGTTGTACGACGGATTGCATTTGAACTTGAATAAGGCAATTTCGTATCAGGTGTTTCAATACTTGCTTCAACGTGATTGCCCTTAATAGCAAGACCAACCCAAAATTTCACATTATCAATGACACAATCTTCAGTTGAAGCCCCGTTACTAATACTAAAAAATAACTGTTCTTTTAAAGCTGGAACAGTGCAAACTTGTTGATCGGTATTATTAGCAATATAGGTGTTAAATAACTCGGCGTGTGCGAGTTCGGCATGGAAAATACAGCAATAGATTGATAGTAACCCAATTAGAGTGCTTAATTTAGGTTTCATAGTTTGATGCTCTCATATGAAAGAGAGTTCAATTATGGCGCAGAATGACTGAAAAATTACTGACTGGAGCTAGGGTTACTTTATAGTTAGCTTCGTTATTATGTATCTGGGTCGATAATTCAAAGTCTGCATCTCTGCCCGTGATGGTTATTGTTCTTAATTGAGTGATCGGAGAAACGGGAATGCGTTTTTGTGATGTAGTAATTCCTATGCTTGGTTTCCCTTTATTTATCAATACTATCAGATTTGCTTCAATACCATTGATACTACAGTTTTTACGATAACTACTTCCTTCATTTTTCGGTATTTGACTCAATAGGTTGCGAGTATAAGGTTGGATGCTACATATAGATATTGGTGTTGAATTATTAAAATAGCTAAAAATGCTATCATCGGCACTGACTTGCCCCGCGCATAGTAGCGTTGAAATAATGATTAGCAGCGTTACGCTAAAGGAAGGTATAGATTTCATTATTGGGTACCAAGCTTTTGCTTTGGCACCCAATTATTGCAAAGTGTTCTGAAGTTTGGCTGAACGTGCCTTAGCAAATTAGAGTTTGTCTAAAATTTGCAAGCAACTTGCCTTCGCATCCCCAAATAACATTTGCGTATTGTCTTTAAAGAACAGTGGATTTTGTACACCAGCATAACCTGTGTTCATCGAGCGCTTAAATACGATGACTTGCTCTGCGTTCCATACTTCTAGCACAGGCATGCCTGCAATAGGGCTGTTTGGATCATCCATGGCGGCAGGGTTAACTGTATCGTTAGCACCAATTACCAGTACCACATCGGTATCAGAAAAATCATCGTTGATTTCATCCATTTCCAATACGATGTCATAAGGCACTTTTGCTTCGGCTAATAACACGTTCATATGGCCGGGTAGACGCCCAGCAACAGGATGAATACCAAATCGAACGTTAATGCCTTTATTTCGAAGTTTTTGAGTGATTTCGGCAACAGGGTATTGAGCTTGAGCGACCGCCATGCCGTATCCCGGAGTAATGATGACATTACGAGCATTCTTGAGCATGTCGGCCACTTCATCTGCAAAGACTTCTCTGTGTTCACCTTGCTCTTCATCACTCGATGAAGCTTGCACGTCATTACCAAAACCGCCAGCAATGACAGAGATAAAGGAGCGGTTCATCGCCTTGCACATGATGTATGACAGAATGGCACCTGATGAACCAACCAAGGCTCCGACGATGATCAACAAGTCATTTGATAACATGAAACCAGCCGCTGCCGCTGCCCAGCCCGAGTAAGAGTTCAGCATTGACACGACCACAGGCATATCTGCGCCACCGATTGACGCCACCAAGTGCCAGCCAAATAACCCCGCTAAAATAGACATGATGATCAAAGTCGTCACGCTTTGCTCAATTGTTGCAAAGTGGATGAGCATGGCAAAGCTGACCAACAGGGCCAATAAATTGAGCTTATGGCGATGAGGCAGTGTTAATGCTTTTGAGTTGATGATGCCACGAAGCTTACCAAAAGCGACGATTGAACCTGAAAAGGTCACTGCACCAATGAAAATACCCAAATACACTTCGACGAGATGAATGGTGTACTCAGCCCCAGTCAATACATGAAGCGCTTGGCCTTCCATAGGGTGTAGATCTAAAAAGCTGTTAAAGCCAACAAATACTGCAGCTAAACCTACAAAGCTATGAAGCATAGCCACCAGTTCTGGCATTTGGGTCATCTCCACTTTACGCGCAAGATAAACCCCAATAACGGCACCGACGACCATTGCAGCTATAATCCATTCCAAACCCATAGTATCAGGACGGAAGACGGTGGCTAGCAGTGCAATTGACATCCCTAGAACACCAGAAATATTACCTTGCTTTGCTGTTTCTTGCTTAGACAAACCAGCCAAACTAAAAATAAATAATACCGCTGCAATCAAATACGCGGCTGTAATAATCCCTTCAGACATAATGATCTCCGCTATTGATCTTTTCTGAACATTTTCAACATTCGATGAGTGACGGTAAAGCCACCAAAGATGTTAATGCTGGCAATAAGAATGGCGGCAAAGGCCAATAAGTTGATGACGACTGAGTCATGACCGATTTGAAGTAAAGCACCGACGACAATAATGCCTGAAATGGCATTGGTAACCGACATTAACGGCGTATGTAGCGAATGCGAGACATTCCACACCACGTAATAGCCCACCACACAAGATAATACGAATACAGTAAAGTGCGATAAAAATGCCGCTGGAGCCGTAGCTGCAATGGCGGTAAAGGCAAGCGCACCAAGTCCTGCGAACCAATATTTCATCGAGGAAGGCTTATCTTCTTTAACTTCGGCAGGTTTTACCGCTTCTTGCTTAGGTTGAGCTGGAGCGGCTGATACTGAAATCGGTGGAGGCGGGAACATAATATTTTGTTCATGGCTCACGGTCATATTTCGCGTCACAACATCGTCGAAATCCAACTCAATTTCACCATCTTTTTGTTTGCAAAGCAGCTTCATTAAGTTGACGAGGTTAGTCGCGTACAATTGAGATGATTGAGTAGGCAGACGACCCGCTAAGTCGGTATAACCAATGACAGTGACGCCATTGTCTGTGACAATTTTACGACCAGCGACACTGGGTTCAACATTACCACCCGAGCCTGCGGCTAAATCGACAATCACAGAGCCAGGCTTCATTGAATCCACCATTTCTTGGCTGATTAATTTAGGTGCCGTTTTTCCTGGAATTTGTGCGGTAGTAATAATGATGTCGACGTCTTTGGCTTGGTCAGCAAACAACGCCATTTCAGCTGCAATAAACTCTTCAGACATGACTTTAGCGTAGCCATCAGAGCTACCACCGTCTTCGTCACTAAAGTCTAGTTTTAAGAATTCACCGCCCATGGATTCAATTTGTTCGGCCACCTCAAGGCGAGTATCAAAGGCGCGAACAATCGCTCCCAATGAGCCTGCTGCTCCAATGGCGGCCAGACCTGCTACGCCTGCACCGATAACCAACACTTTAGCGGGGGGCACTTTACCGGCTGCGGTAATTTGACCAGTAAAGAAGCGGCCAAATTCGTGAGCGGCTTCAACAACGGCTCGATAACCACTGATATTGGCCATTGAAGATAATGCATCTAAGGACTGAGCTCGCGAAATACGCGGAACCATATCCATAGCGAGAACGGTAATATTGCGATCAGCCAGTAGTTGGACTAAATCAGGGTGTTGAGCTGGCCAAATAAAGCTGACTAAAACAGTACCCGCTTGGATTCGTTCTATTTCATCGGGTGTTGGCGCATTGACCTTAAAAATCAATGGCGCATGCCAAACCTCTGTAGAGGTGGTGGCACCGGCTTCAATAAAGGCTTGGTCGGTAAAGCTGGAGTCTATTCCAGCATTGTTTTCAACAACAACATCAAAACCTAATTTGATCAACTGCGTGACGCTGTTGGGAGAAGCGGCGACTCTATGTTCACCACCCTGTTCCTTGGGGATTCCAATTAGCATAGTGATTCTCTATATGATGGAAATATTGTTGACTGAAAAGCCATACTCGTGAGCTCGGGAGATACAACTTTTTGAAATCTCACGTGTATCTTAATCAAACCTTAAGGGAGGTTTGAACAAAAAGCAATCAGCAATAAATGTGAACGGAACAATGACGGATTTATTGCAAGCTAGCGAATTAAATTAATGAAATTGCTGAGCTATTCACAAAATATTGGGTTAGTGGTACGAGGTGTAGTCACTTTGCATTGGTGTCAGAAGGCGAGGGAGTTGAAATTGGAGTCACTGATAAAATTGATGCCGTTTGAAAATTATCCAAATATCCTCAAGAAATGCGGTATACTGTCGATGATCTTCAATATGGAGTCTTTAATAATTTCATCTATGTTACGTAGTATCTTTACCATTCTCGTACTAACATTCACTATACCTGCTGTTGCACAAATGCAAGCGGTTGATATCTATTCGGTAAAACAGTTAAGTCAACTGATCCATCAAAATCGATATTTGCAGCAAGTGAAACTTGATGATTGCCAATTAGTTGAAGATATTGAAGCCAGAGCCGAAGTGCTTAAAGAACCCCTGTATCAGTTTTTATGGGGAGAGATGCTGCTGACAGGCACTTGTGTGCAACAAGACAGTCGTAGAGGTATGGCGCAACTCACCGCCAGCGCCAACCAAGGCAGTAATGAGGCGTTATTTCGTTTAGCACGCTACTATGATGAAGGTGAACGCGTCATAGAAAATAATGAAACCGCAGTAAAATATGCATTACCCGCGGCATCTGGCGGATACATACCTGCGCAAATGTTGTTGGTGAAATTACTTAGCGAAGGTTACGGTAGTCCGTTTGATTATGAACACAGTTATCGACTCTTGTATCACAATGTGTTCGATAACCAAGCAAATAAAGTAAAAGCTGAAAAGCTATTGAAACATCTGGCCACTAAAATGCCGGCCAGCATTGTAAAAAGGGCGCAAAAAAGAAGATAAGCGCCAAAAAGGAAAATGAATGACACAAGATCCGCATTTAAAGCGAGAACAAGAAAAATATCAAAACCCTATCCCAAGTCGAGAGTTTATTCTTGACCATTTAACAAAACAAACTGCCCCCATGAGCCGCGAAAAAATCGCTGCGGCACTTAATATTACTGATGAAGAACAGCTTGAAGCATTAAGACGACGACTAAGAGCTATGGAGCGTGACGGCCAATTGGTTTTCACCAGAAACCGTTGTTATGGCTTACCTGAACGTATGGATCTACTTTCAGGAACTGTCCTTGGTCACAAAGATGGCTTTGGCTTCTTTCAGCCTGATGAGGGTGGAGACGATTTATACATTTCAGCCCGTGATATGCAGATGTACTTTCACGGCGATAAAGTATTAGCGCAACCAGCAGCAGAGCATGGTCGAGGCAAAAAAGATGCCCGTATTGTGCGCCTAACCACAGAACGCACAGCGCCTTTCGTTGGTCGCTATTATCTTGATGCCGGCATGGGCTTTTTTGTGGCAGATGATAAACGCATTACTCAAGAAGTCTTGATTGCGGCTGAAGATAAAAATGGAGCTAGAAACGGTGATGTAGTGGTGGTGGAGCTAACTCGCCGCCCGAGTCGATATGTCAAGGCCACCGCAAAAGTCACTGAAATTATCGGCAAAGATAAAGCGCCGGGCATGGAAATTGAAATTGCACTGCGTAATTATGAGCTACCACACCAATGGTCGCCATTAATTGAGAAAAAACTGCGCCGTATTCCCGATGAAGTTACTGAAGCCGAAAAGCAAGGACGAGTAGATTTACGTCACTTGCCGTTAGTGACCATAGACGGTGAAGACGCCCGTGACTTTGATGATGCCGTGTATTGCGAACATAAAAAAAGCGGTGGTTGGCGTTTATGGGTAGCGATTGCTGATGTTAGCCATTATGTAAGAACAGACTCTGCGTTGGATAACGAAGCGCAAGCCCGTGGCACCTCTGTATACTTTCCGTCACAAGTGATCCCTATGCTGCCGGAAAAGCTGTCTAACGGCTTATGCTCACTTAATCCGCAAGTGGATCGTTTGTGTATGGTAGCGGAAATGACCATTTCCGATCGCGGTAACTTATCTGGTTTTAAGTTCTACCCAGCAGTCATGCATTCACATGCCCGCTTCACATACACTGATGTCGCGGCGATGTTAGACGGCGAACGTACAGATCACCCTCAACAAGCGTTATTACCTCACCTTAAATGCTTACAAAGTTTGTATTTAACGTTAGAAGAAAAACGTGCCGAGCGTGGTGCCATTGGCTTTGAAACGGTAGAAACCCAGTTCATTTTTAATGAGCAGCGTAAGATTGAGCGTATTGAGCCAAGGCATCGCAATCAAGCTCATAAGATCATCGAAGAATGCATGATCTTAGCCAACGTAGCCGCAGCAAAGTTTGTGAAAAAGCATGAAGGTGAAGTGCTTTATCGCGTGCACGAAGCACCGTCTGATATGAAGCTCACTAACTTTAAGAGCTTTTTGGCTGAACGTGGGCTCAGCTTAGGTGGTGGAACAGAGCCACAACCCGCTGACTATCAGGCCTTGATGGAGCAAATTACCGACCGCCCTGATGCAGAGTTGATTCAAGTGATGTTGCTACGTTCGATGCGTCAAGCGGTCTACAGTCCAGATAACAATGGGCACTTTGGTTTAGCGTTAGAGCAATACGCGCACTTTACTTCTCCTATTCGACGTTATCCGGATTTGATCTTACATCGAGTGATTCGTTATTTGCTCGCCAAAGAGCAAGGTGATGTTAAAGAAAAATGGACGCCAGAAGGTGGTTACCATTATCAATTAGAGGAGCTGGATAAGCTTGCTGAAAGCTGCTCTATGTGTGAACGCCGAGCGGACGAAGCTACACGTGATGTATCGGACTGGCTCAAATGTGAGTTTATGCAAGATCACGTCGGTGATGTATTTGATGGCGTGATTGCGTCCGTCACTCACTTCGGCATGTTTGTTCGTCTCAAAGATCTGTTTATTGATGGTTTAGTACATGTGTCTACCATTGGTAATGATTATTTCCACTTTGATCATGAACGTCAAAAGCTGGTAGGCGAAAGCACAGGTCAAGTTTATCAACTTGGTGATGAAGTAACGGTACAAGTGGCAAGTGTCAATCTTGATGATCGCATGATCGATCTTGTGATCGACGGAGATGCTCAGTCTAAACGCCGTAAAAGCTCCAGACGTAAACCTTTAACAGCCAGAGAGCGTGTGAATATTGAAGGGGCTAAACGAGGCGATAGTAAAAAATCGAGTTCAAGAGGTAAATCTTCATCGAAACAAAATGGAAAAGATACCAAGTCATCTTCAAAAAATAAAAGTACGAAGCCTTCGAAAGTTTCTCGCAAATCGAGTAAAACCAAAACTAAGCGCAGAGGCTGATTGATTGTAAACAGCCAATTTGTTTTGAAAATAGGTTGGCTGTTTTATTCGTCATTTACACGCCGTAGAGGCCGTTCCCAATTAAAGACTTTTTGATTTGTTACAGCCTAAAATTGGCAAAATCAAGGCACGAAGATTGAAGTTTAGTGAGCTAAATGAATGATGAGTGACGCAGAGTTTGCCAATTTTAGGCGTAACCCGTAGGGCTGCGTTTCTTTTTTGTTTAAACAGCGTTGTCAAATGTTCGTTTAGAATAACTACACTTCACATTTTCCGCCTTATTTAACCTAAAAAATTAACAGCAGCAAATCAAAAATCTAATTGGGAACGGCCTCTAGTAATTAAATTTTTGCTTTCCTTGTACGGTTAGGCTTTTATATGCAGCATTTAGATCTCTATGCTACTTAACTTAAAAAATGCTAGCAAGTCAATGGTTAATTTCAGATTAACTAATTGATATTTATGCGTATTTTGTTGTTCGTTTCAGTGTTGATATTATTGCTCGGTATCAAATACCTAATTGCATGAATAAGCAATATGTGGTTAGTTTATAAAGATAATTTAACTATTCGATATTTGGTTTTGGAGTTATGTTAGGCAGCGATACTTACCGATTACATTCAAGCTATGGTTGCACCTTATACAGAAACGATAGAAACAGAAACCTGTAATTCTGATCAAATGCATCAAACAAACACTGCTACAGTAATATCTTCCCTTCAGGTTAGTAATAATCGCGATAACTGGGTATATCGAGCTGTTAGTTTTGTTTCTCCCAGTACAGCAAATTCTTTAAGGCGGTTTTTTAGCGCTTCGATCTCTTCTATAGAAAATTCAAAAACAAACGACGAATGGATTGTCATACCTCCAAGTGATGATTTGTTACCGACTGCTGTTGGTACAACAAACACAGAAAACAAGCTTGAAGTTAAAACTCCTTCTAATGAAGCATTAAAGGAGCGCTATACAAGTTTGGAAAAGCAAACTAGATCCCTTTATCAAAGTAGCAACATTCAGTTGGGGAATACACCAGATGCTCGCTACCCTCGAGCTGTATTTTCTTGTTTGGAGACTCGAGTCGAACTTCCAAATGAAGAGGGGAGTATGACCAAGGAAAGTCTGCATGCTAATGTGATAAATGTGCCTGAAATGAAAATGGTTATTGCTACTCAATATCCAAAGGAAAATAAAAGAGAAGCATTTTGGAAGATGGTCTCATTATATGATGTTGAAACAATTATTGACTTAACGGATGAAGCACCGAATTGTGTATATTACCCTACGTCCACATTATTTTTTTCAACAGCGGTATATGGGAGGCTTAAAGTTAAAGCCATAGCATATGATGAAAAAATGTTTTTACCGGATAGTAAAACATTTCGATATGTGCTGGAAGATGAATATAGAGGCTCAAGTATTACAAAAGTAATAGACCGATACCATGTTAAAAAATGGGAGGATCATAAGGCATTGGACGTTGCCTATTTTAACAGTTTAGTGGAAAGGCTTTATAGTTATCGAGATAAAGTCGTCGTTATTCATTGTAAAGCTGGCGTTGGTCGGACGGGTACTCTTATTGCTGGAGTGATGTTGAAAGTGAAATTTCAAAAACACGAACTTAACAAAGGGAATTACCTAGATGTGATTGATGATGTTATTCAGTCTTTGAGATGCGACCGAAGCCCAAATATGGTTCAAACATCCTCGCAATATATTTTGCTGGTTAGCATGGTTATAAGTTGGTTCAACAGACCCTGATACAGCTTATTAAACTATTTGTTAACAATTATTAAGTTGTGCTTCCATATTTGTAACATAAACTTTTTGTATAGGTTTATTGAAATGTTATAAATAGGATGTGTTATGGCTGCAAGTACCCCATCAGCTTCATCAGGTGCATTATCCGCTAACAGAACGCTTGATACAGAACTCGAACCCTCAGAAGCTAACTCAGAAGATCAAACATTATTTGAACACGATGTTAATCAATGCAGCGAAAGGGATGAGAACCACGCAGGACTAGTCAAATATCATCGTCAAGATAGTTCACAGTCAGAATTTAAATCTTTACAGCTCCCTTTATCTACAGAAGAAATGGTCGGTGGTGATCTATTTAAAAATTACAAAACAAAGGGAGGAGCCAAAAATTTTGAGCCAACACAGGAAAGAATCGAAGAGCTGTATGAAAACCTCAGTGATGTAACTAGTTATATACTTCGCCAAGCATTTGGTGGACGGGAGCAATTAGAAGTTTGCCTGCCTAATCCTACATTTGCTCGATTCATAGAGATCAGCTGTTCCCTTAATACTCATGTTATATTAAAAAGTGTTGATGGTTTTGATATAAAACAAAATGCGATGCATTCTAACTATGTTGATTTGCTCGATCAACAAAAGCATATTGCAACACAATATCCTATTAATGAAGAAGAAGCTGCACATTTCTGGTTGATGGCTATGCAAAGTAACACCAGTATAATCATCGACTTAACACAAAGTGGGGACAAAGATTGTGTCCCTTATTACCCACTTCCTATAAATGCGAAAGCTAAGGCAACTAAGGAAGAAAGGGAAAAGGCCATTGATTCAAAAGTTGGTTTCTCTTTTGGCGTAAAACCGAAGAATGAGCGTGATGAAATTGACCAATCTTCTAGTAAAGATCACAAAGTTTCTCCTGATCTGACTGTAAAACTTGCTACCGAATCTACGGAATCAAAGGTTAGAAGCACCAGTATATATAGAGTGACATTTAATGGTGAAATTAAGCTAATTAGTCGATTTCATTGCAAAATATGGCGAGATCACGGTACCGTTTCAACTAAAGAATTTGACGAATTAATAAAAGAGTTAGCGAAGTACACAAAACAAAACTTTATCATTCATTGCCGGGCTGGAGTTGGAAGAACGATGACCCTTTGCGCCGGATTGGAGCTTTATCGTAAATTCAAGAACGGTGATATTAACCGTGAAAATTATCAAGAGATTGTTTTCGAAACCGTTATGAAACTGCGTTATCAACGAGGGCCATCAAGCGTTCAGAACAAAGAGCAGTTAAGATTAATAATGGAAACTGTTTATTTGTGGGTTGTTGAAGCAGAAAAGAATAGTCCACCAAATAGAAAAAAAAAGAAGTAGAACTGTGTTGACCGACATAAACACTAGTCGTTACTTCGTTGATCGACATACACATCTGTAGTTACTTTGTTGACCGATATACACATCTATCGTTACTAGGTTTGGTATTCGAGTCAAAAAACACTACAATCGCTGCATTCTTTTTGAGTGCAGCGATTTTTTATGAAAAAGTCTGAAATCATGTACGGTCTTCATGCCGTCGAATCCTTGTTAAAACAATCCCCTGAACGTGTACTTGAGCTTTGGCTGCTACAAGGTCGTGATGATGACCGTTTGCATAAAGTCATCAAGCTGGCACAAAATTTTGGTATTACGCTGCAGCGTGCGTCTCGTAAAGTGTTAGATGACAAAGCGCAATCTCATCAACACCAAGGTATCGTCGTTCGGGTTAAGCCCGCGAAAGCTTTGATTGAAAAAGACCTCGATATCTTGATCGAAAAAACCGAACAGCCTTTTTTATTGATTTTAGACGGTGTTACCGATCCTCATAATTTAGGTGCTTGTTTACGTAATGCCGATGCCGCAGGTGTTCATGGCATTATCATTCCAAAAGATAACTCTGTGTCTATTACTTCTACCGTAAGTAAAGTCGCATGTGGCGCAGCGGAAGTTGTGCCTGTATTTCAGGTGACTAACCTTGCCCGTACTATGCGTCATATTCAGCAACAAGGGGTGTGGATTTTAGGGACAGCGGGTGAAGCGGATAGCGACATTTATCATGCTGACATGAAAGGCGCATTAGCGATTGCCATGGGCGCTGAGGGTAAAGGCTTACGCCGCTTAACTCGTGAAGCCTGCGATAGTTTGATTTCGATTCCTATGGCGGGAACGGTTTCAAGTTTGAATGTGTCGGTGGCGACAGGCATTTGTTTATTTGAAGCAGTCAGGCAAAGACAAACAGCAACTTAATGATATATAAAAAATAAGTATTACACCTCGCTGTTGATTGTTAGTAACTTATTGTAGTCAGCAATAGTCAGTGAGGTGAATATGAGAACTGTAACTCTTAAGCATTCATTGCTCATCATTTTGTTAACCATAACATTTTCTGTTCAATCTCAATCTCAGCCAACACAAGCACCTTCGATTTCAAATCAACTGTCTGCACAGATAACTCAAGGGCTCATTAGCCAATTTCGAAATGACTTATCTCTTGCTCCGATTTATAACCCTTTAAAAACTTATACTTTTAGAGATATCACGGGTATCGATTGGAAAAATAGTCGGCATGACTGGAAACTACCAGATGGGCAAACCTGTTCATCGACTGCCAGTGCTAACGAAGCTTGTGTTGTGTTAACGCTTCCAAAGGACGTGTTAAAGCAGAGGCTTCATATCAGCAATGATAGCGAATTTAAACTGTTATTGAATACAAGACTTTCTCAATCGGTTGACCAAGAAATCAAAGGCATCCCTATATGGCGCATAGCGTTTATTCGAATCAATGATGATACTGTCGAGTTCTATGGTGATAGTAATACAGCCGATGAGTTTTGGTTGCCAGAAGGGATTAGATTTCTTCCGCCATTGATAAATTGATCGTTCATTTCATATTTAGATCGAATATGAAAATAAAGTTTCTTTAAAATTTAATGAATTAAGATTAACTTCAAAATGATTTTAAAGGCATTTAGTATTCCAGTGAATCAAGATCCACAGGAAGTAATGCCATGTATCAGGTGCTTCATGACTTATGTTTTTACTGTGTAGGTCAAACCTTCGCAGAAAGAGTATTACCTGACTCGATAGAAAAAAAACCTTTTCTCAATGTCGCTTCAAGCCATAAGGGGTATGAGGCAACGCAAGTAGCTCCGTTTTCTTCTTTAATACAATTTTCAGGCTCAGAGACAAAAAGTCCTGTCATTTGTCAGCAGCCTACTCAATACGGTAAATTGCCAAGCAGACTAAATGAATACAGCTTAGCTTTGTCAAACTACAAAAGACATACTTTTTTTGGGGATCAACACCTTTGTGTTGGTACCTACGGAGGATGCATAGGGATTCCATGCAAAGCTGGGATGTGTACTTTTCTTGGTATGATATTTTATCCAACGAAAATAGGCGGCCTTACTGGTATAGCTGTTGGCGGGATTGTTTGGGGGAGCGCTATCGTTGGAGGAATAGTACTTGCTGTGGGTATAAGCGTTACGGCTGAAATAATAATGCAAGTTAAGATGAATCATGTTCAGTCACTTGAGGACTTATTTGAATCGTTAAATGAACTTGACCTACAGGGTTTTCCAAATGTTTTGCGCGATAGTGCTTCAAGCTACTCATTACGAGATCCTGTTTTTATTCAAGGTCGACAACAGCCCGTTTCTGCTCGAATGTTGTATGAATGTCTAAGAAAAGGTGAATGTAAACTAGGTGGAATCAAGCTAACACCTGAAAATGTGTTATTACCTGAAAATTATTCAAAAAGTCAGAGGGAAACAGCTGAAAAGCTAAATAGTTGTTTTAACCTACAAGATGCAATCAACTATCTCGTTAAAAATCGAAGTAATGGTAGTTATAGTCAGGAGATCGAAACAGCTAAACGACAGCTTGCTCATTTAGTTTCTTCGTATTCATCCCTGTTAAGCAAGTGATTAGCACTTCAATTGGTGGCCACATATATTAATCTATTGCGCTTTGTGGCTATTTTCTGTAATATCTCGCGCCTAATTCAGTCCAAATAATCCGTTCCTTGCCTCAAACTGGTTTGACTGATCCCAACACGAGGCTAATTAACCGTAAGGAGCAATAAATGCGTCATTACGAAATCGTATTTATGGTTCACCCAGACCAAAGTGAACAAGTTCAAGGTATGATCGAGCGTTACACCGGTGTTATCACCGCTGCAAACGGTACCGTTCACCGCCTAGAAGATTGGGGCCGTCGCCAATTGGCTTACCCAATTCTTGAGCTGCACAAAGCACACTACGTTCTTATGAACGTTGAAGCAAATGCAGAAGCAATTGAAGAACTAGAAACAGCTTTCCGTTTCAACGACGCTGTACTGCGTAGCATGGTAATGCGTACTAAGCATGCTGTGACTGAAGCTTCACCAATGGCTAAAGCTAAAGAAGAACGTGATTCTCGTCGTGCTCCTTCTGCAGACAAGCCAGCAAGTGAAACCAAAGAAAGCGCTGAAGCAGCCGCTGAGTAACTTTTAAGTGACCACTAACCGCTTAAGCCTATCAGGTGAAATTAATCGCTTGAAACGCTTAAAGAGTCCATCAGGCATCCCACATTGGGTTATCTTGTTGGAACATAAATCGCAGCGTTATGAAGCCGATATGCTCCGTAATATTTATCTGCAAATGAAAGTGGTATTAAGTGGCGAGCGTTTTGCGCTCATAGCTGAAAGTTTAGAAGCTGGCATGGAAGTACAAGTCGACGGTTTTATTTCATTACAAACCAGTCGCAATGGTCAACAAAAGACCGTACTTCATGCCGAACAAGTCGAATTGAAAACTTAGGAGACTGTCAATATGGCACGTTATTTCCGTCGTCGTAAGTTCTGTCGTTTCACTTCTGAAGGTGTGACAGAAATTGATTACAAAGATATTGCCACTTTAAAGAACTACATCACTGAAAGCGGCAAGATCGTTCCTAGCCGTATCACTGGTACTAGTGCTAAATATCAACGCCAACTAGCTCGCGCTATCAAGCGTGCTCGTTATCTTTCTCTACTGCCATACACTGATTTACATCAGTAATAGCAGTCAAAAATAGAGGATTTGATAATGTACGTAATTCTACTAGATAAAATTGCTAACCTAGGTAACCTAGGTGACAAAGTATCAGTTAAAGCTGGTTATGCTCGTAACTTCCTTTTACCTCAAGGTAAAGCAGTTGTTGCTAACGAAGAAAACGAAAAATTCTTCGAAGAGCGTCGTCAAGAGCTTGAAGCTAAACTTGCTGGTGAACTAGCAGTAGCTACTGAGCGCGCTGAAAAGCTAGCTGCTCTAGAAGCTGTTGTTATCGCTTCTAAAGCGGGTGAAGAAGGTAAGCTATTCGGTTCTATCGGTACTCGCGATATCGCTGATGCTGTTACTGCAGCTGGTGTTGAACTGGCTAAAGCTGAAGTTCGTCTACCACACGGTGCGCTACGTCACACTGGTGAGTTTGATGTTGACGTTCAACTTCACACTGAAGTTAAAGCAGTAGTTAAAGTTTCAGTTGTTGCTGAAGACTAATAACTCGCTTTAATGTAAAAGCCTCGGCCTTGGTCGGGGTTTTTTTATGCCTGAGATTAACGAAATTTAACTAATAATGAAGAATTAATTTGTTATTTTGTCAAAAATCATTAACTCAGTCGGATGGTTATGACTGCAGAGATCCTCGGCTCAAGTAATGTACAACACCAAGTATTAGCTGAACAGCATCAAGAATTTGTAGAGCTTTTTAAACCCAAAGAAGAGCAATGCTTTAAACAATCAGAAGGTAATCCCGAACAAACGCAGAAAAACCAAGAGTTTCATTCTCATCCTTCAATTGACCCACAAAAAAGTACCGATAGCCTAGAGCGGAAATATGATGTTCAGTTGGCAGAGCAAGTGCAATTTTATGTTGAGACTACTGAAGCTTTGGTTGAATCGCTTGAGAAGTTAATCATTGTTGAGCGCCAACACAAACAAATACCGATACTTAACGAGCAAAGGCAATGGTTAATTGAGAATATATTAAGTAAAAAAATAACCTTAGAAGATCTCTTGATCCAAGACCATAAAAAATTTTGGGATGTGTTTTCGCATGCCGTAGTTGAACTTAGAGATCTTTTGGAAAGCAGGGTAATATCAAATTTAGATCACTCTGTGTTGTCATTGCATCTGGATCATATTAAAGCAATGATTTTATGTGACATTCCTGATTCCTTTAATGGATTTTATAATTTGTCACAAAAAACCAGCATAGTCGGTGAATGGATTAAGTGTCCTCATGGATGTTCACACTATGGATTAACCGAGCCAGTAGAAATTCAACGCTTTTACAAACTATTGGTTCATCTTCACCACGAGTTGGGTATTTTTACGTTTTCTTCTAAATGCTTTGCTGATGAATTGGCAATATTACTGAGCAAGTTTAATTGTCCCGTAGTTGAATTGTGTGCAGGTAAAGGAATGATATCTGCTTCTCTGATTGAAGCTTCAACGTCTTTGCAGTTGACCACAACTGATCGTTGCCTTAGTACAATAAAGCCGTGGCGGAACGTAGAGCTAACTGAGCTTAATGCTTTTACAACCCTATGCAAAGAGGAATTAAAGAATCTCTATCTTGTTTGTAGCCCGCCAGTCCAATGGCTCGATGCTTTAAAGCAATCTAAGGTGAAAAATACCTATCTAATAATCGGGGAACAAATTGAAAAATATTTAGAAGAGAGCAATTCATTACATACTCAAGAAGTGTTTTTATCAGAACTTCCTAAAAACACTCCCAACACCCAAGTTGTTTTAGTGATGAGCAATGTTACCGATGAAGAGTTTCAGACTGTAAAGCGTCTTATACCAGAAGATTGTTTAAAAAGGTGAAACAAAAACTATAAAACTTTGATTTTATAGAATGTTGTGCTGTAAGATTTCTCTAATTTTTAAAACCTTTGTAACAAATTTGTCGTATTATCGTCTCGTTCTGTTTGTATCTGTTTCATCAGAGAGCACGAATAAAAGGTGGTGCTACTAAAAAGTACCAGAAAATAATATTGTCGGACTCGCTATGACCAAAATGCCTGCGTTGTTGTTTTGTTTATTTTTTATGGTTTTCTCAGCCTTATCTCACGCTCATTCTGAGCACGCTTCTCGGCGTATAATGAATGAAAATGATGGCTTAGACACTATGGTTCAAAAAGTCATTTTTGATGGAGACGGCTTCAGCTGGCTGTTAACAGAAAAAGGCTTGTTTAGGGCGATGAATACTGGCATTGAAAAAGTCGGTAGTAGACAACAGGAACACTTTTATAACGAGTTTTTTGTAAATGGCGCCTGTTTAGACGATAAACAAATATTGGTTAGTACGTTATCCGAACTTTTCGTATTTGATGAACGTACGAATCGATTTACCGAACTCAATCAGTTTCCAGCCTTTCAAAGTAAACCGATTAATGGGCTAGCTGGGCTGGTCAAGTATGAGAATCGAAGTTTTCACTTATTAACTCAGCAGGGACGTCTCTATTTTGTTGAAAATTTAGACAAGCCAGCAACCGAAGTTGCGCATCTGCTCACTAATAATGACTTCAAATTTACTGGCCTTGTGCAAATGGATGAGCAGCACTTATTGGCATACAGCGAAAACCAAATTGCGGTAATAGATACAAAAACCTTCAAAGTCACAATTCAGCAATGGTCTGGAAAAGATGCCGTTATTAATCAGATCATTTCAGATAAAAAACAGCATGTATGGTTAGCCGCTAATAATGGTTTATATCAACTGAAGTTTGATGGTACCAAGATCAGTTCTCAACAGCATTTGAAACAAGCCGTATTTTCAGTGGCTTCTGATTCCTATGATGAACTTTGGATTATTACCGAAAAGGGAATGAAAATTTGGTCTTTAACTGAACAGCACCTACATGATGTTGAGCAAGGTGAGCAAGTAGAAAAACTTTTTTCTGACAAAACCAATTTAATTTGGGGTATTGGCAATCATCGTGGCGTTGCTATTTTCAATGAGACTCCAGATTTCATTACCGATGAGATATCTAGAAAGTCCAGCTACATGCTACCGTCTCAGGACATTTGGAATATGTATGGCGATAATGATGAATTATGGATGGCCACCGCCAATTATGTAGTTCACATTAATCGGAAAACCCATCATGTTGAACCCATAATGCTGCCTGAGCTAGCGGCAAATGATACCGTATTTTCTATTCAACCATTTCAAGATAGTCAATTGCTGCTCAACAGTACAGATGGCCTGTTTATTCTACACCCACATACAAAGCACATCACTCGATTTGCGGATTGGGCAGGGACAGATAGCTCGCTAGAGAACAAAACTATCTATGATGTGGTATTTGACTCCAAGAGAAATCGGTATTGGTTTGCCACTTCGTCTGGTTTGTATTTTTGGGATGTTGATTCGCCTCAAATTCTTAAGTCGACCATACTTCCTAGGCTAGCTGATCAAGTTGAATCGGTCAGAAGCTTACATTTGGCACCAGATGGCAAGCTGTGGTTTGCTCGATTTAAACAGTTTGGTTTTATCCAAAACGATGAAGTGACGGAGTTCGATAGTGATTTTTTTGGTCTCAAAGCGATCCCAACCATCAGTGAAATCGTTCAAGTTGATAAAAATACGCTTTGGTTTGGTACCTTTAACCGAGGTGTATTCGAGTATAAAACAAGTGAGACACAGGGTGAGTCATTAAATCAGCGTTGGGGCACTCATTGCGAAGCGGTGTATTTTATTCGTAAGGTCGAAGAAAAGTTTTTCGTCGGCTGTGATGACAAATTGATAGCTAGCAACATGCTAAATGCACAACAAGTGACGGTTCTTGAACAGAGTGACGGTTTGTTGAAAGCTGACTTTAATGAAGGTTCCGCTTTTTATCACCCTGACGCTGGTTTTTATGTCGGTACGACTAAAGGTGTGATGTTACTTGACCCTGATAAGATCAAAAACCGACTGATTAATGACGGTGTTTTTCTAGCGCAAATTACGGCGTATTATCCAGATAGAGAAGAAATCAGACTGAGCCCGACAAAAAATGAAGTGTTTGAACCTGATGTCAGTTTATTGAGTTTGAAGCTTGCCACTCATGATTACCTTGAAGCAAATTTAAATCACATTTCCTATCGGTTTAACAAATTGGGAGTAGAAAGCAAACAAGGGTTTATTCAGCTCTCAAATCATTCTGTGATTAATTTGTCCTCCCTCGCACCAGGGCAATATACCTTAGAGCTATATGGTGATGTAAATGGGATGCAGAACAAAAAACCTTATATTTACTCATTTACCATATTACAAAACTGGTGGCAGTCTCAGCAGTTTAAGACGGTTGTGAGCTTCAGCATCTTTGTGCTGTTAGGTGTATTTTTAATGCGCCATCAAGCGCGAACTCGTAAAACTAAATTATTAAACCAAGAATTACTGGATACACAAGAGCGTTTGCATCAAGCACTGAAGAGCAGTGACTCTTTTTTGTGGGAGTGGGAGCCAAAGAATCTTCAAGTTAAGCTGGGTAACTACAACAAAATTTTTGATAAAGATCAGAACCATTCTATTCGTTCAGTAGATGAACTTAATATACACCCAGACGATAAAGTATTCGTACTTGAACAATGGGAGAGAATGCTTTCAGGCAAGAAAGATTCTTTTGAACTGGAATATCGGCTTCAACACCGTGATGGCAGTTGGCGTTGGATTCGAAGTAAGGGGCGACCAACTAAAGCAAATATTGAAGACGGAACGATTAACACCGTTTCTGGTATTTCGACCGATATCACCAGTACTCGAAACCTTGAAAATAAATTAAGTATGATTGGAGAGTCTTTCGAAAATACTTCTGAAGGAATTTTGATTTTTGACTCCGAACAACAAGTTATTCTTTCTAATAAATCGGCACAGTCCATCATTGGTGTTGAAGAAAAGGCGTTAATACATCGTAGTTTTTGCGATTTACTAGCAAAAGAACGAGAAGAATACTGTATGGATGCATTGCTTGAAGACAATCCATACTGGCATGGTGAACTTGCCTTTATTACCGATGGCAATCCATCATGTCCTGTTTGGGTGAACTTGTCAGCAATGCAGTCTCGAATGCAAACAGAAGCGCATTATGTGGCTGTGTTCTCCGACATTACCGAGCGCAAACGCACTGAGGCAGAGCTTATTCAACTGGCTAACTTTGATGGTTTAACGGGATTACCCAACCGCACCCAATTTAATCGTGAATTAGCCCAAGCCATCCATGAAGCACAGCAAGAAAATCAGCAGTTAGCCCTGATGTTTTTAGATCTAGATCGATTTAAAGATATTAACGACACTTACGGCCACAGCATGGGAGATGCGGTGCTGATGGAAGCTTCGAAACGGTTAATCGACTCCATTGATGAAAATACGGTTTTGTGTCGCTTTGGTGGTGATGAGTTCGTTGTTTTGATTAAGCAAGTAACGGATATCACGCAACTTGATCATTTGGCTGGGATTATCTTAAAACAAATCGAAACGCCATTTATCATCAATAATCGTGAGTTTTATATTAGTACCAGTATTGGTATCAGTTTATTCCCAGATCATGCGATAACGGCCGAAGGACTCATTAAGAATGCTGATTTATCCATGTATCATGCAAAAGACGAAGGACGAGGTAATCATCAGTATTATTCTTTAGCACGATATCAGGAAAATCAGTACCAGTTACAGTTAGAGCATGATCTTCGTTATGCTTTTAAAAAACATGAGTTTGAATTAAATTTTCAGCCCCAAATTAGTGTTCTAGATGACGATCAAATGGTTGGTATGGAGGCTTTATTGAGATGGAATCACAGTCAAAAGGGCTATATTCCTCCCGATATTTTCATACCTATTGCTGAAAAATGCGGCTTGATTGTTGATATCGACCGGTGGGTATTGTTTGCATCACTGAGGCAGTTAGCCAAGTGGCAGCAAAAGTATAAACGTACATTTAGGCTTTCCATTAATGTATCAGCTGCGCATTTCAGGCAGCCTGATTATGTTGCAACGGTTAAGTCAGCTATCGAACAAACTGGGGTTTCGCCAGATAGTGTTGGTTTAGAAATTACCGAAGGTGTGTTGATGAATGAGCTGGATATAGCTCAATCGCATTTGTCAGAGCTACATGCCATGGGAGTTGAAGTGGCCATTGATGATTTTGGAACAGGATATTCATCTCTAGCTTATCTTCGAAACTTTAAAGTGAATACCTTAAAGATCGATCGTAAATTTATCATTGATATTGCCCACAATCGTGCTGACCAAGCTATTGTTAACAGTATTGTCGAATTAGCGCGTAACTTGAAGTTAAAAGTGGTGGCAGAAGGTATTGAAACCTACGAACAGCTTGAGCACCTAATTGGGCGTGGTTGTTACCTTATGCAGGGATACTACTTTTCTAGGCCTCTTAATATTAAAGGTATCGAACAATACCTTGAACATGCCGACGAACTAGAAAGAGAAATCTAATTAATGAAAAAAACACTGATAATAGGTCTATTGCTTACCATTAGTCTTATGGCTCAGTCTGTTTCTGCCCGTCCTAAAATTGGATTAGTTCTCAGTGGTGGCGGAGCGAAAGGTGCAGCCCACATTGGTGTTTTAAAAGTTTTAGAAGAAAACCACATTCCTGTTGATTATATTGCAGGAACCAGTATCGGTGCTTACGTTGGTGGCATGTATGCTCTTGGTTACAGTGCCGATGAAATAAAAAAAATCATGCTGTCTACCAAATGGGATAAGGGATATTCGGACATTATTCCTCGTAAGGATCTAAGTTACAGAGATAAAGAAAATCGAGATAAATTCAATGTTCCGGTGTTTTTAGGCTACAGCGATGACAAATTAAAATCTCCAGCCGGTATATTGCTAGGGCAAACCATGTCAGAGTTATTGCGTAACTCAACAGGCCTAGTACATAAGTTTGACAGCTTTGATCAATTAGCGATCCCATATCGTGCTGTAGCGACTGATTTGATCACAAGTCATGCTGTAGTGATTGATAAAGGCAGCTTGGTATTTGCGATGCAAGCTTCAGCAACCGTTCCTGGTGCATTGCAGCCTCTTTCCTATGGTGACAAGTTATTGGTTGATGGCGGTATTTCCAACAATATGCCGGTTGATGTGGTAAAAGCGATGGGAGCGGACATTGTTATTGCAGTTGATATAGGCTCGTCATTAGCAAAGAAATCAAAGCTTAATGATGCGGTAGCCGTATTAAACCAACTATCGACGATGATGACCAATGCCAGTACTCAAAAACAAATCGCTCTATTGAACAAGAAAGACATACTGATCCGCCCTAAGGTTGGTTCATTAAGTACAACAGATTTCAGTATCTTACCCAAGGTGTATCAGTTGGGTGAAGCCGCAGCCAAAACACAGCTGTCGAAGCTCAAGCGCTTGTCTATACCAAATAGTCAATATGCCAGTTACCAAGCTCATAAAGCTCAAATAAAACAAGATATAGCCTCGCCATTAACCCAGCCAATTTACAAGATAGTATTAAATAATGACTCACAAACTAGCGCGAATATCATTTTAAACGCTTTTGACATTCGTGAGGGGAAACCTGTTACTAAGCAGCAGTTGCAAAATGCCATTAAACGGGTGTATGCACTGAACAAGTTTGAAAAGGTTATTACTGAGTTTTCCGATACAGAGCAAGGTCGAATACTGACTCTAACAACAAAAGCGAAATCCTGGGGGCCGAATTATTTTCAGTTTGGGTTGAACTGGGAGGATGATTTAGAGATTGGCTCATATGTCAGTGTTGATTTGGCTTATACCTTAACGGATATCACAGATAACGGTGGGGAATGGCGCAATGAATTAAAAGTGGGAGATAACAAACGATTTTTGACCGAGTTTTATCAACCTATCGATGGCTCACACAACCTTTACTTCAGAAGCCGCTATACCTTTACGAAAAAGAAACAAGGTGTGTTTGATAACAATAAATTGGCGCTTGATGTTTCCCGTCGCACCCATGACGTGGAGTCAGGAATTGGTGTAACCCTTGGCCATGATGGATTCGCTGAACTAGGAATGAGAGCTTTATATGGGCGTATCTCTAGCAATGCAGTTTTGAAATCAAGCTTTGATATAAGAGGCTATGGCGGCTATTTTAGCCTAGGTTATGATGATTTAGACAGTATCAGTTTTCCAACCGAGGGAGATAGGCTGACTCTAGGGGTAGAATTTGGTCGTAATGATGTTACTCGTCAGGATGAAAATTTCTCTTCAGACTTTAATTTACATTATCAACTGAACTGGAAAGGCGCGATAAATGTTGGTAATCATATTTTTGTCGGTAAGTTGGATTTAGAAAGTGCCAATAACACTAAAGGAGAATTGGTAGCAGAGCCTGCTGAACTAGGTGGTTTTTTGAATCTCTCTGGTTATCATCGTGATGCGTTACTTGGAAACCATAAAGCATTCGCTGCATTGATGTATCAATATGATTTAGGCAGAGGTGTGCTCGGGTTAAACTCTTTCCCACTCTATTTGGGCACTAGTTTTGAAGCTGGTAATGTGTGGTTGAATCGCAGTGACGTCTCATTTAGCGATTTGATCTATGGCGGCAGTGTATTCTTGGGGACACAAACGCAATTCGGCCCAGCTGCGTTAGGTTTTGGTTATGCTGATGGTGGTAATTCAACGGTCTATTTCTTTTTAGGCAAGACGTTTTAAATTGAGAGCTCATTATAGCTATATCAGTGTGTCGTGATGTAGGCGAGTGACTTAACGTTCCCATAAATGAAGGCGAGTTCTTCGGGTGTTAAACCTGAAGTACTTTTAATATTGTTACTTGCCCCTTTCTCAAGCAACAGTTTAACTATTTTATGGTGTCCATGTTTGGCGGCTAGATGAAGCGGAGTGAACCCTGTGCTGTCTTTGAGAGTTAGGTTAGGGTTATCAGTGAGTAACTTCTTAACAATCTCGATATTGCCGTCCTCAACAGCAAGGTGCAATGCACTTTTCCCTTTTGAATTTTGTATATGACTATCAGCCCCCAATTCCATTAAATAATCAACTACCTTTAGTCGACCATATTTAGCGGCAAGTATTAATGCTGTTGAACCGTCATCGCGTTGTTGATTAATGTTTAACTCTTGTCGCTGTGCGAGCATCAGCCTCATAATGCCAGTGTGGCCATTCCTAGCCGCAAGTGTAAACGCTGTGCAGCCATGACTATCCTGTAGGGTAAAATCTTGTTGCTTCGAGAGTAAAAGGTGAGCAATACCAACATGACCTCGCTCTAAGGCTAGCATTAATGCAGTATATTTTTGCGTGCTTTGAATGTCCAAATTTGGTTTTTGTCTCAATAAGAGGTTAACGGCTTCTATCTGACCATATCTCGCAGCTACCATTATCGCTGTCATGCCCTTTTGATTTTGCACATTGAGATCAGGATGTTTTGACAGTAAAAGTTGTACGATTTCTATATTTCCATGAAAAGCCGCAAGCATTAACGCTGTGTAGCCATCATTTTTTTGTGAGTTAAGCAGCTCAGGTTCTTTCTCTAAAATAAGCCGTGTAATCTCAGTTGTGGAATACACTGATGCAATCAAGAGAGGAGACCAACCATGATTATTTGTTAAGTGAAGGTTAGGCTGGCATTCAAGAATATGCCGAGTAACCTCAGGAGTAGAGTATTTCAAAGCAATCATAGTGGCACACCAACCATCTTTTCCTTGTATATCAATATCAGCATTGTGTGCAAGGAGTAATTTGACGGCTTCAGTGCGCTTGTTTCCCACGGCTATAATAAGTGGTGTCTCCTCATCTTGGCACTGCTTATTTATACCCGCACCAAACTTTAAGAGTTCGGCTATTGCTTGAATATCACCATCTCTTGAAGCCAACATTAAAGGTGTTTTACCTGCTTTGTCAGTTATATCAACGTTCGCACCATGTTTAAGGAGTACAGTAATGGCTTCATGGTGTTTATGAGTAGTGGCAAGTTTAAGTGGTGAGTCCCCTTGTTTATTGGTAATGTTGAGGTTCACTCCTTGCGTAATAGCGCGCTCAATGGCTGCAAGGTTACCTTGTTTGCAACCACGCAATAAAAGCTCCCGTTGTCGATTCATTTTCTGTTCAAGCTGCCTAGCTCGTTGAGCTAAACACAAGGGGCTATTTTTGTGGTGAAATGGGAGTCTAGATGCAAGGCTATCGGGGATAATTTTTACCACCCATAGTATGAATCTTTGGGCATTTGATGGATTGGCAGGCTTGCTTTTTTGTTCCATGAATGAGGCATGTTTAACGCTAAACTCCCCAGTGCTGCTCTCTGATACTTCAAATTTACGGCCATTTTGAATAAGCATTTTTGGCTTTTCATAAGCGCATAGCTCAGATAAAAAACGCGTGTCCAGCTGCGCAGAAGTTGAAGGAACAGCCATTGGAAATGCCAGTTTGCAAAGTATTTCGTTTAACTCTCTCAAATCCAAAAAGTTTAGTGAAATACTTTGTGGTGATATTTTATACTAATTTATGTTTTATTTTACCTGATTTAATTTCATTAACTTCCACGATAACGAACAAAACGATTTTGACATACGCCATTATTGAAATGTGTTGATTCAACACATCGAAATTCTAGGGGATGAGCCAGTTCTGCGAAAAGTGGAATACCGCCACCTAATAAAATCGGAATGGTGGTAATTAGCATTTCGTCGATTAAATCTTGTTTTAAAAATTGCTGAATGGTGATGCCGCCATCAATATAAAGATCTTCATACCCTCTAAGTTTTAGCTGCTTGATGACCTCTGATAGATCCCCTTTGATCAACTGGATTTTATCTTCATAGCCTTTAGGTACTTGATCTAAAGTATTGCTAAGAACAAAGACGGGTTTGTTATACGGCCAATCGCAGTCAAAACTCAACACCAGATCCATGGTATTTCGCCCCATTATCAGTGCATCTACTCTTTCCATATGTGCATCAAACCCCATATCTAAATTATTAGGGTTTGGAACAGTATGAAGCCAATCTACACTGTGATTTTTATCTGCAATGTAACCATCAAGACTAGTCGCAATAAAGACAATATTAGCCATGGAAAACCTACTTATTCGAAGCATTGAATCTGAAAGACTGCCATATTCAACGAGGTAATGCCAAAAGTAAATCTATGTAAAGAACAAATACATCAGCGGCAAAACCCATTGAGGTTAACAAAAAACAACAAAATGGTGGTGCCTTTTCCATTATGCATTTCCGAAAAAATTATCTTGGACTGTTTTTTTACGTTATCAGCCTGTGGTGGCAGAAGTAGTGACACTTCTAACGATAATAATCTCTCTGATCCTCCCATTCAAAATCAACCTAAATAACCTCAGCTCTGTATAACGAAATCAATAACTTTATGATTTACAATGCAAACCTTAAATTTTTATCTACAGTGCTGCTAATTTTGTGTAGTTCAAGGCAGAACAGTTCGTAATAGTCAGTACCGACATACAAAGCTGTCGTTACTGCGTTTCTATATACGGGCTGTTCTAACACAGAAATACGCATAAGTAGTTGTGCTGTAGAGGTTGGCTTATGCAGAGCTGAGGTTAAATATCAAGTTTCGTCTGATTTTGATTTTCACAGTTTATCAGTGGCGCAATTTGAGCCCGATAAAGGAGATGGCAAAGCTTATGGTTTGATGAATATAACCAAATTAAGGTTGAACAAGTCGTCGCTGACAGTGGACGATTAACTTTGGAGGAAGGGAAACGCAGGGGCGATGGTGAGCTTAATTTACATCGACAGATCATAGTGCCGTTTATGAATGCGCAAACTTAACTAAGGGCGAAAGATTTATCCCATTTGATTCCAGAATCAGTTCTAAATGGTTTGGCAATTGAAAATAGTCTAGAAGAATAAGTTATCGATAAAATAAAGCACCATGGTGAAATGGTGCTTTATTTTTTTAGGACGTTAATCCGTTTTTTTCGATAAAATAATACAAGTATTAATCGAAATAGCTTGCAGTTTATGGCGCTCTCTTTCGGCTGCTCGTTTTCGGTCGTAGGGACCAAGATATACTCGGTACCAGACACCATTTTTACCTTCAGTTCTGCGAACGTTAGAGCTTAACCCCTGAAAAGCAATTTTGGCTCGCATCGTTTCCGCTTGAGCTTCAGATCTAAAAGATCCACACTGCATTTGGTAACTTCTATTTGGCTGTGGTTGTTGCTTTGGCACATCAACCTGAACTTCTTTATTTTCAAGCAAATCTTGATAAATCCATTTATCTTCAGGCTTGGGGGGTAAATCATCCTTTTTCTTTGGTTTCGTTTTTACTGGAATTGGCGCAGGTTTGGTGGTTTCTGCACTGTCTTTAATGTTCCATAAAAAATAGCCAAATCCACCAATTGCCACGAGGACGATCAGTAAAGGGATGATTGGCAAGCGCGTTGCGGGCGCTTGCTTTTTCTTGGCGCGAGGTGCGCGTTTATTTGGTTTACGATTAGCGTAATCGCGGCTCATTACATCTTCTCTAACGTTTCAATCCCTAGAAGCGCCAGACCTTGTTTTAAAGTCTGTGCCGTGAGTTTAGCCAATTGTAATCGGCTGTGTTTTTGAGCTTCAGTTTCTGCAGTAAGTACTGGGCAAGCTTCGTAAAAGCTTGAAAAAGCCCCTGCTAATTCAAATAGGTAGCCACAAAGTACATGAGGCTGTCCTTTGGTACTAACTCGGCTTAATATCTCATTGAATTGCCCAAGCTTAGTTCCTAGATCTTTCTCTTTTTCATGCTCAAGAACAATTTTTGCATCAGTTAAATCAATATCCTGTGCTTTCTTGAAAATACCCGCTACACGAGTGTAAGCATATAATAAGTATGGCGCGGTATTGCCTTCAAAGCTCAACATTTGGTCGAAGCTGAAAATATAGTCGCTAGCACGATTTTTTGAAAGGTCTGCGTATTTAACAGAGCTAATGCCTACAACCTTAGCGATGTGCTGTACTTCAGCTTCATCCATGTCAGGATTTTTACTGCGAACCAATTCAATGGCACGTTCAACTGCCTCGTCAAGTAAATCAACCAGCTTGACTACGCCACCGCTACGAGTCTTGAATGGACGACCATCTTCACCATTCATAGTACCAAAGCCTAAGTGCTCTAGTGATAGTGATTCTGGTACAAACTTAGCTTGTTTGGCTAGGCTGAACACTTGTTGGAAGTGTAAGCCTTGGCGCAGGTCGACAAAATACAAAGCACGATCGGCTTTGAGTACATTGGCACGATAACGCATAGCTGCTAAATCGGTTGTTGCATACAAAAAGCCACCATCGGCTTTTTTGATGATCACTGGCAGTGGTTCACCATCTTTAGTTTTAAACTCATCTTGGAAGACCACTTTTGCGCCTTCGCTTTCGGTTAATAAACCTTGAGAATCCAAATCTGCTACTACTTGTTGCAAGTCATCATTGTAAGTGCTTTCACCACGCACATCGTCACGAGTTAAGCTCACACCTAACTTTGCGTAGACTTGGTAGCAGTGACTTAATGAAATATCGTTGAATTGACGCCATAGTTTATTGCAGTATTCATCACCCGATTGCAACTCAACCACTAGATTACGAGCGCGAGTCGCAAATTCTTCCGATTCATCAAATCGAACTTTTGCAGCACGGTAAAAGGTTTCCAAATCAGATAGCTCTAGGCTCGCTTTACCTTCATCTTTGGCTTGCAACTCTTCCATATAGGCTAAGAGCATACCGAACTGAGTACCCCAGTCACCCACATGGTTTTGACGGATCACTTTATGGCCTAAGAATTCTAAAGTACGAACTACGCTGTCACCAATGATGCTGGAGCGTAAATGACCAACGTGCATTTCTTTTGCAAGGTTAGGTGAAGAGTAATCAACCACAATGGTTTGTGATTCAGGTAAAGTCACGCCTAACTTAGGATCTGCAAGTGCTTCTTGTAGTTGATTCGCAAGAGCATTGTCATCTATAAAGAAGTTAATAAAACCAGGGCCTGCAATCTCAACCTTAGCCACATGACTTGATTCTGGAAGGTTGTCGATGATCAGTTGCGCTAACTCACGTGGATTTTTGCGCGCAGCTTTCGTTAGCATCATCGCAAGGTTTGTTGCGAAATCACCGTGACTCTTGTCCTTGGTTCGGTCAACCTGAATGCGTGCTTGAATATCTGTTGGCACAACGCCTTGTTCAATTAAGGACTGTAAGGTTTGCTCTAGCAAAGATTGAATATGTGATTTCATTGGCGATTTGCAACACTGATTGATGAAAAGGTAAATAGCCGTTCATTTTAACGAATTAACTGCGTGTATGACCATAGGTTTTTTCATAATTTTGTTCAGAATACACCTTCTCTCAAAATGTTAAGGGCAGCCACCTTTGTTAATGCTACTCATGCACTCGTTAGTTAGGTTTTGAGTTTGTAATAGCTTTGGATCGACCCAAGACAAAAAAGGGCAAATTCCGCTGCAATCAGTGAGTTTCGCTTCGTCTTCTAGTGTGAGTGATTTTGTGGGTTTATCGGTACTGGGATCGAGCTGTGTAATGTTATGAAGCCCTAAAAGCGTGGTTAATGCGCCATTGCCGCTGATATTGATACTTTGTTTAACATCTTGAAGCATTTGCAATGCATTCATATCTGTTAGCGTTGGGTTATCAACAATGGCTAGTGCATTAACCGAATGAGTATTGAGGTTTAAGCCATTCAAGCTGTGCAAATTATCATTACCACTGATCTCAATATAGCCCGTAATATCGTCAAATGTGGCTAAGCCTGATAAGTCAGTTAATTTTGTGTTGCTTTGAATATGCAGGTTACCTATTTGAGTTAAATTAGGTGTACCAGACAAAGAGGTAAGATTTTGGTTGTTGTTTATACCCAATTCTCCCCCTACCGACTTGAGTAGGTTGAGGCCTGAAAGTGAAGTTAAATTATTATCATCTGAAACCACCAAATCAGCACCGACATATTGTAAACCCATCAATCCCTCTAAATTTTGGAGGTTAGGGTTATCTAAAATCACTAAAGCCCCAGTTACATCATTCAGCGCATTGAGTCCCTCTAAGGATTCTAAAACTGGATTATGGGCAATCTCAATGCTCTTGGTTACCGTTGCTAATTGATAGAGGTGCTGTAAGTTCACGAGTTTAGGATTTTTTGAGATATACAAATTTCCTACAATGGTCACAATACCCTCTAGATTGGATAGGTCTGATATATCTGAGCCTGTGATTAATAAATCTCCCACAACTTCTATGTACTTGCACTTAGGGGCATATTTATTGGTAAAACCATCTACATCGGCTTGAGAGTAGAGCACGATATTTTGGCTGACGGTACAGCCAAGCAAATTAGTTGAATGGGATGGTTGGGCTGCGGAAAAGTTATTTATTGATTTTATTTGATGGGAAGCTAAATGGTGTGTATTGACTGAGGCTGAGGCAGAAGCATTGCCTGAAGCTGCTGCTAAAACAGTAATGAATAAGAGGTGAGTCCAGCGCATCTTTATAATCTCTATGCCGTTTATTTTTCATCATCACATTGAGAGCAGAAAAATACTAAGAAGATAATGCTCTAACTCATTAATTTGGAGTATTACCTTTAGCCTATAGCTAAATTAACAGCTTTTGCGGCATGAATTTGAGTGGTGTCATACAGTGGGATTTTAGTATGTTGCTGCTGAATGAGTAAGGCGATTTCAGTGCAGCCTAGAATGATGGCTTCTGCACCTTGTTCATATAAGCTATTGATGATTTTTAAATATTGGTCTTTAGAAGCATCATTGATCTTACCCTGACATAGCTCTTGATAAATCACTTGATGAACATATTCTTGCTCTTTTTCGTTTGGAACAATGACCTCAATACCGTATTGATCAGAAATCCGCTTTTTATAAAAATCTTGCTCCATGGTAAATCGAGTACCAAGAAGCCCTACACGGTTAATTTTATCTTCAATCAATCTTTCGGCAGTGGCGTCGGCGATATGAATAAGAGGGATAGAGATGGAGGATTGAATTTCCGAAGCGACTTTATGCATAGTATTAGTGCAGATAAGCAGAAAGTCTGCGCCTCCGGCCTCCACAGCTTTTGCTGCCTTAGATAGAATAGCGGCAGTTTCGTCCCACTTTCCTTGGTGTTGAAGCGTTTCTATTTCATTAAAATCCACACTATAAAGACAAATTTTAGCTGAGTGTAATCCACCCAATTGGGCTTTTACCTCCTCATTAATGGCTTTGTAATAGCTGGCAGTTGACTCCCAACTCATTCCACCGAGTAACCCTATGGTTTTCAATTGTTTTTCCTTAGAATGAGTTTGAGAGTTAGTATAATCCTATCCTGAACTAGCTGTTTTACCAAGCGCTACGTTTTTGTGTAACGATAAAATTTCTTTGATAAAAGCAATATAAAAGTAAGGAAAGATATTGAGCATAACGAAAATGTAACTGACCTTATACCGAAAGGGCATTGATGGCTTTTTGGGAGCATTAAATACGGTATAGCCATTGAGTAAATAGCTAATAACAACATACAAGGTGGCGATAGCGCCAACAATTAAGTAAATAAACGATAATCCCGTCAACACTAAAGTAAGAACATCCATTTCTTAGTACTCCAATACAAATCTACAATTAAAATCATATACCGTTTTGCGTTAATTTGCCGACTAAGTGGATGAAATCTATTAGCTATGCTGATCATTAACTGATTAATAGCGATAAATTATGAAATTCAATTGTGCTTTCTCGGGTCTGGTAATCAATTGAAGTGAATGTCAACGAGAGATGAAGTATATGAAAGCCTCAATCCCAACACCTGTTTATGTTTTATTAGCCGTATCTTCTGCTTTGATGGGGCTGAGTATGTTACTGATGGGTGACCATAGGCACATCACCATAGTAACTGATTTTTATCACCTAGAATCAGTTGCTTCTGGCGCCGTATTTAACGTTACCGCAGCGGTGAGTTTTCTATTAGTCGCTATCTTTTCTTTGATGACGATTAAAAAGGCTGAATATCAAAAAGTGCTTGGTCTGTGGCTAACCATTATTGGTGCTGTACCGCTGATTGCATTGTTTTCATCAAAGATGTGGATTGCGTCACTAGGTGGTTTTCCAGCGATTGGCGCTGGCCAAGGGGTGATCAAATATTTTGCTCTACTTTCCGTTGGCTTACTCATTTTATTGCCAAACTTGGATAAAACGATACAAAAAGTCATTGCTGCATTTCCAGTAATTTTAGTGTTGCTTTGGATCGGCGGCATGAAGTTTACTGAGCTAGAAGCTAAAGGCATCGAAAGCTTAGTCAATA
The DNA here is from genome assembly GCF_056591735.1 of Parashewanella sp. 2210YD4-3. Lineage (NCBI taxonomy): Bacteria > Pseudomonadati > Pseudomonadota > Gammaproteobacteria > Alteromonadales > Shewanellaceae > Parashewanella > Parashewanella sp. 2210YD4-3. Next base: position 562,978 of record NZ_JBWQOG010000001.1, on the reverse strand, counting down.
CGTCTCCACTGATGTCATGGATGTATAACATATGGGATGTACAAACCACTTCAGATCTTATTGGTGTTTACGATTTAATCGCGATGGCATTAGTCATTGCTGCGATATTTAAACGCCAATTCCTGTTGCCTGCAGTATTGATGTCAGGCGCAGTATTTGCTGTTACTCAAACGTTTTTATTTACTGCTGAAGGTGCGTTTTCAGCAGAAACCATTCTTTCTACAACAGGCCACTTTTTAATTAAAGATTTATGGTTTATTGCCAACTTAGTATGCTTGTGGAAGCTCTCAGAATCAGAAAGCTAAACGAGAGACTCAGTTATTTTGTTTTGAGTTGAATCGGGTGGGGAATGTTGCTCAGTTGATTTTTGAGCAGCATTTTTATCTCTAGATACTTTTAGAATTGGTTTCGGTGTTCCTGAGTAAAATGTGGTTTCTGCTCTCCCTTCGATGGCTTTTTTAGATGTTTTAGGTGAAAGATGCCTTTCTAAAGTAGCTCTGCCTACAAGATCTGGGTGAAAGCTGGTCCGTTTATCAGAAGTTGGTTTACCCTCTGACTGCTGAATAACATATTTTTGGCGACGTGAACTTTTGGGTGAAGATTGAGGTAAGGTTTGGGTTGTTTCACCAATAAATCGTGTTGTAGCTGAGAACGAATCAGTAGATACTTTATCTTGTTGCTGTTTCAAGCGATAAATAAAATATGTTGATGTGGGGTAGCTAGATGAACCGAGAGCAAAGCATTTTCTAAGGCCTAAGTCGCTGGTTAAGTTAGGATCTTTAAGATGTTGTATTTTATTTGTGTAACAATGTAAAGTGTCCGCTCTAGTCATCAATGCGACTGTATTGTTAACGCCATGTTCTTTAAGTAAAATATCCGCAAGAAGGGCGCCACCATATACATCATGATAGTAAGTTTTTAATGGTCGTAAATTGCAACAAGAGTCTGTCACAATAACCCGACAATACACTGGCTCTGAGCTAGCATGATGAAACCTAGACCAGTCTTGCCTGCTGCAATGAAATTCGGCGTTGTAATCACCAATTTTGCTGTGAACAGCATTATAAAGGTCATCTAAAGTGGTCTCACTCGAAAGCTGAATTTCAATACCACGTAATATTTGAGTGCGAGAAGGTGCTTGAGCCGTTGCCATTGTTTTTCTGATCTCATTAACAATATTAATACTCTAATTCAATGGGCTGAATCTAAGCTGAATTTTCTAGTTATTTGGACATTGGAAGCTGTCATTAGTCTTACAGTTTCCTGAATAATTGGAAATGTGTACTTCTGATCTTTGCTACTTGAATATCCAAAGCCCCGACAATAGTTTCAATGTTTTTGAAAGGCATACCATTGGTTATGGTATCACCGCTTAGATCGATCTCCCCAGTGATCACGTTACAAACTGGGTATTGATTAAAGTAGGCGTTAACTTGCTCTTGACAAGTAAAGCGATTGGTTACCCAGACACGCCCTAGAATGAGCAAATGCAAAAGAAGAAAAAAACAAAGTGCCTATTAGGCGAAGGAGCTAAATTTAGTTGGTAGGGAGTCCATAATTAAAGTCAGTATCATGGATCTAGGGATAGGAAAAAGTCACAATAAATCTTGCGGATCTCTATCGACACTCCAGCGGCATCGTTTAGCTTCAGGCATTTGTTCCACTTGCGCTAAAGCTTGCTCAAATACTTGTTGAAGCAAAGGACGGTGTTTGCTTTGAAACATCAAATGACGTCGATGTTTTCCGGCTTTTCTATCCATTGGTGCTGGCATTGGGCCAATGACCTCACATTGTTTATCTTGTGGCAGTAACTGACTCAGCGCTGCTAAAAACGTATCCGCATCTTCAGGCTTATGGGATTCAGCACGAATGAGTACCATGTGCCAGCTGGGTGGTAGTTGAGCCAGTTTACGTTCTTCTAATTGAGTTCTTGAAAATTCACCATAACCACGATGCAGTAAATCGCGTAGCAATGGATTATCAGCTTGGTGAGTTTGCAGTAATACTGTGCCGGGTTTCGTGGCTCGTCCTGCTCGCCCTGCAACTTGAGTATACAGTTGCCCGAAGCGCTCTGGTGCTCGAAAATCAGCGCTGAATAGTGCTCCATCAACATCTAATAAGCCGACTAAGGTGACATCTGGAAAGTGATGGCCTTTGGCGAGCATTTGGGTGCCCACTAAGATTTTGTATTCACCTTTATGAATAGCATTCAAGTGTTGCTCGAGTGAGCCTTTTCGTCGAGTGCTGTCTCTGTCTATTCTCACTACGGGAAAGTCTGGAAACTCTTTTGTAAGTTCAGCTTCGAGTTGCTCTGTACCGACACCATGACCAAATAACATAGTGCTGCTACATTGATGGCACTGTTTAGGGATAGCGTATTGCTGACCGCAGTGGTGACAACGGATTTCGTTCAAGCCTTGATGAACAGTAAAGTAAGCATCGCAGCGGTCACACTCGTGTAAATGACCACATTCGTGGCAAAGTAGAGCAGGTGAGAACCCTCTACGGTTCAAAAACAATAAGACTTGGTTACCAGCGTTGAGATGGATTCGGATCTCGTTAATGAGGGGTGTAGATAGCCCTGCTTTTAGTGGCTGGCTACGAATATCGATGATGCCTTGTTTGACGTTTTGTGCAGCCCCTGCACGTTTAGTCAGCACATGGTGTTGATAGCGTTCGGTTAAGGCATTTTGCAGAGTTTCTAAAGACGGTGTAGCTGAGCCTAAAATCACGGGGATTTGCTCTAAATGCCCTCGCATCACGGCTAAGTCTCTGGCGTGATAACCGACACCTTCTTGTTGCTTAAAGCTGGAGTCATGCTCCTCATCTAAAATGATCATGCCGGGAAAGGCCATTGGCGCAAATAGGGCTGAGCGAGTCCCTATGATGATGGCGGCTTCACCACTTCGAGCCAATTGCCACGCTTCTAATCGCTGTTTATCGGTTAACCCAGAGTGAATGACTGCAATGGTAACCTTAAAACGATATTTAAAACGGTTAATGGTTTGTGGGGTGAGTCCAATTTCTGGCACTAACACTAAAGCTTGTTTACCTTGCTTTAATACGGTTTCTAATATCGATAGATAGACTTCGGTTTTACCTGAGCCAGTAACGCCTTCAATTAAAGAGCAATGATAATTTTGTTGCTGATTAATGGCTGATACGGCAATCGCCTGCTCTGGATTAAGACGCAGTGGTGTTTCGCCCATTTCCAGTTGATCACGCCAACGCAAATCCACTTTACGCTCAAGTTCTAGTTTTATGGCCAAGTCTTTTTCGATCAACACATTAAGTGCAGGTTTGCTTAGTTGTAAATCGGAAATTTCAAGTGGTGATAGGGCTTGGTCTTTTAGTAATCTGAGTATTTTAAGCTGGGCTGTAGCACGTTTCAAAAGGGCTTCATCCATCTCTCGCCCCGCTTGTGTAATGCGGTATTCGATTCGTTTAGCACTTTGGCTGTCTGCACCATTTCGTAATGCTACAGGAATAGCTTGAGAAAACATTTGTCCTTGGCTGCAAAAGTAATACTTGGCCGCCCAATCACAAAGCTTAGTTAAGGACTCGGGGAGTAAGGGGTGGTTATCTAATACTTCAATGATGGTTTTAATTTTGTCGGCAGGCACGTCGCAATGCGAATTGATACTCAAGACAATACCAATCAACTTTTGTCGACCGAAGGGCACTTTAACTCGCCCACCAATACACACATGAGATTGCTGAGTTTCAGAAACGGCATAGCTGAAACATTGGCGCATGGGAACAGGTAGAGCGACTTCAACAAAAATGGATGACATTGAGTATTTAAGAGAAAACCAATAGAAACATGGTAGTTAGTTTACTTAGTGGATCAGATAACGGCTAGGTAAAATTCACTTAATACTACAGACTTGTATGAATGATTGATTTCTTGTAGAATTTCGCGCCTTGGAATTTGCCTAATTGCGGGCCAATCCAATGAAACGAATTTTGAATTTTAACGCATGTGGTGCTCAACTTCGGGTTGGGAGAGCGACATGGCCTTAACGCTAAAGGTAATCCGATGAAAGAAGGTATCCACCCTAAATACGAAGAAATCACTGCAACTTGTACTTGTGGTAACACTATCAAGATCAACTCTACTGTAGGTAAAGATTTGCACTTGGACGTATGTGGTGCATGTCACCCATTCTACACTGGTACTCAAAAAGTTGTTGACACTGGTGGTCGTATCGACAAGTTCAACAAGCGTTTCGGTATGCTTAGCAAGAAGTAATAGCGGCTTACTGATAATGAAAAAAGCGCCAATTTGGCGCTTTTTTTGTGTGTAAAAGACAAAGCTTGTTTATCTATCGTACCTCATCTTTACGCTGTAGTTTGTTTATGGCATGCCAATCATCTATGAGGGTAACATAGTAAAGGTCACCATTCCTCTGAGCCAGCTCGCGAGCTGTTTTCCCCTTAAAGATTCCCTGGGTTCTAACTTTAAGCCTATCCTCAGGTAAATATTCAAGTACAGCTTTGACTTTGACCACGCTTCTTCTTTCTACAGCGATATGAAGAGCGAAGCGGCCATCCTTATCGGCTTGTAATAACAAGTCAGGCTTAAGTGGTATGATAAATTTTGTCATTGTGTCTTTATCATGTTCTTGCAAAAAGTATAAGAGGGCATTGTTATGTCCCTTTAGAGGTAGACCTAGAAGTTCAGGACATTTTTTTACTAACGATTGGAAACAAGGTCTTTCGGGGGGATTAGCTTTGCCCTTATGATGATAGTCAAGCGCTAGAGAAAGCATACTTTGGCGTTTTACCCCATTAAATTCAAAGTTTTGATAATTGAGTAAAACTGTGGCGTCGACTAGAGGCAATAAAATCTCAAGAGTTTCAATATCGTTAACTGTTACGGTATAGATTATTGCATTCATCAAGGTGTTGGTTGGATGTATAAATTTTAATATTTCTTTTATTTGTTCAGTCGTTCCTTTTTGCAGCCAAAATTCTAACAATTCAGCTCTACCTCTTATCCCTATGCGTGCTAAATATGGGTTTTCAAACTTGGTCTCTCTGAGAGTGAACCTCTTTGCATTATTGAGGGATCGATCAATGCTATTGATCTTTTCTAATACTTTTGTTGAAGCATAAAGAGCATAGCGAGAATGTTTCAGTTTAGAAATTAAATCATCTTTGATTTTTGTTCCAGTTGTGTTCCAGTATGGAATTCGCAGCAAAAAATCTAGCATCGTTAAATTGCCACTCTTAACGGCAAGCAGACATAAACTTTCACCGTCTTGATTGACTGTGTGCTGGTTCACATCATAATCAAATTTATTCAGTAAATACTCAACGACTTTTACATGCCCATTGAAAACGGCCATGCTGAGAGCCGAATTTCCTTTTTTATCAGGATTCTTGAGCCATGTAGTTATTTCCTGTGCTTCGCAATAAGCATAAAGGCTTGTGACACATTTTAGGTGTCCGTTGCCAGCCGCTATATGGAATGGGGAAAATTCAACTAGTGCTTGAGATGTCCCTGCTTTTTTGACTATATCTTTAAGCCTTTCGCAAGATAACAGCTTCATTAACAAGACGCGATTATCATGATCACAAGCATCACACAGGAATGACATGAATGCTTGATCCGGTAGATACTTTTCGGAGAGAAGATGTGCTGGAAGACGAGTAATAACGGCGTCATCACTTAGCCTTAGGTCTTCTGTTAACTCGCCTAAATCAGCTAACCTTTCTAGACAATTTGCTTTTAGTTGAGGTGATAAATAAGGATATATTTGATTGATAGTTTGAGGTAAGCAACTGTCTAAGCTCTTTCTCATATTAAGCTGAACGTATTTTGAATTAATAACTTCACTACAACGATATAGTAAGGCTTGTGCATGAGGTCGTACTTGCGTTTGAATACTCAACCTATGAATGAAGTCGATAAACTGATTGGCATCGTTTGTATTCAACATTGCGCTTGTCGCAATCAATGTTTGCTCAAAAGGATCTAAATTATCAAGAGGTATGTTCACTAAATTTTTTACCTGAATTGGCGCTTTTTCGCCTTTTGTGTTTTCTACAAAAAATTGTCGATAGTCTTGGGTTGTCACAACTGCACCTCGCGGTGCCTCCAGAGCTGAGTGAGGGTGGCTACCTATAACGGTATAGCTTTTTTTATGTTGGTCTTGAATTTTTGTATAAGCAAAAAGAGATTTTGCAGCATTTGGAACACTGGGTACTTGTAGGCTCATCGCATATAAATATATGGTAAATCCCATGCGGTGTTTATCTAAAACAGCGGGAGCATCGACTCTCTCTACACCTGAGTATAGATCGTCGCTGTGTTCTATAAGAGCAACATCGATTAAATGATTTTCGTCGCAAGAAATGTGTCGACTATATCGTGCTGCACAGTGTTTTACATAATCTCGATACTCATCAAATGAATCATTTTTTGCTGCATTCAGTAGGCTAAGGCTATGACATAAGCCTAATTCCTTGTCTGCTTGATCCTTTGCATTTTGAGGAAGTAATTGGAGTGCCATTAATTTAACTTTAAATGGTATAGTATCGTCTGCTAGCCATTGGTTAAGAGTGTTCAATTGTGACTGTAATGTACCAAAAAATGGCGTTACTTCAGTTTTATACTCGTCATTTTCATCCATGGTATTGATATATTCACAAAAAAACACTAAGTGTGATTGAATATTTGATGGTTCATCGCCGACTAGCTCATGGCAACATTTTGAGAAAGTTTGTAGCTCTGCTATCGACAATAATGACTTCGGCTCAGAACTCAGTGTTCTTTCGGTAGACATGGAGCTTGTAAACATAGGGTTAGCAAACACCGTATTCGCTCGACAGGGAGCTATCATGACCGTTGATGTAGCCATAGTATGAACTCTCGCTTGAATTTTAGGTTGGTATCTCAAAGAGTAGCGTTAGCAAAATACTTTTCATGGATTCAAGGTTATAATTTAGTTAACTGTTGTTTATGAGATTGAAAATAAGCAACTTGTAATAACATCAAACAAAACAGGCGAGATACAAGTTACTATCTTGGGTATAAATGGAGGGATACATTTTTCCTCAATAAATTTGCTTGATTTTTTACCTGCATCTAGTTTACATCGTGAGTTAGAAATCTCTGCCTTATTGTTATTTAAGAATAGAATTGAATTTTAACGATCAAAAATTCTTCTTTTAGGCACTTATACTCATTGTTCACATAGCTAAACTTCACTTTAATTTCTAAAATGAAAACAAGTTTCAATGTTTAAAAGTGAAGTGGTTTTATTAACATTTTTAACAAAAATAAAACCAATATAATCAATAAGATATTGTTAACATGTAAGACCTGAAATAACTTGTTTGCAGCCTTGTCAGAGACTAGAATGTGCAACAATTTTTATGTGATGAAGATCGCTATCTTTATATTCATAAAAAATGGGCTAACTTTTTATCATCTTGTATTCAGATACACACTTTAGGACACTCTCATGTCGGATTTTCGCCAACAAGCACTTGATTATCATGAATTCCCTGTACCGGGAAAAATGGCCGTAACCTTAACTAAGCCAGCTAAAACAAGCCATGACTTATCTCTTGCCTATAGCCCAGGTGTAGCGGAGCCAGTACGAGAGATTGCAGCCGACCCAGAAAATGCTTATCGCTATACCAGCAAAGGTAACACCGTAGCGGTTATTTCTAACGGGACAGCGATTTTAGGGTTGGGGAATCTAGGCCCACTAGCGTCTAAACCTGTAATGGAAGGTAAGGCGTTATTGTTTAAAACCTTTGCTGATATCGATGCAACAGATATTGAAGTTAAGCACAATACAACCGAAGATTTTATCAATACTGTTGCAGCTATTGCTGATACTTTTGGTGGCATTAACCTCGAAGATATTAAAGCACCAGAATGCTTTGAAATTGAAAAGACATTAATTGAGCGTTGCCGTGTACCCGTATTCCATGACGATCAACACGGTACTGCAATTGTTACTGCAGCGGGTATGATCAATGCATTGGAAATTCAAGGTAAGAAGATTGAAGATGCCACTTTTGTTTGTTTAGGTGCTGGTGCTGCAGCGATTGCGTGTATGACCATGTTGGTAAAATGTGGTGCTCAACGTGAGCATATTTATATGCTTGACCGTAAAGGTGTTATTCACACACAGCGTGATGATTTGAATGCTTATAAAGCTTTGTTTGCCAATAATACCGATAAACGCACCTTACAAGATGCAATCAAAGGTGCTGATGCATTCTTAGGCTTATCAGGACCAAATCTTCTAGATGAAGAAGACATTAAGCTAATGGCAGAGAAGCCGGTAGTATTCGCTTGTTCAAACCCAGATCCTGAGATCAAACCTGAACTGGCACAAGCGGTTCGTCCTGATGTGATTATGGGGACAGGTCGTAGTGATTACCCTAACCAAGTTAACAATGTACTTTGTTTCCCATTTTTATTCCGTGGCGCACTGGATGTTCGTGCTACTGAAATTAATGATGAAATGAAAGTTGCAGCGGTTCATGCACTAGCTGAACTAGCAAAAGAGTCTGTACCTCAAAGCGTACTTGATGCATATGAAGGCGTAGACAGCATGGAGTTTGGTTCAGAATATGTGCTTCCAAAACCAATGGACCCTCGTTTATTACCACGAGTAGCTAAAGCTGTTGCTGAAGCAGCAGTAAAATCAGGGGTAGCGAAAATCGCCTTACCTGAAAACTATATGGGTTAAGTGACAAGTAATCACTTAACCATTTCAATAAAAGCGACCGTCAGTGGTCGCTTTTATCGTTCAAAAGCTGAATAAATTCTGAATAGAACGTGATTTTATGGGGATACCCTTTTTAACCTCATTATGCTGAGTAGTTCTCAAGGGCTAAAGAGAACGTATTATAAGTTTATTAAAGCTCTTTACCGCTATCTTACTTTGTGATGTCTACTTTTAGTTTGGCAAAAGCAACGGCAAATTCTTCAGATACTACAAGCTTGGCACTGAAAGGTAACACTTACCCTTGCTCAGCAACAATAGAGCTTTGGGAGGGAACCGCTACTGACTATGTTAAGAAGTCAGGAAATCAACAAGGTCAATGTCATTTTTTTCCTAAAAAGATGGTGCTTACCACAACGGATAAGTCTACGACAGTTACATTGAATCTATTGAGCATGGTTTTTGCTCCATCGAACATAATGGTATCTGCTAACTTTGTTAATGAGGGCGGAACTTTTCTTTCAGCAATTTGGCATATTAATATTTCCACATCTAAACAAGCACAACAGCCAAATAATTTCTCACTACCTATTGTACAAAAACTATCTAAGCTCCAGTTAGAGCCGTTATTAAGACCATTCTTGGCATCCAATAAATCATATTAAGTGATGTATTGAATTTGCTTTCGGATGAAAATAATCTACGTTGATTTGTGGCATAATTAATTTGGTTATTTCCATTATTTGTAAGAGGACGGCGCTCCTCTTTTTTTTGTACATATGAAAGATAAAAACTTTGACTCGCTAGCAACCAAGTTTTCCAAAAATATTTATGGTACGGCTAAAGGACAAATTCGTATTGAAGTGCTCAAGCGAGATTTGTTTGAAAGCATACCCAGCTTAACAACAAGTAAATTGAGAATACTAGATGCTGGTGGTGGTTTTGGGTATTTGAGTCAGCAGTTAGCTGAGCTAGGGCATAGCATTGTCTTGTGTGATATCTCAGAAGAAATGTTAGCTTTGGCTGATGAGCAAATCCGAGATAATGCTAAAGAATTAGACATCACTTTGCTCCAATCTTCTATTCAGGATTTATCGGTTGAATCTCTAGGGCAGTTTGACTTAGTGCTTTGTCATGCAGTGGTCGAATGGCTAGTTGATGCCAAAGCCACCATTAAAGGTCTACTGGCGTTTTTAAAACCGCAAGGGCATTTATCTTTGATGTTCTACAACAAAGATGCCCAACGTTTTCACAGCCTAGTTTCGGGAAACTTTGATTATGTTGAAGCTGGATTAAAAGTAAAAAAACCTGTTAGGCTTACTCCACAATATCCATTACTTATTGAAGATGTTGAACAATGGTTTAAAGAATGGGATTTACAGGAAGCGTGTCGTAGTGGCGTTCGAGTGATTAATGATTATCTCAAGCTTAGTAAAAACCAAACGTTAGATAATGACCAATTGATTAAAATGGAACTCAAATACTCACGCCATCAAACTTATATTCCATTAGGACGCTACGTCCATATGCTTGGTCACTATTAAATTGAAACGCAAGTTATCTTTGTGTACTGTACTTTATCTAATCATGAGTTAAGCTTTTTGTAACGTAATTTCTTTGCCTGTTTTAAGTGTTGGAGGAAGCAATGTTACACAAGAAGCACGATAGTTCTGAGACTTCGGTTTTCAGTTCTCCAGAATCTCAGCATGAACTCGAAAAACACCGCCTACCTGAAGAATCTCATTCTAGTAATATTATCCATCAACTTATTAAAGATGAGTTGATGCTTGATGGTAACTCACGACAAAATCTAGCTACTTTTTGCCAAACTTGGTTTGAGCCAGAAGTCGTCGACTTAATGTCGGTTGCCATTGATAAAAATATCGTGGATAGGGACGAATATCCACAAACTGCAGAATTAGAACGTCGTTGTGTCAATATCATTTCCGATCTCTGGAACAGCAAAGAAACTAAAAGTGCCATAGGGACTTCTACCACGGGGTCTTCTGAAGCGGCCATGCTAGGTGGTTTATCTTTGCTGAGAAAATGGCAAGCAAAACGTAAGGCACAGGGACTTCCTGTTGATAAACCTAATTTGGTTACAGGTCCAGTGCAAGTATGCTGGCACAAGTTTGCTCGATATTGGGGGGTGACTCTGAGAGAAGTCCCCATGGAGAAAGATCAATATCATTTAACTCCAAAAGGGGCGGTAGCTCATTGTGATGAAAACACCATTGGTGTTGTCGCCACTCTTGGGATTACCTTTACCGGAAAATATGATCCAGTTAAAGATATTGCAAAAGCTCTGGATGATTTTCAGCGCCAAACCGGCCACGATATTCCTATGCATGTTGATGCTGCCAGTGGTGGTTTTGTTGCGCCTTTTTTACATCCGGATCTTGAGTGGGATTTTCGTTTAGATCGCGTACGATCCATCAATGCCTCTGGGCACAAATTTGGTCTCACGCCATTAGGAGTGGGCTGGATCATGTGGCACGAGGAATCTGATTTACCTGATGAGCTTATCTTTCATGTGAACTATCTAGGTGGCAACATGCCGGATTTAGCTTTGAACTTTTCTAGACCAAGCGGTCAGATCATTGCTCAGTATTATAACTTTTTGCATTTGGGACGTTCTGGCTACTACGCCATACATGACAATTGCCGCAAAGTAGCCATGTTCTTGGCGGATGAAATTAACAAAATGGGGCATTTTGATATCATTTATAACGGTGATGATGGTATCCCTGCATTAAGCTGGAAACTAAAATCTTATGTAACGGAGTTCACCTTATATGACTTAGCCGATAGGCTTAGAAATAAAGGTTGGTTAGTACCTGCTTACTCTATGCCTGCTAATGAACAGGAAACCGTTGTGCAACGAATACTCGTTAAGCGTGGATTTAGCTTCGATCTCGCCAGCCTACTGCTTGAGGATTATAAGCAGGCTATTCAGCACTTAACAGAGCATCCTATTAGTGTTTCATTAAATGAAAATGAAGCGGGCAGTTTTAAGCACTAATGGCTTTTACAAGGGCTATGGCTTTTGCCACACGCTTCTTACTTTAGCACCTGCTTGTTTTAAATAATGATTGACGCTATGGTCACCTTCTAGGTGGCCAGCGCCAATCACAACAAAAATTGATGAGCCACCTTTGGTATTTGTCATTAGCCTAATTATCCCATCACTCATAGGTTTATTTCGTTTCCAGACTAATGTATCCAGCAATTTAGTATTGCCACCTTTGCCCATGGATTGCTTGATTGTATTACTGATTTTTTCGCTATCGCCTTGTCGCCAAGCAATAAACAAATCTTCAAGTTCATCGTCAGGGGTAGAAATGGCTTCATCAAGCATGTGTAACTGAGCTTTTTTGTCGATAGTGTTAAGCAGCTTTAGTTGATACTCCATACTTTCCAGTTGGGCTTTGTGTTTACCTTTGGCTCGATTGATAAAATGCATATCTATTCCCAAATTTGGGTGATAGCCCAAGTGGGACAACCTAAACAAGGTGATTTGGGTTGCTTGTATCCACATTGGCATATGCTCAATCGCTTGGCATAGCAATAAATGCAACTCACAGAAATTGATGTAACCTTGTGATTTAGCTGCTGGTAGGGTACTTGCTGTTTGAGCTTTGAGGATTGTGCTGGTGGTTTTATCATCTGGCAAGGCTTCAACCACTAATGTTTCGCTGGCGTTAAAAGCTTGGTTGATTGGTTTAGGAAGAGGATAAAAGTCCTTTTTTCCAAGGTGTACCGAGCCAAGTAAAAAGGCGGTTTTTCCTTGATATTCAACCTTATAAAAAGGAGGGGTATCCGTAAGTTTTGCCCATGCTGAAGTGCAAAATATTAGGGCACTGAACATAAGCCCACATAGGATCATGTTTTGACGATTCATATCAGATATAATTCCTCAATTATTTATTACAAAGAGCTTCATCGATGTCATACCAAAAGGTGCTTGAGCAAATCCATCAAAATCTACAGTTAGCTTATCGTAAAGCCATTGATCTTGACAGCCAGCTAGATGGTTTAAAGCAAGAAGGTAAAGGTCAATTTTCTCAAATATTTAATGAAGATATGGGGTTTGTTACCAAAAGTAACCGCTTTAAGCCTTATGTGCTGGAATTAGTGGAAGAGTTTGAAGAATTAAAACAAACGCCAAATCTAGCGGAATCTGATATTACAGAGATTGTCGCTAGACTCGGTGTTGTGTTACAAACTCAGCAAGCGTTTAAACAACAGGTTAAATGATTTATTTCTCCAGCTGCGGCTTCAAAGTACGTGTTAACCAGCGATTGATTAGGTTTTTCTCATAAACGAACGGTCTATCAAGATCGCGCACAATACGATCTTGGAAGGCAAGGTCACTTAAATTCTGGGTGCCTGAACTAATAATGTTGCCACTGACGGTTACTTTATAGCTGAATTTGATCCTAGGTGGATAAATCCCTTGTACGAATCGAATGTCGTCGCTGGTTGCACCAAAAGTTGGGCGAACATCGCCAGCTAAATCGAGGTTGGTCACCTTCAGTTCGAGCTTTTGATCGGGCTTAAGAAACTTAGACGCTGTTTTATCAATGTCTTTGGTGAGGCTATCAAACAGGCGTTTTTCGAATCGGCTTTGTAACTCACCAGAAGATTTAATGTCGGTGAATTTTGAAGGCTCTTTCCAGTTTATGGTTACTTTACCTGAGGTGGTCGTTACCATAGTTGGCTCTGGCGCAGGCTTTGAGGCACAACCTGCAAGTAGGAACAAACCGGTGAATGCATAAATGAGGTGCTTCATGTTGGACTCCTATAGTTTGTGTTTTTGATTGCAAGAACATCATGTCGCTCACCGGGGAGAATGAAGGTGGGCAGCATAAACATGCACTTTTAGAATAGTGAAGAAACGACAAAGTTCCTAGATTTCAATTAAGTTTTATCAATCTAAAAACGATTAAAAGTATAGCATTTTGGGTGGGAAGAATGGAAAAAACAACGTTATCTCTAAAAATCCTCAGTTTCATGTATTGTTTGGTGGCGATTATCGGCGTTTGGCGAATATTTGATGCGGGTGTAATAGAAATATTTACCTTTGGCGTTTTACCGATTTTATATGGAGTATTTACCCATAAGTCATGGACGTTAATTTTGTTGAAGATTTATCTAGCCATACAGTTAATCGGAATATGCGGTTTCTCTATTGTTGGGCTTATTTCATATCAGATAAACCCTGATGATGTAGTTATTACCTTTAAAGGCATTAATATCCCATTGATACCATTATCAATTTCTGTAGTCATTTTGTTAGCTTTCCAGTTTTGGGTGGCGTTTTCTAAAGAAAATCGTCGATATTTTGCAAGATTTACTGCAACAGATTAAAAACTATGTCTATACTAGGGAAGCAGCCTTCTCTATGGTTGCTTCGCTTTAGTCGTTATTGAGCTTGTATCAAGTCGTTTCAGTCCAAATTAATCAATATAAAGTGTACAAAAGGTGGGATAGAGAGCGCTTTGCTCAGTTATCTCTTTGTTATGGGTCGTTAAGCCGAATACTGAACATGCTTAACCACCTTGATCATCTATGGAAAGAAGAGACATAAAATATGAATAAAAGTGAATTAATTGAAGTTATTGCTGACGAAGCAAAGCTAACAAAAGCTGATGCAGGCCGTGCCCTAAGTGCTTTTGAAAGTGCGGTTACTAAAGCGCTAAAGTCTGGCAAAAAAGTATCAATTCTTGGTTTTGGAACATTTGATGTTTCAAAAAGGGCGGCTCGTGTCGGCCGTAACCCGCAAACGGGTAAAGAAATCAAAATTCCTGCGGCAACAGTGCCTAAGTTTAAGGCCGGTAAAGGCTTAAAAGACGGAGTTAAGTAATTAACCTGCACTACAACGAAGCCTCCTATTTGGAGGCTTTGTTCGTTTTGGGCATATATTTGTTCAGTTCTAATTGCCTTTTGCAGTTGCTTCACGAATAATTCAGCAAGTATTGTTACAAAAGTGTCAATTACATTGGACCTTGTATGAAGCTAACTCGAGTTCTCACCAAAAAACTGGCCTTATTTTGGCTGTTGTCTCTTGCTGCAGTGGCAGTTGTGTTTATTTCGAGTTCCCTCTTAAGTTTTTTTCATTTAGCCAATAATCTGCAAAGCCAGCAAGTTGATGAATTAAAGAGTATGTTGGTGGAGCATAAGACGGAGTATTCCAGTTGGGAGCTTGATGACTGGTTGCCACCAGTATTGATGAGTTATAACACGGTAAATTTTGAGCTTACCGAAAATAATAAAGTCTTATTCCGCTATCAGGGCAATATTCAAACGCGCTTTGTTAATCAATATCAATTCAATTTAAATACAAACAATAAAGCGAGCGTCACTTTAACACTTGAGTCTCCTTACATGATGCACCAAGTGAGCAAATTTGAAGTGATTTTGCTGTTGATAACTTTAGGCGTGATTGCTGGGTTTACGTTTTATGGATATCGTTGGATCGAAAATCAATTATACGGGGTCGAAGAATTAGCGACACGAGGACAACTGATCCTTGAGGGGAAATTTGATCAAGCCTTATCAGAAAAAGGCCGAGGGCAACCTAGGCTCATCAATAATGCCATTACCTTACTGTTGGAAGAACTGAAAGACGCACATAAAGAGAGATCACGGTTTGATAAATACATTCGCAGTAACACCTTTTTAGATCCCGAGATCGGGATCGGCAACCGTTTATATCTCAAAAATCGTTTAGCGGCCTTATCCAATGAACAAGGGATGTTATCCAATGGCGTGATTTACTTTTTGGAAATGGAAGACCTCGACTTGTTACAGCAAGAAGAAGGTGAAGAAGCCATACGTGGTTTTTTAACCGCTTGTGTGAGCGCCATCGACGTTGCGCTTCAGAGTCAAGCAAACAGCTTTGTCGCTCGTCGTAGCTTTAATCAATTCGCAATTGTTATCCCGCAACTGTCTTTACCTGAAGCCGATGCTTTAGCCGCACGAATTTTAAAGATTTGTTTGCGATTGCCTTTGCCTACTTCAAAAAGGATGGATGATTTTTTTCATATTGGCGGTGCATTTTTTAGTGTCGGCGATGATAGTAAATCAACCATGGAAGAAGCTGAAATGGCGCTAAGAGCTGCTCAGTTTCAGGGGAACAGCAGTTGGTTTATGTATGAAAAAGAATTCGTGATTGAAGATGTGAAAAAAGGCTCTGTAAGATGGCGCAGCTTATTAGAAAACGCCATCGAAAAACAAAGGTTTGTAGCGTTTGTTCAAAAAGTAATAGACGTTGATCAAAGTACTTTATATTTCGAAGTGTTTTCACGGATCAAAGAATCTAAAGACAGTTTTATTCGTACTTCCCAATACACTGCCATGGCAGCAAAGTGTGGCTTAATGCCGCAGATTGACCGTCTGACTATCGAGTCTTTATTGCGTCTACATTTGAGTAAGAAGCATAACCGTCAGTCTCAATATTGTATTAATTTGCATGTCGACTCTCTGTTAAATAAGCCCTTTAAGGAGTGGCTGACTTCGTTCCTAAAAGAACAGGTGCAATATGTTCCACAACTTATTTTTGAAGTCTCTGAGCCAGTCGCGGTAAAACACAGTGATGAAGTCAACCAAGTGTTTGCTTTAGTGTCTTCGTTGGGAGCAAAAATCAGTATCGATAGTGTTGGGCAGCAAGTTGTCGGTAGCCAATACTTGAAAGAAATGAAAGTAAATTATGTAAAATTGCATAGGGCTATTGTCAGGCAGATTCATCTTCGCCCCGAGAATCAGTTATTCGTTAGAAGTTTGTATGGCGCTTTGTATCGGACTGATGCCAAGATTATTGCAGAGGGCGTTGAAGCATTTGAAGAATGGCAAACGTTACAAGTGTTAGGGGTCAGTGCAGGGCAGGGAAGCTTCTTTAATGAGTTAACGCAATTATCATAATAAAGTTGGTATTTTTTTGTTAAGTTATTTTGCAAATATGAAGCTTGTATTTATCGCCAATGTACTTTTTGCCCTCTCGGCTATTTTAAATTTATTGAGCTTTCACTTGACGTTTTTAGGTCAATTGTTGGAAAATCGTCACAAGACTTACCTTGTTATTGCTGCTGTCAGGTAAGAGACGAAGCGTTATATAAGAAAAATAAAGGCAATTAATGGGTAATGTGCTGTCCAGAAAATTGGCGTTTTGGAAGAAGCCTTCAGAATCAATAAATATAGGGATTTATTTAGATAACAATCATGTATGGTGTTTTACCCAGCGTGAGGGGGAGCTTAGTGCGCCCCAAAGTTTTGCTAGAGACGACGGTTGGCCTAGTATTTTTAAAGCGATTAGTGATGTTTATCCTAATGCTCACCTCCAACTTGTCCTTGGCCAAGGATGTTATCAGTTTTTACAAGTAGACAGACCACAAGTCGATGAAGCCGAGCTTAAACAAGCTTTGTTATGGTCTATCAAAGATCTGGTGTCTACTCCAGTTAATCAATTACATCTCGATTACTTCTCTTATTCCATTTCAAACAACAATAAGCTCAATGTTGTTGTTTCTGAAAAAGCATTATTGCAACAAATGGTCGCTGCTGCTTGTGAACATGAGTTAACAGTTGAAGGGATTAGTATTGAAGAAATCGTGCTTTCCAATAGCCCAAGTGAAACAGATCAAGCTCGCATGATGTTGTGCTATCAAGAAGGAGCAGATTTACTTCTAGTGGTGATCAAAGACGGTGAGCTATGTCTGCAACGTCGTATTCGTGGCTTCCATGCCTTAAATGCCATGAGTAAAGAAGACTTAAGCTATGGGGCTGCTGACACATTAAGCTTAGAGATCCAACGCTCGATGGATTTCTATGAAAGTCAGTCTCGCCAAGCTCCAATCAGTAAAATTCAGTTGATCTTGGGTGATCGTGGAGAAGACTTAAAACCCTTGCTCGCCCAAAATTTGCAACAGCCTGTTGAGGTAGTATCGGTTGAGAATTATTCGTTATGGTTGGCTGAATTAGGATTATCAGAATTAGGGTTAACCGATAACGCAAAAGAGGTTAGCCAATGACAGCGATAAAAACTCGGGTTAACTTACTTTCAGAAGACTTATTACCAAAAAAATTAAGCTTAAGTTTACCGCGTTTGTTGTCGGTATTCGTGTTAATTATTTGTTTCTCATTAGGGTTAAGTGTTTTGTTTTGGATGGAAAGTGATGCTCTGATGGCAAAAATGCAGACGGCTCAGCATCAAAGCCAGCAAATCCAAGAGCAACAAAAACAATTAGAACAGCAGTTAGCCGTTCATTTGCCGGATCAATCTTTGTCGAAAGAAATTGAATTAAAACGCAAGCAGCTGGATATTAAACAAAAAATGATAGCTGAGCTTGACGATGTTAGTAAGCTTCAGAGCCGCAGTTTCGATGCTATGTTAGAAGACCTAGCGAGAGTTACAGATGGCAGCTCATGGCTCACTGAAATTGATGTTCAAGAAGGCAAGCTGATGCTTTCAGGTGAAACCATGTCCGCAGACAGCGTTCCGGCTTGGATACAGCGGTTAAGTCAAACTCAATCATTTGCAGGGCAAAAGTTCAGTGACTTACAGTTACAAAGGGATGATAAAGACGTTATCCATTTTCACTTAAATACTGATTTTTCTAAAGCTTCTTCGACCACAACTGCTGCTGAGGAGAAGCCATGAAGTTGAATTTTAGCCAATGGCGAGACAAGTTTGCTCAGCTTACTTTAAGAGAAAGAGTGTTGATTGCGACCGCATCAAGTGTGCTGCTAATTTGGTTGTGTTCTTTGCCCGTCGAGCATTTGTATCAACAGTGGTGCGATCAAAAAAATGCTTATAAAACATTGATGCAACAAAATCAGATGTCGAGTCAATTAAATGAGAGCTACCAGCAAAGGTTGCAAACCGATCCTAATGTTGATTATCGAGCACAAATTCAAAGCCTAGAAGTTCAACAAGCGGCGCTCGATGAGAAGCTTGAGGGGCAGTTAGTGGATATGGTATCTGCTACATATATGCCTACGTTACTCAAAGACATATTAAGTAAAACAACAAATGTGAAACTCACTGGTTTAACAACCGTTGCGCCAGTGCCAGTTCTATCATTGGATGATAACTCTTCAGAAAACCTATATCGACACGGTTTAAGGTTGAAGCTCACAGGGGATTACTTCGGTTTTATTAAATTTGTTGCGGCCATCGATGCATTGCCCAACAAATTGTATTGGAAACGAGTGCAATACAGCGTTACTCAATATCCAAAAGCTGAAATCGAATTAGAACTTGAAACAGTGAGCATTAACAAGGAACTGATCCGTGTTGCAAACAATCAATAGCCTAATAAAAGCAATTCTGATCTTGGGTGTAGGGGTTAGTGGTGTTAGCCATG
Organism: Parashewanella sp. 2210YD4-3; assembly: GCF_056591735.1. Classification (NCBI taxonomy): domain Bacteria; kingdom Pseudomonadati; phylum Pseudomonadota; class Gammaproteobacteria; order Alteromonadales; family Shewanellaceae; genus Parashewanella; species Parashewanella sp. 2210YD4-3. Next base: position 543,921 of record NZ_JBWQOG010000001.1, on the reverse strand, counting down.
CTGCCACACTTAATGATCCTACACGTCCAGCTGTTTTTCCAAGTCCTAAGTCGACAGGAACAGTTAAGGTAAATAAAAATCAATCGGGGCTAACCAGTGTCATTTCTGGTAAGCATCCCGTTGCCATCATTAATAATGAAATTAAATCTGTGGGCGATAGCATTAATGGCAGTAAAGTGGTCGCCATCAAACCAACTCAAGTGATTTTAGCTAACGGTAAAAAAATAAAAATGTTTCAATCAGTTGCGATTAAAGAGGGAAGGCATTAAAGATGAAAACGAATGCGTATGTAATCACTTTGTTGTCTTTAGCGCTGGTTGCCTGCCAAACAACGCAAAGACCACAGCCTAAGATAGCGAAATCAGAGTTAAATCAAGCCTTAGCGACTCAGAAAAATAAGGTGAAACCACTGTCACCGCCTCCTGCTCTGCCATCTGATGTTGAACAAGAGTTGTCGAACCAACAGTCTTTTGGGTCTAATCAGTTAGTACCTCAACAGCGTCGATTTGATGTCAATGCCAGTGATGTTGATGCAAGATTGTTCTTTGCCAGCCTTGTGCAAAACACACCTTTGAGTGTTGTGGTACACCCGCAAGTCACTGGCAAAATATCGTTATCGCTAAAGGCGGTAACCATGTCAGAAGTCTTACAGGTCGTTCAAGATATTTACGGCTATGAAATCAGTCGTGAAGGAAGAATCTTACGCGTATTTCCTGCTGGGTTGAGAACGGAAACCTTTCCAGTAAATTACCTATTTATGAAGCGCCAAGGCTTGTCGTTGACCTCGGTTAACTCTGGGCGTTTATCAGAAAACAATGGTAATAATGGCAACGGTAATTCTAATAACAACAACTCTAATAATCGAAATAACAGCAGTAATAACGGCAACAATAACGGCAATAACAATGGCAATAATGCCAATGGTAATGGCTCGTCCAATGGTACGTTTATTCGTTCCAGCACCGAAACCGATTTTTGGAAAGATTTAGAAAAAACCTTAAGTACTATAGTGCACAGTGGTGAAAATGGTCGCCAAGTCGTGGTAACACCACAAGCTGGCCTAGTGACCATTCGTGCCTATCCTGACGAATTACGACAAGTGCGTTCTTTTTTAACTACGGCAGAATCACACTTGCAACGCCAAGTAATTTTAGAAGCGAAGATCATTGAGGTGACGTTATCAGACGGTTATCAGCAAGGTATCGAGTGGGGCAGTATAGTTGACAAGTTTGGTACTAATGGAGATTCAGTTTCCCGTTTTTCTACCAGTAAAGGTCAACCTTTTTCTGATGCGATTTCAGATGCATTAGGTGGTATAGGCTCTTTAAGTTTTACCTTTGCAGATAAAAAGGGAAATAGTTTCAATACATTAGTTAGGTTACTTAAAACCCAAGGGGATGTTGATGTACTTTCTAGCCCAAGAGTTACAGCATCAAACAACCAAAAAGCGGTGTTAAAAGCGGGAAGTGATGAGTATTTTGTAACTAATGTGTCTTCAAGTGTTGTCAGTAATAGCGGTGGCGGTACGGTCACACAGCCTGATGTTGAACTCACACCATTTTTCTCCGGTATTGCTTTAGATGTAACGCCACAAATTGATGATAACGGAGGAGTGTTACTACACGTTCACCCGTCCGTTGTTGATATCAACGAGCAAACCAAGAGCATCAACATAGGCGATGATCCTCTAGTCTTGCCATTGGCACGATCTGAAATACGTGAGTCTGATACCGTCATTAAGGCCAAAAGTGGCGATGTGGTTGTGATTGGTGGGTTGATGAGATCTGAAACCAATGACCAAGTATCTAAAGTCCCATTACTAGGTGACATTCCATTCTTAGGTGAAGCTTTTACTAATCGTCGTAAAGTGACTAACAAAACTGAGCTTATTATTTTACTCAAGCCAACGGTGGTTGACGAAAGCACTTGGAAGACTGAGCTTGAACGCTCTAAAAAGTTGCTTGATCGCTGGTATCCAGAAAACTGATGTATTTACAGCATTTCGGCCTAACAGAGCTGCCATTCAGCTTAACTCCAAATACCAGTTACTTTGTAGAACTGGGGCCTCACCTTGAAGCCATGCAAGTACTGCAAACGGCACTGCAAATGGGTGAGGGTTTTATCAAAGTTGTCGGTGAAGTTGGCAGTGGCAAAACCCTGTTGTGCCGTAAGTTGATGAATGAGTTACCAGACGATTTTCAGTGCGCTTACATTCCTAATCCATATTTGACGCCGAGTGAACTTAACTGGGCACTGGCGGCGGAATTAGAGATTGAAGTAGAGTCAGAGGTCAATCAAGCGACATTGAACAGTTTGATCCAAAATCGCTTAATTGAGTTAGCTGCGGCAGGTAAAACCGTAGTGCTTGTGTTAGATGAAGCGCAAGCCATTCCTGACGACACACTTGAAGCCTTACGCCTGTTTACTAACCTAGAAACTGAGCAACGTAAGCTACTACGCTTTGTGCTATTTGGGCAGCCTGAGTTGGATCAACGATTAAAGCAAGATAAATTCCGTCAACTGAGACAGAGGATCAGTTTTCGTTATGAACTCAGATTACTGACGGAACATGAAGTTAATAACTACATTCAGAAGCGATTGCGTGTTGCAGGATTAACAGGCGCAAGCCCTATCAATAATAAAGTGGCAAAATACATTACTAAAGCGGCAAGAGGAACACCAAGGTTAGTCAATATCTTGGTTCATAAAGCACTGCTACTTGCTTATGGTGAAGGTAAGCACATCATCACTCCATCTCATATTAAAACGGCCGTGCTGGATACCGATGATACCCAGTGGGCTGGATGGCGATCAAAATGGGTTCCCTTGATGATCATTTTGACCTTATTGATCACCTTATCAACAACCTTGTGGTTAGGAGGTAAACCATGAGTGTTATTAATAAAATGCTCAAAGATTTAGAGCAAAGACAGCAGCCTCATGACTTGAGTAATGTTTCTCGAGTTCAGATTGCGGAAGACAAGGATAATCGTTGGAAACAGATGTCAGTGATCTTACTGTCTTTGTTGATCGCTTTTGTCGCCATAGCGAGTGGCTACTGGTGGTATTCCACTCAACAATCAAAATCAGAAGTAGAACCGAAAACAGAACTGAGCCTTGCTCAAGCTCCGGTAAAAACGCAACCATCTTCAGCAAAACAAATCAGCAACCCCGCTGAAACCTCGGTAATGCCTGTAGCTGAAAAAGCGGTTAGCACTAGCCAAGCATCAAACAATGTAGCGAATCAGCTAGAAACTAAAACGGTTCAATCAAAGCCTGAAACTCATTCTACAGCGCCAGTAGAAGTGGCTGCACAAGTTAAAATACAACAACCAAGAGTAAACTCAGAACCGGTAACTAAGCCAGCCAAGCAAGAACAAAAGCCTGTATTACAGATCAAAGAAGTAAAGCTGACCCCAAAACAATTGGCAGCTAAATTTTATAGACAAGCACTTCAAGCACAAGAGGACGGGGAATTAAACTCTGCCATTGAGCTATTTTCAAAGGTATTGGAATTTAATCCAGCACAACATCAAGCTAGGGAAAAACTAGCGGCTCTGCTATACGGAAAACAATCGTATGCAGAAGCAATGCAAGTGCTTAGTGATGGTATCAGTAAGTATCCGCAACACAGCATGTTTTCTTTACTATTAGCGAAAGTACAATACCAAGTTAAGCAGCCAACCGAAGCTTTGTATAGCCTAGAAAAAATTCCAGATAGCAGTGAGTTTGCAACTCAAAAATGGGTTCAAATTGGTCGTATTGCCCAGCAGCAAAAGCAATATTCTCGTGCTGTTAAAGCCTATAAACAGCTCACTCATCTTCAACCACATCAATCCCGTTGGTGGCTAGGTTTAGCGTTTAATTTAGACTCTCAAGCTCAGTATTCGGAAGCGAGTAATGCTTATAAACAAGCCTTATTAAGCAGTAATTTATCGCCAGCTAGTGAGAACTATGTTCAGCAACGATTACAACAGTTAGCCGCTCACTCGTTAGCTTCCAAAAAGGATGACAGCGCCAAATGAAGCCAAAGTTAAAAAAACGTCTCGGTGATTTGCTGGTAGAAAACCACATTATTTCAGAACCGCAATTAATGCAGGCTCTGTCAGAGCAGCGTACCAGTGGTAAAAAGCTCGGTAAGACTCTGATCGATTTGAGTTTTATTTCAGAAGATCAATTACTGACGTTTTTGTCTCAACAGCTGAACATTCCTTATTTAGATATTAGTCGTCGCCCAATTGCTGAAGAAGTGGTCAATCTGATCCCCGAAGTACAGGCTAGACGTTACCGCGCGTTGGCTATCGAAGATAAAGGCGATACGGTAAAAATCGCTATGAGCGATCCTGCCGATCTGCAAGCGCTGGATAGCTTGGAAGGCTTATTAGCGCCTAAGCATATTTCATTGGTGGTAGTGCCAGAGCAACAATTGATGACGGCATTTGATAACCTCTATCGCCGTACTCAAGAAATTGCGCAAATGGCGGGAGAGTTAGAGCAAGAATATGCCTCTGATGATGTATTTGATCTCTCTGCGCTGGGTCAAGACGATACTAACAACGAAGCGACCGTCGTTAAACTATTGCAGTCTATTTTTGAAGACGCAGTACAAATGCGTGCTTCGGATATTCATATTGAGCCGGGTAATGCCAAGCTTTATATTCGCCAGCGTATTGATGGGCAGCTATCTGAAACCGTATTAAAAGAAGCCAATATCGCTAATGCGTTAGTGTTAAGGCTAAAACTGATGGCAGGGCTGGATATCTCTGAAAAACGTCTTCCACAGGATGGGCGTTTTCATATCGAAGTTCGCAAACATAAGATTGATGTGCGTATGTCTACCATGCCAATTTATCATGGCGAATCGGTAGTAATGCGTTTACTGGATCAATCGGCTGGTTTGTTAACCCTTGATGAAACAGGGATGCCGCCGCATATCCTCAAACGTATTCGCCAGCAAATTAAACGTCCTCACGGCATGTTGCTGGTAACAGGGCCAACGGGTAGCGGTAAAACTACCACCCTTTATGGCATATTGAGTGAACTCAATACCCCCGAACGTAAAATCATTACTGTTGAAGACCCGGTTGAATACCAGCTTCCACGGATTAACCAAGTACAAGTAAATCATAAGATTGGCTTGGATTTTTCTAGTGTTCTGCGTACAACCTTACGTCAAGACCCCGATACCATCATGGTGGGTGAGATGCGTGACAAAGAAACCGTAGAAATCGGCTTGCGTGGTGCGTTAACGGGTCACTTTGTATTGTCCACCTTGCACACCAATGATGCCATCACCAGTGCCATGCGTTTATTAGATATGGGCGCCGCAGGTTATTTGGTGGCCAGTGCATTACGAGTGGTGATTGCACAGCGATTAGTACGTCGAGTTTGCCAAAATTGTGCGGTTGAGTACTCCCTTACCGATTCTGAAAAATTATGGTTATCGTCCATTAGCCAAAGTGGGTATTCACAAGCGAATTTAAAAGTCGGCAGTGGCTGCCAGACCTGTAACGGCACAGGGTATCGTGGTCGAATCGGTGTATTCGAAATGCTGGAACTAGACGAACATTTAATGTCGGTGATGCGAACCGGTGATATCCAAGACTTTGCCAACGCTGCAGAGCAAAAGAAAGATTTTGTGCCGCTGTCTCAGGCGGCCATTGATTATCTTCTGAAAGGTATGACTACTATTGAAGAAGTCGCCAAGCTAGTAGAAACCGTAGCGGAGTCACCACAAGACTTGAACGAAACGGCTGAACTGAGTGCAGAGTCTTAATTATGCCTTGGTTTGAATATAAAGGCCGTGATAGCCAAGGTAAAGAAGCAACAGGGCGTATTGAAGCGACTTCTGAAGCGGCGGTAGCCGATATGTTGATGTCTCGTGGCACCATTCCGTTGCAGATAACGACAGCGAAAGAGAATACTGGCTTTGATGTAAGCCGTTTATTTCAACGTCAAATCAACCTGACTGAATTGCAAATCTTTACACGGCAAATGTATTCCTTGGTTAAGTCTGGCATTCCGATTTTACGTGCGATTGCGGGCTTGGCAGAAAGCACAAACTCCAAAAAACTTAAGCTAGCGCTGAATGCTATCCATGAACAGCTGACATCAGGACGACAGCTTTCAACGGCCATGAATCAGCACCCTACAGTGTTTGACTCACTTTATGTGTCTATGGTTCATGTGGGGGAAAACTCGGGTAAGCTTGAAGAAGTCTTTTTACAGTTAGCGTCATACATTGAGCGTGAGCAAGAAACAAGACGCCAGATCAAAGCTGCGATGCGTTATCCAACCTTTGTACTATTGGCTATCGGTATCGCCATTACCATTTTAAATATATTGGTGATCCCAAAGTTTACTTCTATGTTCAGCCGCTTAGGTGCAGATCTGCCTTGGGCTACAAAACTACTGATTGCTACCTCTAATGCGTTTGTTAACCATTGGCAGTTAATGCTGATAGTGCTTGCAGGATCGATAATCGGAATCAAAACTTGGCTGAAGACTGACAAAGGTGAAAAACAATGGGATTTATGGAAGCTTAAATTACCCGTTGTCGGGTCGATTATTGAGCGCTCTACACTCTCTCGTTACTGCCGTAGCTTTGCCATGATGTTGGGTTCTGGTGTTCCCATGACCCAAGCCTTAAGCTTGGTAGCTGATGCGGTAGATAATAAGTACATGCATGATCAAATTGTCGGTATGCGACGAGGGGTTGAATCGGGTGATTCCATGCTGCGAACTTCGGCCAACAGCAAACTATTTACGCCATTGGTACTGCAAATGGTAGCAGTAGGTGAAGAAACTGGACGAATCGATGAATTGCTCACGGATGCCGCCGATTTTTACGAAGGCGAAGTGGATTACGACCTTAAGAACCTAACTTCAAAATTAGAGCCGATTCTGATTGGTATTGTAGCGGTGATGGTAATGATATTAGCGTTAGGCATCTACTTACCAATGTGGGATATGATGAATGCGGTTAAAGGTGGCTGATCATTCTTCAGTGAGGATTGCTATAACGTGAGAATGACACCTCAGCAAAAGTCCGATGCCAATGTCTCATTGCAGTTTATAAAAATGGCTGCAATCTGCGTGGTATTGGTGGTTATTGGTTATGCCTCGGCATATATCGAACCAGATATAGAGCAGGTAGATAACCAAGCTTACAAGCAAGAGTATTTGCGATTGCAGCATGTGTTAGGCATGGTTCATAACCAATGGGTTATCAGAGGTAAGCCAAAGTATATTAACTTAAATTGGCAAGATGTTAGCCAATTCACTCAGCCGCTAAACAGTAATCCAAAAATCGTAGCCAGCACAAAGGTAAAGTTATCAGTAAATGGCTTTCCCATACCTAGCTCTAATGATGCTCAAGGTTGTGAATTATTATGGCAGCAATTAATGGGCGCAAGTCGTACCAAGCTGCATTTGGTTACTCGTTACAATGAGTCACAGCAACAGTGTGAGTTTAAAGCCTTTGATAGTGCAGTGATTATTTATAGTTTAGCGAGTGAAACGCTGAGTTTTACTGAAGTAAAAGCTATATAAGAGTAGTAACTCTAGTGTGATCACTTTAAAATATGAGTATGTAAAATTTAAGTTAATTGTACAATTGCTAATCTTGTTCAGTTAAAATAAACACTTAACAGTAATCATACTGCTAAGTAATAGAATTGGAGTAGTAGACTGGAGTGGTCATTTTTTATAAATGAGCCTCACTTCAGTATTACGTCACGGAAGATATTAGTCAGTCGTATTACTAATATGACTGTTTTCGGGGTATACAATTTGTGATTTTCAGACAAATTGTGAATATGAAATACGTAGACGTAATAAGAGAATTGATATGATAAAAAAACAACAAGGATTCACACTAATCGAATTAGTGGTAGTAATCATTATTTTAGGTATTTTGGCGGTAACGGCTGCGCCTAAGTTTTTGGACTTTCAAGGTGATGCTCATAAATCTGCTCTAGCAGGTTTGAAGGGGAGTATCGAAAGTGCGAATAAGCTTATTCACTCTCAAGCTGTTGTAAAAAACAAAGAAACTGCATCAAGTATTGACATACTTGGTACGACTGCTACCGGAGATGATGTACCTCTTACCAATGGCTATATGTCTGCCTCTAAAGATGCTCTATCAAAGGGGATGAATGTTGATCTAGATAATGATTGGGTTGTAACAGGTTCTGGACCTATCATCATCAGACAAACAAACGCTCCAACTTCAACAACTGTAGGTAGTACGACCAAGTCTTGCCAATTGACCTATACCGCTGCTGCTTCAGGTGGCATACCATCAGTTACAGTGGATACAACTGGTTGTTAATATCTAAACTCAAATTTTTATAGAGAAATAATATGAAACAAAAACAACAAGGCTTTACTCTAATTGAATTAGTAGTAGTAATCATTATTTTGGGTATTTTGGCTGTAACAGCTGCGCCTAAGTTCATTAACTTTCAAGGCGATGCTAAAAAATCTACAGTTGTTGGCTTAGCTGGTGCAATTAATAGTGCGAATAGCTTGATTTATTCTAAAGCAAGTTTATCAGGTGATCATAAAGGAACGGGTAAAACTGTGGGTACAGTATCTGTAGATCACGGTTATATGAAAGCTACTAAAGCCTCACTCGAAGCGGGTATGCAGGTAACTTTAGATAAAAAGGTTGATAGTAATCAAACAACTACTGGTGACTGGTTGATCGAAGAACCAGCAGGTTCAGTGACCACTGCAAAGTTATACGCTCACGGTGTTTCAGGAAACTGTTTTGTTACTTATACTCCGGCAACAGCTACTGTGGCAGCTAAAGCTGTTGCAACAACAGATGGTTGTTAAAGAGTTATCTTCAAAAAGGCCCTATAACATAGGGCTTTTTTATTAATCCTAAATCCACACTGACCCTCTTTACCACTTCAAGAAAAACCGTTAAATTAACTTCCTCCTATCTATACACAAATTCATATCACGGATGATTCTCAATCGAGGTCATTGTTATGAAACAACATCAAGGTTTTACCTTAGTCGAATTAGTTATTGTCATTATCATTCTCGGTATATTGGCAGTGACGGCAGCCCCTAAATTTATCAACTTTCAAGGTGACGCACGTGTGTCAGCCCTTAAAGGAGTAGAAGCAACCTTAAAAAGCACCAACTCTATGGTGAATTCAAAAGCGATTTTAGTCGGTCGAGAAAGGGTTGAGACGGGAATTGTCGATATTGGCACTGGGACGAATGCCAACACTCGATATGGCTATTTGCAAGCCACCCTAGCAGAACTAGAAAACGCGACCGATCTCAAATTTAATATTGGAACCAGTGCTACTGATAATACCATAGTGACTGACAATAATGCTGACTGGACGATTTTTGCAGATTCTGGCGTGGTGACGATTTGGCAGCGTGGTGCTCCAGCTACTTGTCGTATTACCTACACTCAAGCCTCATTGACTGGCACGACAATCAACGCTCCACGATACAGTGTATTACCTGCGGCATCAGCATGCTAACAGTTGTTGAGTATGTTCACTTTTTAATTTAATTGGTTTACAGGGAAAATGAATAGCTCTCGTATTCAATTACCAACTCGACGAGATTATTTAGGTTTTACTCTTGTCGAATTGGTTATCGTCATCATCGTTCTGGGTATTTTAGCCGTTGTCGCTGCGCCTAAGTTTATCAACTACAAAGGTGAAGCAAGGGTGGTGGCATTGCAGGAGATGGAATCCACCCTAAAAACCACCAATGCTTTGGTTTATTCAAAAGCAGTACTGCAAGGCAAAGCTAAAATTGATGCCATGTCTAAACCTGCAGTAGATATTGGCACCGGAAAACCCTTAGATACTAATTATGGTTACATGCAGGCTAGGCTCGATGAAATCGAAAATGCTACAGGTATACGGTTTGCAAAGGCGGTCAGTGCACGAAGCCATGATTTAGTTGAGGGAACGGATCAAGGCCAAGATTGGATAATGCTGAGTGATAACACTGGCAGAGTCGAGATTTGGCAGCGGGGCGACCCCGAAAAATGCTACATATCATACACCGAAGCGAGAGGAACATTGCTGCCCGAATATTCTAAACTGCCTAAACCCTCTGATTGTTAACATCCAACTGGGAGAACAAAATGATCCAAAACAATAGCTTGGTGTCAATCTTGTCACGTTCAACTGAGAGTGCAGCATGGAAATTAGGTCTCGGGATGGGGGTTGGTGCCATTGCTGGAGGGTTACCTTTGGCTGCAACGGGAGGCGCTGTCGCAGCAGGACTTCACCTTTGGAGTTGCACTTCTAAATGGTTGACTCAAGGTGCTTCAAACGAAGAAAAAGTTCATCAAAATATTGAGGAACTCGAACTTGTAGTAGGTGTGTTTTTTACCAGTTTAAAATGCAGTAATCCTATGGTTGCCTCTTTGACAGTTGCCGGTGGTTATACGGTTAAATCTGTCGTAAGAGCTGTAATCACAGAAGAGTACAATATTAATTCTACTAGCAATAATGATGATCATAAGACTTCAGTCAATATGAGCTTTGCAGCTCTTATTTCTGGCTTTTTGGGAGGTGCTTGGGGTCATGCTATGGGACAAAAAATTACACAGAGTTTGAGTTAATCAGCTGTTATTTTTCCATCAATTCATGCATTATTACCAAGACACTAAAAGACTACAAAAATAACAATAATGAAGCAGGTTAGCCGCATTCCTAAAATTCATGTCAGTAAAAAAGGATTTACCTTAGTTGAACTGATCGCCACTATGGTATTGATCGGTATTCTTGCGGTTAGTGTTGCGCCAAAATTTTTAGGGCCGAGTAATTATAGTGCTTATGCGGTTCGAGCTGAATTAATCAGTGAATTGCGTCAACTCCAGCTAAGGGCGATGAATAACACTGATCAATGTTTTCGCTTTTCAGCAACAACGCAGGGATATCAATCCTTAGTTGCAGATAAAAATAATATCGGTGCTTGTGCTTCCAATTCTTATCGAAATTTTCTACCGTTAAAACCATGGCCAAAAGGCGTCGAAGTGACATCTCATCTCTATTTACCACCGACAACCTTTCTGTTTAATTTTTCAGGCAGTGGCAGTTTGGAGACTATTGGCAACACGTTTACAGATAAAATAACCATTACAATACGTGCCGGAGATACCGTGAAAATTGAGCTTTCAAAGGCAGGGTATATTCATGGGGCCTAAATTTATCTGCAAAAAAGGTTTTACCCTGATTGAGTTAGTTGTGGGTATGATGGTACTAGGCATTGGTTTAGTTCTGATGGCCACTATGCTGTATCCACAAGCTGATCGTGCTGCTGAGAATATACATCGTATGAGGGCTACGGAATTAGCGCAATCGGTAATGAATGAGATTTGGTCGAAAAGATACGATCCTAATTCTGGAGTTGGAGGAATTCCGGCTTGCGGTAGTCCATCAGCACCAAGTTGCTCGAATGTCTTCTCTCCTGGTGGAAAAAGCCGGAACAATTTTGAAAATTTGAACGATTATAATGGATTGAATCAAAAAAGCTTGATGCTTGATTCGACTCAAACCTATGCTCAACGCTATCCTAATTATCAATTAAATGTGTCGGTGAGTTCGACTAACCCAAGTGTGTCTAAAACCATTATCATCACGGTCACAACACCACTCAATGAAGCTATTCGGTTTACTGCTGTAAGGAGCAACTACTAATGATACGCTCCTATAACAAAGCGGTGGGGTTTACCTTAATTGAACTGGTAACTGTCATTATCATTCTTGGTATTGTGTTGGTTGGTGTGAGTGGTTTTATTACCTTTGGAACTCGCATTTTTGTAGATTCAACCAGTGTTGATAAAGTATTAGGAGAGAGTCGTTTTGCAATCCAACGGATGACACGAGAGTTACGTACTGCTTTACCCAATAGCGTCCGTGTGAATACAGATAATGCTAGTTATCAATGTATAGAGTTTGTGCCTACCTTTGCATCGACAAGCTATATTCAAATTCCGTTAACTGCACCGTCAAGAACTGCCACTGTGTTCCGTGATGATATCAACAGCAAGATCCCTCCTTTTTCTCGAGCTTATGTGTACCCGATAAGTGCGGATGAAATTTATATTACGAATACTCAAAACTCTATTGCTGCAAGGGTATTTTATAGTTCTAGTCCAAGCAACACCTCACCGACCTTGACACTTACTTTTTTTGGAGACACCCGCTTCAAGTACTCATCACCACAAAAACGAATGTATTTTACTCGTAATCCGGTCACCTATTGCATATCAGGGGTATCGGACACAATCGAGCGCTTTGACAACTATAGCTTTAATGTAACATTACCTACACCTCAGAATCGTGGTTCAGGTAGTGTGATCGCTCAAAGCATTGTAAACGATATTAGTGATGCTTCAGATAGGCCGTTTAGCCTGTTGCCTTCTACCTTAAGGCACAATGCCATTATTCAAATGAATTTAAGGTTTGAAGTATTAGGGCAAAGTATGTCGTACCAACATCAAGTGCAGGTGCCGAATGTTCCATAAAAATAATAGCTTGATGAATCGTTCAAAGCAGCGAGGCAGCATGCTAGTGCTGGGTATTTTTATCCTAACCGTGATGTTTCTGCTGGCAGCTACGTTGATCAAGGTTTCACAAAACGAAGATCAAGCGATAACCATAGAGGTACAAGGTGCAAGAGCATTATTTGCGGCGAATAGTGCGTTAGATGCAGGCTTGGCACTGCTGTTTCCAGTTGCTGGTGGTGGAGATTGCTCAAACGTAAATAATGCATATGGAACTAATAAGGATTGGCGTAATAATGATGTAGCCTTGCAAGCTTGCCCAGTAACACTAACCTGCCAAAGTTACACGGTTGCCAATGTCGGCACTCAATTTAGATTAACGGCTAAAGCTGTGTGTGGGGACAGCACTCCAAATCGAGTCAGTCGCACAGTTGAAGTCATGGCGAGATAATAATGAAAATAACAAAGTTTTCTCAGTTTTATTCAATTGCCTTATTGTTATTGCTTAGTGTTTTTTCGTGGCAAAGTTGTGCTATTGATGTGGAGCAGTTTCTTAAATTTGGAACGACCCAGTCAAGCGCAAACAATGCCAATTATCAATCCGTAACCGTTACTTTCGATACGCCATTTCCTGCAGGTGCCACTCCCGTTATTTTTATCACTCCCACAATTCCTATCAGTAACACTAATGGAGAAGGCCCTGCGTCCATTTATATTCTTAGTGTAGACCGATTTGGTTTTACTTGGATTCAGCGTGAGCCTCCATCTCCAATTAATCGGTACCGTCCATCGAGTATAATGCGAAACGTTAACTGGATTGCGGTAACTCCTGGTACTCATCAATTGCCCAATGGGCAAGAGCTGTTTGCTGGAACGCGTCAGGTTAATAATGCACTTAATTTAAGTAACGCCGCTTGGACGACTGTCACCAATGATGCTGTTGACTATGATGCTTTTTTAACTCAAATTCAGACAGACAATAACCGCCGAAATAATAGTAACAACAGCCATTGTTGGGTGACGAGTGTAAGCCGTCGAGCCATTCAATCCAATGGGGCCGTGAATGGTGATATTAACTTAGATACATCGGAAGTTTATAGACGAATTGGTGGATTTAATTATTGTGCACCAAGTGATTCAGTGAGTGTAAGAACTGAAAATGTTGGTTATTTGGCGTTAAAAATTGGCAGTGGTGTTGTAGATTACAATGCGACTCAGCAACTTAGATTTCAGTTCGGTAATGGAGTGACAGCAACAGGGAATGGTGTACGTGATCTTAATCAGCAGTGTAGCCACACAACTAATCTTGATGGGTTTACTGGTACCCCTTTTTTAGTAGCAAAAAAAATTACCCGAAAAGGAGGTGATGGTGGCTGGTTACGTCGATGCCGATTAAATCAAAATCAAGTCAGTGCAGTAGTAGATGAAGATACTTTTCGCGACTCAGATAGACGGCATCGAGATGAAGAATACAGCTTTGCAGCATTTGAATTGATTGATAAGCAGCAAGCGCAAATACATCATTTTGAAATGCAATACAGTGATTCGCCTTTTACTTGTAAACCTGAGCCGATAGCCATTAAAGCCTGTGCAGATCAAAGTTGTAGTACTTTGTATCAAGGCGCAGTAACGGCCACTTTATCACCGAACATTAGTACTGCTCTTGGAGGCTGGTTGATTGATGGTAATCGAGTTTCGCAAGTTAACTTTAATTCAGGCCGGTCGACTGTTGATTTAAGCTATTTTTCTACAGATGCGATTCGCATTGGTGTCAGCTCATCTTCTCCGCTCGCTTTAACGCCAACCTTGTGTAAAAAAGGCAATGGGACTGCAAGTACACAAGCATGCTTAATGGATTTTTCAGGCAGTGGTTTTATATTTTCCATTAATGATGAGTACGCGAATAAATCGCAAGAGGTAATAGTTGAAGCTAAACGTTTAGATAATCAAGGTCGCTGTGTTCCTTTGTTTAGAAACAAGCAGCGCTGGGTTGAATTCTCAAGTAAATATATAGAGCCAAGCACACCTCTTAATGCAGCCAATGTAACGGTCGATGGACAACCTATTTCAAAGCAAGCTACTAATCCCAGTGAGTTAAGATTACGATTTAATGGTCAAGGGCAAACCTCCATTAATGTGAATTATCCTGAAGCAGGCAAAGTCGAGCTTAACTTACAATTCCAAAACAATAGATTGGAACTAAAAGGCAGCGATCAATTTACCCGTTCTCCAGTCGGTTTTTGCATAGAAACTGATCCAAAAGCTGAATATAAAGGTGGCTTTGACGCAAATAGTGCATTCAAGAAAGCAGGAGAAGAGTTTGGTTTAAAAGTCACCGCTAAGGCTTGGCAAAGTGATAATGACAGTGATTTTTGTAATAATTTGACGACACAAAATTATCAGCAGCAAAGCATTCAATTAACTCATCAGTTGATTGCTCCAATTGGTGGCGCAAAGGGCAATCTCAAAGTCACAAACTTTAACTATCAGCAATCGAGCGATGGCAATACCGTTAATCAATCTGTCTCTGAAGTTGGCGTATTTAATTTTACTGTGTCAGCGCCTAATTACATGAACATCAATAAAGCAATTGTTGATGCTACATCCAGTAATGTAGGTCGTTTTGTTCCTGCCAGTTTTAATGTAAATGTTGTTAAACCCAAACCTTTTCCAGTATGTGGTGAAAGTCTTTATATGGATCAGCCGTTTGATCTTAACTATCAAATAACGGCTGTTAATAGCTCAGGTACTCATACACAAAATTATACAGGTTCATTTGCTAAAGCGGATATGCGTCTTATGGCGCTAAGTGGTACTCAAGATCTAAGCTCAAGATTAAATGCTAAGGTATCTGGCTCTGGCAGCATCAAATATATCCCTACAGTGAATATTGGCTGGTCGAACGGTCAAGGTTCAATAAATTCTAATCCCATTTTTGAAAGGCAATCATTACCAGACGGGCCATATTTAAACTATGACATCGGTATTGCTCTTGATGATAAGGATAACGGTATTGCGAGCATTAATGGTGCTGATATGACGCCAAGAGGTTGTAGTTCTCAATCATGTAAAGGCTTAAAGCTATCAACTACTCCCATTGATTTCTACTATGCTCGAGCTTTTACTGAAAACGGCTATGGAATCGAGTCTAAGGATATAAACACCAAAGTAAAAATTCAGATATGGGATTCTGCTTCGAAGAATTGGCTGGATAATAAAACAGACAGTTGTACGACGCTAGCTACTTCAAATTTGGTAAATCCTCAATATGCCCCTTCTATTGGGGCGGGACAAAGTATCAGTCGAGAGTTTGGTAATAATGGTCGATTTAGTAATGGACAATTGCAATTAATTTGGAAACCCAGTTCTGTTCCATACTATCGAGGAAAGGTAACATCTGAACTGACAGTTCCTACATATTTAAAGTGGCGCTGGCCTTGGGCTAACCCTGCTGGTAGTGATGCAAACCCTATGTCGAACGCCTATTTCGGTCGCTTCAGAGGCCATGACCGCATCATTTATTGGCGCGAAGTTCAGTAAATTATCTAACGAGAGAGCTTATATTCGCTCTCTCATTTCGCGGTTCTAAGGCTCTAACTTTATCCCCGAAAATTCAACACATCTTGTAGAGAGAAATCACCGCCTTGCAATACAGGCATTAGGCCAACGCCAGAAACATCGGTGTTAGCGTGAATTCTGAACCAATAATTGTTATCTGCTTTAGTATCTTCCACATAAGCTAGCAATAAGCGCCCAACGTCTTTCGCTTTAAAAATAGTGATGCCGTTAACGTCATAATCTTTTTCTGTTGGAGGGCAGTTTTTACGTTCAGTAATGGTAATTTTTTGGTCAGGCTTTACGATGATTGCTGCCAAATAAGCGGGCATGCTTTGGGTATTTTTATTGAAGACAAAATAAGTATCATCACCCGCTTTGATGTTAGTGATATCGGTCTCTTGAAGAGAAGACAACAGAAAAGGGTGTTCAACACTACCATCGGCGTTGCCATCATCGACAACAGTTGGGATGGAGTCACACTGAGTGGTTTCAGCAGCCCACAAATGGCCACACGTTACGCTTGATAACGCTAATAGGCTGAGATTTATTAATTTTGATAAAGACTTCATTCGACACCTCTATATTTCTATTTAAATAAATATAATTGTAAGGAATCGATACTGAATCTAAGGTAAATGTAAGGCGCTCTTGGATGTTAAAGAGTGAAAGGTCTAAAAAACGAAACACATACTTTGCAAATCACAGTTAAAATAAATCACGTTAGGCTCATAACTTGCGGTTTCAGCACTTGTGGAATTGACAGGGCATTGATAAAGTTAACAGAATTTATATTATTTCTTTGATTAATTGGTTTCTCGGTTCAAACCCCTTGAAATGAGAAGCTTGCTTAGGGCGTATTTATCTTTTTCTTCGCATTTAAAGATAAATACGTCTTAGATTTATTTATGACAGGCAGGACCCATGTTCAAAAAACTGCGCGGCGTTTTTTCTAATGATCTTTCCATTGATTTGGGAACAGCAAACACTCTTATTTATGTCAGGGAGCAAGGCATAGTACTTAATGAACCTTCCGTAGTTGCAATCCGTGGTGAACGAAGTGGTTCAGGACAAAAGTCTGTTGCCGCGGTGGGGACTGAAGCGAAGCAAATGCTAGGTAGGACTCCTGGTAATATTCAAGCCATTCGTCCAATGAAAGATGGTGTTATTGCCGACTTTTATGTAACCGAAAAAATGCTTCAGCATTTCATTAAGCAAGTACATAACAACAACGGTTTTTTCCGTCCAAGCCCACGAGTATTAGTTTGTGTTCCCGTTGGTGCTACTCAGGTTGAGCGTCGTGCGATTCGTGAATCTGCAATGGGCGCAGGTGCACGAGAAGTGTATTTGATTGAAGAACCAATGGCGGCGGCAATTGGTGCTGGTCTGCCGGTGTCAGAAGCCACAGGTTCTATGGTTGTTGACATTGGTGGTGGTACGACTGAAGTTGCGATTATTTCTTTAAATGGTGTGGTGTACTCATCGTCCGTTCGCATTGGTGGCGATAAATTTGATGATGCCATCATTAACTATGTGCGTCGCAATTACGGTAGCTTGATTGGTGAAGCAACAGCAGAGCGAATCAAACACACGATTGGTACTGCTTATCCAGGTGATGAAGTGCTCGAAATTGAAGTTCGTGGACGTAACTTAGCCGAAGGTGTACCAAGAAGTTTTACCCTAAACAGCAACGAAATTCTTGAAGCCTTGCAAGAGCCGTTAAGTGGTATTGTGAGTGCGGTAATGGTTGCACTCGAGCAGTCTCCACCAGAACTGGCGTCGGATATTTCTGAGCGAGGCATGGTGCTAACTGGCGGTGGCGGTTTGCTACGTGATTTAGACAGACTGCTAATGCAAGAAACCGGTATTCCTGTCGTGGTAGCCGAAGATCCCCTCACGTGTGTTGCCCGCGGTGGTGGTAAAGCGCTTGAGATGATTGATATGCATGGTGGCGATTTGTTCTCTGAAGACAGTTAATTAATTCTCGCTGAAATCCTGCATCTTCAGGTATCACGAGTCTATAGGGCGTTTGCTATACGAATGCATTTATGAAGCCAATTTTTGTACGTGGAATTTCCCCTCAAACACGACTGCTTGTAGCAGTCGTGTTGTCGATCATACTGATAGTGGCCAATCCCTATTTAGTGCCATTTAGAAGTGCCCTTGCCGGACTCTTAACCCCTTTCCAGTATCTTGCGAGTTTGCCAAATATCGCGCTGAATTATTCAGTTGAAGCTTTAGCGACTCGTGATATGTTGCAAAAGCAGAATAATCAGTTGCTCAATCAGCAACTCTTGATGAGTGAGCGCTTGCAACGTTTTGAACATTTACGCCAAGAAAACCAACGACTGAGAACTTTACTGAAGTCGCCTGTGCGTATGAATACGCGTATCAAAGTGGCTGAAGTCATCGAAGTTGCTAATGATCCTGCTCATGAGTATGTAGTGTTAAATCAAGGACAAAACGATGATGTTTTTGTAGGGCAACCGGTTATTGATGGGCAAGGCGTCGTGGGTCAAGTGGTGCAGGTAAACCCGTATAGCAGTCGAGTGTTATTACTGTCAGATAGTACTCATGCAACACCGGTTCGAATTACTCGCAACGATGTTCGCATGGTAGCGAATGGCACGGATGAATTGGATCAACTTGAGCTGAAATTTGTAGCTAAAAGTACCGATGTAAGGGTGGGAGACCTTTTGGTCACATCTGGGCTTGGACATCGTTTTCCTGAAGGCTATCCGGTTGCTCGTGTTGTGAGTGTCAATAAAGATGATGGTCAAAAGTATGCTCAGGTTACGGCAGAGCCATTGGCGGCGCTGGATAGAATACGTTATGTATTACTGGTTTGGCCTAACAATGATAAAAACATTCAAGTTAAAAGCAAGGAGGAGACTCAATGAGTTATCAGTCTGCTTCAGGAAGAATGGCAGCATGGCTCACCTTTATGGTGGCCTTAGTATTGCAAATTATGCCGTTGCCAACCGAATTAGAAGTATGGCGACCTGATTGGGTGTTGATCACCTTAATTTGTTGGACCATGAGACTTCCTCTTAGATACAGTATTTTTACAGGATTCATTCTGGGTGTGATATTAGATGTGCTGTTAGGGGCAACCATTGGCATTCGAGCTCTTGGGTTTTCTATCTGTATTTATCTTGTTCTTATGTATCAACAACGGCTGATGAATTTCCCTCGCTGGCAGCAGTCTTTGGTGGTATTCGGTATCGTTGTTATCTATCAATTACTGGTGAACTGGGTGGAATTCATTTTAGGTGTTGGAACCTTTTCGGTTTCCTTACTTTATTCTGCCATTAGTAGTTTTGTTATTTGGCGTTGGGCCTATTGGGTGATCCGCAGTATTGCCCACAAGTATCGAGTAACCTAAGGTTTATGAAAAAACTAGTATTAGCGTCTACCTCTCCAAGACGAAAAGAGCTGTTGAATTTGATTTTACAGCTGTGGCCTCAACAAACTTTTGAGTGTGTCTCGCCAGATATAGATGAAACCCAATTTGATGATGAGTCACCCAAACAACTGGTAGAGCGGTTAGCTGTTGAAAAAGCCAAAGCTGGATTGGCGTTAATTGATGGTGATGCCTTGGTAATTGGCTCAGATACCATAGTGGTAATTGACAATCAGGTGCTGGGTAAACCTAAAGATGTTACCGATGCCAAAGCGATATTATCTCGATTGTCTGGAGTTAGCCATCAAGTGATGACGGCTGTTGCCATTATAAGTGCAAACGAAGTTTTGGCTTGTAGCGTAACGACACAAGTCCAATTTACCGAATTAACAGACGCGGTTATTGAAGCTTATGTGGCTTCTAAAGAGCCAATGGATAAAGCGGGTGCTTATGGTATTCAAGGCATTGGCGGCACTTTTGTTGAGCAAATCCAAGGTAGTCATTCAGCCGTGATTGGCTTGCCTATGGCAGAGACTCAAGCACTATTAAAACAAGCATTAAATTCATAATAGGAAAGTTAGATAGCAGGGATTGAGAAGCGCTTCAGACAGAGAACAATACAATGAATTCAGAAGAAAAATCAAAAGCAAAAGCGAATAAAAGCTCCGAACTTTTGATCAATGTTACTCCCAGTGAAGCCCGAGTCGCTTTAATTGAAGATGGCTCTTTACAAGAAGTACATATTGAGCGTCGCACTAAGCGGGGATTAGTAGGGAATATTTATAAAGGCAAAATTAGCCGAGTTTTGCCGGGTATGCAGGCCGCTTTTGTAGATATTGGTTTAGACAAAGCGGCTTTTTTACATGCCTCAGATATTGTGCCTCATACTGAATGCGTCGCTGAAGTGGAAAAAGGAAATTTCGTTGTTCGTGATATTGCCGAACTGGTAAAGCAAGGGCAATTTATCATGGTGCAAGTGGTGAAAGATCCACTGGGTACCAAAGGTGCTCGTTTAACGACGGATATTACGCTTCCTTCCCGTTATCTCGTTTTTATGCCCGGCGCCGGTCATGTCGGTGTATCTCAACGTATTGAGTTTTCTGAGCGAGAACGCTTAAAAGCCATTGCAGAACCTTTTGTTGATGAGGATGGTGGTTTTATTATTCGCACCGCTGCTGAAGGGGTTGGGGAAGAAGAATTAAAACAAGACGCCGCCTTTTTACGTCGAGTGTGGCAAAAAGTGATTGAACGTCGCCGCCGTAAAGGGGCATGTTTGTTGTATCAAGATTTACCACTGCAAGTTAGAATCGTACGTGATTTTGCTGGAGCGAATTTAGAAAAAGTACGGGTCGATGCTCAGCGTATTTACGAAGAGTTAGTTCAGTTTGCTGACGAGTTTATGCCACAAATTGCCTCTAAGATCGAACACTACGAAGGCTCTGAGCCTATTTTTGAATTGTACGATGTAGAAAACGAGTCTAAGCGCGCTTTAGAGCGAAAAGTGGAGCTTAAGTCTGGTGGCTATTTGATCATAGATCAAACGGAAGCCATGACGACGATCGACATCAATACCGGCGCTTTTGTTGGGCATCGTAATTTAGAAGAAACGATTTTTAATACTAACCTTGAAGCGACCAAAGCCATTGCTCGTCAGTTGAGACTAAGAAACTTAGGCGGCATCATCATTATTGATTTTATTGATATGATCAATGAAGATCACAAACAACGAGTGCTCAACAGCTTGCAAACTAACCTAGATAAAGACAAGGTCAAAACCAGTGTTAGTGGATTCTCAGGCTTAGGCTTAGTAGAGATGACCCGCAAAAGAACACGGGAAAGCCTAGAGCACGTGTTATGTGAGCCATGTAGTGTATGCCAAGGCAGTGGCAGCATGAAAACCGTCGATACCATCTCTTATGAAATTTTTAGAGAAGTGATCCGCTTAAATAAAACCTACGATGCTGACGAGTTTATTTTATATTGTTCGCCATCAGTACATAGCAGTTTAACGGGTGAAGAAAGTCATTTAGTTGCGGAACTCGAGGTTTATGTGAACAAACGTATCCGTGTGAATGTCGAAGCTATGTACCCTCAAAATAAATATGATGTGGTGATGATCTAGTGCAATGGACAGCAATACTTACACGCTTTTTTCAAATCAGTCTGAAAATTCTCGCAGGCTGTTTAGTGCTGTTTGCATTGCTGGTCAGTTTGATCAGAGGGTTACTGCCTCAATTGGATGAGGCTCGCAATGAGCTGGTTCGGTTTGTCGAAGATACATATCAAGTTCAGGTTTATGTAGGAAGCTTGTCTGCACACTGGCAAGCTTATGGCCCCTCAATTACCGTCGACGATTTGGTGCTGCCTGAGCAAGATAAGCTACCCGCGACCCTGATCTTACAAAAAGTGCAGATCAAATTAGATTTTTGGCAAACACTGCTGACCTTATCTCCAAAGATTGAAGACGTTAAGGTTGATGGTGTCCATGTCGGATTAAAGCTTGATCAAGTTGAGCAAGAAGAAAAAAAGCTCTCTGAAAACATTGAGCAACAAGCTGAAGGCACAAATCCAACTGCACCCCAACTCGATTGGCTTTATCAACTGCTGTTTGAGCAATTGCAACAATACTCGCTATCCGATGTCAGTATTCAACTGTTAAGCCATGAACGGCAATTTCAGCCCATTCATATTCAAAATTTTCATTGGCTTAATCGAGGAGAGCGCCATCGAGGTCAAGGCGAATTAAAGCTAGATAATAATTCAGATGCCTTAGAATATTTGGCATTAAAATTTGATTTTCATGGTGATGGTTACAAGCCAGATTCGATTAAAGGTCAAGCTTATCTAGAAGCGAATGCTTTAGATTTAGGAGAATGGGGCGCCAAGCATCAAAGTGCTCTAAATCAGTTAGCGGCGATTAATTTACAAGGTGTAATTAATCTTCAGGGCTGGGCAAACTTTGAAGATCGAAACTGGAAGTCAGGTTTAATTCGTTTTAAACCCAGTTGGCTAAAGTGGAAGTTAGATGACGATACTCAGCGCTTTGAAATTAATAAAGGTGAGTTTAGTTGGCTTAATACCGAGAACGGTTTTAGGTTACGCAGCGATCGTTTAGATTTTGTCAGTAATGATCAGAGTTGGCATGGATTGTCATTAGCAGCCGATTATCAACAGCATAAGCTACAGGCTCAAATCACCAGCCTTAATTTAGCGTGGTTGGAACCTTTGCTTCCCTTGATCCCGCAAGTATCGAACCAAATGCTTACTGATTGGCATCAATTAGAGCCTCAAGGTTATATTGGTGAAACCCAACTGAGTTATTCTGTAAGCAGTGGATTGCAGCTAGCCAGTCAATTAAAGCAAGTCAGTTGGAATTCAGTCAATAATGGTCTGGGAGTTGCTCCATTCAATGCTAATTTGAACCTGCAAGCTGATAAACTTTATTTGTCATTACCAGAACAAGGTTATCAATTAGACTTTGGTGAGCAGTTCATTGAAACTTTGCACCTAAAAGGTGAACCTCTCAAAGCGTCATTCGCATTTTCTGACGGACAATTAGATGTGCCCAAATTTCGTTTTTATAATGCAGATCTTGATATAAAAGGAATGGCGAGTGTTGACTTAACGCAGCAGGCTGGATTAGCTCTGGCGGCTAATATTGCTATTCATAATGTTAACCATGCGTTTTTATATCTTCCTCAGTTGGCCATGGGTAAAGACTTAACGGATTACCTCACTGGTGCATTAGTAGCGGGTAAGATTCCTAATGCCGAATTGGTTTGGCAAGGAAACTTCAGTGACTTTCCGTTTAAACAAAATACTGGCGTGTTTCAGGCTGGTTTTCAGCTAGCAGATGCGACATTCCGCTTTCAACCAGATTGGCCCAATATTGATAAATTAAACTTATCTGCTTTATTTGAAAATGCCCGAATGGATTTGCATGTCAACAAAGGTCAATTGATCAAAGTACCGATTGATGGTGCTCATGTGTTTATCCCAGTAATGGATGAAAAATCAAGGCTAGGCGTTCAAGCTGAGCTTCATCCTAAAGGGGAAAATGCTACTGAGGTTTTACAGTCTTCACCACTGTCTGATTCGGTTGGTAAGGTGCTGAATATCGTTCAAGTACAAGGGCGAGTAAAAGGGATATTAGACCTTGATATTCCACTCTACGAAGGTGATGAAGCACAAATTCGTGGCCAAATTAGCCTTAAAGATAATCCAATTTACATTTCTGAGCCTGGGATCGAATTACAAAAAGTCAGCGGTGATGTTCGCTTTCAAAATGATGTCGTTGAAGGCGATGATCTTTCCGCGTTGTTATTTCAGCAACCGACACAGTTATCGTTTGATACTGAGCCACAAACAGATGCGACCAACTTACATTTAACTATGGGTAGTCAGTGGGATTTAAGCAATCTCCCTGTTGAGTTTGAAAACCCGCTGTCGCCATTTTATTCGGGCAGTATGGACTTAAAAGCCAAACTTAAGATGGTGTTCAGTGATACAGGTTACAGTTTGCAAGGAACTGTGGGATCAGATTTAGTTGGGGTGACTCTAGATTTACCCGAACAATTAGCTAAGACCGCTAAAGAAAGTAAATCTTTGCAAGCTGAAATAGCAGGAGATAATAAGCAGCTTTCGATGAGCGTTAAACTTGGTGATCAAGCTGAGTTTTGGGGAAGTTTTGATCCTGACAACCAAAAGAGGCTAAAAGCCTATGATGTCATTATTGGGCGACTGTTTCAGCCTGGTGATGCATTGAATGATGAAGGTGGTCAACTTCGTGCTGAGCTTAAGTATGCGAATCTTGAAAAATGGTTGCCCTTGGTGGATGCTTTTACTTCAAACTCAGAACCTCCTTTGACCCATCTAGCTGTGAATACAACCCCGAAACCTCCCTTCTTTCCTGAATTGGTTTCAATTCAATCGCAAATAGAGCACTTGGATTTTATTGGGCAATCTTTCAAGCAACTGCAAATGAACGCCAATCCAAAACAAGGTGATTGGGTGTTTCATGCTTCATCGGATAACTTTGCTGGAAAGCTCACTTTCCATAAAAATTGGAATGAGCAAGGCATCAATATTGATGCCAGCAAACTCTACCTCTTTACTGAACAGCCATCACAGCAGAATGATAAAAAAGCATTGCCAGAAGAGGCACATGTGCCGTCTACCATTGATGCAGCCAAAAATCTTGAAGTACTAAAAGGGCTTCCTGTTCTGAGCATATCGGCCGACGATTTTCGGTTTAAAGGATACCAATTGGGAAGTTTGAGTTTACAAGGTCACCCTGAACCAAAACGTTATGTACTCAATCAAATCGCATTAACGACCCCAAAAACCAAAGTGATGGGAACGGGTGAATGGCTGGCTTCTACTGAAAAGACGTTTGGCGCGACTAACCTTAACCTAACTATCGACGCACAAGAATTCGATGCAGTGGTAAAGCAGTTTGATGTAAGTCCGGGGATTAAAGACGCGCCATTGAAAGTCACCTTAAACACTCATTGGCAAGGTGCTCCTTACGATTTCGACCTATCTAGACTTAATGGCGATGTTAACTTTAATCTTGGCAAAGGCCATTTAACCGAAGTGAGCGATAAAGGTGCTCGAATTTTCTCATTATTCAGTTTGGACTCGTTATTGAGAAAATTGTCATTTGATTTTTCTGATGTATTTGGCAAAGGCTTGTACTTTAATTCGTTTACTGGGGATTTACGGGTTGATAATGGTGTTGTTAAAACCACTAATACTGAGATGGATGCGGTGGCTGGTACGATGCGAGTTCGAGGCTACACGGATTTAACCCAAAAAAGTTTAAATTACGATATTCGTTTCTCACCTAAATTGGCTTCGAGTGTTCCGACTGTGGTATTACTAAGCACACCCGGTTGGGCTATTGGCTTGGGAGCTTTTGCACTGACTAAAGTTTTAGAGCCAGTGATTGAGGTGATTTCAGAAATCCGTTTCCGCTTAACGGGGACTATGTCTAATCCTCACTTAGAAGAAGTGGAGCGTAAGCGCAAGGAAATTGAGATCCCTGATGCGGTTTTACGTGAAGTTAATCCAAGTGCGGTTCGAGATAAATCACCCAAGGCTGAAACCGTGCCAGAAAAATCATCTAAGCCATTAAAACCAGAAGTCAAAATTGAGAACAAACCAGAACCTAAAGCTAAACCGGAAAACGAACCTGTAACCAATACTTCTAAAGAGGGTTAAGATGCAAATCAGCGTATTACAATGCTCTAGTGGGCGCGATTTTGAAGAAAACTTAGCTTTTTTGCACGACCAGTTTGAAGCGCTTTCAAAAAATGAAAACCAAGATCATTTGGTGGTCCTGCCTGAGTGTGTATTACTGTTTGGTGGTCATGAAAGCTTGCAGGTGGATGCAATGGGAGAAGGCGAAGATAATCCCTTTACTCAAGCATTATCAAGGCTAGCGGCACAATATCGAGTGTACTTAGTGGCTGGAACAGTGCCTGAAAAAGCACAAGATGGTCGCTATTATAGCCGCAGTTATGTATTTAGCCCTCAAGGTCAGGTTATGGGGCAATATGATAAGCTGCATTTGTTTGATGTGGATGTGGCCGATGGCACTAAGCAATATCGTGAGAGTGAAACATTTTGTCCGGGTGAACAGGTCGTTGTGGTCGATACACCAATAGGAAAAATTGGTTTAGCCATTTGTTATGATCTGCGGTTTCCTGAATTATTTCAGGCCATGAGAGAGCAAGGCGCTGACATGATTGCAATTCCTGCTGCATTTACTAAGGTTACAGGGAAAGCCCATTGGCAAACGCTTTTGCAAGCGAGAGCCATTGAAACCCAAGCCTATATCGTCGCAGCAGCTCAGTGGGGGCAACACCCAAGCAGTCGCAGAGAAACTTGGGGGCACAGTATGATTGTGAACCCTTGGGGTGAAATTATTGCAGAGAAGCCTTCTGATACAGGGTGGGTGCAGGCGAGGCCAGATTTCGCTAAAATGAACAGAATTCGCAATGAAATGCCAGTGTTAAAGCATAAACGCTTTCAGTCGGCCATCTTGAAATCAATAGAGAATTAAATTTGATGTTAACCCAAGTGGGACAAAGTTTACTTGGCGATAAGCTAAGTCTAGATACCCTTTCAAACTATTTAACCCTTATCCATCAACATAATATTGATTATGCTGATTTGTACTTTCAGGGCAGTCGCCATGAATCTTGGGTGCTGGAAGATGGCATCATTAAAGAAGGTAGCTTTAATATTGAACGTGGTGTCGGTGTTCGAGCCATTACTGGCGAGAAGACAGGCTTTGCGTATGCCGATGAAATTACCCCTGAAGCACTGGAATCGGCATCACTAGCGGCACGAGGGATTGCAAGCGGGGGAAGCAGTTATTCTGTGCAAGCGGCTAAAGCCACAATTCAACCCGCGTTATACAGTAGCCAAGATCCTATCGAAGCGATGGAGCAATCGCGAAAGATCGATTTACTCAAACAAGCCGATGCCTACATTCGTAGTTTAGATAGCCGTATCGCCCAAGTGGTTATCAGCTTATCTGGTGTTTACGAAGAGGTTTTAGTGACAGCCAGTGACGGCACTTTGAGCGCCGATGTTCGCCCTCTTGTTCGATTCAATTGCAGTGTCTTGATTGAGGAAAATGGCAAACGTGAACGAGGGGCGGCTGGTGGCGGTGGCCGTCATAGCTATGAAGCTTTCATGGAAACCGATGATGAAGGGTTGCCAGTGAGTTTCAAATTTGCCCGTGAAGCCGTGCGACAAGCACAAGTGAACTTACACGCGATTGATGCACCTGCTGGCGAAATGACCGTAGTTTTAGGTAATGGCTGGCCGGGAGTGTTGTTACACGAAGCAGTAGGTCATGGTCTTGAAGGTGATTTTAACCGTAAAGGCAGTAGTGCGTTTTCTGGTCGTGTTGGTGAACAAGTAGCCTCAAGCTTAGTGACGGTAATTGATGATGGTACTATCGAGCATCGTCGTGGTTCACTGACTGTTGATGATGAAGGGACGCCAACTCAAAAAACGACCTTGATTGAAGACGGTGTTCTTAAAGGCTACATGCAAGACAAACTCAATGCTCGATTAATGGGCGAGGAGTCAACGGGTAATGGCCGACGCGAATCATATGCTCATTTGCCTATGCCGCGAATGACCAACACCTATATGAAGTCGGGCGACAGCGATCCACAAGTGATCATCAAGTCAGTTGATAATGGCATCTACGCGCCTAACTTTGGTGGTGGACAAGTGGATATTACTTCAGGAAAGTTTGTGTTTTCGGCATCAGAAGCATACTTAATTGAAAAAGGTGAGATCACACAGGCTATCAAAGGGGCTACATTAATTGGTAATGGCCCAGAAGCCATGAGTCAGATCAGCATGGTCGGTAATGATTTAGCCTTAGATCATGGTGTTGGCGTTTGTGGTAAAGATGGTCAAAGTGTGCCTGTTGGCGTTGGTCAGCCTACGCTTAAACTGGATCGCCTTACTGTAGGTGGTACCGCTTAACCTTTATATTTTCATGGCTCAGAGTCCTAGCTGAGCCATTATTATCTATCTCTATAACCTTTCCTTTAAATTAATCTTACTTCAGAGTTCAATATTTCTCTTTGAAAAACACTATCTTTCAGTTAAATCATTCCTCTTAATTCATGACTTAACAGCCCTATGTCCATAGACGCAATAAGCGGTAATCCAAATTTACAACAATTTTGCCAACAAGACTTCCCTAAAAGCGGGGAAGTCTCTCAACCATTAGAGATTTCTATCAACGCAAAAAAATATTGTTATCAGGTTACCATAGTTGATCTCCGACCTGCTGCAGTACAGTATCTTACTGCTGAAACGGATGAACATAACTCAGTTGCAGCTGAATCAGAAGATGAGCATTCAAAAGACTTACTGACTAGTGAAAAACAGGAAGTCAGTTCACCTGAAATAAGAAGATCGGTAAAAAGCGCTCTAGATGGATTATTAGAGGTTCAGCGATTATGTAAAGGTATGAGATATTGGCAGAATGAGCCATTTAAAACTGAATCTGATAATAGTAGTTTATTGAGCAGCTCGTCCGTGGAAGTCATTACAGAAAATGAAATTCTTAAAGCTTCGAATATGGCAAGCGAGATCCCTGAAAGCACATCTAAGAATCCACTCTCAATTATTAAACGTAGAATTTCCAGAGCAAAATCGAATGACAGGAAGAAAAGTACAGATCATTCATCATCATCTTCACCAGTCAATCTTGCCGATGAAACGGAAAACAGCAGTAGCTTTAATAGTAAATGTTCACTAAAAGACAACTTGCATCAACTTGAAGTATTGGTTAAGGGCAAGAGCATGGCTAAAATGTTTTCAGAAGCTTATTTAGCCAAATTAAATAACCTCCATTGTGAATTGAGCCTATTAAAAAGTGACTTTGAAACAGAGCAAAGTTCATACGTTGATTCTAAGCATTCAGATGTTGCAGGAGCAAAAAAGCAAAACCAAGCAGCTAAGTTAGGCGAAGCTGAAGCAACTTCAACCATCTCTCCTTTGGAGCAAATTCAAAAAGCCTTATGCCAAGTGTGTAATATGATGGTTGATGAATATCGTGCAAAAATTGATGAAAGTGATCCAACATGTGCTGCTTTGGTATTTGCGATTGATTATTTAAACAAGATGCAAGACTATGGTACCAATACTAGAGAAGTAAAGAGCCAAATAAATTCTTGTATAGAGCAATGTGTCACTCAGCAACTCTATACGATTGATGATTGCTTAACGGCTGACGAGCTGAGTGGTTTCCTTTTTAATTTTACTGGCTTGTTTGAACGAGTTACGTCGTTAGAAAATCCTGAGTTACTTCATCAATATTATATTGTGCTCGCCAATAAATTTAGTCAATTTGTTGATGTTACCGATTCGAATAATTTTCCTCAATCTCGAAGACAGCAATTGTTTGAGGTAATTCCTCAGTTAAAGGGGATATTAGCAACTATAAAACAAAAATATATTGGTTTATTGAGTGTTGAAGCTCAACAAGTTATCGATAATGTAGACAGTGACACTCCTCCTCATGATTGGATAAAACAAGAACAACTTGCAGGTAAAAACCTTTTAGCATTACTTGAACTGTTAGAAAAACAGAGTGAAGACGTTGAGGAATATTTTTCTCCAGCGAGCCAAGCTGCGGCTCAGAAACTCAAAGAACTCAGTATTTATTTACTGGATAGATACATCATGCGTGAAACGAGTGCTTATCCTGCAAAGCTTCTTGATATGCATATGAAAGCAGTATCGACATTATCGAGAAAAGTTCGCTTGTCTCGTGACCCAAGTGACATAGATAGATTGAACACAACCCTTATTCACTGTGAAGTATTGGCTAAACACTACAGTGAATTGAAAACACCAGTGGCTCTTGAAAGTTTGGAGATTTATCAGAATTTTCTTGAAGAGGTGTCGCTCCTTGAAGGAAGGCTAAGCACAAAACACTCACCTCATAGTCAATCTGCACAGAAAAGTATGGAGAATTTGCAAAAATGGGCTGGGTTAGTATCTCAAAAAACACTCGCCCAAGAGCAACTGACATGGGAAGGGCTAAAAAAGTCTAATGCTGGTTGGGATGAGGTTGAACCAATCGTAGAGAGGTTAATTTGCTTGTCTCAGTGGGAACTCAAGGAAGTTGAACAATGCAAAGCAGCGCTAGAGCTAAGTGCGGAAATTGTTTTTGCAACACTGTCTGAACTACGAAAAAGTATTGATACGAAAGATAAATCTAAGCTTCAGTCAGCTATAGAACAATATCAACAAATTGAAAACCGCTTCAAAGCACTATCCCATATAAAAGCCGATGACGTAGTAAGAGCAGAAGTTTTACGGAAATTGGAACAAGAAGTCGAAAACCTGAAGGCTCAATTATAGCTAAATCAATATAAAATGACGCACTCAGCTGGAATTAAAAGAAATTTAGGCAAGGCAAATCGGTGACTACATAGTTATTACCGACATACAAAGCTGTCGTTATTACATTGCTACGTTGAGACGATTTAACGCAGCATAAATTTCTTTTAAACCAGCCTGTAAGGAGCTTCTGTGGGGGCACACTTTTTTGTTACATCAATTTATAAGGTATCTACATTATTGCATTGATGCGCCTCAAATTGTGCCTCCACAGAAAGCTCTGAGAATGTCATTTTATATTGATTTAGCTATAGATATAAGTTACTGATAAGAAAAGGCAGTAATAAGCTCTAGTTACTGCCTTTATACACCTCACCAGTTTTGACGTAAATAAACGAATAACTCTTTATTGGCTTTGGACTCAGGGTTTTTAGCCAGTTCTTTTTTCGCCTGACGAACAAGTTGTCTTAATTTTTGGCGATCTAGCTGTGGGTGTTCTGAAATTAGCTCATGGATCTTACTATCACCTTCAGCTAATACTTCATCGCGAATACGTTCAAATTTTTGAACTTGAATGCTCTCACTACCCGTAAGTAAATGCAGTTTTTGAAACTTCTGTTTCACTTCATCCAAGTCTGCTATGCGCATCAGTTTGCCAATATACTGCATTTGGCGGCGATAGGCTTCAGTTTTGGGTTTGATGGTTTTTACTTTAACTAAGTTATCAAATAAGAACTCATCAAGCTCCATCATTTGCAACTGCTTTTTAGATAATGCCGCTAATTGCTCACCAAACTTTTGGATTTCAGCACTTTCGTGTTTGAACTCTGTACGGCTGATGTATTCATCATCATGATCAAATGGCTGTTTATTCAGCAGAGCTTCATCGATTACGTTCATATTGAGTGGAATGAGTTTTAGGAATATTGCTTATTATAACATTGCAGGAGTTTACACAAAACAGTTGAGTATCCTCCAGAGTATCCTTGTCACTCAAAAAGTGCGTTAAACCATGAACAAAGCTTAATAACGACTTGAAACCATTTATCTAAAATTCAAAAACTGGTGTTTACTGTTTTATCGAAGCGTATGCCATGAAGTATTGTCCTGAATCGTATCCCAATGATCCACGAGTTACTCTTCAACTATCGAAATACGTAAGCCTTAAGTGAAATGGATTCATTTGATAAGCAATCTAAAGAAGGTTTGACTCAATTTCTAAAGAGCCCTCAGCATACATAGCAAACTTATGATAACCTAAAGTCATTAGCACCAATTTAAAGAGAACCTTTGTGGCTCAACATCAATTAGACTCCGAACTTTCACACCTACAAGATGCCGTTTCGATGGCATTGGAATGTGCACATCAGCTAGGTACGACTGCGGCCGAAACAGCCATCAGTAAACAACAAGGCTTTTCCGTTGGTACTCGAAATAAAGAAGTGGAAACCGTTGAATTCAATAAAGACGGTGCTCTAGGTATTTCTGTTTATCGTGATGGTTGTAAAGGCAGTTCATCTACATCTGATCTTAGCCCTGAGGCGATTAAGCAAGCTGTTAAAGCCGCTGATGATATTGCCAAACTCACCAGTCAAGATCCTTGTCATGGCTTGGCGGATGCCGACCTAATGGCGACAGAATTTAAAGAACTCGACTTATATCACCCACAAGAACTCGATGCGGCGGAATTAACCCAATTAGCCATTGATGCTGAAACCGCCATGCTTGATTTTGATAAACGCATGAAAGCCTCTGATGGTGCTTCAGCGAACGCTCATACAGGCATTAAAGTTTATGGTAATAGCCATGGCTTTTTACAAGGGCGTTGCAGTTCTCGTTATAGCTTAAGCTGTGTGGGTATTGGTGAAGACAAACAAGGTGGTATGCAGCGTGATTACGATTATACGGTAGCACGTAAATTCAATGAATTATGGACACCTGAAATCGTCGGTCGCAAAGCGGCAGAAAAAACCGTTAATCGCCTAGGCGCTCGTAAAATTGCCACAGCTAAAATGCCAGTGTTATTGACGCCGGAAATCTCAACTGGACTGATAGGTCACTTGGTGAGTGCCATTAGTGGTAGCAGTCTGTATCGCAAATCGACGTTTTTGCTAGATGCCATTAACACCCAAATCTTTCCAGAGTGGTTCAGTATCCATGAACAGCCACATTTAGTTGGTGGGTTAGCAAGTGCTAACTATGATTCTGAAGGAGTTTCGACGACTGAACGCGACATCATTGCAGCTGGCACCCTAATGACGTATTTACTTACCAGTTATTCAGCTCGCAAGTTGAATTTGCCAAATACAGGTCACGCTGGTGGTATTTATAACTGGACAGTAAGTGATAGCGGCCAAACCTTTGATGAATTAGTCAAACAAATGGGAACTGGCCTAATTGTCACTGAAGTAATGGGGCAAGGTGTTAATCCTGTTACAGGTGATTATTCTCGTGGTGCAGGTGGTTTCTATGTTGAGAATGGCCAAATCGTTCACCCCGTTGAAGAAGTGACTATTGCGGGCAATCTTAAAGACATGTTTGCTAGCATTCAAGCAGTTGCGAAAGATCGTGATTTGCGTTCTTCCATTCGCACGGGGGGCATGTTACTTGATGAGTTGCAGGTAGCTGGGAATTAAGCTTTTTTCATATTTCATTGCTGTTAGGAGATGGCTGTTCTAACTTAAAAGTCATAGTGTAAAGTTTATTAAGGCTTTTTATGGGCATCACTCCTATTGCAGCTAATGCTTATAGCGAACACGTTAAAAATCAGCGTAAGCCAGATCAAGAGCAATACCTAATCGATAAAGAAGGCGTCAAAGAGTTATTAAGATCTGGCGCTATTATGACTATGGCTGAGTTTAAAGCCAGTGAAGAATTCAAGAACTTCTCTCGAGAATATCGCCTCCAAAAAGAATCCATTAAACAACATATTCAACAGTCATTGACTCAGTGCTCTGCTGATGAGAGGGCGGTAATGTCGATATTTCTCGATCGCTTTTTGTTAAATGCATTAGATAACAGCAATAAACGATTCAGTGTGTTTTCTGATGACGAGTTGCAAGAGCATATTTATACTCGAGTGAAAGATGATTTTGGTGAATTTGTAGGTATTCTCAACCAAAGCAGTGAAGAACTTAATAGCCAAGATATTATGCGAGCGATGATTCTATTGCTACCTGAACGTGATAACGGCAGTGCATGGATTTCATATTGTACTCAAGTAGCGATTCAGTGCCTTAAAAAATCTCAAGAAAACGCACGCCAGTTAGCAAATGCACAAGCAAAAGAAGCTGAACATTCGGCATTGTTAGTGGCTATTGAAGAAAATAAATTTGATGTGGCGTGTAGCTTATTAAGCCACCCATCAGCAAAGTTACCTATTACTGACACTGATGAACATGAGCGGAATGTTTTGCATTTAGCGAGCATGAAAGGGCAAGCCGATCTTGCTGAGTTAATTTTGGCTAAAAGAGCCCCAAGCATAAACCCACTTGCCTTGGATGATAAGGGCAATACTGCTTTGCATTGGGCTGTAAGTAGTGGGTCGTTGGAAACGGTCAATGTTTTGCTTGCGACTTTAGGCGATCAGATGTTTAAGCCAAATCATAATGGTCAAACGCCTATTCATACGGCAGCGAAACAACCGAATTCCATGGTGATGCAACAGTTGTTAGATGTCGCTACTGTCAAAGATGTGAATCAGCAAGATAAGCATGGAAATAACGCTGCGCATGTGGCTGTGATAGCGAATAACACGCAGATTTATAGAATGTTGGTCGGTGCAGGGGCAAACCCTCGAATTACCAACCATCAAAACCAATCTGTTTTTGATTTAGTGATGAATTTACAACAAAGCTTTTCTAAGGCTGAAAATCGTTAGGTATCAGTACCATCATTACCAGTAGTCACAATATTCCATCCGTCGTCAGTTTCAGCTTTATAATTGATGGTTTCTGATCGACTAAAATGCTCTTTCATTATCTTCTCAAAATCTTGCTTGTACTTTCGATTGACCAATTCTATTGGGTAGCGTCCTTTGTTATTTGGTAGTACTTTCGAACCTTTGTTAACTAGAATTCGAAAAATTTCTAAGTGGCCATGTTTTGCGGCTATATGCAAAGGTGTTTGTCCTAACTTGTCTTGTGCATCTAATTTGGCATCATCAGTGAGTAGTTCGTGAATAGAGCGCTCTGAGTTATGTTCGGCTGCAACATGCAAAGCCGTTCTACCTTCTTTATCCGTGATATTGATATCGATATTTTGCGTTTTTAGAGCTTGTATTGTGCCTTGATGATTGTATTCGACGGCTAAATGAAGCGCTGGAGTTCGGGTAGCTTCACTATCTGAAAAATGAAAGCTTTCACTAGCCCCTGCATGAAGTAAATGTATGGCTGTTTGAGCCTCCCCATATACGCAGCAATATTGCAACGGAGTATAACGATAAACACTTGGATTCCACTCATTTCTAGGAGTCTCTAAACAATGACCTTGTCGTATAAATTCAGCGATTTTTTGGTCTTGTTCGCAGAGATAAGGCTTCTGTTTACCGGCTTCTTTTAACTTAGCTTTATTTAGAGAAGCTTGAGAGTGCTCAGCCGTTGTTTTTAATTCAATTTGATCTTGAGAAGTTTGTACCTGTGCTTGAGCTTTAGCGTGCGCTCGAACTCGCAAGTGTTCTTCACGTTTAGCGTCGAGTAAACTCCATATTTTAAAGCTTTGTGCAAACTGCCACTCTAGTTGTTTTATTATTGCTTGGTGCGGTATTGGAACAAGGGGCTTTTTTACCCTAAACCAACTTGCTTTTGGGGTTATATGCCAACCTTCTAAGAGCATTTCATTCGAATGAATTAAAGTATATACATGTGAATGAGTTACACCATCCTTTTGTATTTCAACAGTGAATGGCTGCCCCTGTGTACGCGCCATTTCAGAAAGTTGTTTGCTGTTTATGTTATAAGTTTGCTTTTTAGCATCATATTCAAATTTGAAATGGTGCTGAGCTTCTGCTTTTACTGCCATATTACTTCCATCATCTTCGATCGTTAGTAATAACCATAGACGACAATGGACGTTCTACAAAATCAAGGTAAAGGTCTCTATTTTCGGGGTTGTAGTCTTACAATGCCCTTACCATCAACACCTACATATAAATAGCCGTCAATTCCCTGCATCAAACTGCGAACACGACCAATATCTTCAAATGCTTTTGCTTGAGAAACTACTTTATCGCCTTTGTAATCAATCACTGAAATGAAGTGGTACTTGAGCGAGCCAACTAATAACTTACCTTTAAGGTCTGGGTATTTTTCTGAAGTAACAAATACCATATCTGATGGTGCAATCGAGGGCGTCCATTGTGTCAGAGGTGGTTCCATACCTTCTTTTTCAGTCAGTTCTGTAAACTTTGTTCCTATGTAGTTAATGCCGTAGCTGACAACAGGCCAGCCATAGTTCACGCCTTTTTTAATAAGATTGATTTCATCGCCACCTCGCGGCCCATGCTCGTGTGACCAAATTGAGCCTGTCTCTGGGTTTACGGCTAAACCTTGAGGGTTTCGATGGCCATAACTGTAGATTGCAGGACTGACGTCTTTTTGATTGATAAATGGATTATCTTTTGGAACGCTACCATCTAGATGAAGGCGATAGATTTTACCTGCATCTTTTGTGAGGTTTTGTGGATTAACATCACGGTTAGCGCGATCACCGACTGAAAAGTACAAGTAGCCTTTATTATCTATAGCGATACGACTACCGAAATGACGGGTGCTGGTAGTATTTCGTCTGGCTTTAAATAAAGTTTTGATATTTTCTAACTGCTGCTTTTCAAGGTTTAATTTCGCTTGAAGTAATGCCGTATTGCTGCCTTTTCTTTCTCCTTGTGGAGAGCTAAAAGTCAGGTAGATAAGATGGTTTTTCTCAAATTGTGGATGAAGTGCCACATCCAACAGACCACCTTGGCCTCTAGCGCTGATGTTAGGTAAACCAGAAATACTTGTTGTTTTACTGCTGCCTTTTTTGACTAGCTTAAGTTTACCGCTTCGTTCTGTAACTAAAATATCCTGGTTCGGAAGTTGAACCATGCCCCAAGGCACTTTGACATCATCAGTGATGGTTACGGTATCAGCTTTCACTGGAATAAATTTCAGCTGCTTATAATCAACGGCTTGGCTTGAAAAAGCGAGTATAGACAATAGCGCAATGGTAAAAGACTTTAGCATTCATTATCCTTATTTTTGTGGCATGTTATCTATTAATTCAATTTATTTTATCAGCTTTACAAGTGACTTAAACCTTTCGTTATTTGCACACTGTTGAAGCTCAAATAAGGCCGACTCAACATTAGTACGAAGTGCTCCCTGTCTTAACATCATTTGTATTCCGTACTCTTTATTTTCTTTGGTACGAGATGAAACCGCATCACTGACAACATGAGTTTGATAACCTTCAAGTTGCATAGCTTTACAGGTCTGGTACACGCAAATATGGCTTTCTATGCCAGCTAATAGCCAATTTTTACAATTTGCAGCTTTAATGGCTTTTTGAAGTTCGTCATTATGCCAACCACTGAAAGTATGCTTCTCTATTGGGCTTAGCTCTGGCGCTAACAGTTGTTTTATATCTGGGCTGGTTTCACCAAGTTTTTCTGGTAATTGCTCAACCCAAATAATAGGGAGTTCAAGCAATTTTGCACCTTGGATCAGAGTCGATAATTGTTGGTGAAGGTGATGAGTGTCATGCATCAAATGGGCGAGCCTACCTTGAACATCAATGATGAGCAGACCAGTATCTTCAGTGGTAATAAAAGGTGTAGCTTGGTTCATGATAAACGTCCTAGTATTGACAATGTGATTCTAAGCTATCACAAAATTTGACCTTTTTATAAATTATATCCAACGCGAAAATGGTTGATTTGTTAACATTTATTCACTCGCCTTTGCTTTATTAAGGGCTTATATTCGCTTAATTAATATCCAATAGAGTGTTATTGATGTTTGAATGTGAACTGACAGAAGTGGACGCTGGTCTGGACCTCACAAACTATACTAGTGAGGTAACTAGAGAAGATTTTCTAGTTGCTGAAGATGGTTCTTCTCAAACAGCACATGATCCAGAAATGGCATTGGTTTTAAATACTTCATCATTAATCAGCTCTACGTTAGCTTACATAAAAACAAACATCAGTGTTGAATCACAAGCCAAGGCAGCCTTAGAGAAAATGAGGCAAAAGACAGCTGAAAGCTCTCAAATGACAGATGTAAGGTTGGCATATTATTCAAAAGTACACTTTTTGTTAAATAACTTTTTAAAAAAGCCCATAGATAATATCTTGCTAAGCAATTGTTTAAAAATGTGGCTGTCTCCAATCAATCTTGCTACAGATGCTGATTATCCCTCCATTGATGACGCTGTTTTATATGCATATAGTCATTCACGACAACAAGCTGAAGCATTAAAGCAAATCAAAGGTAATCTTATTGATGAAGCCGTTCAAGCGCTAATCGAAACTCATTATCCGAAGCTAACCGAAAAAGAGAAAAGGCATTTAAGAGTGGCGGCTTATAAAGCATGCAGGGTGGAATGTTCAGAATCTAAGCCCATGATTATATCTCGTTCCGATGATTCAATTGCCGCTGAAAAAGTTTGTCATCAATGGGCAAGAACTTGGTGTTCACCCTATCAGCAATTACAAAGACTTAATATGATGATGGTTCCTAAACCACAGGGTGAAGGTGCTTTATCGCCAATGGAGATGGTGGTTAATGCTCCTCTGTTTAATCAGTTTCAACATGTACAGGTGGTTGTTACTCAACGAGAGAAACCGCAGGGGCTTGTTATCGCTAAATTGGTTGAGGTGCTTGGCTGTTATTTCATTAAGAAAAATGACCAGCTTAGGCCAATGGCGGTGGAGGATTTAAAGAATTTTGATTTTTCAACGCTATCTCCTCAAGAACTGAGAGCTGATATCGCTGTTCAGCTGGTGAACGGCTTTACTGAATTAGCACAGTTCGAATGTTTTTTTGAGCAGCATGCTTCATTAATTGAATTAGAAGGGCATGCTGGCGCTTATCTCACTTCTGCAGTTCGTGCACGCTTACAGACTCTCGCAAGACAAGGATTGATTAAGTTTGATGTTTTTTATGGTGTGCCAGAATCCCCCTGTCAGCCAGTACTTGAGGCCTTACCAAGGTTAGAGTTACCGAGAATAGTTGGCATTATCAAGTTTAATGAATGCCAAAAGGCCATTAATTCTGTCAAGGTTGATTGGCCTACCTTATCTAACCGAGCGCCAACGTATTTAGAATTCATAACAGACTCAGGTGAACTCAAAAAACGAAAACAGCAGTTGTTTAGAGTGTTTGAGCGTATTTACAATCAAAATGAAAACTCTTCATTGCAAATGCTTGAGCTGCAACGTGTAGATAGCGGATTATCTAAAGAGCTTGTGGAGATGCTTGCTGATTTCTATGCTTCTTGTTTGAACCAAGAGCTGGCAAGAATGAGTACTCCAGAGATGATAAAGGACTGCTTTATGCGCCGTGTTATTCCTATGCAAGGTAACACTGAGCTAATGAATCAAACGTCATCGCAATTATTAGAAAAACTTAAAACATCTATTTTATCAGACCTCAACCAACTGCAAGCCATATTGCAATGGTTAGACATAGAATGTGTTGACTCCATTAAGTCTGAAATCACTAAAATTGTTCAGTCTCAAGTTGTAGCTTTTATCGATAGCGCGAACATTCGGGACGTTTCACAACTATTCGAGTTATTGTCTTTGCTTGTCGAATATCAAGATATGTTGCCTGACTTAATGGCTGTTAAACAAAAAGTAAAAACAGTAATCGATAAATTGGTTACTGAAAATCAAGAGTTACTCAATAAATTAGGTGAAAGGTTGAAGTCTGAGCCAAATATTCAACTGCTAAACTATTTTTCATTGAGTTTTGAGCAACCATCATTAACGGTTGCTCGACTTGAGCGATTAGCAGAACTAGGGGTAACGCCTGCTACCGACACAAGCTATCAAAACATTGAAGTGTTGACGCTGCTTTCTCCAGCTTTTTTCGCTACTTGTAGCCAAGAGGTGAAAGATGCGGCATTGATTTATGCTGCTAAAGAAGCCAATAAAGAATTGATTCAAAAGCTCGTTGAAGCAGGTGCTGACGTTCAAGTGCTTGATGAAGACAAAAACACCTTGCTTCATATTGTGTTGAGTCATGAACACTCTTCAGGTCGTCAAATATCTGCAAGATATGATGCGTTTGTCTATTTGCTCGAATTAGACAAAATTGATGGTTCATCGCTTAATGTTTCAGGGCAAAGCTTGCTATTTCTTGCGCTCAGAATACATGGGATGGATTTTGCTGAAAAAGTTTTACCTATCTGTAAAGCAGTGATAAACAAGAAAACCAATCAAGGAAACTCACCACTTTCAGTTGCCATTTTTAATAGTCAAAAAGACAAGGTGCAGCTTTTGGTAGAAAACGGTGCGAATGTAAAAGATGTGTATAGGTGCCAAAATGGCGTGTGTGTCAGTGCACTTCACTATGCTGCGAGCATCGAGAAAAAAGAAATGATAGAGCTTTTCCTCAATGAGAAATATCAATTATTAGATCATCCATCTTCAGACGGTACCACACCACTATTATTCGCCGCAGAGAATAGCAATTTAGAGTGTTACAAAGCTATTGAAAGGGCTGGAGCGAATAAGAGTTTAAGAAATAAAGCTGGATTTAATTTATTGCTGCAGGCTGCCCAAAGTTCAGATGAAAAAGTGTTCCAACATGTTTGGGATATAGAGAGGATTCACTGGAAAGAAGTCACTAATACAAAAAGGAATGTTTTGGCTGTAGCTATTGCAGCTAAGCAATTACATGCAGTTAAATTGCTGGTTAATAGTGGGCTTTTCGACCCTAGCCAACCCATTGATGGTGAATTACCAGTATTATTTTTTGCGGCTCAATATGGTGACCATACTATCTTAGAATTTTTATGTCAGCGAGTTACGACAACATTAGGTATTAATACTCCGGTCACGATCAATGATTCGCAATTGCAGTGCACTGTATTGGATCTTGCTTGTGAAACGAACAAGGGTTTGCTTAAAAGCCTAGGGGCCAAAACCCAAACTGAGATTGATGCTGAGCAAAGGCAGGCTGAAGCTGAACAACAAAGAGTGAGAGATAAGCTCAAGACACTAGAGTCAACCAAAACTCGTTTAGAGGAGGAGAACCAACAGCTAAAAAAGCAATACGCGCGATTGAACGCGCGCGCTCAATGAGTACAAGCGGTCGATATGTTGATGATTACAGTATTACAGAGACTTTCAGGCAGTCACATCTAATGTTCACTGGGCAAACTTCTTGGTGGGATAATTAAAACTAATCAAAATGCAATTCAATACTAACCTTCATTCATAAATGTTGAAAGACCTGAACCAGTTAGCAAGTTTTAGTTAAAAGGTAAAACTACTCTGTAAATAGTAAGGAAAAAGATTTTGACATCATGTATCTCTAGTTTTACAACACGTTGTAATAGTTTTATAGAGTCTAACCATCAGCTAGCATTATCTCTCACTCAATTAGGTAATTTCCCAAATGGATTTGAAGCCCAAATTGGCATCAT
Source organism: Parashewanella sp. 2210YD4-3 (assembly GCF_056591735.1). Classification (NCBI taxonomy): domain Bacteria; kingdom Pseudomonadati; phylum Pseudomonadota; class Gammaproteobacteria; order Alteromonadales; family Shewanellaceae; genus Parashewanella; species Parashewanella sp. 2210YD4-3. Next base: position 502,945 of record NZ_JBWQOG010000001.1, on the reverse strand, counting down.
TCGCGATCTTTGCGATAGTCAGTGCATAAGTTTGGATACCATTGATCGTGAGTCTCTGCTGAATATGTCGTTAGGCTTGAAGTTTGCTGGTATTTCGACGCTAAGTGAAGCAAGAGAACTTGATCTACAAATTATTCCGCCTGCCCCTATTTTTCATATATGGGTTGCTCATCGTGGAGCATCCTTTTTTAATGGCAGCAATAATCCTAAAGGGCTAGATTATGTATCACGCATCACTGAGCAAGCTGACTTTTTATTAGAATATGACACGCCCTTATTTCTGGTTTATACCGAAAAAGGTATGACTGATGAACAGAAGCAAGAAATGGCTACTCAGTTCGTTTCACACCCAAATATCATGGTGCTTAGCGTCGAAAAACATTTGTCTCATTTGCCCATGGCTTATTCTTACTCTGAGAAGTGCAGTTACGAGAAGGATGGTTTTGGAACTTTTGATATTGATGGATTGAGGGTGTCTGTGTTGATGGATTTTCCCGAAGTATTCGAGGTGCTTGAGCGAGAAGCCGTTAAGCAACATAAAGCCGATTTTGCTGCACGGTTGAAGAGGTTTGGTGGGCAAAGTGTTACTTATCATGACATAGATGACCAATTCATTAAGCGCCCACCATTCTTTTTGGCTAAAGGGGGGATTATGTGTGGGTCGCTATTCGACGGGAGCGAACTTGTTACATTCAGACAACAGGTTAACAAAGATAGAACTTATGATGTTGCGACTGATATTGCTGAATATCAACCTCGTGATGAGACGATCTTGACGGGTTCTCAGCTTGAGAGTTTTCAACAACAAAGAACTCAACTATTACTTGATTTATTTAATACTCAGTTTGAAGCTAACCCATTAACATTCATGTCATATCGAAATTTTTACTCAATGAACCTTAATGCGGTTATGCGAATAAGAACTAAATTACAAGCAGGGGAGAACCCAAAGTTGAGATCGAGTCAGCATGACTATTTAACGTTCGATAAACATGCTTTTTCGCCCTGTTCACGACGTGAATTAATAATGAAATTTCGTAAACTAGAATATATTCAGCAGGTTAACTATACCTATTTTGGTCACAATGATAGCTGGCACTAGCTGTTTTTATTACTAGCGTACATTTTTATAGGCGCAAACGCGATGCCATCGCTTTAGTGTTTGTTATAGTTCCCGCAATAATTTCTGAGCCATAACTTTGATTTTTTCAGAGTTATTAACGTTTGATTTGATATTGTCAGTTATTAATTCTACATAAGACAAAGACGAAATTAGAATCGTTATATTTAAAATTGAATTTATTTCACTCTCATTTCTAAGGTTAGTAAGCGTGCTACCGTCTTTGTATTGTCTTGAAATGCTTTCAATTCCTCCATGAGTGAAGTCATGGAGATTTGTTATTAGAGGTTCTAACCTCATTTGTAGAAAGTTACACTCATTAAATTCAGGAATTATTTTATCGACTTCTTGAATTAGATATTCTAATTTCTTTGGAAAATGCATGGAGGACAGTTCGTTATTTATCTCGCTATCATTAATGCAATTTTTGACCCACATTGCTCTTAAGTAGTTTTCTATAGCAGGTCTAATTAAGGCATACATAGAAGACGTAAGCTGTTCTTTATTTAAGAAAAAAATAGAAATGCAATGTTCAATTGCTGAAGATAGTAAAGGGAGAGTTATGGAGTTTTTTCGATTAAGAGTGTAAGAAAAATCATTAAGATCTTTATTCATTGCCTTGTAATATTCAAGTATTATTTGATTTTGGTTCAAGCTGACCTCTTGAAGCTATGACTGCTTAATTATTAAGGAATCCTTGCTAACCCAAAGATTTTCCATACTTTTACTTATATATTGTTAGGCTACCATGCTATCAGCAAGCATCGGAACTGGAGATGGTATCCAACTTGCAAATTTCAGATAATGGTAAATCATTGAAGGATAAACTTGGCTATTCCCTATAACCTTGCAGGCTACGATATTTCCCCTTTCAAAGTTGTTATTCGTCGTTGGTGAAAAATTGCGTAAGCGCAGCATGGATGCTGAGCTAGATTCCGAGCTACATGGATGTAGCATCGGAAGCGTTAGGTATTTTTTATCATAAGAAGAATAACGCTTAACTTTGTGGGCGGCTCAGGGGATTCAAAAGGGGAAGCAGCTGGAGGCTTCCCCTTTGGACGGTTTGGTACGCAGTACCAAGGTTTTCTAGAATTTCTTAGAAATTCTTACAGTTAACAAAGCCATTAAACTTAAAATGGCACTCTTACCCAACCTTCCATCAAAATACGCGCACTGCGACTCATAATGGCTTCATCTACTTTCCAAGTATCACCATTGAAACTTGCAGCAGCACCAACTTTTAATGTCCCAGATGGATGTCCAAAACGAACGCTTTCACGCTGTCCACCACCTGCGGCTTGGTTAACCAACGTGCCGGGAATCGCAGCTGCGGTACCAATGGCTACCGCAGCCGTCCCCATCATTGCATGGTGTAGCTTACCCATAGACAAAGCGCGAACCAGCAGATCGATATCTTCAGTTAGAATATTCTTACCACTTGAAGCTTTATAGCTTCTTGGTTCGGCAACAAAAGCTATTTTTGGTGTGTGTTGGCGTTGTTCGGCTTCTTTAATGTCAGATATCAATCCCATCTTCATCGCGCCATGAGCTCGAAGAGACTCGAATTTTGCTAACGCTTCAACGTCGTTATTAATGTCATCTTGAAGTTCAGTGCCTGTATAGCCTATGTCTGCAGCATTGACGAAAATCGTTGGAATCCCTGCGTTGATCATAGTGGCGCTGATAGAGCCAAATTCAGGTGTGGTTAACACATCTACTAGGTTACCTGTAGGGAATAAGCTTTCTGAATCATCAACGGGTTTGACAAAGGAAAGCTCAATTTCAGCGGCAGGGAAAGTCACGCCATCCAATTCAAAATCACCCGTTTCTTGTACTTCACCATTAGACATTGGCACTTTAGCGATAATGGTTTTACCAATGTTTTGTTGCCAAATTTTAACCGTGGCAATGCCGTTTTCAGGGAGCTTTTCTTTCGCGACATAACCGCTGTGAATCGCAAATGCACCAACCGCTGATGAAAGGTTTCCACAGTTACCACTCCAGTCGACAAAGGCTTTATCGATGGCCACTTGACCGAACAGATAATTGACATCGTGTTCGTCATCGGTGGCTGGGGAGACGATGACAGTTTTACTGGTGCTTGATGTTGCACCGCCCATACCATCGACTTGTTTGGCATAAGGATCGGGACTGCCGATCACTCGCAGTAATAATCGATCTCTATCTTCACCTGCTTGCTGTGCGGCTTGAGGTAAGTCTTCTAAACGAAAGAAAACGCCTTTACTGGTGCCCCCACGCATATAAGTGGCAGGAACTTTAATTTGTGGAGCAAATGTCATCTTGTATATTACCTAGGTTCTAAAATTTAGAATGTTTTTGCTTCGTCTCACCTGCGAAAGCAGGTGCCTAGTGACTTTGGGTAAAGACACTGGATGCCTGCCTTCGCAGGCATGACGAGAATGTTTATTTTGAGTCAACCATTACTATGGGCTGTTGTCTTACCGCACTTTTACTTTTATCTATATCACAGGCAGTTTTAGTATTAGTTGTTCAGAACACAGTTGAAAGCAGATGATGAATAAGCTGACCATCCGAGGCATGGATGCCGAGGTTGAGCGCCCATGGATGGGTTCACAGCGTGTCAGCGTTTCATTGTCTGCTTTTTCTCGTCTAAATCGGCTTTATTCAGCATTCGCTTCTAAAAAGTCCTGAGCAAAGCGTTGTAGTACACCACCTGCACTGTAGACTGAAACTTCTTCTGCGGTATCTAAGCGACAAATCACAGGCACTGTAACGGTTTCACCATTTCTACGAGTGATGTGCAACATCAATTCAGCGCGAGGTGCAGGTGTTCCTTCAACATCGTAAGTTTCACTGCCATCCAACTCTAGAACGTTACGGTTCATACCTTGACGGAACTCTAATGGTAAAACACCCATACCTACTAGGTTCGTACGATGAATGCGCTCAAACCCTTCGGCAACAATGGCTTCTACACCCGCTAAACGAACCCCTTTGGCCGCCCAATCACGAGAGGAACCTTGACCATAATCCGCTCCGGCGACAATGATCAGGTTTTGTCTGCGATCCATGTAGGTTTCAATCGCTTCCCACATTCGAGTTTGTTGGCCTTCTGGCTCAATTCGAGCCACTGATCCCTGAACGATTTCGCCTTTATCATCAAGGCACATTTCATTCAAAAGCTTAGGATTAGCAAAAGTCGCACGTTGCGCGGTTAAGTGATCGCCACGGTGAGTCGCATAAGAGTTAAAGTCTTCTTCTGGCAGACCCATTTTCGCCAAGTATTCACCCGCGGCACTGCTGGCAAGGATCGCATTAGAAGGTGATAGATGATCGGTAGTAATGTTGTCACCTAATACGGCTAATGGACGCATGCCTTTTAAGGTACGCTCTCCTGCCAATGCGCCTTCCCAATATGGAGGGCGACGAATGTATGTCGATTGTGGTCGCCAGTCATATAACGGGCTAGGAGCTTGTTCTGCTTCGCCTAGATCAAACATCTTAATGTAAATTTGTTTGAACTGTTCAGGTTTTACGGCACTGCCTACGACTGCATCGATCTCTTCATCACTCGGCCACAGATCTTTAAGGGTGATCGGGTTGCCGTGTTGATCGTGTCCTAAAATATCTTGTTCGATATCAAAACGAATCGTCCCTGCAATGGCATAGGCAATGACAAGTGGAGGTGATGCTAAAAAGGCCTGTTTCGCATAAGGGTGAATACGACCATCGAAGTTACGGTTACCAGAAAGTACCGCTGTTGAATAAAGATCGCGATCGATGATCTCTTGTTGGATTTTTGGATCAAGTGCGCCACTCATACCGTTACAAGTGGTACAAGCATAACCGACAATACCAAAGCCAAGCTTTTCAAGTTCGCTCAATAAGCCTGCTTCTTCAAGATACAGTTTGGCCACTTTTGAACCCGGAGCAAACGAGGTTTTTACCCAAGGCTTACGCATTAATCCAAGTTCATTGGCTTTTTTGGCTAGCAAAGCTGCGGCAACCACGTTACGAGGATTCGACGTGTTAGTACAAGAAGTAATAGCTGCGATGATCACTGCACCGTCAGGCATTAAATCGCCTTCTTGCTTCCATTCTGTCGCAATGCCACGGTCGGCAAGATCAGACGTTGGTAAGCGGCGATGTGGGTTTGACGGTCCTGCCATATTGCGACCAACACTGGATAAATCAAATTCAAGTACACGCTCGTATTGAGCCTCAACCATATCGTCAGCCCACAAACCTGTGGTCTTAGCGTAGTGTTCAACAAGTGCTACTTGTTCTGGCTCACGACCCGTCAGCTTTAGATAATCAATGGTTTGTTCATCAATGTAGAACATACCAGCAGAAGCACCGAATTCAGGCGTCATGTTAGAGATCGTGGCTCTGTCACCAATAGCTAATGAACGAGCGCCTGCGCCAAAGAATTCAAGGTAAGCTGAGACTACGCGTTGTTCGCGTAAGAATTCAGTAAGCGCAAGAACGATATCAGTAGCGGTAATACCCGGTTGGCGTTGACCAACTAATTTAACGCCGACAATATCAGGAAGGCGCATCATCGATGGGCGACCTAGCATGACAGTTTCTGCTTCAAGACCACCAACACCTAATGCAATAACCCCAAGTGCATCAACATGAGGCGTATGACTGTCCGTACCTACGCAAGTATCTGGGAACGCAACACCTTCACGAGCTTGAATGACAGGCGACATTTTTTCCAGATTGATCTGGTGCATAATGCCGTTCCCTGCTGGGATCACATCCACATTTTTAAACGCGGTTTTTGTCCATTCGATGAAATGAAAGCGATCTTCGTTACGTCTGTCTTCAATGGCGCGGTTTTTATCAAAGGCTTCAGGATCAAATCCCGGAGCTTCGACAGCCAGAGAATGATCAACAATCAATTGGGTTGGAACAACAGGGTTAACTAACGCTGGATCGCCCCCTTTTTCGGCAATGGCATCACGCAGACCGGCCAAATCAACCAGTGCGGTTTGACCCAGAATATCGTGGCAAACCACACGAGCAGGATACCAAGGAAAGTCTAAATCTTGTTTGCGCTCGATAAGTTGGTTTAAGGAGTCGGTTAGAGTTTCAGGACTACAGCGACGAACTAATTGTTCAGCAAGAATTTTAGAGGTGTAGGGTAAGTGCTTGTAGCTATCTGGCTTAATGGCATCAACCGCAGCTTGAGTATCAAAATAGTCGAGCTGAGTACCAGCAAGCGCTTTACGGTATTGAGAATTCATAGATCTTTCCACAACATTGCATAAGAATGTGGCTGGTCAGACACGGGAAACCATCTGCCAGCCACGGGATTGGAACGCGGTGTTAACTCATTGGCGAATTATTTTTAGTTTTAACAAGGAGCAATAGTGTGAACGTCAACAGAAGCGCACATCCATGTGCTGACGACCGTGACGTCTTGTCACGGACGGTTGCCTTATCACACTATTATTCCTGCCTGTGTTATCGATATATTTTCAATAATTCATCTATAGGTTGTTTTTATCTTTCCGCAATTGGTTTAACTGTACGTGGTTCTTCACCAACATAATCCGCACTTGGACGAATAATGCGGTTATTAGAACGTTGCTCCATTACGTGTGCAGCCCAACCTGTTAGACGTGAACACACGAAAATCGGTGTGAACAGCTTGGTTGGAATACCCATGTAGTGGTATGCACTAGCGTGGAAGAAGTCAGCGTTACAGAAGAGTTTTTTCTGCTCCCACATGACAGATTCACATTCAACAGACACTTTGTATAGGCGATCATCACCAAAGTCGTCAGCCAATTTAGCAGACCAGCCTTTAATGATAGCGTTGCGAGGATCTGACTCACGGTAGATTGCATGACCAAATCCCATGATCTTTTCTTTACGTTCAAGCATACCCATTAGGGTATCGCGAGCGTGTTGTTCGTCTTTCAGATCTTCAATCAGCTCCATTGCGGCTTCGTTGGCACCACCATGCAGTGGACCGCGCAGTGAACCAATCGCACCAGTAATACAAGAGTGCATATCAGAAAGGGTTGAGGCACATACACGAGCAGTAAAGGTTGACGCATTAAATTCATGCTCAGCGTATAAGATCAGAGATGAATCCATTACTTTTGCGTGAAGATCGCTTGGCTTTTTGCCGTGTAGTAGGTGTAAGAAATGCGCGCCGATATGTTCATCATCGGTTTCAGTCTCAATGCGAACACCGTCGTGGCTATAGCGATACCAGTAACAAATGATAGATGGGAACGCAGCGAGTAAACGATCAGCAACATCACCTTGCTCGTCAAAGCTGTTTTCCATTTCTAGGTTACCTAGCATTGAACAACCAGTACGCATTACGTCCATTGGGTGTGCAGAGGCTGGAATACGCTCTAGGACTTCTTTTAGTGCTTGAGGCAAGCCGCGATTCGCTTTGATTTTTACTCGATATTCATCCAATTGAGCTTGGTTAGGCAGTTCGCCTTTTAAAATAAGGTATGCAACTTCTTCAAAGCTAACATTGTCTGCTAAGTCTTTTAAGTCGTAACCACGGTAGGTTAAGCCTGAGCCAGATTTTCCAACTGTACTGAGTGCGGTTTCACCAGCGCTTTGACCACGAAGTCCTGCGCCACTTAGTTTTTTATCTACCATTGCAAATGCCCTTTAATGTTAATTTATGTTCTATCCTGACCGTCTTTTATGACAATTCTTGTTGTGGTTATTTTGTCACTCCTGCGAAGGCAGGAGTCTAGTGACTTTATAAGGCTTGACTCAAGGCACTGGATGCCTGTTTTCACAGGCATGACGTCAAAAATGATTATATAAAAATCAGCCTGTTACTTATCTGAACTGAACAGTTCATCTAATTTGGTTTCAAAGTCGTGATAACCAAGGTGCTCGTATAGGTCAGCACGCGTTTGCATGGTGTCGACAACATTACGTTGATGACCATCATTCATCAGTGCTTGCATCACATTTAATGCGGCTTGGTTGGCTGCGCGGAAAGTACTGAGTGGGTAAAGCACCATATCAGCACCCGCTTCGGCTAATTCGTCTTTACTGAACAACTGAGTCTTACCGAATTCGGTCATATTCGCCAGAATCGGAGCATTAACCGCTGCTTTAAATTGACGATATTGATCAAGCTCTGTCAGCGCTTCAGCAAAAATCATGTCAGCACCCGCTTCTAAATAGGCTTGTGCGCGTTCGATACCAGACTCAAGACCTTCAACGGCTACGGCATCGGTGCGAGCCATGATCACAAAGTTTTCATCGGTACGAGCATCAACTGCAGCTTTAATGCGATCGACCATTTCTTCGGTGCTCACAACGGCTTTATTAGGACGGTGACCACAACGCTTTTGTGCGACTTGATCTTCCATGTGAACCGCAGCTACACCTGCTTTTTCAAACTCTTTAATGGTGCGAGCAATGTTAAATGCGCCGCCCCAACCTGTATCAATATCGACAAGCAAAGGTAAGTCAGTTGCTGAAGTAATACGGCTGGCATCGGTAACGACATCGTTCATTGATGTCATACCTAAGTCTGGTAAACCGTAAGAAGCGTTAGCGACACCAGCGCCAGAAAGATATAAGGCTTTAAAGCCTGTGTGCTCAGCCATCAAGGCAAAATAGGCGTTGGTGGTTCCTACAATTTGTAGAGGGTTTGAGTTAGCTAAGGCATGACGAAAACGGAATCCGGCACTGGTCTTCATGAAATGATTTCCTTCTGGCTGTAGGGTGTAAGGAGAGAATCTTGAGCTTGTTGCTGCTCAATTAATTTTTGTTCGGTATTACGACGACCACGTTCAATGTGGCGACGCATTAACAAGCTTGCGAGTTCACCATCACCAGCAGCAATGGCTTCAAAGATTTGTCTGTGTTCTTTAATCGCAAGCTCAGGGCGTTTTTTTCCACGGCATTGATAGCGATACATACGGATAAGGTGATAAACACCCGCGATCAAGGTTTCTTGTAAATATCGATTACCGCAGGCTTGAATGATTTGATAGTGAAAGTCGATATCACTCATAAACAAAAATTCGTCGTCACCTTTATCTAAGGCTTGTTGTTGACGAGCTAACAGATCTTGCATTTGATCGAGTTGAGTTTGAGTGATGTTGTGAGCGGTAAGCTCACAGGCTGTGGCTTCTAATACGCTTCGAAGTTGGTAAAGCTCATTAAGTTCGCTGACGGATAGCTTAGCGACTCTGGCACCGACATGAGGAATTCGAACAACTAGCCTTTGACGTTCAAGGGCCTGCAAGGCTTCACGGGTAGGGCCACGACTGATCCCGTACTTCTGTGCAATAGTTTGTTCGTTAATCTTACTGCCTGCCTCAATCTCACCCGTGATGATGCTATTTTGAATTCTCGTCAAAATTTGATCAGCTAGAGTGAGTGACTTTTCGGTCATAGTGGCATGATTCCTAAACAAATCGTTCAATTAAGATGCAATTACAATATTGATTATAGCTTGGATTGTCAACAATAAGTTTACGTTAACGTTAGGCTTGTATGTTTGGTTATATATTTTCCGTGATTTTTAAGGGGCTCTTATAAGGTTTTTACTTGGGATACTTATGGATTGTAGACAATGCGTGAAATGCAATATTAACTGCAATTAACGCTGGCTATGATAGAAATGGGGTTAATATTGTCAACAACCGTGAGCATAGTATTGATCAAGCCATGACAGTAGCGAGCACAGGAAGAATTGACAGTTCGATGGTGCAGCAATATCCCATTGAGCGAAAGTCAGTCTGTCAAAGTTATAAAGCACAAAATAAATTAGGTGGTAATTCTGCATTTTTCACTTGGCACAGTAACTCGAAAGTCATTACTGAGCTAGCTGATGTGATTTTACAAGAAGTAAGAATCAATAGGCTTGAGAATATATACTGGCGACACTTGGGATCTAATATTATGAGTATGGCTTTATCAAAGTAGATGAGTTGACTCAAAAAGAATTATTAGAAAGAGTTCTGGAAAGTGGTGGCACTTGCCTGTAACTCAATCTCATAAAGGGGTTGAGAGGTGCAATGTCTTGTTAGTGTGCCTAGGGGGCATTGAACCAAAACTAAAACAAGGGTTGGAATTAAGTTATCAATTCAGAGCTATTAATTTTAGGCAAAATTCTTAGAAAGAAATTGAGATGAAAGGTGCGAATATAACAGTGTTATATTCGCACCCTAAATGTGGTTTACAATTAAATAAAAGGACGCTTTACTTAAAATTTAGACCATTGTTGGTTTGCACCACCATGGTGCTGGTATAAAGATACATTCGAGCCATTGTCAACACCATTGGTATGAATGGCAAGATTTTTGTTGAAACGGACTCTAATGGTTCCACCAACAAAATCAAACTGTTGACGGCGAATATCATGATGTTCAAGTGAGTGGCAGTCATGAATAACTAAGTTACCGTTATTAAATAAGTTATTTTGTGTATCTAAGCACTTATTACCAACGACATTTCTAATTTGTCCTGTATGGAAATTATAATGCCAACGCTGTGCAATAGATTGATTGCATTGGTAGAGTTGTATATTGTTACCATTGTGGTATTGAGCACCACTAACATCCATACACTTACCTGAACGTTTATCTTTTAAGCTAAAGCCTTGACTCATTTGACGGTTTAATGAGATTACTTGGTTATGAACTTGCAAGTGTAACTCTCGTAAAGAATCCACTTTTCTTACAAGGTAATTTTTTTGCTCAGTTAAGTCATTATTTTTAATGGTAAGTTGATTAACCTTACCGATTTTCAGATTCTTTTCAGTTTGCTCTTGTGCTAAAGATGACTGTAAGTTTTGTTTTTCAACCAGCAAGGTACTCTTTTCATTTTCTAAGGTGGATTTCGCATCCTTAAGAAAAGCGATCTCTTTAACCTGACTAACACCTTCAACTTTTGTGAGCACTGGTGTGTCTTCTAATACGTCATCAAATAAACCGATAGAAGCACTGTATTCTGCATTGCCAGAGGCTTTAAAGGGGAAGAATCTACCATCATTGTCAACAAGTGCTGGTGCCAGCTCTTTAGCTTCATTGGCTGGGTTGCTGAGTTCTCTTTCGATGTATCGAGCACTGCCGACTTCCATGTCAGGGAGCATATATAACCAATCTGAACGTGCCCCTTCAATAAAGCTACTATCCATGACAGGGTTGACGGTAGCAAAAAGCTCGTCTGTATTATGAACTGTGCTAGGTAAGTTTGCCGTAAACTCAAAAAAGAAAAGACGGATATTACTACGGGTTGCCGACACACTTTGTACTATATGTGTTTCAGCAGGCTGCTCTGTGAGTGTATCTGTACTTGGAGTATTAACAACCCAGCTTTGCAAGTACTTTACCTTAGGTTTACCAATAAATTCAGCAGCTTCTACAAGTGTAGGTAAGTCAGAATTATTTTGGTCTTTAGCATCTCGTTGGGATCTTAGTTTGATTTGAAAATCTAAATTTTTGAATTTTTCTAAGTTGGTTAAACCTTCAAGAAAAACGCGTTCGTGATCGTTTGGTATTTTTTGAGTGGTTCGATAAATGCCGTACCATTTTATCGATTTCAACTCAGAAGAATGTTGGTGAGAAACGTCATACCTTGCCCATAATGGTCGTTCTACTGAAGATCTCATTGGTACTAGCGATGAAGCCAAAGCCCCAGCATGACTTTGTGCAGTATATTGCTCAAGACCTGTAAAATGCTTGAAATATGAAATTTCACCAGCATAACTACTCAATGGAGTAGATAATATTAATCCAATACTTAAACTGATTTTTTTTATTGATTTATTTAACATATATACCCCATGAGTATTAAGGAATGCTATTAATTAGTTTTCTAATATAAACACAGATTAAGATAATTTAATTTAAATGAAAAATTCAATGATAGTATTTATTTTTTGAAATAAATATTGAATAGGATTTTAATTTAAAGTTATCGGTCTTTTGGTTTATTTGTTGATTATAAGTTAAACACTACGTTAAAGAACTCTTACCAGAGCTATAGCTCTATTGAATTTATTTTTTATGATTTTATGAAAGGCAGTTTGATTCTGTTTTTTTAGAGTGTTTACGTTATATTTAAATAACAAGTAAATACTCAGTCTTTGTATTTTTTATATTGTTTATCTTTAAATGTTAATCAGTTTTTTACTCTGCTTTAATCTCTTCTGGTTTAATTCCTTACCCCTCGGATTGAATTAACTTTATGTTTTTGAAGTGTAGTTGTTGTCATACCTGCGAAGGCAGGTATCCAGAGACTTTCTCTAAACAAGATAAAGGCGCTAGACCCCAGCCTTCGCTGGAGTGGCGATAAGATTAAACGCTGTCTCGCCCCTCTAGGGTGGAGTGATTCATTATTTGCTCTATTTGCTGATCTTTCTTTTCCCAGATACCGTTTAGCCAGCGTTGAAACTCTACGCGATATTCACTATCACTCACGTATTTTGCATGGTTAACTTCTGGCACTGGTAAGACTTCAACCCTAATAATGACTTTTTTTAGTCTGCCACTCATGGCTGTTTTTAAGACATCTTTTTCCGCATCAGGATATACCAGTGTCATATTTAGAACATGACTAAACTGATCTCCCATGGCTGAAAGTGCAAATGCGGCTCCACCCGCTTTTGGGCGAAGTAAATGCTTGTAAGGTGAGTTTTGTCGTTTTTGTTTTTCTGGTGTGAAACGGCTGCCTTCACAATAATTCATAATGGAAGTTGGAAGATTTTTAAACTTCTCACAAGAGCGTTTGGTGGTTTCGAAGTCTTTACCGCGAAGCGCTGGGTTTTTCTTTAGTTTAGCCGGGCTGGTTCGGTTCATAAATGGCATATTTAGTGCCCAGCAGGCTATTCCCATTAAGGGCACATAGAGCAGTTCTTTTTTCAAAAAAAACTTCAACATGGGGATATTGTTACGGAGTGCGTAGGTTTGGGCTGCAATATCAAAACCACTGATGTGATTACTTATCACTAAATACCATGACTCTTTATCAAGGTTTTCTAAACCTTGAATATCCCATTCAATGTTCGAAGTAAGCTTTAAAATTACACCATTACCGCATACCCAACACCACATGAGTTTATCCATTAACTTGCCGAGAGTAATTTGGACGGATTTGATAGGAAGCAATAGCTTAAATATACCACCAGTAAAAATGGTTGCTGACCAGAAACCTGTGTTTATGATCAACAATAAGCTACTTAACAAAAATAAAATTGGGGAAGGAAGAAAACGAAACATAATGACGACTAACTCTCTTTTGATGATGTTTTTAATTGATGTAAAATTTTATCTTTTCGCTCCCATTTTTGGCTGAGCTGCTGTTGAAAACTTTGTTTAAATTGTCTGTCGTTGGCGTAATCACCAATCAGGCTTTGGTCAATATCGGACACTTCGATATGGACCTTAACATCTTGCATCTGCCCACTGATAAACTGCCAAAAACTTGGAATGCCTTCTGGATAGTGAATTGTGACATCAATCATTTTATTCATGCAACCTTCCATGCTGGAAAGTGCGAAGGCTAACCCACCGGCTTTTGGTCTTAATAAATGTTGATAAGGTGAGTTTTGCTGTTGATGCTTCTCTGGCGTATAGCGTGTGCCTTCAACAAAGTTCATGATGCTCACAGGTTTGTGTTTAAACTTTTCACAGGCTTTACGCGTTACTTCAATATCTTTGCCTTTAAGCTTTGGATTTTTGCGTATTTGAGCACTGGTATAGCGGCGCATAAACGGAAAATCTAAGGCCCACCATGCTAGGCCTAATACAGGCACGTAAATCAGCTCTTTTTTGAGAAAAAATTTAATGAATGGAATTTTGCGATTAAATACTCGTTGTAATATCAGAATATCAACCCATGATTGATGGTTAGCGGTGATCATATACCATTCATTTTTTTGAAATTTTTGTGTACCAGAAATTTCAACCTGAACTGAGTGAAATAGGCGTTCGATAAACCCATTTACTGTGATCCAACCCGAAGCACAATGGTCGAGTATGTAATTGCCCAAGGTTTGTGAAGCTTTCAAGGGAATTAGCTTAAATAGCCCAAAAATGATAATGGGACACATCCAAAAAAAGGTGTTAATAACGTAACAGCTAAAAGCTATTGAACCTCGAATAATTGGCACAGACTTTACTCTTAATTTTAAAAAGGACTATCTTAACCGTTATACATCACCCAATAAAGGTATGCTGCTCTGGTTGGAGGTTTTGAGTATTTACTATTGTTGATTCAAACGTGCCAGTAACTTATCCATGGCTCGATAACCTAGGGCTTGAGCAAGATGACTGCGACTGACGTTTTGCTCCCCTTGAAGATCTGCAATGGTTCTTGCGACCCGCTGAAGGCGATGATAGCTACGAACTGACAAGCCTAGTTTGTTGACGCTGTTTTCTAAAAACACCAAATCATCGTTGTTAAAGCCACCGGTTTGCTTTAATAGCTTGCCTGAAAGTTGACTATTAAGTACTCCAGCTCGTGACAACTGTGTTTCCCTAGCGTTGAGCACTCGCTTGGCTATGTCTGCGCTGGTTTCATTGTTGGTAGGAACTTGGGTTAAAGTGCCTTTTGGCAATTTAGGTACATCGATGGTGAGATCAAAACGATCTATAAATGGGCCAGATAATCGACCAAGATAACGTTTTATTTCATTGAGTGAGGCTCGACTGTTGCCCTCGGCATCACCACAAGGGCTTGGATTAAGCGCGGCAATAAGTTGAAAACGGCTGGAGAATTTAAGTTTGGCTGCAGCGCGAGAGATAATAACTTCTCCGGTTTCCATTGGCTCACGTAAGCAGTCGAGCACTTTTCTTGGAAACTCGGCCACTTCGTCTAAAAATAAGATACCACGATGGGCTAATGAGATCTCACCGGGTTTTGGCACGCTTCCACCGCCAACCAATGAGATAGAAGAACTGGTGTGATGTGGCGAACGAAATGGACGTTGAAAAAACTGCTTTGGTGATAAATGCATCCCAGCCACAGAGTGAATGGCGGCAACTTCCAAGGCTTCTTCATAGTTCATCTGAGGTAATAACGACATGATACGACTGGCAAGCATAGTCTTACCTGTTCCTGGAGGACCAAGCATCAGAAGGTTATGACCTCCAGCAGCCGTAATTTCTAATGCTTGCTTGGCTTGATATTGACCGATCACTTCACTTAAACAAACTTGGCTCGTTACTTCATCATTATCTGATAACCATTCTGCGCCGTTTTCTATTCCCGGTAGCGGTTGTTGACCGTGAAGGTAAGCCGATATTTGACTCAGATGGTTGGCAAATTTGACTTTCTGGTAATCGACTAACTCTGCTTCATGTCGATTGTTTTGTGGCATTATCAGAGTATGATTACAGTCCTTCACGGAAATTATGGCGGGTAAAATACCCGTGCAGGCTTGGACTTGACCTGATAAAGCTAATTCTCCAATAAATTCATGATCTTTTAAACTTTGTGGAGGAATTTGGTTTGATGCCGCTAAAATACCAATAGCGATAGGGAGATCGTAACGCCCACCTTGTTTAGGAAGATCAGCGGGGGCAAGGTTTACGGTGATCCTTTGCATCGGAAACTCAAAGCCTGAGTTTATTAGTGCGCTTCGAACTCGCTCTTTGGCTTCCCTTACTGAGGTTTCAGGCAAACCTACCAAATTAAATGCGGGTAATCCGTTACTTAAATGTACTTCTACCGTCACCGCAGGCGCTTCTACTCCACAACTGGCTCGCGTATGAACACAGGCGATCGCCATAACATATCCTTATGTTGTTCGATTTGTTACAGATTATGGAAAAAGAGGATGCTTGTAAACCGAAAGTCCCTAAGGTGAATATACGAAAAATGCTCGGCCAACATATTTAAAGCGAGATAGAAATGATACCTCATGTGTGTTTATCACAATCTTCGATAGAAGATTTGAAGTTTATGAAAACTGATATTGGTGCTGAGTTTTCGTCTAAATGGTGGACTTGCAGGTTAGCAATAAACAAAGAATTTGAAGTGTTCTTTATAGATGGTAAGGCTATTTATGCCTGTTCTGAATCTCGTAAACAACGAATGACAGAGCGTATTGAGAGAGATGAAAAATTACCTGAGTTACGCTTCAATACAGTAGTTGGTCAAGTGGTTGAAGTAGTAAATCAGTTTTTGAAACAAAAATGAGTTTAAAAAGTGCAGGCTGTTTAACCTGCACTCGAAGAAAATATTACTGAGTTTTTAATTTGGTCATATCAATACTGTAAATCGCAAAGCCTGGAACGTTACTTGTGACATCCAGTTTATTCATCGTTCGTCGTTGATTGGCTGTAATGTATTGAGCTGCTTTGTCGCTATCTTGGGTTTCGAAGCGAACATCAAGCGTTGAAGCTGGAGTGATATTGTCAAAATCCCAGTTGTTATCTGCTTGGGTATTTATCGTTTTTGATGAGTTTCCTGTAGCGGGATCAAATCCAGACTGATCTTTGATGTAGTCAATGAGAACCTGACGATTTTCAATAGCGTAGTCAGCAACAACATTGTCTCTGCCTGTTCCAGCGAACTTACCACCGAAAGCACGGTAGTTATTGGTAACGACAATAAAGTTTTGTTTAGCGAAGGCATCGCCAGTAATGGGGTCTCCAGTGGTAGGCGTGTAAGTTAAATTTTTGATCCGTTGACTGCCACCTGCGACATTTTGAATTTTACAATCTCGGTCATAGTTGGATGGCTGAGTGACATCAATTTTGTAAGTAATCCCTTTAATCGTATCAAAGTTATAGGTTGGGTGACCTGCTCTATTGATTAGATTTTGAGGCGCAGTAGATGCGGGATCGATTCTATTAAACTGGTTAGCGCTGCACTCTAACCATTCTTTGACTTGTGCTCCGGTGACTTTTAGCGCCACCATGGTATTTGGGTAAAGATATAAATCGGCCGCATTTTTAAATGCTAAGTCACCAGAAGCGACTTGTACATATTGATCCGCGTCATTGCTGGTTTCAAACCGACCTCCTGCTTTAAATGGCGCCGCGGCTGCGAGAATGGGGAGGGTTCTGTCGGCTTCGTTTTTGATTGCATCTTTATTGTTGGTGGCGTACCACATTTCGGCATTCGCAACGATTTGAACTGTTGGATCATCTTGTGCCATTGATAAGAAGCTGAACATGTCCGATGATCCTTTACCAATAGGGGCATTCACGTATGTACGAGTGCCCGCATGTTCCTTGGAAACCGCGTCGCGAATTTGCTGATCTGAGTCGACTAATGCTTTTTTATCTTTTCCGTCATAAATTGGACGAGTAGCGCTTTTTGAATCAGTAACTTTCCATTTTCCATTTTGTTTTTCTAACGTGAGATCGATAACGCCTAAGTTATCTCCCCAGCGCCCTGGCATGACAGCGGCTACGCCATTGATCGTCCCTTTTGCTATATCGACTTGATCGACGTCTTTATATTTATCACTTGGGAAGAGCGCATGACTGTGGCCAAAGGTGATGGCATTGATTCCAGCGACTTTTGATAGTGCCCATACGGCATTTTCCATCATTTTATTATCGTCGTTTGGCGTACCCATTCCTGAATGCGGAATGGCAATGATGATATCAGCGCCTTTTTGCTTCATTTCAGGAACATATTTATTCGCTGAATCAATGATGCTGTTGGCAGTGACTTTACCGGTTAAGTTTTCAGAGTCCCATTGCATAATTTGCGGTGGTACGAATCCGATATAGCCAATTTTTAGGGTTTCCATATCCCCGTTTTTATTTTTCACCTGCTTGTCTTCAATGACATAAGGTGTAAAGCGATTATCACCCTTGCTTTTACCGTCTACGCCACAGTCGGTATCGCAAATTACGTTTGAATTGATGTAAGGAAACTTGGCTCCTTTTAAAGCGGCATCTAAAAAGCCAAGACCGTAATTGAATTCATGGTTTCCCAAATTAGCAACGTCGTAGTCGATGATATTCATTGCTTTATAAGCAGGGTGTGTCTCTGGCAGTGAGTTATCATTTTTTTTATAGACATCAGCCATGTAATCGCCCATTGGGCTACCTTGGAGTAAGTCACCATTATCGACAGTAACTGAGTTATCTACTTCTTTTCTTGCTGCTTTAATTAGGCTAGAAACACGTGCAAGACCAATGGTTGGGTCATTACCACTCTGATCACTTTTACCATCATCTTTGTAATAGTTGTAATCCATAATATTGGTATGAAGATCACTGGTTTCTAAAATCCGAAGTTTAACAACATCATTGTGATGTTTATGGCTTTTACCACCACACCCTGTTAGGCCTAGTGTTACAGCTACAACTAACAATAATCCTGTTGCTACCTTTTGTTTTATCATCGTCTTACCCTTTTGCTATTTATTGAAAAAAGGAATCGGGCAATTATTGTGCTTGGTTCAAGTTAAAAAAGAGGGAAAGATCACATAACAACAATGATTAATTAAGCTTGTCACATTTTAAGGTAGGAGATGTAACTGAATAGTAGTGAGAGTTACGTGGATGTTTAAGTATTCCCCTCACTCAGAAGTGAGGAGGGGGATATAAGTTCTAGGTTTACTTTTCTATAATTTTCTTCATATCGATGCTGTATACCGCAAAGCCTGGAAACTTGGCTTTAGCATCTATTTTTTTCATTGCACGACGTTTATTTTGCTCTACAAATTTAGCCGCTTTTTTACTGTCTTGAGTTTCAAAACGAATATCCAAAGCTGTGTCAGTTTCGATGTTTTTGAAATCCCAGTTATTGTCGGCAGAAGTGACAACTTCACCTGAAGACTCACCAGTGTCAGCTTTATAGCCTGACTTTTCTTTGATGTAATCAATCAATACTTGGCGGTTTTCAATCGCATAGTCCGCAACAATATGATCTTTACCTGTGCCTGCAAACTTAGCCCCGTAAGCTCTGTAGTTGTTGGTCACGACAATAAAGTCTTGTTTTGCTAGCTCTTCACCTTGGAGTTTTGTGTCACCTTTGGTGTAAGTTAAATTAACTATGCGCTGGCTACCACCGTCTACGTTTAGCTTTTTACAATCATTGTCGTAATTTGATGGCTTGGTTACGTCAATTTTGTAAGTCACTCCTTCGATACTGTCGAAGTTGTATGTGCGATGATTTTCACGTTCAACAAGGCTTTGTGGTTCAGTTGAATTAGGATCAATTTGTTTAAATTGATTCGCACTGCATTCAAGCCATTCTTTTAATTCTGCGCCAGTGACTTTTACCGCAACCATGGTATTTGGGTACAGGTATAAATCCGCTGCGTTTTTAAAGGCGAGTTTACCCGCAGGTACTTGAACATAGCTGTAGGAGTCATCGGCAGAAGAGTAACGACCGCCTGCTTTAAATGGCGCTGCTGCTGAAAGAATAGGAAGGTCTTTATGCTCTTTCAAAACATCTAAGTTCTTTTCGGCATACCACTTCTGTGCATCAGCAACGATTTGTACACTTGGATCATCTTGTGCCATTGACAAGAAACTGTACATATCAGCTGAGGCTTTGCCGATAGGAGCGTTGACGTACTGACGAGTGCCTTCGTGCTCTGAAGAAATGGTGTCACGCACTTCATAGTTGGTTTCAACTAGTGATTCTTTTTTATTGCCATCAAAAATTGGACGGGTAGTGCTTTGAGAGTCAACGACTTTCCAGTTATCGCCATCTTTCTCGAGCGTTAAGTCAACGATCCCTAGGTTGTTACCCCAGCGGCCTGGCATAACTGCTGCTGTACCATTGATTTGACCTTTTTCAATGTCGGCATTTTTGACTTTTTCAAACTTTGCACTTGGGAATACGGCGTGGCTGTGACCAAACATAATGGCATCAATACCTTCAACGGTTGATAATGCCCAAACCGCATTTTCCGCATCTTTGCTGGTGGTATCTTCTTCACCAATTCCTGAATGAGGAATGGCAACGATAACATCAGCGCCTTTAGCCTTCATTTCAGGTACATATTTTTTCGCTGATTTTAAAATGTCATTTGCCGTCACTTTACCTGTTAGGTTTTTGGCATCCCACAACATAATTTGTGGTGGCACAAAGCCAATGTAGCCGACTTTGATGGTGTGGATATCGCCATCGGTATCCATGACTTGTTTTTCTTTGATGATGTATGGTGTGAAGCGATTGTCACCTTTTTTAGCGTCTTCTTTTTCACACTCAGTATCACACACTACGTTAGAGTTGATGTAAGGGAAATCAGCCCCTTTTAACGAAGCATCTAGGAAGCTAAGGCCAAAGTTGAATTCGTGGTTACCGATGTTGCCTACATCGTAATCTAGTAGGTTCATTGCCTTATAAGCAGGGTGAGTATCAGGTAATGTATTGCCGTTTTTCTTAAACTCATCAGCCATGTAGTCACCCATTGGACTACCTTGAAGTAAATCTCCATTGTCGACTAATACAGAGTTTTTGACTTCTTTACGTGCGGCGAGTACCAAGTTAGAAACACGTGCAAAACCAATCGTTGGATCGTCACCGCTGTGTGAACTTTTACCATCATCTCTGTAATAGTTGTAATCCATGATGTTGGTGTGAAGATCTGTGGTTTCTAATACACGTAATTTAACCGTGTCTTTATGGTGATCATTACTACCGCAAGCGGTTAAACCCAATGAAGCGGAAATGGCTAACGCGAGTAGCGCTTTACCTGAATTCATAGGCAGTTTCTTTGCCTTCATGTTATACCCCTGTTTTTATCGTATTTATAATGCAAATTTCTTGGCGATTATTATCTATCACTTTTTTTGGCGTTGAGACTTATATCACGAGATATGGATGACGCTATGAATATTGTATTCAATTGAATAAATACTCAACAATCGGTTGTTTAAAAGTTATAAAGGTGAGTTGTTAATGTACACAAAATAAATCATTAGTGTTACAAGCCTATTTTTTTAAATTGCTGATTCAATTTTGTCTTGTTTTTAAACTAATATTCATTGGTTTTTTGCTTTATTCGATGGTTTGATGCCATATTCGTTATCAAATACACCGAATAGTGTTATGACTGTTAATTTCGATCAGTTTGTTCAAGAGTTTGATTTAAGTGGTTTGGAAGAACATAGTACTCGTCTTGCCGAAATAAAAAATGAAAGTGATGGTGTTGAAGTAAGCGTTATGGGAAAGGCAAGTTTTTTTGGTAGTCAATATCGTGTTACTTTGAAAAATAATCAAATTGAAACTGAGCTGTGGTCTACTTTTTTTGGTGATCGACAGCTGAAATACGCTAAATTAGAAACGACTACCACTCCTAACAATGAAACAGAAAAAGCAATCACTCTTAAAGTATTGTATAAATATGCGGCCCCTGAAGTTACCGCGCGAACGCTAGCGGTAACCTCATCAGAAGTTGCAGAACAGTTTTGTGTTGATTTTTTATTATTTTCGGGTCGTGATTTCTATGATAAATCAAAACAAAATGGTACTAGGTTCGCATTAATATTTCAGTCGTTAATGATGATTGAGAAAGATACGCCTGATGGTCTAGTTATTGGGAATACGGTTAATAGCCTATTTTCAGCCGTTGTAAATGCGTGTGGTCAGGATCATTATGGGAGGGTTTATCATCTTTTAAGCTCGGCCACAGGCCCTTTGGTAACCTATTTAAGCCATTCTTTTCCATTGAAATTATTTAAATCACTATGTAACTATGCGGGACCATCTGAAGTTAATATTAGCCTTTATCAGCATCTATTCTCTGATAGCCCCGAGGCATTTTTAGCGCTATTTACAGATATAAAGCTCAAAGGAAATAGTGCAAACGATGGCATTGTTCCTTTGTTAACCGTTCAAAATATACATTGCCATCGTCCTGACTATTTCGCTACTTTATGGGGAAGGTTAGAACAGCAACAAGTGATTACACATTTATCAAAGTTATCTGCAAAGGTGATAGCACACTTATTAAATAGACAAGGGACTAAACTAAAACTAATAATTTTTTGGATGTTTAAACAGGACATCCAGTTATCATTATTGCAAGCTGGTTTTTTTGCTATAAAAGAAATCAATGACTTCATGAAAGACTTGGCGATGAGTCATCAAGAATGCTTGTTCTCGCATGTTAATTCAATACCGACTCAGGATTTAAGACTGTATTGTAGAGAGCTCAGTTTTACTAATTGTTATGAATTATTAAAGCAAGTGTCACTTGAAAATATGCAATCTATTTTTAAGGAATCTAATCCAGTCACAATATGCTTGTTTGATAACATACTTAATTTTAATGAGTCTTCATTCTTTAGAAATCTTCCTGTCAAAACTCTTGCGAAACAAGTTTCAGGCTTAATCGAGTCATTAATGTGGAGAGGTAAACCTAATTTACAATGCTTGGTTACTTATGTTGCTGGCTTGACTCAGCAAGAAATAAATGAATTTATGCAAGGCCTTTCCGCTGAAGCGTTAATTCAAATTTCACAGCAGAGTGAGGAATATGGATTAACGCTGAAAATTTCTGAAACGTCATGAGTCAGAGAACGTTGGTAATCTCTTAAGGCGGTTTAGGCAAATACAAGTGGCTCCTAATAAGAAGCCACGCTTTAAATACTGCTATTTACTGATCTTAACATCAACCCAAACTAAGCGGTGATCGGATGATACTGCTTTGCCTTGATTGCCTTGATTGCCTTGATTGCCTTGTTTATCTTCAACCAAGTAACGCAGCTTAGAACCTTTCTCAGGCCAGAATACTCCCGTGTCACTTACGGTTAGATTGGCTGACGGCAGAGCATAATCTAGGCGCAATGGAAAGGTGTGAGTCCAGTAGGCTGGGTTACCTTTGGTCTCTTTTTTGGTTTTGTAAGACAAGCCACCTTTTGATGACGGAACGTCCACAAATTGAGCCGCTTTTTGGTGAACTCTAGGATGCGTTAATAATTGCAATATGGATCGCTGATAAGAATCACCATCGATAGGATCGGCATTCAGATCGCCCATGATCACAAAGGCATCATCAGATTTTAAACCGCCTTTATTGCCTTGGTCATCAACAAGATATTGATTGTTATCAGTACTGATGTAATCACTGAATAAGCGGATTTCATCATGGTTACGACGTCCGTTGCGATCTTCAGGGCCATCAAATACGGGGGGAGTAGGGTGCATCGCCAGTACATGAATGGTTTTATCACCAATAGTCACGGGTAAATCGATGTGATTTTTAGATGACAAGCGCATGTGCTTTAGCGTGTTGGCAGAATAGTAACTAGAACCGTCTTTTTTCACTGGTAGTGCCGCGTTAGGCATATCTTTCCAGCGGAAGGTTTGGAAGCTACGCAGTTGGTCGTTTTTTAATGGGTATTTGGAAAGTACGATAAAACCATATTGACCGTGATACATGCCAAAGCCATAAGTGTCAGCGGGAATAGTAACCTTACCGTCACCATTAAGGTCAACTTCAGCTAAGCCTGTATTGGTTGGTGCAATGTAAAAGTAAGGATACTCAATGGGCTCTGAACCATTGTGAGATTTTGCTAAGTAGTTGCTTAAGAAATCTTGAACGGCTTTATCGTCTTTGCCTATGCCATCATGATCAAACTCATTAAGGAGTAGAACGTCAGGACGCACTCGTTGAATGACTTCGGCCACGTTTTTGATTTGTTGGTGTGTACCTTGTGCCATTTCATTTGCGAGCTGAGTCGCAGATGTTCGATCAAAAGAGGCATTAAAAGTGGCAAAGCGGACAGTGATTTTGTTCACGTTAGTCTCAGTTTCTTTTTGGTTACAAGCTGTGGTGACAGCTATTGCTAAGCAAACGGCTGCAAGGGTTTTAAGTTTCATAGTTATGATTATTGTTTTGGCGTATAGGGTATTTTCTGGCATAACTATAACAGCTTGATGACGTGAACGAGAACAGCTCTTTAAAGAGGTTTTGATGCTGGTGGCAGAGCCGGCCACTCCTCTTCATCGACCAAATTAACGCTTTCGATAAACTGCCGAGTCTGCTCTGTAAATTTTTTCCAATCAGCAATAGAGTGAATAATGTCTTTATCAGCTTGAGCTGCCACTTCAACCGTTACTTTATGTAAAGAGATAGTCCTTAATCCATCTTGTCCTTGTTTGTGTATTTTGTGCAAATTTAATACCTGCCCCCTTTGTTGGTAAATATTAAGGAGATCGACAGTAAATTTTTCCAATGTGGTGTATTTATCTTCTAATGGCTTTATTTTCTCAACTAATAATGTGATTGAAGTTAAAAACTCCTTGGGAAGTGAAGTTAAGTCAAACGTGTTGATAACCCTTAATACTTTTATTCCTTCTGTTAAATAAGTGTCTGCTGAAGCTTTTAATTCAGGCAGCTCAGTTATTGCTTGTTGAAAACTGTCGTCTAAGTGCTTTGGAGCTAGCTTCCCATTTAATATATGTTCTTGATATCGCATCACCTTTCTTCGGTGCAATAACAGGCTGTCAGTGGTGTTTCCCCCTAAAAGTAGATAGAGTTCTAAAAGATTTAACTGAGCTTGCTGCTTTCTAAATTTATCTTCAGCTGAGTCTATCGTTTGGATGCACTTAGCTAAGCTGGATTTTAAATCTTTATGGTTGTATTCAAACGCCATGATGAGTTCACTTTCTTCAACGTCTTTGGTTTCCTTTTCAGAAAGTGAGTCGGGAGTTTTGTAATGAGTTCTTTGTTTATTGTAAGCAGCACTAGGTTTAGAACGGTTATGAATTTTTGTTTTTTTACGATGATGTGAGGGGGTTGGTTTTTGTGGTTTTTGCTCTGCTAGGCATCGTTCTAGCTCAGCTTTTGCTTGCTCAGCTTTTTGATACTCTGCGTGTAAATAAGCGTCATATTGTTGCTGTGCATTGATTTCGGCAAGAAAACTCCTCTGTTCTTGCATCAAGCTGTCAGCCTCAATCTCTTGACAAAGAAATAATAAGTCGTACAAGCTTCGTCTGAGTTTGTATTTTCTTAGCTCTGCTGATGCTTTTGTTGTTTCCTCTAATGATAAGGTGCTTGTGTCTACTTCACGAAATTGGGTTAGGAAACTATTGAAATCAAATTCGTAGACACCATATAACTTTAAAAATCCCTGTTCATTACTGCATTTTATTGCCATGACAAACTGATGCACCGTATGGTCAAATCTTTGTCCCTTCAGATGTGTTTGCCAGAAGCATTCCAAGCTCTTGCTGAATGTTGATATGGGGTTCGTTAGCATTGATAAGTCTATGGCAACATCAGCACATTGATCTAATTTTTGGAAGATATAAGTCATTGAAATTAAATCATGGCAAAGTAAAGAAAACCGTAAACGCCATATCCAATAATTGAGTGCTTCTGATTTTGTTGTTTCATCCCAAGTACTCCATACACAATCTATTTTGGTGAACTCGTCACCAAATATATCGATGATTTGATTTCTGAGAGTAATATAGAGCTGGGCTTGTTGAGTTGGGAGTAATGTATTGCCTAAGTCATCATACCGATTTATCACCTCAATGGCTGCACATAAGGTGGCAACGGAATGGCGTTTTATGTCGGGTAGTTGTTCAGGCTTACATACGCAATGCCGGCGTTGGCTTGGAGTGAAAGCATTGTAAAGTCCAATCACTCGGCCTTGAGCCTGTAATTTATGGATGTTTAACAATATTGTTGCATCAAGGAGTTCAGATACTATCAACTCAAAAGGTTTTTCTTGTCGATACAAACTGCTTGCGAAACTTTCAAAATTGTCAGAGCTTTGTGCAACTAAGTCGGTATATCCAATGAGGATGGTTAAGGATACATTAAGGTGAGCATTAAGGACCTCTGGGGTGCACTGCCCTTGAGTAAAGATGGCATATTGTGCATTGGGATGGTCATTTAAATATTTTTGGTACCTTTCAAGTAGGTTTTTTAGCCGTATCTTTAGATCGTCTGATAGACTGCGGGCTGCTGATTTTCTTGCTAAAATCCTCCATTCATTACTGCTTGTTACTAGCACTTCTAGTCCCTTTATTTCACAGCTAAGAGTGGAGTTGTCCCCAGTTTGGTGGCTAGGCTTTAATCGTCCACTTTGCTGCTGATGCTTAATAGTGCTGTCGGCGAGGCGACGCTTTAATTCAACGGTTTCGGCTTCAAGTTTTGCAGACACTGCTTCTTTATCAGAGACTTCCTGTGTAAGATTTTGCAGCTTATTCACTTTGATAAAGTAAGCATCTTTAGAAGATACAGGGGTACTGACATCGCTTGATTGCTTTTTTAAGGGGTCTACCGATTGTATTTCAGTAACAGGTAATTGCCCTTTTGGTGCTGCTTCAAGTCGCTTAGGCTTTGTATCTGAGGTTGAAATGGTAGGGTCTTGTTCATCGATGGTAGTGAGCATTTGGTTTTTCTTTCTTTCTCTAGCTCGTTTTTTTCTCTCTCGCTCTTTTGTTTTTTGATGCTCTGTTTTTGGTTTTCTTCCTGAGGTTACGAGGGGACCGCTTGCGTCATGATTTGTTGATAACTCTGGGAAGTCAGTAATTTGACCAGGGTAATGCCTTAAAAGAGTAACTGCTATTGCTTCATAAGCGGGGATTTTGGCATCGTCTTTGTTTTCATGAGATAAAAAATCAGTAATTTTTTCGGATTTTGCAGGTGTTAAGGTTACGTCTTTAAAAGGGGCGCAATCTTGTGGAGCATCAACTTTGCTTCTCTCTGAAATATTAGGGTTTGTTTGAGCCTTGAGTAGGAGAGCGTCGAGACTGGCCATTGACATTGATCTCCCGTATTAAGTTTGCTGTTGATCGTCTGGAGTTACTTTAAGGCTCCGGTAAATATCATCAACTGGCATTTCATAAAACTCTGGCTTTCGTTGGTGATAAACACTGAACTGGCGAATAAGTTCTCCATTGCTATCAGTACTCCCTAAATATTTTATACGGCAATTTCCGATAGGATGAGTGTGCTTTAATTCACTTGGAGTAGGGCGTGAAAATATGTATTTTTTAGGCACGTAAAACTGTTGTCCTTCAGTTAAGCGTGAGACTTGCTCTGGTGAAATTTTGATATAACAGCTCATTTTTGCTTTGACTTCTTGACCGCTTACTTTTCTAAGTAAATCAATTGATAACTCAGTATCAGCAATGCGAGAGTTGCCCATTCCATCACTTGTCTTATACGCTTCACGAATGCCTTGTGGATCTATTGTTTCAAAAGCTTGTACTCCCCTATATGAAATGTAATCCTTACCATCAATGAGTTGCTGAGTATCATTTTCGTCTATAACTCCTATCAAGTGATAGTCTACAATTTTTGAGTTAAGGATTTCTTCTGATGACAACGCTACGGCTAATGGATTAAAGTCTTGAGGTTCAACATGTGAGGTGAATGAATCCACAGTATATTGATAAGCTCTAGATGCAGCTTGTATTGCTAAAGCTTTAGAATGTTGATATCCAGAATGCACACTAGATTGAATAGCAATACCAACCAACTTTACGGCAACAAATCTTAACACTCTACTTTTCTTAAAAACCGTATCTTTAAGCAACTCATCGAGTTTTTGCTCACCGTATTCTTGTAGTGCGCGTGCTAGCAGCGCAACGGGAATTTGCTCAAAAATACTCAAGTTAGGCCCTACAATCACCAAAGAAATTACATAATTTGTTGCTACTGGTAATAGTATTTTTGACGCCTTTATCATCGACTGAGTACAGCCTTGGCCTCGAAAAAAACTTTCAGCTATGCGTAATGTTGTATTTTGCTGTCCCTCTTTTGTGCTTTTTTTTCCGGCGCTTGAGCTTTGAAGTGTCTGATAGGCTGCAATCTGTCTATACTTTTTACTTTTTTTAGATTCATGGTGAGTTGTGATTTGTGGGGGATTGCCATCGCTAGGGAAAGCGCAGTCAAGAATGCAGCCACCGAGATAAGTAATTCCTACAGCGGTAGCCGCAATGGGTCCGCCAAAAAAATTGGCAACCAAGCTGTGTACAGCGCACTTAGCCGTAGTTTTAATCAAATAGGGCGATATGGGTAAACTACAGCCAAAAGTGTATTTATTACTTTCAGTAACCCCTAGAGATTGTGCCATTTGGAATGGCTGCATGAATTGACTGCTTGTTATCAGATTAGACAAGGTGATAAATATTCGTTAACGGTTGCATTACATAACTATATTATTCAGATGCTTAACCATTGCTGAATGGGCATTTTATGGAACATTTCGATTATTTAAAAATGTACGATATTTAATCACGAACGGTTTGTATCTATGTTACAAAAGTCATTGAAGATATTGGTAAATCGTTAGTAGCTATGGCTTCCGCAATAGATGAATCTAAAGAACTGGTTAAAGAGTGCTGGCCAGAATTTGAACATAAACTCTCTCGTAAACAAGAGGAAGATGAAAGGTGCGTCAAGCCTGTTGAATCTTCACAATTAATCCATAGCTTTCACTCCAGCGCTTCTCATGATGAATCGAAATTAACGAAACCAAAAGATATTAAGCAAACAGCAGCTTGCCATAAATCTACGACACCATTTCCTGAGCCGCTCCCAGTCTCGGCAAGCGATAAAAAGTTTAGGGTGAAACTTAACCCTGACCATGTTTCGAATAAGCTTTGTCGAGCAGATTTAATGGAAAAGTTAAGGCAAGCAAGTGGTAAAAACTCATTTATTCGAGGTTATTCTGATGGGGCAGGGCCAGAAGTATTGAACGGAATTGCTGTAGGGCTGAGAACAGCGTTTGAAGAGTTCAACCGAATAAGAATGGTCAAAAAGGAGAATGAAGATCAATTACAGAAGTTTTATCAGCACTTTTCTGAGCTTATAGAGGGCTATCGCCGCTTTAATAAGATAAATAAAGGGGAGTATGTCTATGTGTTACATGATGGACAATATGACCCTGGAATTAGACTGCAACACATTAGAAGCCTTATTTCCATCTTAAGCATTAGGGGGTGGAAGTCGGAGAAGCAATTCCCTAGAGTGAATGACGTAGTATCAGCGTTTAGGGTCGAGCCCCTCACAAATAAGAGAGTAAGAGAATTATTTGAAACCTATATTGACTTTTGGTTCGAGCAATTTGATCATTCATTGTGTCTTGATAAAATTTATAAGCAGTTCCCTCCTAACTATTTATCCGATCAGGGCATTTTTGCTTACCACATCCCGTCAATTCGCATCCACGCTCTAAACTTAATATTGGCTCTAGGGGTAATGTCAGATGCTTTATGGATGACTCAAGAATCATTAAGTGAAGCTGAAACCTCAGAAGTAAGATTATTTCTTGGTGGCTATTGCAGAACGACACTTGATTTTATGGATTTCAGCTGGAGCGAAAACACAGAGCCAAAAGCAAAAGTGTATTGGTTTGAACGGCTCAAGATTTGTTTAAGAGCCAATGATTTCGATTCGGTAGCCTTGGTTTTTAGCCAATTAGATCAATTGGGGGGCGAATGTTTGAAATTGGAAGAATATTCCCATGAACTTACACAACTTGGCGATTTTCTACTCTCTGCATTTTGTGATCCTGATACGAGTTTTCCTGACTTCTATAACACTATTTGCATTGCTCGAATGCTGAATCAGAGCTTTCATAAGGGCACCCTTGAGCATTCATATTCAGCACTTTTTACTCCAGAACTGCAGCGGTATATGACGGCGCAAAAGGAAGCAATGGATGAGGAAGGAGCACAAGAAACTGATCCTAGTTCTATTAAACTTCAGCATTTAAAGGCTGTTGTTGAAGGCGTAAACATGTTCAATGAATCAGTGATTAAAATTATCGATACGGTTTTAAAATTTGAATCGGAAATAATAGCTCGAGTTGAGGCTGAAAGGGCGAAAGAGATCGAAAGCCAACAGCTCCTTGAAAAAGGGCAAGATGAACTTCCTCAATGGATGAAAAAAGACAAAACAAAGATAAGAGCGAACCCTCCTCAAAAACAATCAAAGCACAAGAAAAGCAATAAGAAAAAAGCAAACGCTAAACGCCCCATGGTAACTAAGGAAGAAAAAAACGATAGTATGGATGGATTATTGCTTGCTGCAACTGAAGCAACTCCTGAAGTCGAAGACATCGTAGATCAATTGGGCAGTAAGGTTAGGGAAACTTATAAAACTAGCCTTAACGACCTAAAGGAATATATTAGTGATCGTCGTAACCCTCCAACTCATAAATTGAAAGCCCACCTGTATGTGATTGATTGCTGTTTATGCCATAGCTTTGATTTGATTAAGGCCATTGTCCGGTGTAAGAAAAAGTACGTAGGTTCTGCATGGCAGACAAGTTTAGAGGTACAGCAACTCAATAGTATTAAACAAAAAAGAAACGAGCGACAACAGCAATTAGTAAGCTTGAAAGAAGAATTTGAAGACATGGTAAAAGATGCCAATGCTTCGCTAGTTGAATTACTTAAGAGTGATATCAGACGATTAGAGGGCGATTTTCAAATCGCAGTAGAGCTTACCTTAGAGTCTTTGCAAGATAGAGAATCGAAATTATCAGCGTTGTTAACCTATCAAACCAAAGAACATAAAGTATCGATAGCCAAAACTGATGAGGTAAGGCAGAGAATTCAAGAGTCTTATTGGTCTGTAACAGTGAAAGAATCTGAGGCTAAAAGCGCAGCATCGACTGCGCGACCTTGCCCTCCAATTAGGCAAAGAGTTCAAAGAGGTGAGGGAGATACATACAGTCGAAGATTTCAAGAACACTATCTTGTCGGTGCCGATAATAGTGCAAACATAGAGAGAGCCCTCGAAAAAGCGCAAAGATTGCCGCCTCGGCAAGTGCCACGAGCCACATTAGGTGATTTTTTTCAAACTCAATCGCAGCACCAGCATAAACCCCAAACTCAACCTCAACAGCAATTACTGTCTGCTCAACCGCTTGAGAAAGCTCAATATGTAAAAGTTGAAGTTTTAGATTTGGTTTTTCAATGGCGTGAAATTACTGAAAAATTGAAAAAGTTTAATACGCATCTGAAATTGAAAAGTTAGAATCCCTCCTAACTTTTCACTCAATTCGAATCTACTTTCTAATAAAGTAAACCGCGATACCCGTAAATAATATACTAGGAGCGATGGCTCCAATAACTGGAGGTATTGAATACACAATACTCAATGGACCAAAGATTTGGTTACTGATGTAAAAGCTAAAGCCAGCAATGACACCAAGTAATACGCGAGCGCCCATTGTTACAGTTCGTAGCGGCCCAAAAATAAATGACAAAGCAACTAATAGCATCACAGCCACCGTAACGGGTTGCACGATTTTTCGCCATAATGCCAATTCATAGCGGCTAGGATCTTGGCGGTTATTTTTCAAATACTCTAAATATCCGACTAACCCTTGAATGGATAAAGATTCAGGCTTCACCGAAACCACGCCTAATTTATCGGGAGTTAGCGATGAGTGCCAGTCGTATTCAATTAACTCTTTTTTCGTTACTTTTTGCGGCCCAATATGAGAGATGGTGACTTGATGCATACGCCATGCTCCATCAATAAAATCGGCTCGTTTGGCAAAGGTTAAATCTGTGAGCTTATGCTGCCCATTAAAACGGTAAAGAGTAATATTGCGCAAACGGTTGATGTCATCCACTTGGCCAATATTTACGAACAAATCGCCATCTTTTGCCCATACGCCTTGTTGAGATTTTATTAGGCTACCACCAGAAATTTTGGTGGCTTTCAATTCGTTGGCTTTTTGCTCAGCGATTGGAGCCCCCCATTCACCTAATGCCATAACCAGAAGCATTAAAGGAATCGCTGTCTTCATTGTGGATAAACTGATTTGCAAACGGGACATGCCTGAAGCTTGCATTACTACTAACTCAGAGTTAGAAGCCAGCATACCAAGACCAATTAAGCCACCCAGTAGTACCGCCATGGGAAAGAACATTTCAATATCACGTGGTACAAGAAACAACACATAGATACCGGCATCGACAAGGTTATAACTGCCTCTTCCGACGTGACGTAATTGATCTATCCACTTAATGATCCCTGAAAGACCAGTGAGTACCAATAAACAAAGTGCAGAAGAGCTAACTAAAACCCGTGCAATATAGAGGTCGATTATTTTCATTGTTTAGCCCCTTTCGCACCGAATATGCCTTTAATTTTAGCTCCTATAGGTCGCTCTTTACTGAGCAATAACATGCCCATTATGAAAGCTGAAGCATGGATCCACCATAAGCCAAGATAGCTTGGGAGGACTTCATCTGCGATAGCCTTTCGGCCTGCGATCATCATTCCAAAGTAACCAAGGAACAGTAAGATAGCAGGGAACATCTTGGCGAATTTCCCTTGACGAACATTCACACGGGACATAGGTACGGCGATAAAGGTCATCATCAAAATGGCTATCGGAATCGCTAATCTCCAATGAAATTCAGCCGCTGCTTCTGGACCTGGAATGGATAACAGCTGGCTAGTGGGCATGGCGGAGAGTTTGCGGCGTCTAGCTTCCACTTCTTGATCTTTAATTTGCATTTGGTATCCACCAAATTCAATGACTTGATAGTCCAAACGTTGAGGAGATATTTGATAACGAGTACCTGACTCTAACTGCAATTGCTGCTGACCATCAGCGAGTTCAACAACTTTTCCTTTATTGGCAACCACTAAGTTAGTGGTGCCACTGGTATCATCGGCTTTAGGAATTTGGGCTACAAATACATTAGATAAGTGATTTTTGTTGTTGATATCCTCAACAAATAATACCGCTTGTCCGTTGGCACTGGTTTGAAAGCGGCCTTTTATTAGGGAAGAAAGCCCTGCTTCAGATTGTGCTTTTTCTAACACAACATTTTGCTGTTCTTCGGCCCAAGGAGCGATATAAAGAGATAATGTGGCAGTGACGATAATATTAATTAAAGTGACGACTAACGTTACTCGAGTGACGTACCATTCACTAATGCCAACACTATGAAATATCACCATTTCGTTTTCGGCGTACATACGGCCGTGTGCCAACATGATCCCTAAAAATAAACTCAAAGGTAAAATGAGCATGGCAAGCTCAGGGAGGTTGAGTGCCAATAGGGTCATAATTAATGAAGCAGGAAAATCGCCGTCAGAGGCGTCTGCCAAAATACGAACGAAATGCTGGCTAACAAAAATAGTAAGAAGTACGGTTAAAACGGCCAGTTGAGCCTTTGAAACTTCTCGGATTAAATATTTAAATACAATCACTAGTGAGTCCGGAATTTAAGCTTGTCTTTTTACTGTTATCGGAATAAGAATCATGTAAACTGTCGACTTCCAATGTGTTCTGACCTGTGCGCATTATTAGAATTCCCTATAATTCTGTCTTTAAATATGAAGCATGGGTACATAGAAATTAATTCATTAATATCGCGCTGTAATACTAGCCGAAAAGGCTACTACAGTTCGACATTATCTTATAAATATAAATATTTGTCTTTAAGAATCTAGGAGTGCTCATGGAGTTTAGCGTAAAGAGCGGTAGCCCAGAAAAGCAACGTTCAGCTTGCATCGTGGTTGGAGTATACGAACCACGTCGATTATCGGGTATCGCTGAGCAACTTGATAAAATCAGTGATGGTTACATCAGTAACCTTCTTCGCAAAGGTGATCTCGAAGGTAAACCTGGCCAAATGCTACTTTTGCACCATGTACCTAACGTACTGAGCGAAAGAGTATTATTGGTAGGTTGCGGCAAAGAACGCGAACTTGATGAGCGCCAATATAAGCAAATTATTGCTAAAACCATCAATACCTTAAATGAAACGGGTTCGATGGAAGCGGTATGCTTTTTATCTGAACTTCACGTGAAGAGCCGTGATATTTATTGGAAAGTTCGCCAAGCGGTTGAAACCACCAATGATACGCTATACAGCTTTGATGCATTGAAGTCGAACAAAGGTGAAACTCGTCGCCCACTTCGTAAGCTAGTCTTTAACGTACCTACTCGTAAAGAGTTAACCATCGGCGAGCGCGCAATTGAGCATGGAAACGCAGTATCTTCAGGTTCTCATTTATGTCGTGACGTAGCTAATATGCCACCAAACATTTGTAACCCTGCTTATTTAGCATCTCAAGCACGCCAAATGGCAGAAAGCTATGATTCACTTAACGTCACTACGGTAGGTGAAGAGCAAATGGCTGAACTGGGTATGAACTCATACTTAGCGGTAGGTCGTGGTAGCGCCAATGAATCCATTATGACCATTATGGAGTACAAAGGTGCAGCTAAATCTGACGAAAAGCCGATTGTACTTGTTGGTAAGGGTCTAACCTTTGACTCAGGTGGTATTTCACTGAAGCCAGGCGAAGGCATGGATGAAATGAAGTACGATATGGGTGGTGCAGCAGGCGTTATCGGTACCATGCGCGCGCTTTGCGAAATGAACCTTCCTATCAATGTGATTGGTGTTCTGGCTGGCTGTGAAAACATGCCTGCGGGTAACGCATACCGCCCGGGTGACATTCTAACGACCATGTCTGGTCAAACGGTTGAAGTGCTAAATACTGATGCTGAAGGTCGTTTGGTATTGTGTGATGCATTAACTTACGTTGAGCGTTTTGATCCTGAGCTTGTGATCGATACAGCAACCCTAACGGGAGCATGTGTGATTGCACTCGGTAAGCATGCTTCTGGTTTATTCTCATCACATAACCCACTTGCACATGAGATTTTAAATGCGGGCGAGCAATCGGGTGACCGCGCATGGCGCATGCCATTGTGGGATGAGTACCAAGATATGCTAGACAGTCCATTTGCTGACTTCACTAACTTAGGTGGTCGTCCTGCGGGTTCTATCACTGCAGCGTGTTTCTTATCTCGCTTTACTAAAAAGTATAACTGGGCGCATTTAGATGTAGCAGGCAGCGCTTGGAACAGTGGTAAGAATAAAGGCTCGACAGGTCGTCCTGTTCCAATCTTAGCTCAATTCCTATTGAATCGTTCAGGTGTAGAGCAAAACGGCGAGTAAACCGTTTGGGTTTTGCCTGAATCAAATACCCGATATTAATATCGGGTATTTTTTTGTCTAGGATATGATGAATTGGCATATATCATCTTTGTCTGAGAAGTTTTAGCTCCAAAGTATTAAAATTGATTTAGCACCCGCTAAACCCTACCATTAACCTATCAGTCGTCATCTGTGGTTTGTTGTAGATGTGGTATCAAAAACAATTAAGCTGTATGTTTTTATGTGGGATCAGTGCATCTTTACTTTGCTTTGGTGTGCAAGCTTCACCTAAGCATCCATCAAGTTTTACTCAAGCAAAAAAACAAGCGAGAACCATTTATCAATCTCTGCCCGCTCATCGAAGTTTTTACTGTGGTTGTGATATAAAAATTAAAGGCAAAAAATGGTCGCCTACTTTGTCTTCCTGTGGCTATAAAGTTAGAAAGCAACAGCGCAGAGCGAATCGCATTGAATGGGAGCATGTTGTGCCTGCTTGGGAGATGGGGCATCAATTGCAATGCTGGCAAAAGGGTGGCCGCAAAAATTGTAAACGAAACAGTGTTGAATTTAAGGTAATGGAATCGGATTTACATAACCTTGTGCCTGCCATTGGCGAAGTGAATGGTGATCGTAGTAATTACCGATTCAGTCAGTGGAATGGCCGCCCAAACCAATATGGACAATGCCAAATGCTGGTGGATTTTAAGGGCAGAAAAGTCCAACCGCCATCCGAAACTCGTGGACAAATCGCTCGCACCTACTTATATATGCAAAAACAGTATGGTTTTCGTCTTGCTAAACAGCAGCTAAGGTTGTTTCAAGCATGGAATAACAGTTATCCTGTGACTCGATTTGAGTGCAAACGCGATTCACTCATTGCTAACAAGCAAGGCAATCATAATCCTTTCGTGGCGAAACATTGTTATAACAATTAAGAATTAAATTGAAATGAGAATTCCAAGAATTTATCAGTCTGGTGATTTGCTCGTTGGGCAGCAAACTCAATTAGATGAAGATGGTGCAGTCCATATTGGTCGTGTATTACGCATGGGTGAAGGCGAATCAATTGCATTATTTAATGGTGATGGTCACGATTACTTGTGTCATATCATTGCCGCGAACAAAAAAAATGTTTCGGTTGAAGTCCAATCAAAAACTGAAAATCCTTCAGAATCACCATTAAACATTCACCTAGGGCAAGTGATCTCTCGTGGCGATCGCATGGACTTTACTTTGCAAAAATCGGTGGAGCTTGGCGTGAATACAATTACGCCACTGTTTTCAGAACGTTGCGGAGTAAAACTCAGCGGTGAACGATTAGAAAAGAAAATTCAGCAGTGGCAGAAGATAGTCATTAGTGCTTGTGAGCAATCAGGCAGAAGTCATGTGCCACAAGTGCGTGAAGCGATGTCGCTTGAAGCTTGGTGCGCAGAACCATCAAATGCGCTTAAGTTAAACTTGCACCCAAGAGCAAACCACGGCATTAATGGTTTGAAATTAATTGATAAAAAAGTGCGTCTATTAATTGGACCTGAAGGCGGTTTGTCTGCCACAGAAATTGCAATGACAGAGCAATATCAATTCACCGATATTTTGCTTGGTCCACGTGTACTAAGAACAGAAACAGCGGCATTAACGGCAATCAGTGCGCTTCAGCTTAAATTTGGCGATTTGTAACATCAAACTGTCACATAGCTTCAATATTCTCATCTCAGCGGTTTTACCGCTGACGTAATAAGGTAAACAATTAAATGATCAAGCTCGGCATCGTGATGGATCCCATCCAAGACATCAATATCAAAAAAGATTCTAGCTTTGCAATGTTGCTGGCCGCACAAGCTCGTGGCTATCAGCTGTTTTATATGGAAATGCAACATTTAGCCTTAGAAAATGGCAAAGCGATCGCTCGCATGTTCCCGCTATCCGTCGAGCAAAATGATGATAAGTGGTATGAGTTAGGGGAAGCAGTAGAAGCTCCTCTTGCCGATCTTGATGTGATCTTAATGCGTAAAGAGCCACCGTTTGATACAGAGTTTATCTACGCCACTTATATGCTTGAACGTGCAGAGATGGAAGGAGTACTTGTTGTAAATAAGCCTCAAAGCCTACGTGATGCCAATGAAAAGCTGTTTACGGCATGGTTCAGTGAGTTTACACCAAAGACCATCGTAACCCGAGATGCGGCTCGAATTAAAGCGTTCCACGACGCTGAAGGTGACTTGATCATGAAGCCACTGGATGGCATGGGGGGCGCTTCTATTTTTAGAGTGAAAGCCGGTGATCCGAACCTTGGTGTGATCACTGAAACCTTGACCAATCACGGTCAAACTTATGCGATGGCTCAGGCATATATCCCTGAAATAACAGAAGGTGATAAACGTATTCTGATTGTAGATGGTGAGCCTGTGCCGTATTCGTTAGCGCGTATTCCGGCTAAAGGTGAGACTCGTGGCAACCTAGCGGCTGGTGGACGAGGTGTCGCTCAACCACTATCTGAATCAGACTGGAAGATTGCAAACACCTTAGGACCTGAGCTTAAAAAACGTGGATTGCTGTTTGTTGGTATTGACGTGATTGGTGACAAATTAACAGAAATCAATGTCACTTGCCCAACCTGTATTGTTCAAATTGAAGCGGCATATGATGTGGACATTACAGGTATGATGTACGAGGCCATTGAGCAAAAATTAAAAATGAATTAGAGATATCTTAATGAAAATAAAATCTACCCTACTTGCGCTAAGTTTATGTTTGTCGTTTTCGGCACAAGCCGATAACTCACCTAAAAACATCATCTTTATGATTGGCGATGGTATGGGACCAACGTATACCACGGCTTATCGTTTTTATAAGGACGATCCTGCTACTAAAGATATTGAAACAACCGTATTTGATAGGATTTTGGTCGGCATGTCGCGGACTTCTCCAGCCAAGGTTGATGGTTACATCACAGACTCAGCGGCTGCTGCTACCGCAATGGCGACGGGAGTAAAAACTTATAATGGTGCAATTGGGGTAGATGAACATAAGCATCCTGTAGAAACTCTCTTTGAAAAAGCAAAAGCCAAAGGCAAAGCTACGGGGGTTGCTGTTACTTCACAAGTAAACCATGCCACGCCAGCGAGCTTTTTAGCCCACAATGAATACCGTCGTAACTATGTTGAAATTGCTAAAGCATATTTAGATTCAGATGCCGATGTTATTTTAGGTGGTGGGCAAAAGTATTTCTCAAAAGACTTGGTCAACCAATTTAAGAGCAAAGGCTACCGCTATTTGGATAACATCAATAAGTTGGATAGTGTTAAATCGGGCAAAGTGTTGGGTTTGTTTGCTGATGTTCAATTACCTTGGGTGGTCAATGAGCCTAAAGCTCATAAACTAAGTCAAATGACACAAAAAGCTTTAGAGTTGCTATCTCAAGATAAAAAAGGCTTTGTACTGCTGGTGGAAGGCTCTTTGATCGATTGGGCTGGACATAACAATGATATTGTAACCGCTATGGGCGAAATGGATGAATTTGCTCGTTCAATCAAAGTGGCTGAACAATTTGTAAAGCAAAACCCAGATACCTTATTGGTTGTGACCGCCGATCATTCGACAGGCGGCCTTACTGTCGGTGCTAACGGCAAAAAAGCGTGGCACCCTGAAGTACTTCGAAATGTAAAAGCGTCACCGGATCATATTGTCAGTGAGCTAAAAGAAGTGAAAAAGTGGCAGCCTGAATTAACCTCATTGCTTGGATTTGAACCCAATAAGCACGAATGGAAAGCATTGAACAAAGCTCGTGGTCAAGGTGAAAGTGAGTTTACTGATGAGATCAAACGTGTCATTGATATTCGCAGTAATACTGGCTGGACTACTGGAAGTCATACAGCGACTGATGTTCAAGTGTTTGCTTTCGGTAAAGGTTATGAACAGTTTATTGGCTCACAGGACAACACTGATTTAGCTAAGAAGCTGGCAAGTTTTCTTTAGACATAAATCAAAAAGAGGAAGCACAAGCTTCCTCTTTTTGATCGAAACCTTGAGAAGCTAGAATGAGTACAACAAGGTTAATGTTGTCTCAGTATCAGTACTCTTCTTATCATCTATTGGCTTATTAGAGTAGCGAACCGTTACTCCAAACTTCATTGCTAAGGCGCCAATGACTTTAGTGCTTAATGCTGATTCAGCGACAACATCTAAACGATCGCCCCAGTCAGCGGTGACTTTCTGTGAAAAAGTAGCGCTTTCACTGATTTTCTTTTGAAATTCAGCATTGATATGAGCAACTAGATTTTTATCGTTTTTATTTGCTGAGCTATCAGCTAATGGCTTGGTGTACACATAACCAGGACCAAATTCAGCTTTTAGAAGATCGCCACCTTCATCGATGAATTTGTGGCCGTAACCAGCCGCAGTAGAGATTCTGTAGTCAAAACCTCTAAATCTATCGTCTTCATAGGTACCATTGGCAAACATATAGTTACCTTCATCAAAACGATAGTTGCCTTGTGCGCCTACTTGATAACGTGATGCAGTGGTTTCACTTTCACCGTTAGATTCGTCTTTCTTATATAGTCCTTCGAGAATATATTCATTCTCCCAGTTACCAAGCTCATGCTTTAGATCGACTTTACCTTTTATTGAGGTGGTTTTTGTATTTCCCGTTGTAAAAGTGCCACCGAATTCTGTCGTACCACCAAAAGTAGCTGGACCAGGCACCCAATTACTGTTAGCCAAGGCTGTGCAAGGTAGAAGAATAAATAAAGAACCGATGATGTGTTTCATAACGTGAGTAACCCATAGTGTGATCAAAGTCTGCATAGGTTAATTTTTTGGGCATAATTGTCAATGCCACTTTCCGATAAAATTAGATTTTTTTGGTTGAATATACGCCAGCTTCGAGAGCTGGCGTATACCAATCTTGATTAAAAAGCGCTCAGTGCAGAGCTATGCCAGTGGTGCAAGAATAACCTTTATTTTTGTTGTTTTAACAGTAAGGCTTTTACTTCTTCAAGTTGCGTTTGTAAGTCAGTTAAGCTTGGCTGTGATTGTGCTTCTTTCTTAGCTTTCAAAGCAGTTATTTTTTGGCGTTCATCTTCCAGTACATTGACCACAATACCGATGATCATATTTAAAAAAGCAAATGCTGTTAGGAAGATGAAACTTAAATAGTAAATCCAACTTAACGGGTAATGTGCCATAGTCTCGTACATTACATCCGTCCAATCTTCAAAAGTCATTACCCTAAACAAGGTCAGCATGCTGATGGATATATTGTCCCAGAGTTCAGGGTTGATGCTGGCGAAAAACGTAGTTCCAATGGCGGCATAAATGTAGAAGATGATGAACATCAATAAGCCGATATAGCCCAGTTGTGGCAAGGCTTTTAGTAATGAGTTCAGCAGCATGCGCAATTCTGGAATGATAGACACCATTCTCAGCACTCTAAATACACGGATCAAACGCCCGATCATTGCCATTTCACTGTTTTCAATTGGCACTAAACTCAAAATCACAATGGTGGTATCAAAGACATTCCACGCCGATTTGAAAAATTTTAATTTTCGATTTTCACCAATAAACCTCACGCTGATTTCACAAAGGAAGAAGAGGGTGATGGCAAAGTCTAATAGGCGAATAGCCCCTTCAACCTGAGTCGGTAGTTCATAGGTTTTCACACCTATCATCATGGCTGAAAGGATAATGACACTGATCACAAAAAGCTCGAAGGCTTTATTGGTGCGTAATTTATAAAAACGGGCTTGGAGTCTGAGGGTATTCATATTTTGACGGCTGCGTAGCGATATTGGTTTAATCTAATGGCATAGTTTAACGAGAGTAAGTGAATTAAAAAATACAAGATTGTAATTTTATGTAACACCATTCGTGCCAACTAACTATATCTTTGCAGCTTATTGGCATTGCGTCTTCTACTTTAACGCTTTCTTGATAAAAACACAGCTAATTGCATTCGAATCTAGTTTGCTAATAAGTCGTTAGACATGAGATTTTAGTGAGCGAATAGCTTTGGCCATAATTGTGCGACTTATACCATCAAAGCAAGCCTCATCAGCGTAAGCCTTCGATCGTTCAATGTTAATCGACCAGCCTGATTTGGATAATGAAGTTGATTGATTTACAGCCGCCATGATGTCTAAGCTCCAATTAATTTACCTTCCGGTCTCAATGAATAAAGACTTGATATTAGTGTCGGTAAAATCAGGTAGTATTGATCCAATACTCAAAAGCTTAGCTGTTCTTAGTACTTGCTATGCTTAAATCTCGTTAACAAAAAAGCCTGCATGATGCAGGCTTTTGGTAAGAGTTAATACTGTTTACAAGTTGATCTTAGGATCAAGATCACCCGCTTGGTATGACTTGTACATTGCCTGTAATGATTTAGGCTTGATTTTTGATGCCATTCCCGCACAACCGAAGGCTTCGTAACGGTCAGTACAGATTTGAGCCATGGCTTCCATAGACGCTTTTAGGAATTTACGAGGGTCAAACTCGCTTGGGTTTTCAGCAAGGAACTTACGCACTGCGCCAGTAGAGGCCAAACGTAAGTCAGTGTCAATGTTAACTTTACGCACACCGTGCTTGATGCCTTCTACGATTTCTTCAACTGGTACACCATATGTTTCTGGCATTTCTCCGCCGTATTCATTGATCACTTTCAGCCACTCTTGTGGTACAGAAGATGAACCGTGCATGACCAAGTGAGTGTTTGGAATACGGGCGTGGATTTCTTTGATACGATCAATACGTAGCACATCACCAGTAGGCTTCTTAGTAAACTTGTATGCACCATGACTGGTACCAATCGCAATTGCTAATGCATCTACGTGGGTGTCAGCAACAAAGCGAGCTGCTTCATCAGGCGTCGTCAGCATTTGATCCATGCTTAAAATGCCTTCAGCACCAATGCCGTCTTCTTCACCCGCTTGACCAGTTTCTAAGCTACCTAGACAACCGATTTCACCTTCTACCGACACACCACATGCGTGAGCAAAAGCTACGGTTTTACGAGTTACGTCTACGTTGTATTCATAGCTTGCAGGGGTTTTAC
Source organism: Parashewanella sp. 2210YD4-3 (assembly GCF_056591735.1). NCBI lineage: Bacteria > Pseudomonadati > Pseudomonadota > Gammaproteobacteria > Alteromonadales > Shewanellaceae > Parashewanella > Parashewanella sp. 2210YD4-3. The sequence goes on along the minus strand of NZ_JBWQOG010000001.1, from coordinate 460,961 downwards.
CGTCAGCCATTAGTGAGCCGTCCATCATTACTGATGACATACCTAATTGGATGGAGCGCTGACAAACGTCAGGGTGAGTACCGTGGTCTTGGTGAATACACACTGGGATATCTGGGTATTGCTCAAGAGCGGCATTCATCAGATATTTTAAGAATTGAGGGCGGGCATACTTACGAGCCCCCGCAGAAGCTTGCACAATCACAGGGCTGTCAGTGGCTTCCGCTGCCTGCATAATAGCGCGCATTTGTTCTAGGTTGTTTACGTTGAACGCTGGAACACCGTAGTTGTGTTCTGCTGCGTGATCTAGCATCTGTCTTAATGAGATAAGTGCCATGAGATTGCTCCATTGTTAGGGCACCATGCTTTTTCGCATGGATAATTGATGTCTTTTAAGTTCTTTTTCTTTTGCCTTTTGGCAAGTTGCAGTTTCTTCTTGAGTCTGCATATTATTTTTTTGTGCTGAATACGCTGTTTTTTCAACTAAAGTCAGCGACTTTAATTGAACTCCCGCTCTTAAATGAAAGTAAGAACGGGAGCCGCTATGAGATATTATTTACCGCGAGCTTCTAGCATTTCTACCGCAGGAAGCTTTTTACCTTCTAGGAATTCTAAGAAAGCACCACCACCAGTTGAAATGTAAGACACTTTATCAGCGATATCGTATTTATCAACCGCCGCTAGCGTGTCACCACCGCCTGCAATTGAGAAGGCATCAGATTCGGCAATTGCTTGTGCAATACGCTTAGTGCCTTCGCCAAATTGATCGAACTCAAATACCCCAACAGGACCATTCCAGACGATAGTGCCAGCGTTTTTTAGAATTTCAGCTAGAGCTTCAGCGCTGTCAGGACCAATGTCGAAGATCATATCATCTTCAGCAACGTCCGCGACTGGTTTTAAAGTAGCTTCTGCGGTTGGGCTGAACTCTTTGCCTGTAATAACATCCGTTGGGACAGGAATATCACCGCCACGACTTTGCGCGTTATTCACAAGACGAGTCGCTTCTTCCATCAAATCGGCTTCGTACAATGATTTACCAACGCCATTGCCCGAAGCAGCAATAAAGGTGTTAGCGATACCACCACCAACCACAAGTTGATCAACTTTAGTCGATAGACTTTCAAGTACCGTCAGTTTGGTAGACACTTTAGAGCCACCGACAATCGCCACCATTGGGCGTGCTGGGTTATCTAATGCTTTGCCAAGAGCATCTAATTCACCGACAAGTAGAGGGCCTGCACACGCGATAGGTGCGTGTTGACCAACACCATGAGTAGAAGCTTGAGCGCGGTGAGCCGTACCGAAAGCATCCATCACATAAACATCACAAAGTGCCGCCAGTTTTTTACTCAGTGCTTCTTCGTTCTTTTTCTCACCTACGTTGAAACGTACGTTTTCGAACACAACTACTTCACCCGCTTTAGCTTCAACACCATCTAAGTAATCAGAAGCCAAAGTCACGTTGCAATCCAGTGCATCGTTTAGGTAATCAACCACTGGCTTTAATGAAAACTCTGCGTTGAATTCACCTTCGGTTGGACGACCAAGGTGAGACATCACCATAACCGCTGCGCCTTTTTCAAGTGCAAGCTTGATGGTTGGTAATGCTGCACGAAGACGTGCGTCACTGGTGACCTTGCCATCAGCAACGGGCACGTTAAGATCTTCACGAATAAGTACGCGTTTACCTTGAAGATCAAGATCTGACATACGAATGATTGTCATAAGTTTTTCCTATTTAAGCAGTAATTCTTGAATTCGGTTGTCCTTGACTATCCCTGCTGAGTTTCAGTCATCGCCAGTGTGGTATCGAGCATACGATTGGCGAAGCCCCACTCGTTATCACACCAAAGTAGCAATTTGATCAAATGACCGTCACTGACACGCGTTTGGGTGCCGTCGACAATACTAGAGCGAGGATCGTGATTAAAATCACAAGAAACAAGTGGCTCATCGGTATAACCCAGCACGGCAGAGAAATGTCCTAATGCGGCCGATTCTAAAACATTATTTACGCTTGCAATATCGACACGTTTCGCAACTGTGACCGATAAGTCAATTGCGGTCACATTGATGGTCGGAACACGTACAGAAATCGCTTCAAACTTGTCTTTGAGATGCGGCAAAATTCGCTCAATACCACGGGCGAGTTTAGTGTCGACGGGAATGATGGATTGTCCAGCTGCGCGAGTTCGACGTAAATCGTCGTGATAAGCGTCAATAACGGGCTGATCGTGCATCGCCGAATGAATGGTGGTGATTGCGCCACTTTTGACGTCAAATTCTTTATCGAGTAAATCAATCACAGGCACTAGGCAGTTGGTGGTGCAAGAAGCGTTGGAAACGACTTTGTCACTTTGTTTTAGCTGCTGTTCATTGACACCAAAAACAATGGTGGCATCCACATCCGGCGTAGATGGGTGACTGATCAATACCTGCTTAGCACCAGCCTTTAGGTGTACTTCACATTCTTCACGTGTTTTGAGCTGACCTGTCGCTTCAAGCACGACATCAACCTTAAGATCTTTCCATGGCAATTTACTCGGGTCAGATTCTTGCAGTAATTGGATGTGATCATCATTGATGATCAGAGTATTTTGCTGGTGGCTTACATTGCCTTGAAAGCGGCCGTGAGTGGTGTCGTATTTTGTGAGGTGGACAATGGCATCGGTATTGGCGAGTTCGTTGATGGCGACAATTTCGATGTGTTGATGTTTGTCTGATTCGTAAAGAGCACGAAGAATAGAGCGGCCAATACGACCATAACCATTGATAGCAACACGGGTTTTCAAATCAGCGTTCCTTTGTGATTCAAAGCAGATCTATTGAGTTCGAAAAATCATAAGAACTAATGATCAAAAAAAGAAGCTGGATTATAGCGTTCAATGACTTGCGACTCAAAGTTTACAATGAAATAAATTTAATTGGAATTAAAGGCTCTCTTAACATTTGTTTAGACATAATTGTTTTTTTAATATTAAGAGAACAATAAATGAGTTTCGATCCCAGAGTCAGAAATTCTGCACCCGATATGTCACAACCTGCAATGGCTGAGCAAAGTGGAGGTTTATCACTCAGTGGTGGAAAAGAGTTGAGTTTTGATGACAGTAGCCCACATCGCTACGGTACAAGTTCGTCAGCAAATCAGGCGCTCGGAGGATTTCATCAAGTAACGGTGGAGAAGCAAGCAGGCGTATCGGTTGACCCCATTGAGGAGCAAAGAGCGAAATTATTAGAATCTTTTGATGCAGACCAAGAGAAAATATTGATTCGAATAACTCTAAGGGAAACTCTCCTGCCTATGTGTCAGGAAGCTTTCAGTAAAGGGCTTATATCTATGCCAACGTTAAACATGGTATTGCTTAATAAAGTAGAAGAGCAAAGTACAATAAAAACTCAGCTAACTGCTGTGCTCGCTGAAATCAGGAAAACAATTGTTACATCTAAAAAACCGACCGTAAAAGCGAAAGATTTTGTTAACTTGATGGCTAGAGATACTTGTCATGCGATGTTATGTCAGCAATTAAAAGCAAGTTTACGCCAGTTACAACAAAATTAGGGGAATAATTAATTCTTAGTGAGTGATAGCGTTCAGGAAGGTAGGCGTGGGATAAAAAATGAGCGCAATCTCTTGCGCTCAATGTTATAGATTAAAGAAGTGATTATTTATAACGAATTAACCTTGTTCACTACATTTTCCACTGTGAAACCGAAGTGCTTCATCAATGCGCCGCCCGGTGCAGATTCACCGAAGGTTTGCATACCAACAACGCCACCATTCATACCAACATACTTATACCAGAAGTCAGTGTGAGCTGCTTCAACTGCTACGCGTTTAGTGATAGTAGAAGGAAGAACGTGCTCTTTGTATTCAGCCGACTGCTTATCAAACTCAGTGGTTGATGGCATAGAAACAACACGTACTTGCTTGCCTTGAGCGGTTAACTCAGCAGCAGCATCTAAAGTAAGTTGTACTTCAGAGCCTGTGGCAATCAAAATGATTTCTGGCGTTTGCTCAGAATCTTTGATGATGTAACCACCTTTAGCGATATCTGATACTTGCTCAGCGCTACGAGCTTGTGCCGGTAAACCTTGGCGGCTAAAGATCAATGACGTTGGTGCATCTTGACGCTCAATCGCTGCTTTCCACGCAACAGCGGTTTCAGTTGCATCACATGGACGCCATACGGCCATTCTTGGCGTCATACGCAAGTTAGCAATTTGCTCAACTGGCTGGTGGGTTGGGCCGTCTTCACCTTGACCAATTGAGTCATGGGTATAAACGAAAATGTTTTGAATGCCCATTAATGCAGACATACGAGTGGCATTACGCATGTATTCCATGAACATTAAGAAAGTCGCGCCATAGTTGATGAAACCACCGTGCAGAGACAGACCGTTCATGATGCCGCCCATACCGAATTCACGTACACCGTAGAAGATGTAGTTACCATCAGCATGGTCTTGAATACCTTTAGAACCCGACCAAAGCGTTAGGTTAGAACCAGCAAGATCAGCTGAGCCGCCCATTAATTCAGGCAGTAGCGCACCAAATGCGCCAATGGCGTTTTGTGATGCTTTACGCGAAGCAATTGATTCGCCTTTGTCTTGGCACTCTTGAATGTAAGTTTGAGCTTTTGCTTCAAAATCAGCAGGAAGTTCACCTTTGATCACACGACGCTCGAATTCAGCGGCTAGTTCTGGGTGGGCTGCCTTATACGCATCAAACTTAGCATCCCAAGCTTGTTCGTTTTGGCTACCCGCTTCTTTAGCATCCCAACCTTGATAAACATTCGCTGGAATTTCAAATGGTGCTGCTTCCCAACCTAGGAATTCACGTGCGGCTGCGATTTCTTCGTCACCTAGAGGTGCGCCGTGACAATCGTGAGAGCCAGACTTGTTTGGAGAGCCGTAGCCGATAACAGTCTTACAGCAAATCATGGTTGGCTTGTCAGTCACAGACTTTGCTTCTTCAATGGCGTTGCGGATCGCTTCAGGGTCGTGACCATCAACATTTGAAATTACGTGCCAGCCGTATGAATCAAAACGCTTAGACGTGTCATCAGTGAACCAACCCTCAACTTCACCGTCGATAGAGATGCCATTGTCATCCCAAAATGCGATCAGTTTACCTAGCTTTAGAGTGCCGGCTAGTGAACACGCTTCATGTGAAATACCTTCCATCAAGCAGCCGTCACCTAGGAAACAGTAAGTGAAGTGGTCAACAACATCGTGTCCGTCACGGTTAAATTGCGCAGCAAGTGTTTTTTCCGCAATCGCCATACCCACTGCGTTACTGATACCAGCACCTAGTGGACCGGTAGTGGTTTCAACACCTGGTGTGTAACCGTATTCAGGGTGACCTGGCGTTTTAGAGTGAAGCTGACGGAACTGTTGTAGTTCAGACATAGGTAGCTCATAACCACTTAGGTGCAATAATGAGTAAATCAACATTGAACCATGACCGTTAGAAAGAATAAAACGGTCTCTGTCTACCCAGTTTGGATTGCTTGGATTGTGTTTAAGAAAATCATTCCATAGCACTTCCGCAATATCAGCCATACCAAGCGGTGCGCCTGGGTGACCAGATTTTGCTTTTTGAACCGCATCCATACTTAGGATACGAATAGCGTTAGCGAGTTCTTTACGGGAAGACATGCTCTCTCCTGCTGCATTTGTGTGAGGTAACGGCCAATTTGGATAAACGGCAGTTGATTATGCGGGGTATTTTCGCTTACTCGAAGTTTTGAAGCAAATGTAAATTGTGAACTGTGTGTTTGTGGCTGATGACATTTTCGAAAACAGATTGTTTGACTAATCTTATGGATAAGCGTTAGCGCACAAGGAAAGGGACTATGTATTCTTTACTGCAAAAGTTGATGAGAACTCCAACTTTTGAAGAATATGAAATTAGTAAAATAGAAGATGGCAAGTACTTGTTGTCACTAGGAGATAAACAGTATCAGGTTGATTTTGTTAAAGATAAATTTGATACCGACTTGTGGCGTTTAAAGAGTATCGAACGTCTTGATGACGGCGCTGACTCCCGGTTTGAATCGCTAAAAAAATTATGGGAAATACAAGACAGCCGCAATCGTAGTGTGATTGGAGCAGCGATGATTGGTTGGCTTAAGCCTAATGAAATTTTTGAACAGCTCAGAGCTCAGTCCACACTAGCTGAAAAAAAACGGTTAAAAAATCCTTTTAAACGTATTTATAAAATAAAACCGCTCCCTGCAGATACGCGACTAACAAGACAGATAATTCAACCAACAGAGCAAACTCAATCACAAAGGCAGTTTAGTGATCCGCTCAAAATGTTTAAAGCGGTATCAAGACCTACAGCTTGGGAAGTTAAAACATTTCATTTAGCTAACTCAGAAAAATCAGAAGGTTATGGACAAGAAAAAAAAGTTGATAAAAGGGGGGCGCAAAGCATTCAACTCAAGCTGCACAAAAATAGGAAGCCTTTTAGCGATCAACAAATTAGGCAAAACCGCTATGCCCTTCGATTATTAAGTCCTTATCAATCCATACATCCTTGTGTCATTGTTGATAGAAACACGGTACTTGCTCCAGACGGTGGCAGAGATGTTTATCTTGATGTCGTAGCTAAAGATAAAAAGATAGCTGTTTTACAATACGAAAAGTTTTGTGAAGACATGATGAAAGCACATGCTAGAGAAATTTACTTCGGTGACATTAAAAATTCTAACTTTGTGATTAAAAGTGATAATGATCCAGTGATGCTCATTGACTTGGATAGTATCGCTACTTTTGATTTATTGCAGGATCAAAAAAATCATCCTGTAGCTTACAACAGAGTAGGGACAAACAAATACAGGCCGTTAACGCCTGCTTATTCTACCCAAAAATTAATTTATGGTAGGGAGAAAAAGATACCAGAAGACGCTGATAAAACTGCCAAGCAGAAAATGAGACGTGAAATAAAGCAGATGAATAGGGCAGCAGACGAATACGCGTTATTGCTTTGTATGCTTGAGGCTACTTGTAGCAAGGACTCGGATATAGAGTTGGATCTTGATCATTTTAATGAATTGGGTGTACTGGGGCACCACGAATTCAAGCATAATATTAGGGCTTGGGTAGTGGATAATATTTTGCCTCAGCATCAAGGTGCCGTTCGACAATTTTTAAAAGATCCTGCGGCTAATCCACTTCCTATCCCCTTGTTTGAGGTGGTTAAGTGGAAATAAACCAAACACACTACTATCAAAAACTACGTTTCGTTGTTGGTTATGTTGTTTGTATAACTTTACAAGCTTGCCTTGACTCTGAAAATGCATGAAAAACGGAACAAATAATCCCTCTGCAAACTCCTCCGTAAAAATAAAAGTACATCAATGTGACTCACGTTCATCAACAAAATTGGTAAATAAGGTGTCATTTAGGGTGAAATTTGTCATGAGATCATTTAAAATAGCCATCTAGATGTCAATGCTTCTGATGTTGATATATTGTTATAGAAGCTTCTTTTAGTGACTGAGAGCACAAAATAATGGCAAAACATTTATTCACTTCTGAATCGGTTTCAGAAGGTCATCCAGATAAAATTGCGGATCAGATCTCTGATGCCGTACTTGATGCAATCTTAGAGCAAGATCCTAAAGCCCGTGTCGCCTGTGAGACTTATGTAAAGACAGGTATGGTTATGGTTGGTGGTGAAGTGACTACCTCAGCTTGGGTTGATATTGAAGAGTTAACCCGTAAAACCGTTCGTGAAATTGGTTACACCAATTCAGATATGGGATTCGATGCTGATTCTTGCGCTATTTTAAATACCATTGGTAAGCAATCACCAGATATTAACCAAGGTGTAGATCGTGCTGATCCTGCCGAGCAAGGTGCCGGTGACCAAGGTTTGATGTTTGGCTACGCCAGTAACGAAACTGATGTGCTAATGCCTGCGCCAATCACTTATTCACACGCACTGGTTAAGCGTCAATCTGAAGTGCGTAAAGACGGTACTTTACCTTGGTTACGCCCTGATGCGAAAAGCCAAGTTACCTTTGCTTATGAACAAGGTAAAATTGTGGGTATTGATGCGGTTGTACTTTCGACTCAGCACAGCGAAGACATTGCTCAAGCTGATTTGATTGAAGCTGTGATGGAAACCATCGTTAAGCCTGTATTGCCAGCAAAATGGTTAAATCAAGACACTAAATATTTCATTAACCCAACCGGCCGCTTTGTGATTGGTGGACCAATGGGAGACTGTGGTTTAACGGGTCGTAAGATCATTGTTGATACTTATGGTGGCATGGCTCGTCACGGTGGTGGTGCGTTCTCTGGTAAAGATCCATCAAAAGTTGACCGCAGTGCGGCGTATGCGGCACGTTATGTAGCGAAAAACATTGTTGCTGCTGGCTTAGCTGAGCGTTGTGAAATTCAAGTGTCTTATGCTATTGGTGTGGCAGAACCAACATCTATCAGTGTTGAGACGTTTGGCACAGGTAAAGTATCAGAAGCATTATTGATTGATCTGGTTCGTCGTCACTTTGATCTTCGTCCTTATGGTCTGACTCAAATGTTGAACTTAGAGCGCCCAATCTATCAAGACACTGCAGCCTATGGTCACTTTGGTCGTGACATCTTCCCTTGGGAAGCGACGGATAAAGCTGAAGTATTAAAAGCAGATGCTGGTCTGTAATTATTTGATTCTATAAAAAAGCCCCGTGAGTATGTACTCATGGGGCTTTTTTTTATCCTGTTAGATAAAGGCTACCGTTGTTCTTCCTTCAACCACTGAGCTACTTGTTTAGCAAAGTAAGTTAAAATGCCATCAGCACCAGCACGCTTAAAGCAAAGCAGTGATTCCATCACGATAGGTTTTTCAGCGAGCCAGCCGTTTTGAATCGCGGCCATGTGCATCGCGTATTCACCACTGACTTGATATGCAAACGTTGGCACAGCTAGTTCAGATTTTACTCGACGCACCACATCTAAATACGGCATGCCAGGTTTAACCATTACCATGTCAGCGCCTTCTTGAATATCCAATGCCACTTCATGCAAGGCTTCGTCAATATTGGCAGGATCCATTTGGTAAGAGTGCTTATTGCCACCTTTCAGGTTGCCCGCTGAGCCTACGGCATCTCTAAATGGGCCGTAATAGCTTGATGAGTACTTAGCCGAATAAGCCATAATTTGGGTATTTACATGATTTGCTTGTTCAAGGGCATTTCGGATAGCACCAATACGACCATCCATCATATCTGACGGTCCTACCATATCGGCGCCAGCTTCCGCGTGAGACAGCGCTTGCTTGATTAATACTTCGGTTGTGACGTCATTGATAATGTAGCCTTCGTCATCAATGATGCCGTCTTGACCATGAGTGGTGAATGGATCAAGAGCCACATCAGTCATTATCCCAAGCTCTGGATAAGCGGCTTTTAGAGCGCGAACACTGCGTTGGACTAATCCTTGTGGATTGTAGGCTTCTTCTGCCATTAATGACTTTTTGTCTGCTGGAGTAACAGGGAATAAAGCAATTAGGGGAATACCTAATTCAACTAACTCTCCAGCTTCTTTGAGCAGCAAATCTAATGAATAGCGTTTAATGCCCGGCATTGAAGAGACATCTTCAGTACGGTTTTCACCCTCTAAAACAAACATTGGGTAAATGAGATCGTTAACGGTTAATTGATTCTCTGCCATTAAACGACGACTAAAATCATGCTTACGCATACGGCGCATTCTGCGCTGTGGAAATGCTCCAGTTACTAAATTCACGTATACCTCGTTTCTAGGATTCACTTTCATGCGCTTCTAGGTGAAGCGAGTAGGCCTGAACTTGATCGCGGCCAGAGTCTTTGGCGTAGTATAACGCTTTATCGGCCTGTTCGAGTAGCTTCATGGCTTGATCTGAGTCATGAACAATGTCTGCAGTGACGCCAATGCTCACGGTTAAATAAATACTCTGATCTTTCCATTTGATATTGTTTTGACGAATAAACTGTCGAATATTTTCAGCAACTTTTAGGGCGCCAGTAATGTCAGTTGCGGGGAGAATAATGGCAAATTCTTCTCCACCATATCGAGATACTAAGTCAGTAGGGCGGTTCAGTTGAGAAGCGATGGAATTTGCAATAAATTTAAGGGCTTCATCGCCAGCTAAATGACCGTAGGTATCATTAATCAGTTTAAATTTATCAATATCCAACATCATCACAGCTAACGGTGTTTGTTGGCGACGGCTTAGTTTTGCTTCAGCGGGTAAGCGTTTGTCAAAAGTGCTGCGATTTTTTACGCCAGTAAGGGTATCAATCGTCGATTGCTCTTTTAATTTATGGTGAGCTTCATTCAGTTCTCGGTAGGCAATTTCCAGTTCTAGGGTTCGCTCTTGAACCATAGAGCCTAGTTGTTCATTACTCTTTGTTTCTGCGCGTAATGCTTCTTCTTTAACTTGTCTGATCCGTTCTGCTTGCATTAACGCTTTTTGCTGAATACGTGACTTTGATTTACGTTCGTTATTGTAGCGTATGGCCAAAATCAGACTGATCATGATCACTTCAACCCCTAACCCAGCCATTATTGGGTACTGAGGCTCAATTTTGAGTGAGATTAGACCTAAATAATTAAATGCACTGGTTCCAGCACCTAATAAAATAGCTCCCCAACCCAGAGCATATAAACGAGCTAATTTATGTCCTCGAGTAACCTGAATGACTGTTATCATGATCAATAAAAAAACCAATAGCATTGCCATGTATATCTGTATGAGTAACAGCAAGTCATAACGGACAACAAAAGCTAATAAACTTAGGCCTAAAGTGGTTACAGCGCCGAGTCGACAAAAACGAACCATGTGACGGCTATTACGTTTTAGATCTAAGATTTTTTCGGTCAACATGAGAGCAAAAGTCATGCTGATAGGAATGATCAGAGGCATAATTAATGCCTGTAGGTATGGGATGCTTGGCCAGATGTATTGATAACCATAGCCAGAAAGGCTGGCTAACAATAGTGTCATGGAAAATACATAACCTGAGAAGTAGCCATAACTGAATGAGCCAGTGCTGAGCGCAAAAAATAAACTAAAAATTCCGACACCAAATAGCATTCCGATCAATAACCCTGTGGTCATGATTTTGAGTTGATCGGACTGAAACAGCGCTTTCGCGCTCCATAATGTCAAGGGAACGGCTCCACTGCCTAAGGTTTCGATATGAAATAGTAAGCTGTGTTGCTGTCCTTTTTGTATATTAACTCGGTAAATAAAGTCGTTGTGGGTAATATCTCTGCTTGCAAAAGGTAAAGTATCACCCATAACGTTAGTGTCTACTAACTTACCATCGACAAAGTGATAAATAGTAATCTTATCTAGTAGAGGGTTATCAAGTTCAATCGAACGACTGACTGAATTCAGCTGTGTATTCAGTCGTACTTGAAACCAAAAATTATGTGAGCCTACACTGCGATTATTGGCATCTTTAAATTTAACCCATTCACTGTCTGGCATATTAATGATTGAATTAGCACTCTCATTCTCATGATCATGAAGCACATAAATATAAGGCGTGAGATCCACTTTCGGTTGAGTGGTAACGTTAGCTGGTGGGATAACTGAAGCCGCGAAAACTTGCGTGGTAAACCACAAAAAGAGACTGCATACAAATAAGCAAGCTTGCTTCATGCGATGATATCCATTTCAAAAAAATCTAATGCATTTTGGTAGCATTGTTCGGTTAATTCATTAAGTGGTTGGCCGCGTAACTCTGCGATCCTTGTAGCAATGCTCGGCAAATACTTAGGATAATTAATATTTGACTTTGGTTTTGGTTTTAAATTTTTAGGCAATAAATAAGGGCTGTCTGTTTCAAGTAACAATTTCTCACTAGGAATGTGCTTAACGGCTTCTGCCAATTCATGACCGCGACGTTCATCACACACCCAACCAGTAACACCAATATGTAAATCAAGTGCCAAGCAATCATGCAGTTGCTGTGTATTTCCGGTAAAGCAATGCAATACAGCCTTAGGTAATTGGTTACGATATCGCGCCACCAACTCTATGAACTCGTCATGGGCATCACGACAATGCATATAGACGGGTTTATTGAGTTCCGTAGCAATTTGTAATTGCTGCTCAAAGGCCTTTAATTGAGCCTGCGGTGGTGAGTAATTGCGATTAAAATCTAAACCACATTCACCAATCGCTACGACCCCTTTTTGAGTGGCAAGCTCAATTAAAGTGTCTTGACTGGAGCCTTCCCAACTACTGGCGTGATGAGGGTGCACGCCAGCTGTGGCAAATAATTGTCTAGGGTAGTCATGAGTGATATTGATAACATCTGCTGATTCATTCAGGTCACTACTTATGACCACCATGGCATTAACACCATGTTGTTTGTTTTCTTGCAAGATGGTGTCTAGACGGTGTTCAAGTTTGCTACCGACAAGGTTAACGCCGATATCAATATACCTTTGCTGCAAAACTTACTGATCCCTTTTCACTCGAATGGTGCTGTTACGTCCACCCATTCCTAATAAAAATGAGCCAAGAGCCCCTTTTTTTATAAAAACTTTATCACCTCTTTTGAGCCTAAAGCGGCGTGAATCTAACTGGCGCCATGATTGACCATTGGTAAAACGAATTCGCAATGCACCATAATGACTCTTGGTGACACTGGCTACCGTTAGGGTTAATTTTGCAATGGCATCGGGTTTAGGTTTTACGCGACCAAAATCATCTTCAGGGTTTGCTGGAATAAGGTTCTTTGAGGCAGACTGAAGCTTCGCTTTTGATAGTGACGTGGTACTGGTTGAATTAACCGATTTAGCCACACGATCGTAGCATATCAATCGTTCCAATTTGTCGTTGATGATTTGGCAACGCTTAAGCTGAGTTTCAATACCTGCAAAGCTAGATGTGGATATAAAAAGGGCACTAAAAGCTAACCATCCATAACGCATCTTGATTCACCTTTTATTTATTAATATCAATTATTCTCGTTGTAGCACAGATACTACAACGAGAGAGGGTAAATATGCACGATTAATCTTTAGGAATGATGCTGTTTTCAGTCTCGTTTTCTTGCTGCTCTGGCTTAGGTCGGTAGAAACGAGCTGCAATCAAACCACCTTCAAAAAGCACTAGCATCGGTACGGCCAACATGGTTTGTGAAATGATATCCGGCGGCGTAAGCAACATCCCAATCACAAATGCGGCCACGACAATATAAGGGCGTTTTGCACTTAAATCCTCAACAGTGGTGACGCCTGCCCAACATAACAGGACAACGGCAACAGGTATCTCAAATGCCAATCCAAACGCAAAAAACAGTTTTAATACAAAGTTAAGGTAACTGTTTATATCTGTTGCAATTTGTACCCCTTCAGGTGCAACGCTAGTAAAGAAGCCAAATACCACTGGAAAGACTACAAAGTACGCAAATGCAATGCCGAGATAAAACAGAAAGGTACTGCTAAACAGCAGCGGAGCAATAAGACGCTTTTCGTGTCGATACAACCCCGGTGCAATAAAAGACCAAATCTGGAATAGCACATATGGTATGGCGATAAAGAAAGATAAGATCAGAGTGAGCTTAAATGGAGCAAAAAAGGGCGCCGTTACTTCGGTAGCAATCATGCTGCCACCAGTAGGAAGCGTACTCATTAGTGGTACTGACACAAAGTGATAAATATCTTTTGCCCAATACACAATACACATGAATACAAAAAGTATGCTACCAATTGCCTTAAGCACTTTTGTGCGAAGTTCCAGCAAGTGGCTGATCAAAGGTTGTTGCTCTGCCATAGTTTATCCGTTGTGATCTGCTGGCTTAGAAGTCGTGTCCGCTTTAAGGGCGGCGGATTTCTGTGACTCTTCATCCTTTGTTTCAGGTTTTAAAGCCTGTTCAGAAGATGTCGAGGTTTCCGCGTCAACCTTATATGGTCGATTTACGGAATCTGCCGCTTGCTTGAGCTTGTCGATTGACTCTTGTAGTTCAGGAGACAAATTGGCTAGCCCTTTACTTTCTGCTTCTTTCAGATCTTTATGCAGTTGCTCAATGTTTAACTCTTGTTCCAGCTCATCTTTCACTGAGTTAACCATGCGCTTTATTGCTTTGATCCAGCCTGCTACTGTACGAACTGCCACTGGCAGGCGTTCAGGCCCAAGTACAACTAGGCCAATAATACCTATCAGCAACAGCTCCATAAAGCCGATGCCATCAAACATGCTGGTTACGCCTGTTCTTTATCTTTTGTTTCAGTGGTGGTTTTGTTATCAACGTCTACAGTGTTGTTTGCCGTTGTTTCATCAGTGAGAGACTTTTTGTCTTCTTCTGACATGGCACTTTTAAAACCTTTAACCGCACCGCCTAAATCGCTACCGATATTACGAAGCTTTTTAGTTCCAAACAGTAACACTACGATTACGGCAATAATAAGTAGTTGCCAAATGCTAATACCCGCCATGAAATACTCCTAATTTACTCTATAAATTCTATGATTTAGGTCGTGTGAACCAACCGAATAACCAGCAACCGACACCCAACCCTATGCAACTTTGTGCCAATATAGGATACGCACTTTGTGTGAACAAAAAGGTGCCACAAATCAATAAAACGGCTGAAGTTATCAATAAATAGTGACTTTTATGTAACTGTTGTTGATGTTTTAGGTATTTGTTGAGCATATCTTGCTGCGAACCTAACATCTTTCTGCCCAGTTTTAAGTTGTCATAAACTAATTCTGGCAACTCTGGTAGCTTTTCAGACCAAAATGGTAAGTTGGCTTTGGCTTTTTGATAAAACGCTTTAGGGCCGACTTGCTCTGACATCCAGTTTTCTAAAAAAGGTTTCGCCGTTTGCCATAAATCTAGCTGAGGATACAACTGTCTACCTAAGCCCTCAATATATAATAAGGTTTTCTGAAGAAGAATTAATTGAGGTTGAACGATAAGCTCGAACCGCCTTGCGGTTCTAAATAGCTCTAATAGTACATGTCCGAACGAAATTTCATGGAGAGGTTTGTTAAACATTGGTTCACACATGGCTTTGACGGCTTGCTCAAAGGCAACTACGTCTGTGTCTCCAGAAATCCAACCTGACTCAATATAAAGTTGGGCAATACGTTGATAATCGCGATTAAAGAAAGCCAAAAAGTTTTCAGCTAAGTAACGTTTATCAGAATCACTTAATACCCCCATGATCCCGCAGTCCAGCCCAATGTAATATGGGTTGTCAGGGTGTTCTTTGGAGATAAAAATATTACCAGGATGCATATCGGCATGGAAAAAGTTATCTCTAAAGACTTGGGTGAAAAAGATTTCAACCCCACGTTCTGCCAACAACTTAAAATTGGTCCCTTGAGCGGTAAGCTCCTCAACATTTGAAACTGGAATGCCGTCAATTCGTTCCATCACCATTAAACGACGGTGACAGAGTTCTTCATAAACGAAAGGTATGTATAAAGAGTTTGAGTCAAGGAAGTTGTTTCTAAGCTTAGTGGCGTTGTGGGCTTCGAGTTTTAAATCTAACTCTCCAAGAATGGTATTTTTATAATCAGCAATAACATCAGCAGGACGAAAACGGCGGCTTTTACCGAGCAATTTTTCAATCGTATGACTGACTTGTTCCATCAAGGTAATATCAGCTTGGATTTGTTGCTCGATATTAGGACGTAGCACTTTTAATACCACTGGCGCCCCATTAGATTTAAGTGTTGCACAATGCACTTGAGCAATCGATGCTGACGCTAATGGCGTGTCATCAAAATCATCAAAATGGGCATCAATGGTTGTACCCAATTCTGTCTCGATGGCTTCACGGGCGAGTTGAGACGAAAATGGTGGTACTCTGTCTTGCAGTTTGGCCAGTTCTTGTGCCCATTCATCACTCAATAGATCTCGGCGAGTGGATAACATCTGTCCTAACTTGATGTAGACAGGACCGAGTTCAAGCATGGCAAGACGAAAACGTTCGCCACCTGATAATGATTTGTGCTTATTACGGATCCAGAAAAAGCTACTGCGTAATAGCTGGAAATACCATGGCTTGAGTTTTTTAGGCAAAAGTTCGTCAAGGCCAAATTGGAGCAGTACCTTGATGATGTGATATCCACGCCGGATCCCTGTGATACTCATTAGTTAATCTGATTCCTTAACATGGCGATGCGCTGTGCTAATTGCTCGGCTTCGTTTTCTAGTGTTTCAAGCGTATCTTGAAAATGAATAAATTCAATTTTATGGGGAGCTAACTTGTATTCCTCAATAGCCAGCTCTGCCACGTGCTCTTGGGTACGGCACATCACCTTAGTCACATCGCGTTTTAACTGCTTAAGCCCTGTTTGCAACCAATGAGCAGGAGCATCACCAATCATTTTTGCCATGATTTCGCCCCAATCAAACGATAATTGTTGCAGATAATGGTTAAAGTTTTGTAGTACGGCAAGGTCGCCATCTAATTGCAGCTTATCGGCTTTGATCAGTTCGGTTAGATTGGCACCTTCAGTTAGGCGGTACAAAGTGGTGGCATCGGCATTGACGGTAACGTCTGCTTCTCCTGAGAATTGGCTCATCACCAAAATTTGTTCGCCACCGATAAAAAATAGCGGAAAGGGCAGCTGCTTCAGCTGAATTTTAATGATTTTACCTTTGAGCTTGCTTTGCTCAGAACTGAGATGAGGGTTTAATTTCGCAAGCTGAGCCAGTGCCGTTTCAACGACACTAACACAAACTAAGGCAAGCTGATGAGATGACATTAGAACTTGTATCCACGGTGCAGTGCGACAATACCATCAGTCAAATTGGTATAGTCCACTTGCTCAAGTCCTGCGTCGATCATCATTTGCTTTAACGTCTCTTGATCAGGGTGCATACGAATTGATTCGGCAAGATACTCGTAGCTATCAGCATCATTAGTAATGAGTTTGCCCATTTGAGGGATCACTCTGAAGCTGTATAGATCATACACTTTCTTCATCAAGTCATGTTGAGGCTTAGAAAATTCTAAAACTAACAGTTTGCCACCCGGTTTCAACACTCGTTGCATTGAGCGAAGGGCTGCATCTTTATCGGTAACATTACGTAAACCAAATGCGATGGTAATGATATCAAAATGATTATCAGGAAAAGGCAGCGCTTCAGCGTTCGCTTGCACATAGCTGACATTACCTACAATGCCTTTGTCACGAAGCTTATCACGTCCTACTTTCAACATAGAGTCATTGATGTCAGCCAAAGTTACCGAGCCCGTAGCGCCAACAAGCTGTGAAAATTTAGCGGTAAGGTCGCCAGTGCCACCAGCAAGATCTAGTACTTTCATACCTGGTCGAGCCGCAGCAGTTTCTATCGTAAATCGCTTCCAAAAGCGATGGATACCCAATGACATAACATCATTCATGATGTCGTATTTAGCAGCTACTGAGTGAAAAACATCAGCTACTAAATCGGCTTTTTTGTCAGCATCTACGGTTTTGTAACCGAAGTGGGTTTGTTTTGAGCCACCATCAGACATGGTCTTGGTATCCTGTGTTGTTTACGCATTTTTCTGTGAGCCATTATACCCACCAAAGTTCAAAAGTGTATCTTTGTAAAAGCGTTACTTATTTGTAATGAACGTTATTTGTCCAGTCGACCTTGAATATAGGCATAGATCAATTCTGATAAGCTTTGACCTACTTGCTTAAAGCCTTCAGTGCCTGATATAGGGTGAATTGTAGCGGCTGGCTCAGCGAAGTGGACGTATCGGCAATCATTATGCTTGGCGATGTAATAAACATAGTGGGCAGCATCCAAAAGCGGAATGCCTGCATAAGTCATGGCACTGGATGGAAATGCGTTAATGGAATCAACATCTAATTCTAATCCAACAGGAAGTTGGCTTTGCTTCAATTTGTCCGTTATTTGAACTAAAGCATCGGTTAGAGACAGTTCTCGCCTTACCCATATTTGCTGCAAACTGTGCCAAGTGCCACCAAACTTTTGAAGTCGCTCAAGGTTAGCGGCATTATTTTTGAGTTCATGTAAACCAAGCACATGATAACAAGCTAGGGCCCCTTCTGAGGCCGCATAGCTAAATCCATTACCACTGTGGCGGCCTTCTTTAAGGCGAAAATCAGAGTGAGGATCAAGGTTTACCGCTGCCATAGGGGAGCTGAAACTTTGCTTTGCTGCGGTTAATAGTCCATATGCGTTGTTGTGACCACCACCAATAACGATAGGCTCAAGTCCGGCATCAAATATGGCTTGAACCACTTCTATGACTCGTTGGTCTATGATTTCTGCATTGGCTCGGAGTTGTTCAACAGAAGCCTCTTTAATATTAAGATCGCCACAATCAATTTCACCCCAAATGGCACATTCAGAGCCTGTAAGGTGAGCATTGCTTTGTAGGTTTATCCATTGACTGATGGCTGCTTTAAAGCCGTCACCGCTTCCGCCTTTGCCTAAGTTTCCTTGTGGGCCAATGTCTTCATTGACTCCAATGAGAACAAATTTAACCCCTTGTCGTTTTAGTTGAGTTAAATGTTGTTGCTGCTCAACAAAATGTATCTTATCTCCAAATCGAGTTTCTCCTGTACGTTGAGATAACCAAGGCTGGATCGTTGATACTGAATACGGAATAAACCATTGCATAATTTTTGTGCCCACTTGAAGAGAAAGATCTCTTTTTATCGATAATTTCTGATTTAGGTCATGCTTTGCGGCAAAAGTGTTTGCTAACCTGTATTCAAGCAGTGAAATTGGCTTGTACTGCTTTGTTATCAAAAGAGGCGATTGTGCCCATTTATCCGCAACAGACAATAGTATGGAGAATAACGCCATGACGAGCAAGATACTGCCTACAGAGTTATATAGTGTCGAGCAGGTTCGTCAAGCCGAATTGGATGCAAGCCAAGCTACTGAAAATGGCCTATATCAGTTGGTTGAAAATGCCGGAGCAGCGGCTTTTCAGTGGTTGCAGCAATATAAGCCCGAAACGAAAAGAATAGTGGTACTGGTTGGCAGTGGTAACAATGGGGCTGATGGATTGGTTTTAGCTCGGTGGTTAGCGGAGCATGAGCATCAAGTGGTTGTGATGGGGTTATTGCGTCCTGTAAACTCTAAAGAATACGGGCAAGCACTGCAAACTTTACAGGCGGTGAATATACCAGTACAAGCCATTGAACTCGATGAGCTTGATAAAGCCGATGTCATTGTGGATGCCTTGTTTGGCACAGGGTTATCACGGCCTTTATCTGACGAATTTCAAACTCTCATTAAACGGATTAATCAAAGCTCTGCTTTTCGATTATCACTAGATGCACCTTCTGGAGTTAACGCTGATTCAGGTTTTGGAGAACTTGCGGTTGCGGCAGATGCCACTCTCGTTTTTGGTGCTTTGAAGCGTGGCTTATTTACTTATCAAGCTCGCCATTTTTGCGGCGAGGTCTTTTTCGCCGATATTGGATTGCAGGAGTTCTTACCTGAATCAGATACCCTGAGATTTGACTGTCGTGATATTAAAGGAAAGCTAGGGAAGCGAGCACGTCATGCACATAAAGGCGATTTTGGACGAGTGAGTGTCGTTGGCGGTGATATTGGCATGCCGGGAGCTGTTCGATTATGTGCCGAAGCCTGTTTTCGTGCTGGCAGTGGCCTAGTTGCAGTGGTGAGTCGCCCAGAGCATCAACACATTGTGGTAACAGCTTGCCCTGAGCTTATGTATTGTCCTGCTGAGTTTATTGATATGGACGTATACCATCGCTTGGGCTGGGCTGATGTATTGGTGCTAGGTCCCGGACTCGGTCGACAAGACTGGGGACAGAATCTGTTTAAAGCCACGATATTGAGTGGTAAACCAAGTGTTATTGATGCTGATGCATTAAATATCTTGAGCAAAGAGCCGGTTCAGCAAGAAAATTGGGTGCTGACACCGCACTCTGGCGAGGCAGCAAGATTACTAGATTGTAGTGTTGAAAAGGTTGAAGCTGACCGTTTTTCTGCCGTAAAACAATTGCAGCAAAAATACGGTGGCGTGGCTGTATTAAAAGGAGCGGGTACTTTGATTTACGATGGCAACCAAACCATCGTAGCCACCGTTGGAAACCCGGGTTTGTCGAGTGGTGGTTGTGGCGATGTTCTGTCGGGTATCATTGGTGCCCTAATGGCTCAAGGGTTATCTCCTATGAAAGCGGCTTATACTGGTGTGATTGTTCACGGTTGTGCAGCTGATAAAGCGGCTGAGAAAGGAGAGCGAGGCATGATTGCCAGTGATCTAATGTCGCCGATAAGAGAAGTGGTTAACAGTATAGAATGAGCTTCTTAAGGTAATTGAACTAAATTTAATCCAGCAGAACTTCAGATAAAGCCCATTAAATGCAGTCGCAGAGGGCTAATCATCAGCCGAAGAGCAACTACTGAATATTTCAGAAAAAAGATAGATGTTTTTTACTGAAATTCAGCATTGCTTCATGACTAAACTCGCATTTTGTTTTGATTTCTCAGATAATATCGAGCATTAATGTGGCCTCTAGGAAAAAGTCATGGCTCGTCAAGTACAATACACCTTTAAAGGTGAAGTCAAAGTTATTCCATTCAGTTTTAGTAAGCATCATGATCCTTATGAGGCGGTAGCCGCGGCAGAGGGAATTGATTTAACGCGCTTTTTGCAAATGGAACAACAAATTGCCATGACTTCAAAAAAAGGGGCGAAAGCCGAGCGAGATTTCAGACGTAGTGAGTTTTTGCGTATGGGATTTGCTAATATTCATTTTGTTCAGGATGACGAGGAGTCTTAAATGCCGGTGATCAACACAGAGCACGCGAATTTCCCCCGAGCCAGTTTTTTACGTCGTTTAGGCGCTATGATTTATGATTCATTATTGGCTGTAGCGATTTATATGTTTGCTGGTGCCATTGGTTTTGGTGTTTTTGTGGTGTTAGTTTCAACTGGCGTACTTAACTCTCATGGCTACGAAATTATGTCTGATTCATTGCACAATGTTCCAGTTTATAAAGGCGTTTACCAATTGTGGCTAGCCATAACCGTTGCCAGTTTTTATGCGATATTTTGGAGCAAAGGCGGGCAAACATTGGGAATGCGAGCTTGGCGTCTTAAAATTCAACATCCCAATGGTCAGCGGATAAGTCTAATTACGGCTTATGCAAGAGTGATTTGGTCATTGCTTGGCATTGGTAACTTATTTATTTTGATCAACTCTGATAAACGTGCACTGCAGGATGCCATGACACGTTCAGAAGTGGTGGAGTTATCCAAAGAAGCCAATGAAATGCGTAATTGGTAGATGCTCATCTAAATCATGGAAGCCCACTGAGGGCTTCTAACTGTTTAACTGGAAGCTAATAAGTAATACCCCTGATCATTCATTTCAAAAAAATCCAATACTTTCATATTGTCATTTCTAGTATGAGCTCGAAAGGAACGTTCGTTATCTTCGGCAATAAACGTCACCATATGTTGATATTTAGAGAGTGCTTGTTGTTTTATCGCTTCGAATAAGGGCTGAAAAACGTTTTTACCTCGATAAGCTTCGTTAACCCAGATAGGACCATATTGGCAGCTTTGTTGTTGATTGATACTGTATTGAGGAAGCTGCTGATACATTTTCTTATAAATTGGCCATTTGTTGAAAAACGACCATGGTGCGACTAGTACGTATCCGATGATGTTAGTGTTCACTTCGGCGATATGAATGAAACCTTGGTCGAGAATCGTGGTTAATTGCTCAAGGGAGAAAGATTGCCCCTGTTTTGAGCTAGCATCAAGTTGGTGTTCATCGTGCAGGTTGTCAATTTCGAGTTGAGCGATTTGCTTAAGATCTTGCAAAGTGGCGGAGCGAACAATCATAGTGAGGTTAACGGTTGATAAGAAAGTCCAGTGTATTGTTACAGCTATGATTTATGAGTACAAATTTAGTTGCAGATTTCGTATGTGATTGATTTCGGAAATTGTGAAAGAACAATAGTGTGAACAACAACAGAAACGCATGTCTGATAGGCAGGACGCCTGAATGCCATGAAGCACATGGATGTGCGAAAATGGCCATGTGCTGACGACCGTGACATCCTGTCACGGACGGTTGTTTTATCACACTATTACTCTTACCTGACCGTTCAAGGGCGTTAATAAAAAGTATTGAGAGTCGTTCAGGTTTAAATCGTCGGTTACTTAACTTTCTTTTTAATCAACTTAGCTGCGGTCAACACTAATTCTGGTTCAGCTCGAACTTTGAAATTTGGGTTAACGTATTGGAAGTGGACTAAGCCTTTGTTGTCGGTCATAAACAAAGCTGGTACTGGAAGCACTAAGCGCTTTTCACCTTCAGGCGTTGTGAAGCTTGGGTTGGTGACACCAAATGAAGCATAACGCTTAGTGGTGCGCTCGCTGGTAAAGAAGGCAACACCAAAAGCTTTAGCGGCTTTCATTTCTGGATCTGATAGCAGCTGATAGCCCAAATCGTTTTTGGTCATCGATTCTTTCAGCTTTTCTGGCGTATCAGGGGAAATACCAACAATTTGGAATCCCATTTTCAGAAGTTTTGGCTGAATTGACTGGATTTGTCCCATTTGCGCATTACAGTATGGGCACCAGCCACCGCGATAGAAGAAGAAAATCGTCGGCTTTTGGTTAGCTAACTTCGCTAAGTTAACTGTTTTTCCATTGATGTCAGAAATACTGATATTAGGAATGTTTTGTCCATTGAGTAATGGAGATACTAATTCATCTTTGGTGGCGATGGGTTTAGCAGTAGCGCTGATAGTAAACAGCAGCGCAAAAGTGGTAAGAAGTCGGGTAAACATATCAGGCCTTAATTCATTGTTGTTGTCTAGGACACGTCCTAAATGAACAAGACCTGATCGTTAGAGTTTTTATTTCACTTTTTGGCTTTTTTTGTCGCATTCAATTTTGTACGGCGACCCGACATGCTTTTTTCGGCCACAACTTGCTCACGCACGTTATCGCTACGCTCACGGTTTTTACTAAAGCTGCGGCGCTTTTGTAGCTGTTTAAGCAATAAATCACGGCTGCTGACTTCATAGCCCGGTACCATAATACGTTTAAGCTTAAAGCCGATCAGTTTTTCAATGTCTTTCAATGTGCGCTCTTCTTCACGGCTCACGAATGAAATGGCTACACCAGTTTTGCCCGCACGACCCGTACGACCAATACGGTGTACATAATCTTCGGCTAGAAATGGTAAATCGTAGTTAACCACATACTCAAGATCTGGAATATCTAAGCCACGTGCGGCTACTTCAGTGGAAACCAGTACTTGAAGGTTTCCTTCGGTAAATTCACGCAGCGCACGGCGACGATTACCTTGGTTTTTCTCACTGTGAATGGCTTTGGTTGGAATGCCGTCTAGGTTTAACTCTTTAGTTAATCGATCGGTATCTTCACGGGTGGCACTAAATACCAAAACACGTTGCCAATTCTTTTTACCGATCAATTCAGATAGCAGTTCACGCTTACGACGTTGCTCCACTGGATAAACCACTTGTGATACGGTTTCTGCGGTGGTGTTTTGCTTATCGACACTGATGATTTTTGGATTCTTCATCAACTCATTGGCAAGACGCTTAACTGAACCGTTAAAAGTGGCTGAAAACAGCATGCTTTGTTTTTGCTTGCTGGTGGCTTGTAAAATTTTATGAATGTCAGTGCTGAAGCCCATATCTAACATGCGGTCGGCTTCATCTAATACCAAATAATCGATGTTCGCTAAGCTGATGTTGCCACCCATGAGGTGTTCTAATAAGCGCCCTGGAGTGGCAATGATAATATCTGAACCCTCTCTGAGCTTAAGCGCTTGAGGTTGCATCTTGGTGCCACCGTAAACCGTGACGATGCTTAGGTCGAGATAGCGAGTATAAGCAGTAATGTTATCGGCAATTTGGGCAGCAAGCTCACGAGTCGGCGTTAAAATCACTGCTTGGCAGTTGGCTTTGGCTACGGTTTTTGGGGTTTCAATCAGCTTTTGTAATATTGGTAGCGCAAAAGCGGCCGTTTTACCTGTGCCAGTTTGGGCGTTGGCGATCACGTCATGACCACGGCGGATCACTGGGATTGCTTTTTGTTGTATTGGCGTTAAGTTTTTATAGCCATATTCGGTTACACCTCGCAATAGTGCTTCGGGAAAGCTAAAAGATTCGAAGTTCATAATATTTCCTTAATTCGCCTAAAAACAACAACGCCGATTTAACGGTCAGCTAAATCGGCGGCGGATTATAACACTATTCTATTTAGATTGCTTCTGTAGCGCGGGTTAACCACTCTAGGTCGCGACCTTTTAAATGTGCTGATAAGCTATGTTGAACTTTAGCGTGATACTGATTGAGCCATTGGATTTCGGTTTCTGTTAACAACGTCTTATCAATCAAACGGTAATCAATCGGCGCTAAGGTGAGTGCTTCAAATGAGTACATATCACGTTCTGAGTTTTTCAGTTCAGAGCATTTTTGAACCGCGATTAAGTTTTCGATACGAATACCAAAAGCATCAGCGCGGTAGTAGCCCGGCTCATTTGATACCACCATACCTTCAAGTAAAGGAACTTGGTTTCCTTTGCTGGCGATACGTTGTGGCCCTTCATGTACATTGAGGAAGTGACCAACACCATGACCAGTACCATGATCAAAATCGAAACCATATTGCCATAAATATTGACGGGCAAAAGTATCCAATTGTTGACCACAAGTACCTTTAGGGAAGCGGGCACTGTCGAGCGCAATATGACCTTTAAGTACTAAGGTAAACATTTGCTTATGCTCAGCGGTGACATGACCAATGGCAACGGTACGTGTGATGTCTGTGGTGCCATCAAGGTATTGAGCGCCTGAATCTACAAGGTATATAGAGTCCATCGGCATGATGGCTGGTGTACCATTTAAGTGATTGTAATGGCACATTGCGGCATTACCACCGACAGCTGAAATGGTGTCAAAGCTGGGTTGTTGATAAAGCGCGTCTTGCTTTCTAAAGCTCTCCAATTTGTCAGCCAGCTTTCCTTCATCGTGGAAGTTATTGTCTTTGACTTCACTGTCGAGCCACGCTAAAAAGCGAGTCACGGCGACTCCGTCTCTAACATGACAATCGCGCATGCCTTGCAATTCAAACGGATTTTTTTGTGCTTTTAACAGAGCTATTGGGTCGTCACCTTTCACTAACTCTACATTTGCATCCTTAGCGGTGATTTGCGACCAAGCATTGGCGGTAGCAGGATCGGCTAATAAACGCTTTCCAGCTAATTGCTGGATATGATGCTTAAGTTCTTTTTCGGCATAGAAAGTAACACCTTTACCAACATGTTTCTCTATGTTGTCAGGTAACTTGGTGAGATCGACAAATAGCTTTACATGCCCTTTAGTGTCGATAAGTAAAGTAGATAACACCACTGGTAAACAAGGAACATCATTTCCACGAATGTTGAGTAACCATGCAATTGAGTCTAGAGCAGTGATTAGGGCAACATCGGCATTAGCTTTAGCGACTATGTCGCCAATAGCTTGTCGTTTATCACTGCAGCTTTGACCTGCTTGCTGCTCACTGAACAGTACGATGTTGTCTTGAGATGACACTGGGCGGGCTTGCCAGTTTGCATCAACAGGATTACTGTCTAGAGTAACTAATTCTATTTTGGCTTTTGCCAATTCTTGTTGCGCTTGCTGATACCAGCTAAAGGTGTGTAAGCGAGCATCAATGCCGACTTTACTGCCTTCTGGTAGGTTATCTTTGAGCCATTCGACTTGTGGGGTGTCAGTAAGACTTTCATAAGAGAATAAAGCATGGCTCACTTGCTGGCGAACCTGAACTGTGTAGCGTCCATCTGTAAAAATCGCAGCGGTGTCTTTTAGCACTATGGCCGCCCCTGCTGAACCAGTAAACCCTGTTGCCCATAGTAAACGTTCATTATGCGCGGGAACGTATTCTCCTAAGTATTCATCAGCACGAGGAATGATAAAGGCATCAATACGTTGTTTTTGTATATCCGCTCGTACGGCCTTTAGGCGCTCAGCAATAATATTGGCTGCGACAGACATAAGGATCTCCATTTACTTAATATGAGAATGATTATCTCAGTGCAGAGGATGAATATGCAAGGTGACATTCTGATTATGATTGGATACTTTATACGTTAAGTGTGAATTAATACAGGAAATTAATGATGACGATAGGGATAGGTGGCTCTACGCCAGAGCAAGAGTTGAGAAAATTGAGTTCTTGGACAATTGATTTAATGCCAATTACAGCAGATGAAATTTGTCAGCGCCAGCTTAAGGCACAATCGCTGATGGCAGTGCATAATATTGATGCTTTGTATTTAAATGCCGGAACCAACTTGTACTATTTTACTGGGCTGGATTGGTATGCCAGTGAACGTATGGTTGGCGCAATACTTACTCGAGATGGAAAATTATTTTACGTCGCACCACACTTCGAACTCGGCACGCTAAGTGATTACTTACAGCTTGAAGCTGAAATTGTGACTTGGCATGAACATGAATCGCCTTATGAATTATTGGCAGCCACTCTAGCTTCCAATGGGATATCTTCAGGTAAATTAGCCATTGATGAATCGTCACCTTTCTTTTTAGTCGATGGAATTCAAAAGGCTTGTGTAAGTATTGAGACCAGCAATGCCTTACCTATTACTCAGGGATGTCGAGGACAAAAATCAGCCACTGAGCTAGCCATTATGCAGCGCGCAATGGACATAACGTTAGAAGTGCAAAAAGCCGCTGCGAGAATTTTATATGAGGGTATTACCACTCAAGAAGTGACAGCGTTTATCGACAAAGCCCACCGAAAACTTGGTGCGGCAAGTGGGTCGTATTTTTGTATTGTGCTGTTTGGTGAAGATTCATCGTATCCTCATGGGGTGAAAAATCCTAAGTCACTAGAAGCGGGTGATGTCGTACTTATCGATACGGGGTGTGAGTTGTTTGGGTATCACTCTGATATTACTCGAACCTATGTATTTGGTTACCCCAGTGATAAACAAAGGCAGATTTGGGCATTAGAAAAACAAGCGCAATTAGCCGCTTTTGACGCTGCTAAGCTTGGCGAAGCCTGTGGACAGGTCGATGATGCCGCGCGAGAGGTTATCGTTAGGGCTGGTTTGGGGCCAGATTATCAATTGCCCGGATTACCACACCGTACTGGCCATGGTATAGGGCTTGAAATTCATGAAGGTCCCTATTTAGTGGCGAGTGAAAAGACCTTATTATCCGAAGGCATGTGCTTCAGTAATGAGCCGATGATTTGCATTCCTAAAGAGTTTGGCATTCGACTAGAAGACCATTTTTATATGACAAATCATGGTCCTAAATGGTTTACTGAGCCTTCGTATTCCATTAATGATCCTTTTGGCTATCAGAAATGATAGAAGCGAAGAGATAAATGCTTCATTAACATACAATTAATTTTTCTTGGTTAGCGTTATTAGCTATTGTTTTTACCGCTACTAAGTAAGAAGCTTAACTCATTGATTTTCACTTTCGATTTTCTGGAGTGAGTAATGAGTACTGATATCACTTTTAATCCAGCATTTACCAGTTTAAACACCATTGTAGGAGCACAAATTTGGCAAAATTTAGGCTCAGATGTATTTAAAGTGGGGAAGAATCAATTTCGATATGAAGTGAAACCTGCATTGTTTGGCGGAAAAGATACAGTTCGTGTTTATTATGAAGGTGAACGAGAAGATCTTCCCGATGCTTTCAAAGAATTAGCCGAGGCCGTATCTTGTTCAGGTATATGTGCATATAGACGACCTTGGTTGCTAGAAAGAGGTTATGTGATTCGAGATGGTAAATCTAAGGTAAAAACTCAACCTGTGACTTATCATGCCAAAATAAGTGCTTTAACTCTCCCTCCTAATAGTCAACAAACTTTTTTGAGTGAATTCAGTAGTACTTTGAAAAGGATTCCTACACCTAAAAATAATTTAAGTGCTCTTTCCCATACGAAGGCAGCTATACCACTAAAAAATGCGATTCTTCATATGTATACACGCCCAGCAGCCCCTCGAGGAATTGAATTTAAATCAAGGATGGCTGGATTACCTTTGGTATGCCCAATTACTAGAGAAAAACTCGATTATGGAAGTGCAGTGCAATTGAAAATTAAATCTGAAAAAACGGCGACGACTAAGCATCCAAGCACTCCATCAGACAGCGATTGGTTGACGATATCGAGAAATGGAATCGTGAAGTTGTTGCTTGCACCGCCAAAACATTATGGGGACATGTTTAAACATTTTGAACCCTTGACCATTAAGCCTGATGATATCAGAGAGATTACTGCAGATAATTATATGGAAGCTAGGCAATTTTTTAAGAAAGTGATAGATGTTCCCGCTGGTGCTTCATTTTTTTAAAAAGGCTACCAATGTAGCCTTATTTCTTCGGGATTACTGGTCTATCGCTAATAGCTCTACATCAAATATCAATACCGAATTCCCCGGTATTTTACCCGTTGCACGTTTACCATAAGCCAAATCACTTGGAATAAAAAAGCGATACTTATCGCCAACGACCATTAGCTGTAGTCCTTCTGTCCAGCCTTTAATGACTCGATTCAGTGGAAAAGAAATAGATTCGCCACGTTCAACTGAACTATCAAAGACAGTTCCATCAATTAAGGTTCCGTGATAGTGAACTTTTACAACGTCACTCGCTTTTGGGTGAACAGTACCAGACCCTTTTTCTAGTATTTCATATTGCAAGCCAGAAGCTGTCGTTTTGACTCCTTCTTTGTCTTTGTTCTGTGCTAAAAATGCTTGCCCTTTAAGTAGATTTTCTTGAGCTAGCTTATTATTAACATTTTGGGTGTAAAAATAAAAAATCACTAAAGCGATAACAATAACGGCTAAAAGCATTTTCATAAATTTCATTAATCCTAAGTTGTAGTAGAGCCAATTTCAGCTGAGTGCGCCATTTTATATAGATTTAGCTATATAAGTTCTATACTCAGCTATGGTAACAAGATTCAATTTCGTCTACCATGAGAATAAGTGACATATTATGTCTATAATGAGGAGGGAAAGTGGACGAAAAGGTTGTAAACACGAGAAACAGCGACGATTTTATGAAGGACTTTTTTAAGTTAGAATCCGCTGGAGGCATCTTACTCTTTATTGCTGCCTGTCTAGCTATTGTCATTTCTAATACTGGGCTTGAGCCATACTACAAAATGCTGCTCTCAACCGAGGTTGAAGTTCGAGTCGGTACTTTTGAAATTGCCAAGCCTATGCTGTTGTGGATCAACGACGGCTTAATGGCGGTGTTTTTCTTCTTAGTAGGCTTAGAGCTTAAGCGAGAGCTGCTCGAAGGTGAGCTTGCAGATAAGCGAAATATTATTCTACCCGCAGTGGGCGCGATTGGTGGAATGGTATTCCCAGCATTGATCTATGTATATTTTAACCAAGATCCGGTTGCGATTCGAGGTTGGGCAATCCCAGCGGCAACCGATATTGCTTTTGCATTAGGTGCGTTAGCATTATTGGGTTCAAGAGTTCCGATCTCGATTAAAATTTTTCTAACATCATTAGCGATTTTTGATGATATTGGTGCAATTCTGATCATCGCCTTTTTCTATACCTCAAAAATCTCACTCGCAGCACTGCTAGTGGTTGCAGCTGGTACAGCGGTTTTATATTTGATGAATCGCCGTAATGTGTGTAACAAAAGTGTTTATATCCTGATTGGCCTAATTATTTGGGTGGCAACCCTTAAATCAGGCGTTCATGCCACCTTAGCAGGTGTACTGGTGGCGATGTTTATCCCAATGCGTTCCAAAAAGAATGAGCAGGAGTCACCATTAAAAGAAATGGAGCATGACTTACATTCAGTTGTAGCGTTTTTCATTTTACCTGTATTTGCCTTCGCCAATGCAGGCGTTAATTTAACAGGGGTAACGATGGAGCAAGTGCTTCATGGTGTTCCAGTTGGTATCGCTCTAGGATTATTCTTTGGTAAACAAATTGGTATTTTCGGCCTGTGCTGGTTGGCGGTAAAAGCCAAGCTTACCAAACTACCTGAAGGAATGAATTGGAAGAGCTTATACGGTACGGCGGCATTGTGTGGCATCGGATTTACGATGAGCTTGTTTATTGGATCGTTGGCGTTTGAAGAAACTGGGGTGAACTTATTGTTCGACGAACGTTTGGGCATCATCGTTGGTTCACTAGTATCAGGTTTGGTTGGCTTCTTTATTTTGAAGCAGAGTTTGAAAAAATAGGTTACCCCATCGAACACTACGGATGGCCATAAGGCCGTCCGCTTTTTACTGCATCAAAGTTTATTCATTACTTCCTAAATAAAATTTCACTTGCATTCTGTCAGTAATTTGTTGAAAAACAAGTTATCAATTCGTTTAACTCAAAGTAAAGATGGCAGCATGTGTATCAGCGGTTGAATCGCTTCCTTCCATATCAGATAGAAAGTTGGTTCTCGATGAAAGGTTACTTGATGGAGCCTCAGTTCAGGTTGCTCTCAATAGAAAATACCTTTGTCGAAAAATCAGTCCTCAGTTATCGAGTTGCTACTTTATTGATGATGCTCATAAGATGCCTAAAGCTCAATCCAATCATGTCGATACAATGACAGAAACTATGGCTCAAAAACAAGCTTTGGCATGTGTTGAAATTGGGCCTGGGGGCAATGATCAGGAAATGTTTGCTGAAGTAAAGCAACTGTTGGAGTTTTGGGAGCATCAATGTCCCTCAGCTAGGTTGGTCTATGAAAACTCTTCTTTTTATTTGGTTGCAAATGGGAAAAGTTTAAACCCCTTACACATTGTAATGAAGTTAAAAAAAATCGTTTCTGGCGATTATTCTTATGAGTACCTTTTAACCATTTTAGGTACAGGAAGTCACAAGTTATTAACTTCCTTTGCATCTGTTGATTCAGCACAAAGTATAGGCGTTCGCTATGCTGACTCAGTACTTCAGTGTTCATTAGACGTTCAACGAAAATTTTATCATCACATTTTTAACCTTTTTACTGAGTATTATCGACCACACTGTTTTACTGCTTGTACGCTATTTTTATCTGAAAATAGACTTGATTTTGAACCCAAAGTAGAAAAAATCGGTCGATGTCGACTAGGAATCAGCACTATTCGCGATGATCTATCTATGGGAAAAATAGAATTCGATCAATTTAAAATTTTTGTTGATGATTTGGCTTTGTTTAGCCATTTAGTCACTGGCATGATGTCTAAGTGGCAGTTTCCAGATAGACTGACTGGGGTCACAATAGAACACCAAAATGCATATCAGTTATTATTGAAATTTAAACGAGATTATTCGTCGCAGTCACCTAAAATTCCAGAAAATTTTAGGAAACATCTAAATAATTTCAAATATCTAGTGGATTTGGAGAGATACAAAAAGTTTCATTTGATTGAAACTGCACAGCAAGTACTACAGTCCTTAGAAGTTTATTGTGGCGCAAAGCATGATTACGTTAATCAACTTCTGACTCATTCTCCAGAGTTTTTTATCGCTCAAGATATGGACATTATTCGAAAAATCCCTACAGCGGAAGCCGTTAAGATTTTAAGAGTCTGTATTCCCGCTGTTAATATTAAAGGTTTTTTGAAAAAAATGGATAACCCATTATTTCAATGTTTC
Source organism: Parashewanella sp. 2210YD4-3 (assembly GCF_056591735.1). Classification (NCBI taxonomy): domain Bacteria; kingdom Pseudomonadati; phylum Pseudomonadota; class Gammaproteobacteria; order Alteromonadales; family Shewanellaceae; genus Parashewanella; species Parashewanella sp. 2210YD4-3. Next base: position 429,350 of record NZ_JBWQOG010000001.1, on the reverse strand, counting down.
CTTCCTGTGTTGGATATTTTTGATTCAGTTACTTTACTTGATTTAGTGCAATATATCGATGCAGTTAACCCTGAAAATCATCATCAAGTGTATAAAATGTTTAAGCAACACTGTCCACTTATTGCGATATGTGCGGCTTATACCCTCAACCAAGGTGATGAAAAAGAGCTTGAAAGATTTATAAGGGTTGCTACTAAGCAACATAAGCATCGTTTTGATTGTTATCGTTGGATATCTGAGCAGAAGACGATTATTAGTCAATTAAAAGGAAATAATGTGACTCTTGAGGTGTTTAATCAATGGAGATCCAACATTGGTAGCAGCTATCCATCTAATGCTCACAACCTCGCTGTAGGGTGGATTGAATTTGCCGCACTCAATGATAAGAAAACAGCTTTAATTTCAAGAGCTAGGGTTGATTTTTCAATTAGAGTTGTTGCTTGTGATGAAGAGACGGTGAGTTGCACGCAATTACAATGTGACAGGTTAGTGAGGTCTGAACCCCTAGCTTTGATCCTTTCTCGATACCGTATCAAAGATCTAATGCCAAACTCTACTACGCCGAATGGACTCCCTAATGAAATTACACTTTTTTGCGCTTCGTGCCAAGGCAATGAATTAGTTACCAATCGAGAGGCGTATTTGGTCAAGGTGAATTATCAAGACTCTGTACTTAGAGCAGATGAATATAAACTCTTTCATTGTTTTGAACATAAAACAAACATTTGTTTCAGTTGCTACAAAGGGCACTACGACTGTAGAAGAGTGGTGCAAACTACACTGCATCGTTTCCTGACTTTTTCTCTTTGGCTATGCGAACAGACCATTGAAAAAACAAACGACTTTAGGAATAGACTTTCGGCTAAAGCGACTGAGTATGAGGCTGAAATAGCAGCAATAAAAGCGGAAAAAGCAGCAAAAGCCTTACTTGAATCTAAGAAAAATGATGGCGACCCAGTGCTACCGGTTGCATCGGTGGAAGATGACTCCAACGGGGTGAGAGCGAGAACGAAAGCTGTGGCTACAGTTGCCGCTACTAATGATGCATTTGCCGAGAGAGGACTAGAATCTCCTCTGTTAAGAAGAAGGCATATTGCCGCGGCTATTGATGAAGAGGAATTGCTATCTAAGGATCGTACTGAGAAGGTTGAAGCAGATAAGCAAATTATTCCCAAACGTGAAGAAAATCAAGGTGAGCAAGCTTTTCAATGTGCTTCAGTGGAAGTATGCGAAGCTAGTATTCCTCGAACTATTCCACAAATTACTCAAGAACGAATAGGAAATACTTCGGCTATGACTCCTCATGCTGCGTTCTACGAACCTTTGATGGCAGAGCGCTTCCTAGATGATGAAAAAACCGCAACGAAATTGATTTCAGCAGAAGTTCCATTCGAAAGTGAGATCCTAGCAAAACACAGTGAGCAAAAAAGTGAGGTGGCAATTGTCCCAGAAGGAGCTGAAGCCACAATTAATAGTTATCAAGCTTCTACGATATGTGGAATTTGCTTTGAGGAATACTCACTCGATAATGTTTCCAAAAGAAAGTTTTTCTTAGTAGAGTGTGGTCATACTTTTTGTTCTGGGTGCATTGACACACTTGCCGAGAACCTAAAGGCAAAAGCTCAGCCTCCCGTGTCCAATAAGAAAACAAAAAAAAGAAAAGCCGCTAAAGTGTCAGAGCCTAAAGATAATAAACGCATAAAAAACTTTCATTTAGGTCTCTCATGTCCTAGATGCAAAGACATGTCTAAGAAAGCAACACAAGCATTTGACTCCTAAGTTATCCACAATTAATCTACTGCAAAATGTCTTATCTCGTTGCCAATTATAGTGTCGTATCCAACTACCATTACCTTTTTTGAAAAGCTTTGCCCTTTAGTCGCTTCAGGCCTAAAAACCATCACCATAAGAGATGAATCTGAAAGTCATTATCAGCCTAATACTGAGGTTGAGGTTTACACCCTCGAAACGAATCTTAAAGTGTGTGATATTCGAATCTTATCGGTGGAACCTTTGAAGTTTGAGCACATTAACGAGTTCCATGCTCAACAAGAAGCACTACCTTTAGGTGATCTTAAGGCGCTTATCAAAGAAGTTTACCCAGATACTAACGACTTGTTCGTGATCAAATTCGAATTGATATAAAAGTGGATTGTTAACATTGTTCACATAAATAAAACCTTGTGTTAACGTGTTGTGCTATTCATCATTGAGGCCATTCCCAATTAAAGACTTTTTGATTTGTTACAACCTAAAATTTGCAAAATCAAGGCACGAAGAATGAAGTTTAGTGGACTAAACGAAAGATGAGTAACGAAGAGTTTGCGAATTTTAGGTGTAACCCGAAGGGCTGCGTTTCTTTTTTGTTTAAACGGCGTTGTCAAATGTTCGTGTAGATTACTACACTTCACATTTTCCGCCTTGTTTAACCTAAAAAATTAACAGCAGCAAATCAAAAATCTAATTGGGAATGGCCTCTAGTACAACAATAACCGTGAATATGAACATAAATCTAAGAGACCCAATTACCACAGATGTGGATGTATTTTATAAGCATCAAGCCGATCCAGTGGCGTGTCGTGTTGCTCATTTCGAATCTCGAACCCAAGAAGAATTTACCCAACATTGGCAAACTATTACTGGCAGAGAAGATGTAAAAATTTCGACCATTGATTCAGATGGCACTGTTGTGGGCAACCTTGTGAGCTGGCAACAAGATGAACAGCGATTGGTTGGCTTTTGGCTAGGGCAAAACTATTGGGGAAAAGGTGTCGCTTCCCAAGCTTTAGATATGTTCATTCAGCAACTTCCTCGGCCTTTATGTGCTTTCGTGCATCAATCGAATATTGCCTCTCAACGTGTACTCGAAAAATGTGGTTTCATGCTCTGTACTCATATGGCGTGTGAAAACGAACAAGAACTCTTATTCCGACTTGATTAAAGGGAGCGAGCTATGAGTGAACAACACTTTCCACTTACTGATTTTATTGAATATCCAACTTCTGAGATGCTCAAGCGTGCCCAAGACAATTACGAAGAGATTAAGCGTCGTCATTCGATTCGTAAATTTTCAGATAGACCCGTTGATAAAGCCATTATTGAGCAAGCGATTTTGACTGCTGGTACTGCGCCTAATGGTGCCAATCACCAGCCTTGGCACTTTGTGGCGATCCAAAATCCAGAAGTAAAGTCACAGATCCGTCAGCAAGCCGAAGCCATTGAGCAAGCGTTTTATAGCGGTCGTGGTGGTGAAGAGTGGCTTGATGCTTTAAAACCACTGGGAACAAATGCTAATAAATCCTACCTTGATACCGCGCCTTGGTTAATTGCCATTTTTAGCCAAAAACGAATGAATACCGAGGAAGGTGTTAAAACCAATTATTACGTTCATGAATCCGTTGGAATCGCGACTGGCTTTTTGATCCAAGCGCTTCATCATGCAGGCTTAGGCACTCTGACTCATACTCCAAAGCCAATGAGTTTTCTTACTGAAATTTGTCAACGCAATCCAGATAATGAGCGACCTTATATGTTATTGGTTGTGGGCTATCCTGCTGAAGATGCGACGGTTCCTGAACATGCAATCAATAAAAAACCATTGAATGAAATATTGACTGTGATTTAACGCTTATTTTGATTGTTTTTGGTAAAATCCATCACAACCTAGATATCAAAATTCACATATCGGATAAGAATTATAAACAAGGGTAGACGTTGTGAAACAAATTAATAAGCTGGTGGCAATATCAGTGGTGGTTGCTGGTGCATTATCGAATGCGGCATACGCTAATAATACATTCACATGTATTGATACAGAATATACTCCCATACATGCTATTCAAGGTGATGGCTTTCAAAGTCCTATGATTGAAGACGGTAAGTCTGAATCAACAGTTCCATACACCATTCAAGGCATTGTTACCGCTCGTTCTGATTTCAATAATGGCTTTTTTATACAAGCTCCTGTTAGTGATTTTGATGACAATGACAACACTTCAGAAGGCATTTTTGTTTATCTTGGAAAAAACAATAATGCACCTAAGTGGTTAGTTCCGGGCTCTCAGGTTTGTGTTAAAGGCAAAGTAAAAGAGCAATTCGGCTTAACGCAGCTCTCGTCATCAGTTCTCAAACTATCTAAAACGTCTGAAAAAATCTCTATCGTTCCGAAAGCAATTGAATTCAAACTCAATGCTGGTGAAACCTTTGCTGAAGCGATGGAACGTCATGAAGGAATGAAGATCAAGCTGATCAAAGATAGCGAAATGGTGGTTACCAGCCCTTATGGCTATTCGGGCGGCTACAACAAGATGAGTTTATCTCATAAAACGCCTTTATTTAAGCCTACCCAAATTCACATGTCAGGTTCGAAAGACGCGGCTGATTTGCAACAAGCTAATGATGCTCGCCGTTTAGAAATTGAGACCGATTTAACCGCCGAAAGAGGACGCATCCCTTACTTTCCTGATTTTCATGTCGAAACCGGTTTTATGCGTGTTGGGGATACCTTAAAAAACATCGAAGGTGCAGTCGGGTATTCTCATGGTCAATATCGGTTATATGTGACCAATGAAATAAAGCCGACAGACTTTATTCGTAAGCTCAAACGCGCGGAAATTACGACTCCCAAAACAGCGAATAAGGGGAACTTACGCGTCGCTAGCTTCAACGTATTGAATTACTTTAACGATGCCATTGGTGGTGATAAAAGTGCTAATGGTAAAAATCGCGGTAGCCGTGATGCGAAAGAATTCAAGTTACAACGGGCTAAGATCGTCAAATCGTTAGCGGCTATGAATGCCGATATTATTGGTCTGATGGAAGTGGCAAACAATGGTTTTGGTAAAAACAGTGCCATTCAAGATCTCGTTACTGAGTTGAATAAAACGGTTTCAAAAGATGAGGCTTATCAGTTTGTCACCTTAGCGGAAAAAGATCTCAATAAAGGTCAATATTTCGGTTCTGATGCCATTATGGTTGGTTTGCTTTATCGCCCAAGTAAAGTCTCACTTGCTGGTGAAGCAATGGTGATCAAAACGCCAGAGCAACATGTATCGGCTAATGCCGTTACACGTAGTAAGCATGGAAAAACAGAACAGATCCCTACTTATGATAAATATCAACGCCATTCGTTGGCGCAAACTTTTAATGTTGGCAATGAGAAACTGACGGTAGTGGTGAACCATTTCAAATCAAAGGGTTCAGCTTGTATAGAAGATTGGCTTGAGTTTGCAGATAGATCTGAACCCAAAGATCTACAAGGGCGCTGCAATGATTTTCGCGTCAGTGCTGCAGATGTCATAGGTAATAGGCTTAAAACAATAAAAGGTGATGTGCTTATCATTGGAGACTTAAACGCTTATGGTAAGGAAGACCCACTGCAAGTGTTAACCGATTATTCCAAGGATAAGCATACTGATAAAGTCATTCACACCGCAGCTTTCACCACACTAGATGGAAAGACGTTAGATAAGACGCAGCGTGAAATTACTCAAGGATTTGGTTATATCAATCTGAACACTAAATTCCACGGAGCCGAGACTTACAGTTACAAGTGGGCAGGTGAGCTAGGTAACCTTGATCATGCTTTAGCGAATAACTCATTGGCTGACAAGGTGATTGGTATTGAAGATTGGCACATTAATTCTGCCGAATCAGCGCTTTTTGAATATGCGTCCAAGTACACGGGCGATTTGAAGAAATCGAATAATGTGTTTTCCTCATCCGATCATGATCCTATTTTGATCGCTATTGATTACCCAGAAAGCCAACCCAAACCTCAGCCTCATTCTGAAAAGGTCAGTGGCTCGTTTAGCATCTATTTGCTGTGGGGGTTATCCCTTTTAGCGATAAGACGACGTATCTACTCGCATCCATAAATTGCAAAACTAATAAAGCGTGTTGATCTTTCAGGATTAAATTTTGCACTACGAAAGATCAACACGCTCCAGTCACTGAGCTCCTTTATGTGGAGTTCAGCTTTTCTCAATTGCTTTCATTTTATTGCTTGATTAAAAGTTGACCGTGGTCTGACCGAGGTGAGATGTCAAAACTGTGAACATCATCAAAAAAGACTAGCTTTGATTAAGTGATTGTTATTTATTTAAAAAGTGTTTTTGTATTTTATTTGTCTTCCCTTGTTTAATTATCATTTTTTTAGTTAAAGCTACTGATATTGTTAGCTTTTGATTATCTATTTTTTTATCTGTTCTTCGTATAACTCTGTGATATTTCAAAGGTAAATAAAATGTGACTCAGATGACGATTTTGTTGAGCTAATTTTGGGAAGATCTTGCCCCGAAGTATTCATAAGTAATACCAAAAAATATAAAACGGGGTTGATGTGATGAAAAAGTTTAATAAATTAACGGCGGTTTCACTGGCTGTTGCCAGTGCGTTGTCGTGTGCGGCAAATGCGGATGTGATAATAAGCGAGTATGTTGAGGGTTCAGGCTTTAATAAAGCTATTGAAATTTACAACTCAGGAACGGCAAATGTAGATCTTTCTCAATATAAATTAGTTTACTACTCAAAAGCCAATAACTCTAACCCTCCAAAAACTCTTGCTCAATTATCTGGCACTTTAGCTGCGGGTAAAACGAAGGTTATTCTAAATGACGATCCAAAAGCGACCATTACGCTTGCTATGGAAGTTGAAAGTGTTAAGGAAAAGATTGGAAGCATTAATGGTGACGATGCTGTTGCTCTTGTAAAAGGTTCTGATGTTGTTGATATTTTTGGTGCACTATCTAATGCTGATGGCAGTAATTTTGCCAAAGACGTTACTTATGAAAGGAAAGCTGAGGTTACTTCATCAGCTGCTGTTTATGTACCCGCTCAGTGGACTTCGAAAGGAAAGAATTATTTTTATGGTTTAGGTGCTAGAACTGGTGATATGGAGGGGGCAAGACCTGCACCGATTGAACTTTTAAACTGTGACAGTCTAACCATTACATCAATCAGCGAAATTCAAGGTGATGGTTTCAGAAGCCCTAAAATTGCAGAGGGCAAATACGAATCGGCTGAAGAATTCGCCATTAAAGGTATTGTAACGGCTCGTTCTAACCGTAATGACGGTTTTTTTATGCAGTCTGCAGCGGCCGATTTCGACAGCAATGATAAAACCTCAGAAGGTATTTTTGTTTATCTTGGCAAAGAAAATCAAGCACCTGAATGGTTGGCTCCAGGCTCTCAAGTATGTGTTCAAGGTAAAGTTAAAGAACAATTTGGTTTAACCCAAATGTCTTCAGCAGAAGCTAAATTGGGCAAGATTTCTGAAGATAAAGCCGAAATTCCAGCGGCGATAGAGTTTAAGTTATTAGGTGACGAAACCTATACTCAAGCGATGGAACGCCATGAAGGCATGAAGATTAAGTTAGTGGCTGACAGTGCAATGGTGGTAACGAGTCCTTATGGCTTCAACGGCAAGTATAGTAACATGGCGTTGGCTCATAAAACGCCGTTATTTAAGCCAACGCAAATTCATATGGCTAGCACTCAAGAAGCTGAAGACCTTCAAAAAGCCAATGACGCTCGCCGCTTAGAAATTGAAACCGATTTAAGTGCACCAAAAGGGCATATTCCTTATTTCCCAGATTTTAATGCCGAAACTGGCTACATGCGTGTGGGTGACACTCTGCAAAATATGGAAGGGGCAGTTGGGTTCTCTTATGGTAAATATCGCCTATATGTGACTAATGAAATCAAGCCAGCCGACTTTACTCGTAAAGTAGAGCGTGCAGATATTGAAACGCCAAAATTGGCTGAAAAAGGTGATTTACGCGTAGCCAGCTTTAACGTATTGAACTACTTCACCAGCCACAGTGAGGTGGGGGGCGCATTAAATGCCAGCTGTAAAGATCAAGCCCATGCTGACTTGGAAGATACAAGAAAAAGTTGTAATCGTGGTGCGAGAGGCTCTAAGACACTTGATCAAACAGCTAAACAAGCATTTGAGCTTCAAAGAGAAAAAATTGTTAAATCTTTGAAAGCTATGAATGCCGATATTGTTGGTTTGATGGAAATTGAGAACAATGGGTTTTCTGATGATAGTGCAATTCATGATTTAGTCACTGAATTAAACAAAGAAATGTCGGGTGATGATGTTTATCAGTTTGTGAAAATCGCTGATAAGGACATGAACAAAGAGAAGTTCTTTGGGACTGATGCCATTATGGTGGGTATGTTATATCGCCCAGCCAAAGCTAAGTTAGATGGTGATGCTATAGTGATCAAAACACCAGAGCAGCATGCTCCAGCTGGCGTGGCAACTCGCACAAAAAATGGAAAAAAATCAAGCAACCCCAAATACGACAAGTTCCAACGTCACTCTCTTGCTCAAACCTTTAAAGTTGGTGAAGAAAAGCTGACGATACTGGTGAACCACTTTAAATCTAAAGGCTCTGGTTGTTTAGAGGATTGGATCGATGCGGCTGATAATTCAAGTCCAGATGATCTGCAAGGTAATTGTAATGACTTCCGTGTGAGTGCTGCTGAAGCTGTGGGTAATGCGCTAAAACCAATTAAAGGTGATGTGCTTATTATGGGGGATTTAAATGCTTACGGAAAAGAAGATCCATTGCAAGTATTGACGGATTATCATCCATCAACTCATAACGGTAAAATTATTCATACAGCTGCACATACAACCTTAGGCGGTAAAACACTTGATACTCAACAGCGCATCATCACAGAAAGCTTTGGTTACATTAACTTAAATACTAAGCTACATGGTGCTGACACCTATAGTTATAAGTGGGCTGGTGAGCTAGGTAACTTAGACCACGCATTAGCAAATAAGTCACTTGCTGACAAAGTAACTGATATCGAAGACTGGCACATTAACTCTGCTGAATCGACTTTGTTTGAGTATTCATCTAAGCATACGGGTGACTTGAAAAAAGCGAATGGTGTATTTTCTTCATCAGATCACGATCCAGTGATCATCGCAATTGATTACAAGAAAGAAGAGCCAACACCTACTCCAGAACCTCAGCCAGAAAAGAAAAGCAGTGGTTCTCTAGGCTTCCTAGCACTAGGGTTACTTTCTTTAGCAGGTATTAGACGTCGTTTTGCTAAATAAAAAAACGATGTAATTAAGTTATACCGACAAAAGGGATGGCATTTGCTATCCCTTTTTTTTACCATGCAGAAAACCGAAACGAAGGAAGAAGAACAATGAGCATATGGTTTGCCCCTATTACCCTAGAGGATTGTGAAAGGCTTGATAAAGGATTACACCAAAAGGGTACTTTAATGGAGACGTTAGGGATAAAAATCACTGAAATTGGCGATGATTACTTAGTGGCTACTATGCCTGCCGACCCTTCAGTGCATAATCCAATGGGGATTGTTCATGGTGGCGCTAATGTAGCATTAGCGGAAACAGTGGCAAGTTATGCGGCTAACTTTGTGGTGGACTTTACTGAGTATTATTGTGTAGGCCAAGAAATTAATGCCAATCATATTAGAGCTTCAAGAAAAGGGCTACTAACCGCTGTTGCTAAGCCTGTTCATATTGGGAAGCGAAGCTCTGTTTGGGAAGTAAACATCACCAATAGCGGTGGAGAACTCGTTTGTGTATCGAGAATGACGGCCGCAGTTGTGAAGCGAAAATAAATACACCCTAGGCAATACATCAGGTGTTCACCTTAGAGATAACTTCGAAGCTGCTCTATATACTTTACCCATAAGGTCATTGTATATGGAGCAAATGCTATATGGGACGCAGTCCGTTTTTTTTAAAGAGTCGTATCCAGTACTCTTTAGGTATCATGCTATTGGGCTTGTCTTTTGGTATCTTTCAGGCACAAGCTGGAGTTGTGCCAGTTCAAGTTTCTAAGTTAGCGTCATTTTCATCATCTCACTCTAAGGATGGCACTCAAGATATAGATTCAGCAGGTGTTGAGGCGACAACAACTCCTAATGCTCAGGAAAATGCATGTGATCAACAAGAATCGTATTTGTTAAGCGATGAAAGTGGTCGTTCGCTGATTGGTCGAATAGATCCTAGTCGAGATTTACAAGTCGGAGACAAAGTAACCGTAAAGGTTTACGATAAAAACAACCGATTACTACCAGAGCAATTGGTTCTAACCATTGATAACCCTCAACAAGGTAAAGCCAAGCAATGGGCTTTTCAACTGGCTTATAAAATTAACCATCAGTTTGCAGGGATCAGGGCTGGTCAAAAAGATGAAACCGGTGGCGTGACACCTAAATACAGCTGCAATTTAGTTTACGCATCTCCATTCAGCACTGTTGGGCATATGAAAACTGTGTTCAGTTTTGTAAGTTCAGATAACAGTGACATCCAAACGGTTGATAGCTCAACCCCCATTTCTCCTGCTAATTCTGCGATACAGCCTCAGTAGTCCTAATTCTTCACTGTGACATTTCAGGCATTATTTTCAATATTTTATGCAAGAGTTAAGCTTAACTCTTGCTCCGATATTTCACATCTGTTAGGTTCTTGATAGCTCTTATTTTTAGCTTGTTGTCACACAAGCTTTTTTTATCTGTTCTAGAGGTAGTCTTTGGCACTTGAATGTTGAGCGGTTTCATTTTGCCCTAAGGAGCTATGAGCAGTCATACAATAATAAAAAGGTAAAATTGTGAATTCAAAACTTCTTGGCTCCATAGCCATTGTTTCTGGTACGGCGATTGGTGGTGGCATGCTTGCGCTCCCCCTTGCAACTGCAGGTTTAGGTTCGTTATCCGCGCTGGCATTGTTAGTAGTGTTATGGCTCGTTTCTGCGTATACCGCATTGTTGATGTTAGAAATTAATTTACGTTCTGGTGTTGGTGACAACGTTCACGCCATCACTGGAAAAACATTAGGTAAATTTGGCCAGTTTATTCAAGGGGCTTCATTTTTAAGTTTATTGTATGCCCTAACTATGGTGTATTTGCTTGGGGGTTCGTCATTATTAGGTGCTAAGTTTGAGCTATTAACTGGTGAGCCGATGAATCATGAAGTGGCAATCAGTACTTTCACGTTAGTCTTTGGTGGTTTGATTGCGATTGGCGTCAGTTGGGTTGATAAAGCGTCTCGCTTATTATTTCCTATTATGGTGTTGTTGCTGGTGGTTGTGGTGTTCTTTTTGTTGCCAGAAGTCAGCTTTTCAACCATTGTTGCCGATTCGATTAAAGAAGGCGTTCAACAAGGGGGATTTAGCGGAGCATTAATGGCTGCTGTACCCGTAGTGTTTACTTCTTTTGGTTTCCACGTATGCATTGCGACCTTAGTCGGTTATTTAGATGGTGATGCTAAAAGCCTTAAAAAAGTATTGCTTGTAGGGTCAACCATCCCTTTATTTTGTTACATTTTATGGCTATTAGTTACCATAGGTACTGTGGGTGGCGAAACGATTTCCAGCTTTAATGGCTCATTACCTATGCTGGTGAAAGCGCTGCAAGGTGTGTCTAGTTTTCCACTGATTGATAAGTGTATAAGCGTATTTGCTGATCTTGCCTTGTTGACATCATTTTTAGGCGTAACCATGAGTTTGTTCGACTTCCTTAAAGAGCTAACACGCGCTAAAGATAGTGTTGCTGGTCGTTTGCAAACTTGGGTGCTGACCTTTATTCCGCCATTATTGTGTGCATTGTTTTATCCTGACGGCTTTGTGAAAGTATTGGGTTATGCTGCGATTCCTTTAGTTATCATGATCATCTTTTTACCGATTGGAATGGCATTTGTTGGGCGTAAGCAAGCGTCTGAAGGTTATCAGGTTTCAGGCGGCAATTTAGGTTTAGGGGCTTTGGCTATAATTGGTGTAGGGATCATCATTTCCCAGCTAGCTTCGTAATAAAAATTATATTCATATCCTTTCTTGTAAACCGCATTTGGCTCAGGAGCTTAGTGCGGTTTTTTTGTATAAATCTTAATTGTATTAAAGTGTTACAAAATCACATTTTCATAAGGTTTTTATGCTAAAGTCGGTGGCTGCGCTAAAAAAACAATAGGATCTTCCAATGAAAAAGTGGTTAATTGCTGCAACCATAGCAGCTAGCTTTACTGCTAGTGCCGATGAAGGCATGTGGCAACCTTATCAGCTTCCTTCAATGGCGGCTGAATTAAAAGCAAAAGGCCTCGAAATTGATGCTAAATCGATTTCTAAACTTACTGAGTTTCCAATGAATGCTGTTGTCAGCCTTGGTGGCTGTTCGGCATCATTTGTATCACCAAAAGGCTTAGTGGTGACTAACCATCACTGTGCATATGGCTCAATCGCTTATAACTCTACGGCTGAAAATAACCGTCTTAAAGATGGTTTTTTAGCAAAAAATTATAGCGAAGAATTACCTGCTTCACCGGGTTCTCGCATTTATGTAACTGAGAAAGTGACCAATGTTACCGATCAAGTTAAAGCGGGCCTTGACGGTGTGACTGGTGATGCATTCTATAAAGGCATCGAAAACCATAGAAAAGAGCTTGTTGCTGAATGTGAAAAAGAAGATGGTTACCGCTGTAGTGTGTATAGCTTTCATGGTGGTTTAGAATATTACCTAATCAAGCAGATGCAGATCCGTGATGTACGTTTAGTGTATAACCCAGCAGGCAGTATCGGTAAATATGGTGGTGATATTGATAACTGGATGTGGCCTCGTCATACCGGTGACTTCTCATTCTACCGTGCTTATGTTGGTAAAAATGGTAAGCCAGCAGATTACAGCAAAGACAACGTACCTTATGAGCCAAAGAGCTTCTTAAAAGTATCCGCTAAAGGGGTAAAAGAAGGTGACTTTGTCATGGTTGCGGGTTATCCGGGTCGCACCAATCGCTATCGGACTTCAGTAGAAGTCGAGAACCAGTTTGAGTGGACTTACCCACACAGCAAAGCGTTACGTGAAGATATTATCAATATCATCAAAAAAGCATCGCCAGAAGGTTCAGATGATCGCATCAAGTATGAAAGCACACTGGCTGGTTTAGCTAACTATGCGAAAAACTATGGTTCTATGATTGAGTTTTACGCTAAGTCGCCATTGTTGGCAGATCGTAAAGCTCGTGAAGCGAAACTAACAGCTTGGATTGCACAAGATTCAGCTCGTAAAGCAAAGTATGGTGCAGCGTTAAGCCATTTAGATCGTTTGGTGATGCAAGCTCAACAGCATAAAGAGCGTAACTTGATTTTAGGCTATTTGGGATACAGCAGAATGCTAAGTACAGCAACTCGCTTGTACCGTTTAGCTCACGAAAAGCAATTGCCAGATATGCAACGTGAATCAGGCTATCAAAATCGTGATATGACTCGATTTACTCAAGGTCTACAACGCATTGATCGTAGCTATGCGCCAAAAGTAGAAAAAGCCATCGTATTTGACTTACTTCAGCGTTACGCTAAGTTGCCTAAATCTGAGCGTCTTGACGCATTTGACCAATTCTTTGGTTTAGAAAATGGGTTGAATAAAGCTAAGTTGAAGCAGCGTTTAGATAGCATGTATGCCGCTACTACATTAGCGAACAGTAAAACTCGTCTTGGTTGGATGAAAAAGTCAGTTGCTGACTTTAAAGCGTCAGATGATCCATTCATTCAATATGCTGTCGCAATGTTTGACACCAACATGAAGCGTGAGCAAGAAAGTAAACAACGTGCTGGTGACTTCATGAAGGCGCGTCCACTTTATATGGAAGCCATCATTGCTTATAACCGAAGCCAAGGTAAGCCTGTATATGCAGATGCTAACTCTAGCTTACGTGTCACTGTTGGGCATGTTCAAGGTTACTACCCACAAGATGGATTATACGCTGTTCCATTTACCACTTTAGAAGGTATCGAGCATAAAGATACGGGTAAAGAACCGTTTGATGCGCCTAAGAAGCAGTTAGAGTTGATTAAGCAAAAGAAGTACGGCGAATACTACATGCCAGAAATTGGTTCAGTGCCTGTAAACTTTCTTTCAACACTTGATACCACTGGTGGTAACTCTGGTTCTCCAACCTTAAACGGTAAAGCGGAGCTTGTAGGTTTACTGTTTGACGGTGTATACGAAAGTATCATTGGTGATTGGGGATATGACCCTCAAACTAACCGTTCAATTCAAGTAGATAGCCGTTATATGCTATGGGTGATGAAGTACCTAGATGGTGCTGATAACCTGCTTGAAGAGATGGATATCGTTAAGTAATTCTTTTTACTTTACATAAAAATGCGGCTTGGATAACTAGCCTATAACCATGCAAATCGTCGCACCTGCGAAGGCAGGAGCGACGATTTGCTTTTTGTAAGAAAGGCACTGGTTACCTGCCTTCGCAGGTATGACGTTTTCCGCTATCTGATAGGCATTCGGCTTGGATAGCCGCATTTTATTATTATATTCGTTCATAAGTATCGTCTATTGTCTTACTTAGCTTTGAATACATTTCTTTAATATCTGAACAGTTAAGTTCTAATCCCAGTTCTACCGTTTTTGTTAAATGACCATTCTCACATAGAGGAATGTTTTTTATTTGCTCTTGTGTTTCTTGACTTCTAAACCGATGGTTTGACTCTAAGTTAGAAAGTGCCTCTATGGTTAACTCCATTCCATAACATTTGATAAAGATAGACAGCATAACGGTTGTTCCCCTTGCTTTTCCATACAGCATTTGGGTTAAAGAATCTTTCTTAGCAGTACTCTCACCTATAGCGCGTGTTAAAGGATCAATCCACTGCCCTATGTAATCAGGAGTAATATTTGCAAAAAAATTGCGACATTCCGTCTCGTTGCAATAAAAGACCAGCTTTTCGCCCATCAGTGATAATTGTGAAAACAGCTCATTAGGCATGGTTTGGGCACATAGAAATAAGGGCTTTTTTAAACCTTTTATGGGGGATGACTTTCGTTGAATGCTATTTTGTTGAACGTATTCCCAAAGGCGTAATACATCGGATTTTGTGAGTGCATAGAAAGGTGAAATACTTGATGATGACGGGATGGATGATGCGATCAAGCCTGTTTCCCAAGTATGTGTTCTACTTAATAGCTCAATCAGTAATGAACATTTTGAGTTGCCGTTCGCTTTTAGTGCATTAACCAAAGCTTCTCTTCCGTAGTCTTTGATAAACACGATAAAAAAAAGAGAAGTGCCATGGCCAATATGCAGAGTGGCGGTAGATGTGCAATGAGTTTCTGCTAACCAATAGCTTGGTTCTAATGAGTTCTGGCTTTGCTTAAAAGTAGCGAAATACCCTTTAAATGGTTGATGTTCAGCTGAAGTGAAGTGTTCAAGAACTGAGCGTAACTCTGATTCACTACAAGCGTATACGGCGTTATTTGGAATACAAACATTATGCTGTAATTGGAGAGCGAGGTCTTCAAAGGATGTGGTATCCGTATAATCCAGACAACTAGTGACCATATAAGGTCCTGTCTTTCTTTTGACCGTGATTTCATCTTTAGGGGAAGCGTGCCAATTAGCTTGGGAAGCAGAAGCTTTTACTTCAACTTTGAATGGCTTGTCTTGGTGTGATTGTAAAAGAGAAAGCTCAGAGCTATTAGGCTTTAAGTTAACGTAATTTTGTTGAGAATTTGTTTTTTCTCCAGAAGAGGTAAAACTCTGTGAGCGCTGGCTTTCTCGGGGTGGTGGAGTCTGTGATGTTGCCATAGGCTTATGTTTTCTACCTCTAATGTGAAATGACTGCTTTTGAAAGCTGGGACAATTCGTACTTAGTAAGAGGGAGGGCATAGCGGAGTAAAATGTATTTTTTGTCTCGGTAATAGTTAATAGGTAGAGTCAAACGGGCAAGTTGGCTTGCGATGAGAGCACACTTATGAGTTTGTAATTGTTGGATATTCGCTATAGCAGCTTTAATACCTACCTCTTGAATGAACTTATTTAAAAATAGGCAAGTACCGAACATTAGGGGGGAGTTTGCTACAAATCGCTGAATAAAACTCAAGAAACACTCTGATAAACGGTCACAGACAAACTCACCATATTTTCTTGTCGCGTTAAGTGTACGAGATTGCTTGATAAAACCTTTTAAAAATTCATCTTTAGAGCACAAATAGTAGGCTTGATCTGAAATATCGTCACGACTGTTAAGCTGCTGATACAAATCATAAAAGCTAGTGTCGCAATCAAAAAATAATCCTTCATTATTCACACCAGTAGTTGCCGTATCAAAAGGAATAAATGAAGGAGAGGACGATTGATCTGCAGCTGATACCAACCAATCAACAGCCAGAACGGGCTCTGCTGCTTCTAGGCTATAACTGTCAGGTTCATAGTTACCGCCATCATCAACTGGACTTGGTGCATAGGGGTCTGAAAAAGACCCCGCTAAGTTTGAAATGCTATAAGACATTTAACTGCAATAAAATGATTAAAGGTGGTTGTTAGACACTCCTTTATTGAAAATACTCACCTTAAATACTGATAGTTTCAGATGATTTACTACTTTCTTATTGCAATAATGACTAAAGAAACAAACGCTAATACCATACAGTAAGTTGCTTGTAAGCCAGCCTCAATCGGAGTGATTTTAAAGATAGAGGCGATTAATAAGGCTTGAGCACCAAAAGGTAGCATCCCTTGAACCACACAAGAAAAGATGTCCAGCAAGCTTGCGCTCCGCTTTGGACTGATGCCATGTTTATGAGCTAACTCTTTAGCAATATCTCCCGTCACCACAATTGAAACGGTATTATTGGCAATACAGGTGTTGGTTAATGCCACCATAAACGCAATACAAGCTTCAACTAACTTTGGGGATTTTTCTTTAGCATTTCGTGACAAAGTATCTAATAGAGACTCAACTTTTTGGCAAATAAATTGAAGCCCACCTTGCTGTTGCATCAAGGACGCTAAGCCTCCCACGAGTAATGAGAGTAAGAAGATCTCTTGCATGCTGCTAAAACCACTGTAGATATCTTTTGTGTACTGGATTAAATGATAATCACTGGTAACAAACCCCGTGATCCCCGCCAGCACAATGCCTATGGTCAGCACCACAAATACATTTAGCCCAGAAACAGCCAACACCAAAATGGTTAAATAAGGGATCACTTTTACTAATTCATAGTCCTGAGGCTGTATTTCAACCGTACCACTACCAGCAAATATGAAAAAAATAAGCGTAATGATTGCGGCAGGAATGGCAAAAATCAAATTTTCACGAAACTTATCTTTCATTTCACAACCCTGAGTACGGGTAGCGGCAATGGTCGTATCCGATATGATTGACAGGTTATCACCAAATAAAGCACCAGACATCACAGCGCCTGCCATAAGCAGAGGTGAAATATCCGTTTGGCCTACAACACCAAAGGCAATAGGAGCGACCGCTGCTATGGTTCCCATTGAGGTACCCATAGCAGTCGCAATAAAGGCCGTGATAATAAAAAAGCCAGGAAGCAAAAATTCGGTCGGAATAAACGAGAGCCCAAGGCCAACGGTTGCATCAACACCGCCAGTGGCTTTTGCCACAGAAGCAAAAGCGCCAGCCAACAAATAAATCAAACACATGGTGATGATGTTGTTATGGCCAATACCTTGAATAAAAGTGTCGATGGCTTGATTCAGTTTTTGCTTGGAAAGCAATAGAGCCAGAATGATAGCAGGTAAAATGGCGACAACACTGGGTAATTGATAAAAGGCAAAGTCGATGCCTTGGTTTTGAAAATAAAGACCCGCACCCACAAATAGGGTAATGAACACCAATAATGGAATAAGTGGGATAAAGCTTGGCTTTACAGTGATGATTGAATTATCTGATTGATTCACAATGACTCTCTATATTTTTGGCATCACTATTAATGACAATTTTTTAAGCCAGTGTAAAGTTACAAGATAAAAGTGTCAATCTAGACGTCTAGATGTTTTTTGTTGGGCGAGGCAGATGAGAGGTAGGGTTACGAATTTCTTTAAATATTATTTACGTTACTTCAACCCTTAGTTAATAACCTTCTACTTATACTTATTTAGTATCTCATGTACTGAGTCTTCTATGACCGCCACAGCACAATCTACACAGCCTTATCTAGAACGATATCAAGCTTCGTTGCTGAACTATATGTCAACTTCGCAGCGTGCTCGTTTTGTAAAGCTGAGGGGGATAAGGGTTTCGCAGTTGAAGCAGAAACCTTACTTACAGCGATAAAGTTGGGTGACTGGCACTCAAAAGTTTTTAAAAGTTCTCAAGCCTATGATTCTTTGTTTTATCTCTATGCTAATGGCCACATTGGCTTAACTCAATTTGCTGTTTGCTAAGCCTACTTTGATTGAAGAGTATTTCGTAGCGTTCAATGATGGAGTTGTAAATATCGAAAAAAGAAAAGAACTTTATGAACTTTGCCAAATGGTATTCAAAGAACATCAGTTAGAGTCTTTGTTTCATGGGAAAAAATATAAGTATTTTCATCGGTTATAGGTTAAGTATAAAATGAATCCTTTATTCTAAAACCGAGCAACCGACATGCACGTACATATCCTAGGGATTTGCGGTACCTTTATGGGAGGCTTAGCCTTACTGGCAAGAGCCAAAGGACATAAAGTCACAGGTAGTGATGCTAACGTCTACCCACCTATGAGCACACAGCTTGAGGAGCAAGGTATTGAGCTTATTCAAGGCTTTGATCCTGCTCAGCTGGAAAATGAACTCGGTGAAACGCCAGACCTTATTGTGATTGGTAATGCTATGTCACGTGGTAATCCGTGTGTCGAAGCTGTATTGGATAAAGGTTTACCTTATACTTCGGGACCACAATTTTTATCGGATCACATTCTAGCTGAACGTTGGGTATTAGCGATTGCAGGTACTCACGGTAAGACCTCCACTGCGAGCATGCTGGCGTGGATCCTTGAAGATAACGGCTATCAACCGGGCTTTTTGATTGGCGGTGTTCCGCAAAACTTTGGCGTGTCAGCACGATTAGGTGATTCGGTTTTTTTTGTTGTTGAAGCCGATGAATACGACAGTGCTTTCTTTGATAAACGCTCCAAGTTTGTTCATTACCAGCCCAGAACCCTTGTGATCAATAATCTTGAATTTGATCATGCTGATATTTTTGATTCTCTTGGTGATATTCAGAAACAATTTCATCATGTGATCCGAACCGTGCCCTCAACGGGTAAAGTAATATGGCCGGCTGATATTGAAGCGGTTCAGCAAGTGATTGAAAAAGGCATTTGGAGTGAACAAGAGTGTTTTAAGCAACAACCGAATGCCAGAGGTTGGTATGCAAAATCACTGGCCGATGACGGTCATCAATTTGAAGTGCATTTTGATGGTGAGCTTCAAGGTACATTAGATTGGGCGCTAATTGGTCAGCATAATATCGAAAATGCCATCAATGCCATTGCTGCTGCACGTCATGTCGGTGTTGTACCTATTGCGGCTATTGAGTCTTTAACTCGATTTGATCCGCCAAAGCGTCGTTTAGAACTGCTTGATAATGTCAGTGGCGTATCGGTATATGATGATTTTGCCCATCATCCAACGGCCATTGCGACAACCTTACAAGCTATGCGAGCTAAGGTTGGAGCGCAAAAAGTAACCGTAGTATTAGAACCTCGCTCTAACACGATGAAGTCAGGTGTGCATAAAGCCACATTAGGAAAATCGTTGGCGTTAGCGGATAAAGTTTACTTGTATCAATCGGGCAATGTGGGTTGGTCATTAGACGATATTCGTCAAGAAATTGATGCAGAGGTTATTATTAAAGATAAGGTTGATGATTTGGTGCAACTTATTTGTCATCAAGCCGAGGTGGATGAACATATTGTGATCATGAGTAATGGTGGCTTTGAAGGCCTACACGGCCAGTTAATTGAAGCATTACAAAAAGCGAGGAAGTAAAGCTTGATATCCCAAACCGATAAAGCATCGATAAGCCTAGCGTGGACAGGTGCCTCAGGCGCACCTTATGGTATTAAGCTTTTAGAATGTTTATTGCACGCAGACAAACGCGTGTTTTTGATGATTTCCAGTGCGGCTCGTGTCGTGTTGAATACCGAAAGCGGTATTATGTTAAGTGCCAACCCCAAAAAAGCCAAAGAGCAACTCTTAGTCGCCCTTAATTTGGATGAAGCCCAAATGAAAGGTGAATTGGTGGTACTTGGAAAAGAAGAATGGTTTTCTCCGCCAGCATCAGGCAGTGCCGCACCAAAGCAGATGGTGGTTTGCCCTTGCTCAACAGGCAGTTTAGCGGCCATTGCCACTGGTATGAGTAACAACTTACTCGAGCGTGCTGCTGACGTAGTACTAAAAGAAAAGGGTCAGTTAATCCTAGTGGCACGAGAAATGCCTTTTAATTCAATCCACTTAGAACACATGTTAAATCTAAGTCGTCTTGGTGCCACTATCATGCCAGCAGCTCCTGGTTTTTATCATGATCCCACTTCGGTAGAGGATCTGGTAAACTTTGTCGTGGCTCGCATATTGGATCATTTAGGCGTTGAGCATCAACTCGCTCTACGTTGGGGTTATGAGTCAAAGAACTGATAAGAAATCAGTCGTATTCTACTGTTTGGAAGGTCTATGAAACACACCATTGAAGAAATGATTTCGACTGCTGAAATCGAGACTATGCTTGATCGGCTCGCTGACGAAATTAACGAACACTACAAAGAGCATAAGCGATTGCTTATGGTTGGATTGCTAAAAGGTTCAGCGGTATTTATGGCTGATCTATGTCGCCGAATTCGTGGTCATGTTGAAATCGATTTCATGGCGGTTTCAAGTTACGGCAATAAAATGACCAGCAGTCGTGATGTTCGAATTTTAAAAGATGTTGATTCTGACATCGCAGGGCGTGATGTACTGATTGTTGAAGATCTCATTGACTCAGGCAATACCCTAAATAAAGTCAAAGAAATGTTGATGTTACGAGCACCAAAGAGCTTAGCCATCTGTACTTTGCTGGATAAACCAGAGCGTCGTGAAGTTAATGTTCATGTCGACTTTATCGGTAAAACCATCCCTGACGAATTTATTGTAGGCTATGGTATTGATTATGCGGAGCAGTATCGCAATCTATCTTATATCGCGAAAGTGATACCGCAGGAATAATTCAATCCTAAAAAGACCCTGAATGATTCAGGGTTTTTTATTTCATTTATCCATTAGGAGTAATCATTGGTGACAACCCCGCTTGCCCTAGAATTGAAACAACTTAAAAAGACCTATAAAGGCGGTGTAGAAGCCGTTAAAGGCATCGACTTAAAAGTAGAGCAAGGAGATTTCTTTGCTTTACTTGGCCCCAATGGAGCAGGGAAATCCACAACGATTGGCATCATCAGTTCTCTAGTTCAGAAAACCTCGGGCACAGTGAATGTGTTTGGTTATGATCTTGATACTCAAGTGGTGCAAGCCAAGCTTTCAATCGGATTAGTACCTCAAGAGTTCAATTTTAACCAGTTTGAGCCACTGATTCAGATCCTTATCAACCAAGCTGGCTACTATGGTGTTTCAAAAAAAGAAGCCATAGTTAGAGCTGAAAAGTATTTGAAGTTACTCGATTTATGGGACAAACGTAATACGGCATCTAGACATTTGTCAGGTGGAATGAAACGCCGCTTGATGATTGCCAGAGCCTTAATGCATGAGCCTAAGTTGTTAATTTTAGATGAGCCAACAGCGGGTGTTGATATCGAGCTTCGTCGCTCTATGTGGGATTTTTTAAAGACCATCAACAAGCAAGGGGTCACCATCATTCTGACGACTCACTACCTTGAAGAAGCCGAGATGCTGTGTCGCAATATCGGTATTATTGATAAAGGTGTGCTGGTGGAATGCACCAGCATGAAGAAGTTACTCGGTAAGCTTAATGTTGAAACCTTTGTGTTTGATCTCAAAGATGCGTGTAATGAAACCCCAGATCTTGGTTCAATTCCTTGTAGATTAATCGACAGTCACACACTAGAGGTTGATGTAGAAAAAGCGCATGGATTAAATGACTTATTTGCGCAACTAACTACCCAAGGTATATTTGTGATTTCAATGCGTAACAAAGCGAATCGACTTGAAGAATTATTTGTAGGTCTGCTTGAACAAGCTAAGGACGAAAAATAATGAGAGAATTATATTTTACGGCCTTTAAAAGCATCTTAGGTAAAGAAATTAATCGCTTTACTCGGATTTGGATCCAAACCTTGGTTCCACCAGCCATTACTATGACGTTATATTTCTTGATCTTTGGCAACTTGATCGGCAGTCGAGTAGGACAAATGTCAGGGGTAAGCTACATGGAGTTTATCGCTCCCGGGCTTATCATGATGGCGGTGATCACCAACTCATACTCTAACGTGGCAAGTTCGTTCTACAGTCAAAAATTCCAGCGTAACCTTGAAGAAGTTATGGTGGCACCTGTGCCTTATTTTGTCATGATCGCAGGGTTTGTTGGTGGTGGCGTATGCCGAGGATTAATTGTTGGCGCCATTGTTACAGGTGTGGCGATGTGCTTCGTGGATATTGAATTGCATAATCCACTTCTGGTCGTGCTTTCGGTTGTGCTCACGTCTATCTTATTTGCGTTAGGTGGCTTGGTAAATGCGGTATTTGCCAAGAATTTTGACGACATCAGTATTGTGCCAACATTTATATTAACGCCATTGACGTATCTTGGAGGCGTATTTTATTCACTTTCCTTGCTACCTGATTTTTGGAAAGGTGTATCAGCGTTAAATCCAATCGTCTACATGATCAACGTATTCCGTTACGGGTTCTTAGGTGTGGCTGATATGAGTGTTCCTTTGTCACTGGCCATTATTGTTGGTTTTTGTGTTGGGTTATGGTGTTTGGCGTATTATTTGGTTTCTAGAGGGATTGGGTTAAGGAGTTAACTGTAAAACTTCTACGAAGTTTACAAAGTCGTGGGCTTGCCGCCCACACCTGCGTCAGAGGAAGTTCTCCAGCAAACTCCCTCTAACAACTCCCAATGCCGCCCCAACGAAGCTAAACGTTTCCAATGTGATTGAATAAATGCCTAACGGCTCTGATGGTACATCCATGTACCCCAGAGCCTAGCCCAACGTCCATGTTGGGCTTACGTCATTTTTTCATTCAATCACATTTGAAACAGCTTCGAGGGGGAGTGTTGTAGTCTGCAAGGGAGTTTGTTCGTCACACCTGCGAAGGCAGGTGTCCAGTGCCTTTAGTCTTTTTAAAGCAAGAATTTTTGCAAAATTCTAGAAAGTCGTGGGCTTTCTGCCCACACCCGACCAAGAAAGGGGTCACCAGCAACCCCTCTCTTGGAGCTCTCCTTGCCGCCCCAACGAAGCTAAACGTTTCCAATGTGATTGAATAAATGCCTAACGGCTCTGATGGTTCATCCCTGAACCTCAGAGCCTAGCCCAACGTCCATGTTGGGCTTACGTCATTTTTCATTCAATCACATTTGAAACAGCTTCGAGGGGAAGGTTGTGTTGTAGCCTGTAAGTGCCTTGTGACTTTACTTTTTAAAGCAAGAATTTTTGCAAAATTCTAGAAAGTCGTGGTACTGCGTACCACACCGCCAAAAGGGGACGCCTTCAGCTGCGTCCCCTTTTGATTCCCCTGAGCCGCCCCAACGAAGCTAAGCGTTTCCAATGTGATTGAATAAATGCCTAACGGCTCTGATGGTACATCCATGTACCTCAGAGCCTAGCCCAACGTCCATGTTGGGCTTACGTCATTTTTTCATTCAATCACATTTGAAACAGCTTCGAGGGGGGAGTGTTGTAGTCTGCGAGGTTTTTGTAGTAGTCCAAAACTATCCTAAACACATCATGTATTAGCACAGACAATTCTGTTTTATTATTAGAGTTAGTATATGATTGCTCTTATTTTTTTCGAAATTTTGATATGAGATTTACTAAGTTACATTTTAAAAAAGTGGCGATTTTTACTGTGATGGTGTTGAGCTTTATTTTGGGTTTAGTGTGTTTTCCTTTAATTGACAGCTCTTTAAATAGTGGTTTCAAAAACTTTTTAGAAGAAAATTTAAATTGGTCTTTGTTTGATTGGTCTTTAATTGTTGCTTCAGTTTCAGCCTTAGCTACGGCTACAGCAGCTATTTATACAGCAAGGGCAGCTCAAGCAGCTGAAATGAGTGCAAAACAATGGCGGCATCAAGCTGTTTACGACAAATACCTAGATAAAGCAATCAATGCACGAGGTTCACTGACATTTATAAAAAAACAATTTGAAAAAATAGAGAGCGGAGGAAGTTTCGTATTAGATGACTTAGATATTGAATCTGTTGATGAAGAAAAAAAGCAGTTGGCTCTGACAATATGGGCTGAAGAAATGGCAAAGGAATTAACGACTGTACTTGATGAGCATATGCGGCAGGCGACTCAAAATTTGCACCATGCTTATGCCCTTTCTTTAGAGTACGTTAATAAAAAAGGAATTGATTCAGTGCAGTTAGAAAACCTTATAGATGTTCTGAACCAGAGCCTAAAGTTATACCGTGCAGCTTCTGCTGAGGTAATAGATTGCACATTAGGTGAAGAAAACTACTTGAGTAGTATTGATAAATTTCTGTTAAATGATACTAAAAACTATGTACTTTTAAGAAATGTAATTAATTCTATAACACTAATAAATGAATTTTTAACTCATAAAATTATTCACCCAAATGAAGGTAAATGGGATTTATCTAGTAAGCTTATTACTGATCATATAAATGCAAATATCGCTCATCTATCCTCTAAAAGTTAATTGTTGAGTGGTCTTAAATCGAAGAGACACCCCAGTCCCCTTGAAGCTGTTTCGGTGAAAATTGAATAACAAAATGGCGTGAGCCTGACATGGATGTCAGGCTAGGCTCTGGGGTACATGGATGTACCATCAGAGGCGTTAGGCATTTATTCAATTATCGCTGAAACGTTCAGCTTCGTGGGGTGGCACGGGGAGATGCAAGAGGGGATTTGCTGATGAATCCCCTCTTGTGCGGTGTGGTGTGCAACACCACGACTTTCTAAGCTTCGAAGAAGCTTTGCTTTTATGACCAAAACCAAGAAAAGAAGAAGTCACTGGATGCCTGCTAACAACATGCAGGCATGACGGTAGAATTTCCAAAGTGTCACTGGATGCCGACTACCAGCACGTAGGAATGACATTCAAATCGACACTTTTAAGTTATCAAACTTACCAACAATTTTCTGTATACTCATTCCCTTACCAACCACAACAGCAAAGGACAACAATGACCCAAGGCACTTTTTATTTAATGCAGTCAAACAGCACTGAACAAGACTTGCGTCATTTTATCTGTCAGCTGATAAAGCAACATTATCAGCAGCAAAAGCGTCTTTATCTACACTGTGGGACAAGAACTCAAGCTCATGAGTTAGATGATTTATTGTGGTCATTTGAACCAGATACTTTTATTCCTCACAATCTCAAAGGAGAGGGATTAAAAGACGGTTCGCCAGTAGAAATTGGCTTTGATCAACAAGCTCAAATAAAAGATTACGATATTCTGATAAATCTTGCAGACCAAGCCCCTGCTTTTGCGGTAAACTTCCCTCAAATTATTGACTTTGTTGCGGCTGATGAAAATCAAAAAGTCATCGCTCGCGAACGTTTTCGCCAATATCGTTCTATGAATATTGAACTCAATACTCAAAATCAGAACGGTTAGCTAAGTGTGTTGCTGTAGAAGATCTCAGTCGATGCACAGAAGAGCAATAGTACGATAAGACAACCGTCCGTGACAGGACGTCACGGTCGTCAGCACAAGGATGTGTGTTTCAGTTGTCGTTCGTACTATTGCTCTTTCAAATCCGCTTAACAACACATATTGGCACGAACCCAATTTAGCTTTTAAAAGACGAATTCCCATGGAAAAAACATACGATCCTCAGTCTATAGAACAATCTCTTTACCAAAACTGGGAAGAGAAAGGTTATTTCAAGCCGCATGGTGATACCAGCCAAGGCAACTACTCGATTATGATCCCGCCGCCGAATGTGACAGGTAGCCTGCACATGGGTCATGCATTCCAAGACACCATTATGGATACCTTAACGCGCTACCAGCGTATGAAAGGTAAAAATACCTTATGGCAAGTCGGTACTGACCATGCGGGTATCGCTACCCAAATGCTGGTGGAACGTAAATTAGAAGCTGAAGAAGGTCAATCTCGCCACGATCTTGGCCGCGATGCTTTCATCGACAAAGTATGGGATTGGAAAAAACAATCTGGTGGTAACATCACTCAACAACTTCGTCGTCTTGGTGCGTCTGTAGATTGGGAACGCGAACGTTTTACCATGGACGAGGGCTTATCAAAAGCCGTTCAAGAAGTGTTTGTTCGTCTATATGAAGATGATTTGATCTACCGTGGTAAGCGTTTGGTGAATTGGGATCCAAAACTGCACACCGCGATTTCAGACCTTGAAGTTGAGAACAAAGAAAAGCAAGGCAGCATGTGGCACTTGCGTTATCCATTAGCGGATAACGAATTAACCGCTGACGGTAAAGACTACCTAGAAGTGGCGACGACTCGCCCAGAAACCATGTTAGGTGACAGTGCGGTTGCGGTTCATCCTGATGATGAGCGTTACCAAAACCTGATTGGTAAGTTTATTCTGCTGCCAATCGTTAATCGTCGTATTCCTATCGTTGCCGATGACTATGTAGACATGGAGTTCGGTACAGGTTGTGTGAAGATCACGCCTGCTCACGACTTTAATGACTACGAAGTCGGTAAGCGTCACCAGTTGCCAATGTTCAATATCTTGACCATTGATGCTGCTATTCGTAGCGAAGCTGAAGTGGTGAACACTGACGGTACTATCAATAAAGACATCGACGGCAGCCTACCGCAAGAATTTGCAGGTATGGAACGTTTTGCGGCTCGTAAAGCGATCGTTGCTGAGTTTGAGCGTATTGGTTTACTTGAAAAAATTGAGCCACATGGTCTTAAAGTGCCTTATGGCGATCGCTCAGGCGTGGTTATTGAACCACTACTGACTGACCAATGGTACGTCGCGGTTGCGCCAATGGCGAAAACGGCTCTTGAAGCAGTAGAAAACGGCGACATTAAGTTTGTTCCGCAGCAGTATGAAAACATGTACTTCTCTTGGATGCGTGATATTCAAGACTGGTGTATCTCTCGTCAGTTGTGGTGGGGACACCGCATTCCAGCTTGGTATGACCAAGCAGGTAAAGTCTACGTAGGTCGCACTGAAGCCGAAGTTCGTGCTAAGCACGAATTAGATGATTCAGTGGTACTTCGCCAAGACGATGACGTATTGGATACGTGGTTCAGTTCGGCGTTGTGGACGTTCTCTACTCTAGGTTGGCCAGACAATTTAGAAGATCTAAAAACCTTCCACCCAACCGATGTATTGGTAACGGGTTTTGACATCATCTTCTTCTGGGTAGCCAGAATGATCATGATGACCATGCACTTCATTAAAGATGAAGACGGCAAGCCACAAGTACCGTTCAAAACCGTTTATGTGACCGGTCTTATCCGTGATGAGGCAGGCAATAAAATGTCTAAATCTAAGGGGAACGTACTTGACCCGCTAGACATGATTGACGGAATCGATCTTGAGTCTCTAGTGACTAAACGTACTGGCAACATGATGCAACCTCAGCTTGCGGCTAAGATTGAAAAGAGCACTCGTAAAGAGTTTGCTGAAGGTATCGAAGCACACGGTACCGACGCACTTCGTTTCACATTAGCAGCAATGGCATCAACGGGTCGTGACATTAACTGGGACATGAAGCGTCTAGACGGTTACCGCAGCTTCTGTAACAAGCTTTGGAACGCATCACGTTATGTATTGATGAATACAGAAGGCGAAGATTGTGGTTTCGACGGCGGCGAAATGGAGTTTTCTCTGGCTGATCGTTGGATCTCAGGTCTGTTTAACGAAACTGTGAAAACGTTTGATGATCACATCAACGCTTACCGTTTCGACTTAGCGGCAAACACCGCGTATGAGTTCACTTGGAACCAGTTCTGCGATTGGTACTTAGAACTGACTAAGCCAGTATTGAACAACGGTACTGAAGCACAAAAACGTGGTACTCGTCATACGCTTATCACTGTGCTTGAAGCGATGCAGCGTTTACTGCACCCAATCATGCCATACATCACTGAAACCATTTGGCAGCGTGTTAAGCCATTAGCGAAAGCTGAAGGTGACACCATCATGCAAGCGGCCTTCCCTGAGTTTGATGAAACTCAAGTGGACGAGCAAGCCATGGCAGACCTTGAGTGGGTTAAGCAAGTGATTGTTGCAGTACGTAATATCCGTGCTGAGCTAAACATTGCGCCTTCTAAGCCGCTGAACGCATTGCTTAAGAATGTATCTGAGCAAGATAAAGCCCGTTTAGAAGCAAACCAAACTTTCTTCACTACGCTTGCCAAGCTTGAGTCAATGACGGTTCTAGCCGCTGACGACAAAGCGCCAATGTCGACTACGGCATTAGTGGGCGAGATGGAACTGTTGATCCCAATGGCTGGTTTGGTTGATGTGGCCGCTGAGATGGCACGCATCGACAAGCAGCTTGAAAAGCTCGTGAAAGAAGTTAGCCGTATTCAAGGTAAGCTTTCTAACGAAGGATTTGTTGCTAAAGCACCTGCCGTGGTTATTGAAAAAGAACGTACGAAGCTAGCGGATCTTGAGCGTGACATGGAAAAGCTTCAAGAAACTAAAGCTGAATTTGCCGAACTAGAAGTATAGGTATTAATTAGCCCAGTTCTTTAACTGGCTGATTGAAAAGGTGTTCGAGAAAATAAAGCGACTCAGTTACTGAGTCGCTTTATTTTATGAATTGCATCTATCCAAAATACAGGTAAGCTCTGTGCCATTTTGCAATAACTGGAACGCAGTATGTCTGATAAATTTTTCTTCAAAGGTCGTCAAACACCAAAGCCAGCGTATGGTGAGAGTGGATATAACACGAAGCGTGTCGTTAAATTAGGAACTCCCGCATTACCATTGTCGTTAACGGTAAATTCTGTTCAACGTAAAAATGAAATACAAGCCATAGTTGCGCAGCATGGTTTCTCTGCCAATATTGAAATTGATGCTGAGTTGAGTGAAAACATAACTCAACTAGATGTCTTGCTAAGTAAGCCCAAATCAACCCGAGTAGAAAATAAACCCAATCGCAATCAACCTTGTCATTGCGGCAGTGGAAAAAAATATAAAAAATGCTGCGGTTGAGCATATCAAGCTCATTCCATGGATGGAATTTTCTGTATTTTTAGTCTGCTTTAGCTATCTTTCCTCGAACTCAAGTTTCGATTGATTTTTCATAGCCTTTTATATTTCATGCAAAATAAGGTGCATTGATTATTTGCTTGAATACCAAACTTTCATTTCTGTATTTACTGGTGATTTTCCGATTAGAGTGGACGATTAAGAAACTTCATTGTTGCTATTAAGCTCGACCTTATACCAATTACAGTAATTAAATGCTCGACTCAGAGCTACGTATGCGCACAAAGTACAAACGAAATTGGTGAAGACATAGTTGTTCTACGTTGAGACAATTTTGTGCAGTAATTTTTGCGCATACAAGCTCCCGAAGGGCAAGGCTAAAGGCTTCCATTACTGTGTTGCATGTTCTCGAATTAACCCGTTAGTACTTCGAACATGCGCCTTGTACTGAAAACCTTTAGCTCTTGCTGAGTGAGAGATTAATTACTGTAATTGGTATTACCTTTATTTCAATCCGAAACGCTCTCTGTCATATCTGCTTTGTTTTATGTTGTTCAGTGTGTCTTCAAGGTTTATTTGCTAGGTTGCCCAAATACGAGTTCTAATTTGAAGAAATATGATGTCCATCAAAATGAATCCAGCAGTATTATTGAGTTCACTTTTTGTGTGTTTCAGCTTTTTATTGAGCACATATGCTCTTGCCGAAGGTACTGAAACGAGTCAGCAAAGGATGCTTTGCATTGGCGCAAATAACACTAATTATGAACATTTAGAGTCTGCAAACTTTTTTTGCTATTTAAATGGAGAAAGAAAAACCTATACTGGAATTGGAAGTATCACCTCTGAAGGTTGGAACCCATTGAATTCTTCAATTTCAGTAAATGCAACTATGAATGAAGTCTTTAAAGAGTATAACTCGCGAATTACTGTTATTTTTGAAAAAAGCGCAAGCTGATTTACCCATTAAAAAACAAAGTAGAATTTGTAGCACTTAACACATAATTTGTCATAAGTTTCTGGTATAAAGGCTGTTCATTCGAACTGCCTTTTTTTGTTGGATAGAGATATAAATGGAATTAACCACACTGACTCAAATTTTGCTTCCATTAGCCTTAGCCATGATGATGCTGACGCTTGGGTTGAGCTTATCTCTTCACGACTTTAAGCAAGCACTGCTTAATCCAAAACCTTTTATTCTTGGTGTTACGCTTCAGTTGCTGTTATTACCCTTAATTGCTTGGTTGCATATTATAGTGGTTGGTAAGTTCATTGAATTGCCATTATTGATCACTGCTGGGCTCGTGATTTTGGCTGCGTGCCCGGGGGGGGCTACCTCTAATTTAATTGCTTATTTACTTGGCGGTAATGCTGCTTTATCTGTCAGCATGACGGCGTTAGTTAGTTTAATAATGCCTTTAATTTTGCCATTTACACTTTCATGGCAGTTATCTTGGCTAGGCGTTGAATCGCAGGTTAATTTGCCCTTTCTTATCACTTTGAAAAAGCTGTTGTTGATCACCATTGTTCCTGTGATTATTGGAATGATTATCAAGGCATGTTTTAAAACGGGAGTTAAGAAAGCGGAGCCTTTTATTTCCCGTATCGCCAGCGGCTTATTTTTAGCGTTAGTGGTATTTATGGCATTGTATTTTCAGCAAGATTTATTGAAATCAGGCTGGTTAATGGTGCTACTGTGTTTAACCTTCTCCATTATTGCGATGTGTGCCACCCAATTCATTTGCAAGCAATCCAAATTAAGCTTTAAAACTCGCAGAACTTTATTCGTTGAAGTTGGTATTCAAAATGCGGGAACAGGGATGTTTATTGCTGCAGCAATACTCAAACAACCTGAATGGGCATTATTACCTATGACATATGGTTTAGTAATGAATATACCCATTATTTTATTATTTGTGCGAGATAAAATAGGGACTAACTGAAAACCATAGCTTTAAGCCATGGTTTCAATATCATCTTTTGGGGATGGTTGAGATTGTGATATAGATTTTTTGTAGCGAATTATCTTCTTTAAAATCAGTATCACTTACAATACCGTTCCAAAAATTATTTTGTGCTTTGAGCGTTTGTATATCATGAGCGTCTTTATTTAAAAACCATAGGGTTTCACGATCAGATGATTTTAGAAGTAGATGATGTTTTTGTTCTTGTTCTGGAGATTTACTGAGCAACGCGGCTGTGCTTGAAAAAGCTCTAATGGAAACGGGCAAAAATTTTGAAAATTGCGCTAGGGCCATATCACTTCACCTATACTGAATGCTTTATTAAGGGTAAATGGTATCGTATACCTCCAAGTCCACTTAGATTAATTGGCACTATTTAAGTACATTTTCTTAATGACTCCATGCATTTTTCATTGTTGTTGACAAGCACTACATGACCTTTATTTTCCATCAGTGGGCAGATGGCACTGCAATCAATTAATCCCGAATTATCGTAGATAAATAATTGTCCTGAAAAGTTAGGGTTTAAGTTTTGTAGCCCATTTAACTTAGTGAGGTTAGGTAAGTCATCAATAGTCAATTGACCGCTCATATCGGTGAGGTTTTGTAATCCATTCAGTGAAGATAGATTGTTCATATCAAACAACCCAAATTGGCCATTAATTTTGTTTACCGACTTTAAAAAGTCACTATTAGAAATCTTATTATCCTCACTTAACGAAATCGCGCCATTAAGTTGGCCGTCTGGTGTGGACAAGTCGCCAATGGCTTGTAGGTTTGGGTTGCTATTAGCTTGATAAATCCAAGGTAAGGTTTTATTCAATGCATCAGAAGCACTGGGGATACCTTGTAAGTTTGGATTATTTTGGACAAAGACATAGCCAGCCACACCTTTGGCATTCAGTGAGCTAATATCCTTTAAACGAGTATTTCTTACCAATATTAGGCTCTTAAAGTGAGTAAGGTGCTCGACACCATTTAGATTTATTAGTCCTTGGTTGGCTTCGATGTCCAGTGAAGCTCCAACGAAGGACAAATTTGTCAAATCACTTAAATCAATTAAGTTTTTTGTGTCGAGAATGACTAAGCTGCCGTTAATGGATTCTAGTTCCGACAGACCGCTCAAATCTTTCACTTCATCACTATCAATAATGATTGAGCTTAAAAATTCCTTACACCCTGAAAATCTGTGCTTAAAGGTATCAACATCGTTTTGGTTGTTCAGAAACAGTTTTGTATCAGGGCTGCCACAACTAGCTATAGCTGGTTTTTGGGCAAAGTTATTTTGTTGATGCAAAGGAGAGGCAGAAGCATAGAGGGTGCAAAAGTAAAAGAGGATTGCGAGGTATTTCATGGTGTTCACCTTCAATCAACAATATAAGAAAAATGAATGTGAATAATTACTACGATAAGTCTGCCGTAGTTATTAAAAACAAAAAAGGCATATTTTCGAGATCATCCAATTAATTAGGCATATGAATACAGCCATAGGTTATTAAAAGAAGTGTTAATTTTGTATATTTTATGCAAGTATGTTTTTTGAACATGATTGAATAATAAAAAACAACTTAAAGGATCAATTATGGAAAAGGACAATTCGA
Source organism: Parashewanella sp. 2210YD4-3 (assembly GCF_056591735.1). NCBI lineage: Bacteria > Pseudomonadati > Pseudomonadota > Gammaproteobacteria > Alteromonadales > Shewanellaceae > Parashewanella > Parashewanella sp. 2210YD4-3. Next base: position 396,690 of record NZ_JBWQOG010000001.1, on the reverse strand, counting down.
CATCTGGCAATGATTTAAGAGAAGTAAAACAGCTAGGAATGTGGGCATCTATTGCCAGCTTGAGCTATGTCTTTTGGTTAGTTGGTGGCATGGAAGTCGTTGAGCGTTTAGCTTATTACGGCGTTAAAGCCAGTGCTGGACTTTATGCTAAAGCTCCTGCATCGGAAGGCGGACTGGGTATCAGCCTTGGGGATTACGGCATCATCTTATTTTGGTGGGCCATCATGCAAACTTTTATCCCAGTGTTCACTGGCGGTATTTCAGATAGAGTCGGTTATAAAGAAACCATTTTTGCCTCAACCATTGTCAAAATTGCTGGCTACTTAGTCATGGCCTTTTATCCTTCTTTCTGGGGCTTTTTTATTGGCGCAATGCTATTGGCTGGTGGCACGGGCATTTTCAAGCCGGGGATTCAAGGGACATTAGTGATGTCTACTAATCGAAATAATACTTCGATGGCGTGGGGCATTTTCTATCAGCTGGTCAATATTGGTGGCTTTCTTGGCCCACTATTAGCGGCTCACATGAGGCAACTGGCGTGGGAAAACGTATTTTTTGCTTGTGCCATTATTATTTCCTTAAATTTTTTACTGCTGCTTGCATACAAAGAACCGGGTAAAGAAGAGCGTTTAGCTCGAATGGCTCAAGTGAAAAGTGGTGAGTTACAACAAGAGGTCTTATGGAAAGACGCTTGGAATGAGCTTAAAAAGCCCATTGTCATTTATTACATGCTGGTGTTCTCAGCCTTTTGGTTTATGTTCAATTCACTATTTGATGTGTTGCCTATTCATATCGAAGAGTGGGTTGATACTAGCGTGATTGTTTCCAGTATCTTTGGCGGTGAAACCCCGAGTGTGTTTTGGCAAAAAGTAATGGCGATGGATTTTTCGGGCACCAAAATTTTACCTGAAGGGATGATCAGCATTAACTTTGCTTTGATCATGACCACTTGCTTTCTTATTGCGGGATTAGCGTCAAAGTTTCGAGCCACTAATGCCATGTTGATTGGCTGTATTCTCTGTATTGCATCGTTTGCCATTATTGGTTTTTATACGGCTGCTTGGGTAATGGCGTTTGCCATTGTCTTGTTTTCAGTAGGTGAAATGATGATTAGCCCGAAGAAGAACGAGTTTATGGGTAACATCGCGCCAGAGGGGAAAAAAGCGATGTACCTTGGTTTTGTGATGCTACCTCAAGGGATTGGCTGGGGACTTGAAGGTTATTTTGGCCCTAAACTCTATGAATGGTATGCATCAAAAGAGCTGTTTTCCCGTGAGCTATTAGTTGAACGTGGAATGTCAATTGAGAAAATGGAAGCGATACCCCAAGGTGAAGCTTTTACCACTTTAGTAAGCTTTACTGGTGAATCTGCGCAGGACTTAACGTTGTTTTTGTATCAAACCCATAATATTGGTTTGGCTTGGTACATAATGTCAGCCATAGGGTGTATTTCTGCGGTTGGCATTTATTTTTATGGCAAGTGGTTACTGAAACTACAGCGTAGCTAATCTATCCCTTTTCGTGAAAACTGCGTTGATGTTCTCATTTTTACTCATGTAAAATCCGTGATGGCCGTTTTAGTGATATATACTCGACATATTTTTATTCTCGCAGAAACCTTATATCTACGAGTATCATGACTAAATAACAACAAAAATAACCATAAGGATTAATTATGGGTAATGGGAATGCTACATCGGGCAATGATTTGCGCGAAGTAAAACAATTGGGCATGTGGGCTTCAATTGCTAGCCTCAGTTATGTGTTTTGGCTGGTGGGCGGTATGGAGCTGGTTGAAAGGCTTTCATACTATGGCGTAAAAACAACTGCTTCGTTATATGCCCAAGCACCTGCTTCTGAAGGTGGCTTAGGTATTAGTCTTGGTGATTACGGTATTATTATGTTTTGGTTTGCAATAACCCAAACTTTTGTGCCTGTATTTACTGGCGGTATTTCAGATCGTGTTGGCTATAAAGAAACAATTTTTGCCTCAACTATCATAAAAATAGCGGCTTATTTAGTGATGGCGTTTTTTCCATCATTTTGGGGCTTCTTGATTGGTGCCATGTTATTGGCTGGTGGCACAGGGATCTTCAAACCGGGTATTCAAGGTACTTTGGTGCTTTCTACCAATCGTAATAACACCTCCATGGCTTGGGGCTTATTCTATCAAATTGTAAATATTGGTGGATTCTTAGGTCCTATCGTTGCCGCATATATGCGTCAGCTATCATGGGAATATGTATTTTTCACCTGTGCCGCCATCATTTCTTTAAACTTCTTATTATTACTTGCTTATAAAGAGCCGGGTAAAGAGCAGCGCTTGGCTCGTATGGCACAAATTAAGAGTGGTGAAGTTAAGCAAGAAGTGCTTTGGAAAGATGCTTTACATGAGTTGAAAAAGCCAATTGTGATCTATTACATGTTGGTATTTTCTGGTTTCTGGTTCTTATTTAACTCGCTTTTTGATGTGTTACCTATTCATATATCAGAGTGGGTAGATACCAGTGTGATCGTCAGTAGTTTGTTTGGTGGTGAAACCCCTAGCGCATTCTGGCGAGGTTTATTGGCAATGGATTTTGCGGGTACCAAAATTTTACCTGAAGGGCTGGTAAACATTAATGCAGCGTTGATTATGACTTGCTGTTTCTTGGTTGCGGGTTTGACGGCAAAAGTCCGAGTGACCACAGCCATGTTAGGTGGTTGTTTGTTGAGTATTTTTGCATTCCTTTTAATTGGGTCGTACCACGCCGCTTGGATCATGGTTTTTGCGATTGCTATGTTCTCTTTCGGCGAAATGATGATTAGCCCGAAAAAGAATGAGTTTATGGGTAACATTGCGCCAGAGGGCAAAAAAGCCATGTATCTTGGCTTTGTTATGCTACCGCAAGGCATTGGCTGGGGATTAGAAGGCTATTTTGGTCCTAAGTTGTATGAGTGGTATGCCTCTAAGGAACTGTTTTCTCGTGAGCTATTAGTTGAGCGTGGGATGTCAGTGGCTAATATGGAAAAAATTCCTCATGGTGAAGCATTCAAAACCCTTGTCAGTTATACAGGTGACACGCCACAGGCGTTGACTCAATACTTGTATGAAACCCATAATATCGGAATGGCTTGGTATATCATTGCCGCTATCGGTTCGATTTCTGCAGTAGGTATTTTTGTCTACGGTAAATGGCTATTAAACTTGCAAAGACAGCAAGGGTAATCCAGTTTTTGCTATTTCAGTGCAAGCATAAAGCTGGAGGTTATGTCGTACCTGCTAAGGCAGGTACCTAGTTACTTTGTCCTAAATAGAGATAAAGCCACTTGATGCCTGTCTACGCAGGCATGACGATTCAATGTAAAAGCCGAGTTTTTGCACTCGGCTTTTTTCTGTATAATCAATTTCTTTTTTTTAAGTGTAAATGAATCAATGAGTCAACGTGTTTTTTCGTTAGCCAATGAAGACGAAACTGTGACTTTAGGTCGCCAACTCTCAACTTTGATCACTCCACCTTTGACTGTGTACCTAACAGGGGATTTAGGTGCTGGGAAAACCACATTTTCTCGGGGGTTAATTCAATCGCTTGGTCATCAAGGGGCAGTAAAAAGCCCTACTTATACGCTTGTTGAGCCTTATGAATTATCATCAATGCGAGTGTTTCATTTTGATTTGTATCGATTAATGGACCCAGAAGAATTGGAATTTATGGGGATCCGCGACTATTTTTCTGATGATTGTTTGTGTATTGTGGAGTGGCCTGATCGTGGTCACGGCTTATTGCCAGAAGCTGATGTACACTTACATATTGATTATATGGAAGAGGGGCGAACAATGAGAATGGATGCAATTACCGCAAAAGGTAAAGAACTACTAGAACAATTAAAATAATATGTCGATAAAAGCTTACTGTAAACAATTCATTTTATTGGTGTTGTTAACGCTGCCTCTGCAAGTGGTCGCGGCCAATAATTTAAAAAGTGTTCGAATATGGGCGGCACCTGATTCAACACGAGTGGTGTTTGATCTCAGCAGTAAGCCCAAATTTAATGATTTTACCCTTTCTAAGCCTGATCGCTTGGTTATCGATTTATCCAACAGTAAAACTAAGCTCAATTTCAGTAAGATTAAAAATAGCAGTAAGCTGATCAAACGAATTCGCATCAGTAAGCCTCCTAAAAAAAGCACCTTAAGAGTGGTTATTGACCTGAAAAAGTCAGTAAAAGCAAAACTATTCTCACTTAAGCCAACTGCGCCGTATGGAAACCGTTTGGTAATCGATTTAGAACCTTCGGTAAAAACAGCCAAAAAAATTATTCACCAACCTAAAAAAGCATTGAGAGATATCATTATTGCGATTGATGCTGGTCATGGTGGTGATGATCCTGGTTCAATTGGTCCTTCTGGCATGCATGAGAAAAAAGTAGTGCTACAGATTGCCAATCGACTCAAGACTCTGATTAATAAAACTCCGGGTATGAAAGCCGTCATGACGCGCACGGGAGATTACTTTGTTAATCTGAATCGTCGCAGTGAAATTGCTCGTAAGCAAGAAGCTGACTTATTAGTGTCGATTCACGCTGATGCTTTTACAACGCCTCAACCTCGTGGCGCATCAGTCTGGGTGCTAAGAAAAGGTCGGGCTGAAACCGAAATGGGTCGCTGGTTGGAGCAAAAAGAGCGTCATTCTGAATTGTTGGGCGGCGCGGGTGAAATAATCCAAAATACTGACAGTGAGCAGTACTTGGCAAGAGCGCTTATTGAAATGGTTTCCGATAAATCCTTGACCATTAGTCATACCGTTGCCAGTGATGTACTGAAGCAAATGGGTCGTGTGACTAAACTTCATAAAAAACACACTGAGTCCGCTGGTTTTGCTGTTTTAAAATCACCCGATATTCCCTCAATTTTGGTAGAAACCGGGTTCATCTCTAATCCTAAAGAAGAGCGTTTGCTTCGTTCTAATAACCACCAATACCGGCTCGCGAATGCAATCCATAAAGGCATTTATCAATACTTTAAGAAAAATGCACCGTCTGATACTTTGATAGCCAGTAAATCTTCTCTTACTTATAAAGTTGTGAGAGGGGACTCATTATCTAAAATTGCTCAGCGTTACCAAGTTTCTGTAAGCAGTATAAAAAAAGCCAATAAGTTGAGGTCAAATACCGTTAGAATCGGTCAAAATCTCACAATTCCACGTAGCTAAGGGAATCTATGCCAATTCAAATTTTACCGCCTCAGCTTGCAAACCAAATTGCAGCTGGGGAAGTGGTAGAAAGACCCGCTTCTGTAGTTAAAGAACTTGTTGAAAACTGCCTAGATGCACGAGCGTCTCGAGTCGATATTGAGATTGACAAAGGCGGCGCCAAATTAATTCGCATTCGAGATAACGGTTGTGGCATTGCCAAAGAGCAATTAGAGCTAGCGCTGGCACGTCATGCAACATCTAAAGTGGCTTCTTTGGATGACTTAGAAGCTATTATGAGTTTTGGTTTTCGTGGTGAAGCCTTAGCATCTATTAGTTCGGTTGCAAGACTCACTTTAACTTCTAAGACAGAAGAGCAAAGTGAAGCTTGGCAAGCGTACGCCGAAGGTTCACAAATGGCGGTTAAGGTTATTCCTGCTGCGCATCCTGTCGGCACAACCATTGACGTTCATGACTTATTTTTTAATACGCCAGCACGTCGACGTTTTCTAAAGAGTGATAAAACCGAATTTACTCATATTGATGAGTGGCTGAAGCGGATGGCTTTGGTCCGTAGTGACATCCATTTTACTTTGCAGCATAACGGCAAAATGGTGCGAAACTATCGTCCTGCAAGTAATGAAAGCCAGTACGTGAAACGTTTGGCTCAAGTAGCGAGTAACCGTTTTGCAGAACACGCTGTTGCTGTAGATTGTGAGCATGACGGAATGCGATTACGTGGCTATTTACAGTCGCCAACAGTGCCAGAGCCAAGCCTTAACATGCATTATTTCTATGTGAATGGCCGTTATGTACGTGATCGCCTCGTCAATCATGCGGTTCGACAAGCCTTTGGTGAATTGTCAGTTGAATTACAGCCAAATTATGTTTTGCAGTTTGATTTAGACCCTCATCAAGTTGATGTAAATGTTCATCCAGCTAAACATGAAGTCCGTTTTCACCAAAGTCGTTATGTTCACGACTTTATTTTACAAGCCTTGCAATCAGCTCTTAGTCAACTAAGTGAAGGCTTAGTGGCCAAAACGGAAGGGGGCGCAGAAGAGCAGTATATTGAACAACATTTTGAGACGCTCCCTAACGAGCATCAAACTTGGTCGCATTCATCTTCACCTACCTCTGCTTCTGGTGCTTTCGGTTCATCAAATTCTGGCTATGCACGACCTCAAAGAAGCTATCAAGGTGACCAGCTTAATGTAAATGCTGTAAAAACTTACGCCGAACTGCTTTCTACTCAAGAACAAACCGTTAATGTTGGCATTGCTGAATCGTCTATGAGTAATGAAAGCATTGCAATGCCGCCATTATTGCAAGGAGATTATTGGTTGTTTACTGAGAACGACCATATTCGATTATTGGCAATAAAAAAAGCTGCTTTAGCGTGTAATAAATATGAATTACAACAAAAGCTTGCTACAGGATTGACTCCGCAACCTTTATTGATGCCAGTATCAATTCCTCAGTTAACAGATTGGCCGCAATTGGTGGATCATCAGCAAGTATTATTAAGAAAGTTAGGCATTGAGCTAACATTTCGCTCAGGGCAGTTGATAATAAAAAAAGTGCCCTCATATCTAAGAGACAGTCAGCTAGCTGAAGTGATTCCAATTTTTTTACAGTGGTTGCAAAGTGAGCAGCCAAGTGAGGAAGCTTTGGTTCAGTGGTTGGCCGAGAACAGTATTCAAGGCTTTGTTTCAGCTAAGCAAGTGTGGCTTTTGTATTTACAGTTACCACAAGCACAACAAGATGAACTGTTAAAGCAAGCCATCGATTTGCCGTGGCAACGTTGGTTAGAAGAGCAATAGTATTGGACTTATGTCTAATTGAATGACAAGAGAAATTAAGTGACAAATAGCAAGTATCCAAAAGTCATTTTGTTAATGGGACCGACGGCATCGGGTAAAACCGCATTAGCCATTGAACTAGCACAAAATCACAACTGTGAAGTGATTTCGGTGGACTCGGCATTAATATATAAAGGCATGGATATTGGTACGGCCAAACCAACGGCTGAGGAACTTGCATTAGCACCACACCGTTTAATTGATATTCTTGATCCTGCTGAAAATTACTCTGCGGCTGATTTTAGACGAGATGCCATTCGAGAAATGGATGACATTATTGCTAGAGGGAAAACGCCTGTACTCGTTGGCGGTACCATGCTTTATTTTAAAGCTTTACTGGAAGGGTTATCGCCATTACCTGAAGCAAATACTGAAATCAGAGAACAAATTTCAGCCGAATCCGAACAGCTAGGTTGGGCGGTATTACATGATGAGTTGAAGCGAATAGACCCAGTGTCAGCGGAGCGTATTCACCCCAATGATCCACAGCGTCTATCGAGAGCTATAGAAGTATATAGAATTAGTGGTAAGAGCCTGACGGAGTTAACACAAACAAAAGCCGAAGCTTTACCGTATGAATTCATTCAATTTGCGATCGCTCCCCATGAGCGTTCAACGTTACATCAATTGATTGAAAAACGTTTTAAGATAATGCTTGAACAAGGATTTGTAGAGGAAGTTGAGGCACTTAAACAGAGAAAAGACCTTCATTTAAATCTGCCGTCAATGCGATGTGTTGGATATCGTCAATGCTGGCAATATCTTGATGGAGATTATGATTATAATGAAATGGTTGAAAAAGGCGTTGCGGCTACTAGGCAATTAGCCAAACGTCAATTAACATGGTTACGTAGCTGGAAAAATTTGAATTGGCTCGAAACAGGTAATAAGCAAAATATTGTTACTGTTGTTAGGCATCTAAATTAGCCAATTTACTTTTGTTGTATCATACTGTTATTTGTTGTTCGTAGAGACCTAGTAGAAACATTAGATAGGTTCAAATATAAATTAAAAAAGGAAACCAAAATGGCTAAGGGGCAATCATTACAAGACCCATTCTTAAATGCACTTCGTCGCGAGCGCGTTCCTGTATCAATCTATTTGGTAAATGGTATCAAACTCCAAGGACAAGTAGAGTCATTTGATCAGTTCGTGATCTTACTTAAAAATACGGTTAGCCAAATGGTATATAAGCATGCCATTTCAACTGTTGTTCCGTCTCGACCATTTAACGTAAGTCCAAGTCAAGCACCTCAAGCAGGCTCAGAGCAACCAGAAGCTAGCGCTGAATAATTTGAGGAGAAGTTTTTTTGTTTGATCGTTATGAGGCGGGTGAACAAGCTGTCCTTGTCCATATCGACTTTGCGGACGAAGAACGTCGAGAAGATATAACTGAACTACAGCTTTTAGTTGAGTCTGCTGGTGCTAAATCAGTGGGCGTGATAACGGGCAGCCGAAAATCACCCGATCGGAAATTTTTTGTCGGTTCTGGCAAGGCTGAAGAACTCGCTGCTATGGTGGCTGGAACTGATGCCAATGTCGTTATTTTCAACCATGCATTATCTCCAGCTCAAGAACGTAATCTTGAGATGATTTGTAAGTGTCGAGTTTTAGATCGTACTACGCTGATTTTAGATATTTTTGCTCAAAGAGCGCGTACCCATGAAGGTAAACTTCAAGTGGAGTTGGCGCAGTTGCGTCATATGTCTACTCGGCTGATTCGTGGCTGGACTCACTTAGAACGGCAAAAAGGTGGTATTGGTCTAAGAGGTCCTGGTGAAACTCAGCTTGAAACCGATCGTCGTTTATTAAGAGGGCGGATCAAGTCCATTAACCGTCGCTTGGAAAAAGTCGATAAGCAGCGTGAACAAAGCCGTCGAGCTCGAAAGCGCAGTGATCTGGCTACGGTTTCATTAGTCGGTTACACCAATGCGGGTAAATCAACATTATTTAATGCGCTGACCACATCACAGGTATATGCAGCAGATCAGTTATTTGCCACACTTGACCCGACACTGCGCAAGCTGGATTTAAAAGATCACAGCGTAATTTTAGCGGATACGGTAGGTTTTATTCGCCACTTGCCCCATGATCTTGTTGCGGCATTTAAAGCAACGTTACAAGAGACGCGCAATGCTGACTTATTATTGCACGTGGTGGATTGTGCGGATGAGAATATGGGTGAGAACTTTGAACAAGTTCAAGCCGTATTAGAAGAAATTGATGCCAAAGAAATTCCTCAACTCATAGTTTGTAACAAAATAGATTTGTTAGATGATGTGACACCAAAAGTGGATAGAAATGAAAATGGTGAGCCTTATCGAGTTTGGGTTTCTGCACATCACAATTTAGGCTTTGAATTATTACAAGATGCAATTGAGGAACTGGTTGGCGAGCAAGTTGCTGAATATCAGCTAAAAATCCCAGCTTCATCAGGACACTATCTTGGCCAGTTTTATCGTCTTGATGCGTTAAAGCAGCAGGAATATGACGACCTTGGCAATTGTATTTTGTCGGTAAGATTACCAATGTCGAATTGGAATAGATTACTAAAGCAAAGCCAAGGTGAGCTTGAGACCTTTATTATGGAATCAAGCACTGATAAAGTATTAAGTTAACTATATTGTCGTTCTGACTGTTTGTAAATTTTGTTACTTAAACAGTCATACGGCTTTTCATTGTTTCATTCTGTTACGGAGTGTTAAATGGCTTGGAATGAGCCCGGAAATAAGGGTAAAGACCCTTGGGGAAATAAAGGTAGTGGTGGTAACGATAAAGGACCACCTGATTTGGACGATATCTTTCGTGGCATGTCAAAGCGCTTTGGCGGTAAAGGCAATGGCTCAGGTGTCAGTGGCACTGCGATAGGCATTTTTGTCGTTATTGCTCTTGTTGTTTGGGGATTGTCTGGTTTTTATACCATCAAACCCGCTGAACGAGGTGTAGTTTTGCGTTTTGGTAAGCTTCATAGCGTTCAAACTCAAGGCCTACACTGGCAAGCGACCTTTATTGATAAAGTGTATCCGGTAAATGTTGAACAAATTCGTTCGATTCCTGCTTCTGGAAGCATGTTAACCGCGGATGAAAACGTAGTAGGTGTTCAGCTTGAAGTTCAATACGAAGTTGAAGACCCATACAAGTACTTGTTTAGTGTTGTTGATGCTAATGCGAGCTTGAGAGAAGCTATCGATAGTGCACTTCGTTATGTGATTGGTCACAACAAAATGGATGACATTTTGACAACTGGCCGTGACAAAATCGTTGTTGCTACTCGTAGTGAAATTGAACGTATCATTAAACCGTATAATTTAGGTCTTAAGATTGGTGACGTAAACTTACTTCCAGCTCGTCCACCAGAAGAAGTAAAAGATGCCTTTGATGACGCGATTGCGGCTCAAGAAGATGAACAGCGTGCTATTTTAGAAGCAGAAGCTTATGCTCGCCAAATTGAGCCTCAAGCTCGTGGTAGAGCTGAGCGTATTTTACGCGAAGCTAAAGCTTATAAAGAGCAAGCTATCTTAGATGCACAAGGTAAGATTGCACGCTTTGAAAGCCTATTACCTGAGTATAAAGCGGCTCCAAAAGTGACCCGTGAGCGCTTGTATCTTGAAACCATGCAAGAAGTGCTTAAAGGTAATCGTAAGGTATTGGTTGATAGCAAAAACAATAACAGCCTAATGTATTTGCCATTGGACAAAATGATGCAAAGCTCTACTCACAATATGCCAATGAGTCGTTCGGTAGCTCCAAATATAGAGAAAACTCCATCGAACTCTTCTCAATCGAGCACAACAACTCGTAGTGTTCGCATGTCTCGTCAAGAAAGTATGCGTCAGAGCGGGAGATAATGATGAACAGAATAGTACTAGTTATTATCGCTATATTTATTGGTTTAGGTATTTCTTCACTGTATAAAGTGGATGAAGGCGAGCGTGCAATCGTGTCACGATTCGGTAAAGTCAATAAGGTTGAAGTTGACGGTAAGCCAATCACTGAAGTTTACAAGCCGGGGTTACACTTCAAAATCCCTGTGATTGATAAAGTGCGTTATATGGATGCACGAATTCAAACATTAGACAGTGATGCTGACCGTTTCTTAACGTCTGAGAAAAAAGACTTAATGGTTGATTCATATATTAAGTGGCGTGTGAAAGACTTTGAGAAATATTACGAAAGAACTCAGACAGGTCCAATCGTTGATAGACTGTTAGCGAAAGTAAACAATGATCTTCGTATTGAGTTTGGTCGTCGTACCATTAAGGAAATCGTTTCTGGTAGCCGTGACGAACTGCAAATAAATACCCTAAAAAATGCACAAGAAAGTGCGAAAGACTTAGGTATCGAAGTTGTAGACGTTCGTGTTAAGCAAATCAACTTGCCTGATAGTGTGAGTAGCAGTATCTATAAGCGTATGCGAGCTAACCGTGAGGCTGTTGCTAAAGAGCATCGCGCTGAAGGTCAAGAGCAATCAGAGGTGATTAAAGCCACTGCTGATGCACAAGTAACGGTAAGAATCGCAGATGCTAATCGTCAAGCTATGATCACTCGTGGTCAAGGTGACGCGCAAGCGGCGAAAATTTTTGCTACTGCCTTTAAAAAAGATCCTGAGTTCTATAGCTTCTTACGTAGCTTAGAAGCCTATCGTGAAAGTTTCGGAAATCATTCTGATGTGTTGGTATTGTCTCCTGATAGCGATTTCTTCAAATATCTTAAAGGTTCTGACAAAAAGTAATTAGCCAATAGTGTTATCAATTACAGACACTTTTTAGTATCAAAAGCCTTAACTGTAAAAAAGCCCGAACAACATCGGGCTTTTTTGTTTTTAACACAATCTAAATGTTTAAATTTTGTCTGCTTGTATTAAATTTTGAGCGTTTGCCTATTTTTTAGCTGACTAAAGCGCAAAAAAACAAAATATCCCCATACACTTTATGTGTTTTAACTATGATCTATTTCTAATTTTTAGCTATAATGAGCATCGCCTCAATCTTTGATTGCTAAAATTTTGAGCAATTATGTAGATTAACGTCTTTAATTAAGAATAATTCCAACACCCTCTGGGAGATAAGTGGATGAGCAATGCGCCAGTCGATACCGGACGTCGCAGATTTCTGACCGCCGCAACCGCCGTAGTAGGTGGAGCCGGTGCCGTCGCTGTAGCGATTCCTTTCATTAAGTCATGGAATCCAAGTGCCAAAGCGAAAGCTGCAGGTGCGCCGGTTGAAGTTAACATCAGTAAAGTCGAGCCGGGTCAGCTGATCCGTGTAGAATGGCGAGGTAAACCTGTATGGGTTGTACGTCGTACTGATGACATTTTGGCAGAACTGCCAAAGCACAATGATCAATTACGTGATCCAAACTCTGAAGAAGACCAACAACCTGAATACGCGAAAAATATCTATCGCTCAATTAAAGAAGAATTCTTTATTGCCGTAGGTATTTGTACTCACCTTGGTTGTTCACCAACATATGAGCACAACAAGTTTGAGCAATATGTTGAAGGCATTAGGTCTGGTTTCTTCTGTCCATGTCACGGTTCTAAATTTGATATGTCAGGTCGTGTATTCCAAGGCGTACCTGCACCATTGAACCTAGTGATCCCACCGCATCACTACGTCGACGATAACACTATCCTTGTCGGTAAAGATAAAGGAGCAGCGTAATTATGATGACCATGTTAAAGAATTTACAAGGTTGGATTGATGCGCGTATCCCAATGACGGCGACGTATAACCGTCACGTTGGGCAATATGCGACTCCGAAGAATTTCAACTTTTGGTATTTCTTCGGCTCTCTAGCTTTATTAGTTCTTGTTAACCAATTAGTGACTGGTATTTGGCTAACTATGAACTATGTGCCAAGTGCTGAAGGTGCATTCGCCTCTGTTGAATACATCATGCGTGATGTGGAATACGGTTGGTTGCTCCGATATATGCACTCTACTGGTGCTTCGGCGTTTTTCATCGTTGTTTATCTGCATATGTTCCGTGGTGTTATCTACGGTTCTTACCAAAAGCCACGTGAGCTACTGTGGTTGTTTGGTATGCTTATCTTCCTAGTGTTGATGGCTGAAGCCTTCATGGGTTACTTACTACCATGGGGTCAAATGTCATTCTGGGGTGCGCAGGTAATTATCTCACTGTTTGGTGCGATTCCAGTTATCGGTGATGACATTACGCTTTGGATCCGTGGTGACTACGTTATTTCAGGTGCAACGTTAAACCGTTTCTTCGCCTTACACGTAATCGCTCTACCGCTAGTTCTAGTTGTACTTGTATTCTTACACTTGATTGCACTACACGAAGTGGGTTCAAACAACCCTGACGGTATTGAAATTAAGAAGAACAAAGACGAGAACGGTTGGCCTGTAGACGGCATTCCATTCCACCCTTATTACACTGTGAAAGACATTATGGGTGTGGCTGGTTTCTTGATTGCTTTCTGTTGGGTTCTATTCTACCTACCAGATGGTGGTGGTTACTTCCTAGAGCGTCCTAATTTTGAGCCTGCTAACCCTCTGAAAACACCAGAGCACATTGCACCGGTTTGGTACTTTACACCTTTCTATGCAATCTTACGTGCGGTACCTAACAAGTTAGGTGGTGTTGTGATGATGGGTCTATCGATTGCAGTTCTATTTGTTCTGCCGTGGTTAGATCGCTGTAAAGTGAAATCAGTTCGCTATCGTAGCATGTTCCATAAATTGAACATCGGCCAATTCGCTGTTTCATTTATTATCCTTGGCTACCTAGGTGCGGTGCCTGCAACTCCTGAATTAACAATTGCAGCACGTGTATTCACTATCACTTATTTTGCTTTCTTCTTCTTCTTGTGGCTATACAGTAAGAACGAAAAGACTAAGCCATTGCCAGAGAGGGTGACTCACTAATGAAGAAATTACTGATTGCATTTGCCTCATTGTTACCAATGATGGCTATGGCTGGTGGTGGTGCTCCTGTACCATACAAAGCAGATATTGATTTGCATGATAAGGCTTCATTAGAGCGTGGTTTGGATTTATTCCAAAAGCATTGCTCTGGTTGTCACAGCACTGAATATCAACGTTATGAACGTGTAGCGACTGACCTAGGTATTTCTCTTGATGATATGCGCGCTAAGTATATCCTTGATGGTGCGAAGCCTGGTCAACTTATGACTAACGCGATTCCACCAAAAGAAGCGGCTAAATGGTTTGGTGCGACTCCACCTGATCTAACGCTTGTTGGTCGTGTTCGTGGTGAAGATTGGATTTACAGTTATTTAAAAACTTTCTATCAAGATCCAAGCCGCCCATTTGGTGTGAACAATACGGTATTCCCATCTGTGGGTATGCCACACGTTCTTCAAGACCTTCAGGGTATTCAAGAGCAAGTGTGTAAAGAAGCAAAAGATGAAGCGGGTAACCCTATCATTGATAAAGCTTCTGGTTCACCAAAAATGGATTGTCATTTAGAGCTGACTAAGCAAGGTTCTATGACTCCTAAAGAATATGACCAAGCGGTAAAAGATATTACTGGTTTCTTAGTCTATTCTGCTGAACCAATCCGTCTTGAACGTGAAGCTTTAGGTAAATATGTACTAGGATTCTTGTTTTTCTTGTTCGTATTATCTTACTTCTTGAAGAAAGAATATTGGAGAGATGTACACTAACCGTTAATTTACGGGTAGAATGTACTGTTATCCATAGTTAACGGGGGGCTTTGCCCCTCGTTTGTTTTGTTTTTTTGTCTAGAATGTATGCAATGTCTATCGTAAGTTACGATGAATTGCTGTTTTCTAGTTTTTCGATTCTGGAGGGTATCAATGGCTGTTGCTGCCAACAAACGCTCTATCATGACCCTATTTTCTGGGGCTGATGATTTATATAGCCATCAAGTACGTATTGTTTTGGCTGAGAAAGGTGTATCTGTTGATGTTTTACAGGTCGACCCTAATGAAATGCCGGAAGATCTGTTAGAGATTAATCCGTATAACTCTGTACCAACTCTCGTTGATCGTGAGTTAGTTTTATATCAATCACGCATCATCATGGAATACTTAGATGAGCGTTTTCCACATCCACCGTTAATGCCGGTTTATCCTGTTGCTCGTGGTAAAAGTCGTTTGATGATGCACCGTGTTGAAACGGATTGGTATCAACTGGTTGAGCGTATCCGCAGCGATAATAATGCAGATGAAGCTCGCAAGGAACTGCAAGAAAGTTTAACGGCAATTTCTCCGGTTTTTGCTGAAATGCCATATTTCATGAGTGAAGAGTTTGGTTTGGTAGATTGCTATTTAGCTCCGCTATTATGGCGTTTACCGACTTTAGGCATTGAATTAAGCTCACAAGCTAGTCAACATATTCACGCTTACATGACACGTATCTTCGATCGTGAGTCATTTAAAGCTTCTTTGACTGAAGCAGAACGTGAAATGCGCATGGGGATCTAATTTATGTTAACTCCAAATCGTCCTTACCTATTAAGAGCCTATTACGAGTGGTTACTCGATAATGATTTGACTCCACATCTGGTTGTAGATGCTTTTGTACCGGGTACACAGGTTCCACAGCAATATGTTAAAGATGGACAAATTGTACTTAATGTCGCACCATCAGCCGTGATGAACCTTGAGATGGGCAACAGTTTTGTTGAGTTCAATGCTCGATTTGGTGGTGTTCCGCATCATATCCTATTACCAATGGCAGCTATTGTTGCTATTTACGCTCGTGAAAACGGTGCTGGTAGTGTCTTCGATATGGAAGAAGCCTTTATGGCTCCACAAGAGGATGATGAAGAGTTAACATTAGCTAGTGTCGAAGCTGAGACAAATGAAGAACAGGCTATAGAGCCTGAAGTTGTTGAAGCAGAAGCTCCAAAGCAGAAAAAGCCACCCAAAAAACGTGGGCATTTAACTGTTGTTAAATAGTTTAAAGTATCTGTTTAAAAACCGAACCCAAGAGGTTCGGTTTTTTTATGCTTTAAATTGAGTCATGAACAAACTTGATTTCGGCCTTGCTTCTTGGCTTTATATAGCGCTATGTCAGCAGCTTTAAGTGTTTTATCAAAATCTTGCTTCCGTTCGTGTTGTGCTACACCTATCGAAATGGTCACACTCACGGTTTTATTTTTACTGCTTTCCTTATTTCTAGCACTCTTATCAGTATTTTTACGGTTTTCGTTTCTGATCACCATTTCGTAATTCTGGATTTCTTCACGAACCGCTTCGAGGTGCTCGAGCGTTTGCTCAACCGATTTTCTCGGAAAAATGATAGTAAACTCTTCACCACCGTAGCGAAATACTTTTCCACCTCCAGTGACTTTTGACAGCCTACTCGATACCAGTTTCAGTACTTGATCTCCAACATCATGACCATAGGTATCGTTGAACTTTTTAAAGTGATCAATATCTGTCATGGCAACACAATACTTGTTGCTTAGGGATAACACTAAATTGTATAACGCTCTGCGTGATGGAAGCCCCGTGAGTTCGTCACGATAGGCTAAATGATAAGACTCGAATAAAACGCTTAGGAAGATCAATACAGCTATTCCAAGCAATGCAATATCTATTGGGATTGTGTGTGGCTGAAAATACAATAATGACCATAAAGTAAAGGCAAGCGCAATCGTTGTTGTTGTCAATGTATTTTTAACGAGTACACCAATACTAATGATAATGGCCGTAGCAATCCAAAAAGTAAGTGTAACGTCATCAATTGCTAACGGTGTTGAAACCAATTTGTTGCCGTGGTTAAGCAGCGTTTCGATGTTAAACGTCAGGCCAGCACAAGCCATGAAGATGAAAAAGGCTAGCAATCCATGAATCGATGCTATCCCTCTATCTTTCATCAATAGCAGTAATGACATACTTAAACTACCGAATATAAAGATAGGTACTTTATGGGTGAGTAGGTATTTACTATCAATAATAATGCTTCTGTTCATGCAATAAAAAATAACGAGCAGCAAAGCCAAGTAGGCTAAACGACTGCGATTGAATTGCAGTGAAACTAAGGCGGCAATAGGAAATAGCCATAGAGGGAGTTCGCGAGTGACTGGACGCCAATGTTGCCAATATTCTTGAAAGTTCAGTACCAGAAAAAAAGCGATACCAGTCAATAGCATTGGGAGTAAAACTGATCGCACTCGTAAAACTATATCAGCCAATGTTAACTCCATTTACATCAAAGGGGATACAAGTTAATACACTTATGGGGTTTAATATTTTCCCCAAACTTGCAACCATAATTCGCAACATCATTGCCATCATTCTATAATGAACAAACGTTTGTTGCCATGTCGGATAACAAATTCACTGTAGGATACTGCTTAATATCACTTATTACTGTGAGTGGTATTGAAATATGAGGATGTAAACATGAAGTTGAGCAGAGCTCTATTACTACTGGCTTTTTTTAGCCTTTCAACACCAGCAATGGCCGATTCATCGAATGGAATAGCAATCAAAGCTGGTACCTTAGGTGCTGGTATTGAGTATTACCATGGTCTAACTGATAACGTGAATGTTCGACTTGGTGTAAATGCATTTAATGCAAATGGTGAATTTGAAGAAGCTTCACTCAAATATGATGCTGAGCTTGAGCTTCGATCTGCATCACTTATTATTGATTATCATCCATTTGACTCATCTGGCTTCCGTATGAGTGCTGGTGCTTTTTATAATGGTAATAAGGCTAATTTAGAGGCCTTGGCAGTTAATGGTGAATTCGAGTTTAACGGTCAAATATATAAAGTTGAAGACGTTGGCAGTGCAAAAGGTCAAATTGAATTTCAAAAGTTTGCTCCCTATCTTGGCTTAGGTTGGGCTTTTGCACCAACAAGCACTTCAAATTGGGGTTTCAATGTTGAGCTTGGTGCTTATTATCACAACACGCCCCAAACTCAACTTAATGTGACCTGTGGTCAAACACTTTCTGCCAGTCAGTGTAATATTCTTTTAGATAACGTTGTCGCAGAGCAGAAAGAATTTGAAGATGATATTAAAGAGTATAAGTTTTACCCAGTATTCAATGTTGGTATTCAATATCGTTTTTAATTAAACCTGTTTTTAGGGCCTGTTGAACTATTAGGCTTAAATTTTGTGCTATTTGAGCACTTTTCTGTTCAAGGCGTGAGCAGTGAAGCTTAGTTATCTAAGTAAGCTGGTCACAACACAGAACAGGAAGTGCTCAAAAGCATCGAAGACAGCGTAAATTGGTTACTTCTGCTGCGTTATCGTTTTTTTATGTGGAGTAACCACACTTCACAAACTCTGCCTTGCATAAGACAACCAATTTATCGCTGCAAAAATAAGCATGAAAGTTCAACAAGCCCTAATAAAAGCCCGATAAGGGCTTTTTTTGTAAAAAATGATTGCTTCTTAACTGCATCAAACTTGTAAAAGAATCTGTCAAAAGCCTTAAAATCCTGCACTTTACTTATTTTTGATCATAGAATACCCCATCAATATTTATCCTTATTCAATTTATGCAGCAACAACACAAGGTAGCACTTATATGCTACTGATGATTGATAATTATGATTCGTTTACCTTCAATCTTGTTCAGTACTTTCAACAGTTAGGGCAAGAGGTATTGGTTAAACGTAATGATGAAATAACCATTGAAGATATCGAAGGTATTGCCCCTGACTATTTGGTTATTTCGCCAGGTCCTTGTACGCCAAATGAAGCTGGAATATCACTTGAAGCTATCAAGTATTTTCAAGGAAAACTGCCTATATTAGGCGTTTGTCTTGGGCATCAAGCCATCGCTCAGGTTTTTGGTGCTAATGTTATTCGTGCTCAGCGAGTAATGCATGGAAAAACCAATGATATTGAGCATCAAGGGCAACGGTTATTTTCTAAGTTGAATCATCCACTCACTGTTACTCGTTACCATTCCCTGTTGGTTGATTCCATACCTGAAAGCTTTACACTGGACGCATGGTTTGATGATCCAGATCACGGGCGTGAAATCATGGCGATGAGTCATGATTCTTTGCCTATTTTTGGCGTTCAATTTCATCCAGAATCTATCTTGACTGAGCAAGGTTTGGATTTGCTCAATAACTTTTTAAAAATAAAGGAACAAGCATGAACTTGTTGACTAGAAATCTTGCCTTAGGGACATTGAGCGTGGCGATTTTATCGGCATGTGCATCTGCGCCAATTACTCCTAAAGCTCAGTTACAAACTACATCATCCATCGTTGAACTAACGGCTCCACCGAAAGTGGGACAACAGCTTACCATGAAACAGATCATGGCTAATCCAGATTGGATGGGTATTTTAGCCAAACAAGCTTATTGGTCAGATGATAGTAGCTCTGTATATTTTGTGCGTCAGGCATATGGTTCGCCACTAAAAGATTATTATCAGCAAGCTGTTAATGGTACTGCCAAAAAATTGAATATTGCTGATTACCACTTAGCTGACCAACGTGATGGTGTTTTCAATATCGAAAATACCAAAAAAGCGTATTTGTACCAAGGTAATATCTTCGTTAAAAACCTAGAAACCGGTAATGTTGAGCAAATTACTAAACAAAACCGCCGTATCAGTGGTGTGCGTTATCTTAGCAACGGTGACTTAGCCTATTGGCAAGGTAATCAAATTTTCCGTATTCATGCAAATAGTGGCTTAATCGAGCAGCTGGCAGACATCAAGATGGAAAATACGCCTAAAAGTGTTCAGCAGCCATCCACTTACTTAGCTAAGCAGCAGCATCGATTGATCAACTATGTTGCCAAGCAACATAAGAATGCTGAGCTAAAAGAGAGCTTTAATCAAGAGTTAGCTAAGCAGGATCCAACTTTGGCTTCAAAAGCATGGTACTTAGGTAAAAATAACCGTGTAGTCGAATCAAGCTTATCACCAGATGGGCGTTACCTATTTGTAGCCGTGGTTGATAAAAACTATAAGTGGCGTAGTGAACACGACATCATGCCAAACTACATTGGCAAAGATGGCTACGTAGATGCCGTTCCTGCACGAGCAAGAGTTGCAGAAGACAAGTATCCAGGTCAAGATTTTATGGTGCTTGATCTTAAGACTCATCAAAAGCGTGCAATCACGATTGAAGGGTTAACAGGCTACAACCAAGATGTGTTAGCTAAAGTAAAAGCTGAAAATGCTAAGAAAGAAGGCAAAGCTTACGACAGTGAAAAGACACCTCGTAAATTGCAATTAATGGTGGATTGGGGCTGGAGTCAAAGTCCTATCCAATGGCATCCATCAGAAGATAAACTGCTGGTGATGATCGAAGCCGTTGATAACAAAGATCGCTGGATTGCTAATGTTGACCTAAAAAATGGTCGTTTCAGTACTGAAGATCGTTTACACGACGATGCGTGGATCAATTACACTCATAATCAATACGGGTGGATTGATGACAGTGACCAATATTATTTCTTGTCTGAAAAAAGCGGTTACTCGCAGCTTTATCTAAAACAAATAGGTAAACCAGTAAAAGAGCTAACCCAAGGTAAATACGTGGTGAGCGAAGTGACGGTTGGTCCTCGTGGGCAGTATCTTTACTACAAAGCCAATAAAACCCACCCTGGAATGTATAACGTATATCGGGTGAATATTGCATCGGGTAAAAGTGAACAATTGACGAACTGGAAAGGGGTACTCGATTACCGATTAAGTCCTGATGGGGAGTCATTACTATTAACGGCATCAACTCGAACTCGTCCAAATGAACTTTATGTTCAAAAAATTGGAGGGGAGTTGAAGCAACTGACCAATTACACCAGCAAAGCATTTGCTGATTATCAATGGCAAGCCCCTGAAGTCGTAGCTGTACCATCAACTCATGTCGCTGGTGATGTATATGCACGTGTTTATTTGCCTCAAGGTTTTGATAAAAATAATGCTCACAAGTACCCAGCAGTAATTTTTAATCATGGTGCGGGCTATCTACAAAATGCGCACTATGGATTTTCAGGCTACTTCCGCGAGTACATGTTCCATAACTTATTAGCTCAGCAAGGCTATGTAGTGATGGATATGGATTACCGAGGTTCTAAAGGCTACGGACGTGATTGGCGAACTGCGATTTACCGCAATATGGGTCATCCAGAAGTTGAAGATTTGGAAGATGGCGTAAAATGGATGGCTGCGAATGCTAACGTAGACGCTAAACGTGTAGGTACCTATGGTGGGTCTTACGGTGGTTTCTTAACCTTTATGGCGCTGTTTACTGAGCCTGATTTATTCCAAGCAGGAGCAGCGCTTCGTCCTGTAACTGATTGGGCACATTACAATGCTCCTTATACCTCTAATATTTTGAATACACCTGATGTTGATCCAATTGCTTACGAGCGTAGCTCTCCGATTGAGCATGCTGAAGGTCTTAAGAAGCCATTGCTTATCATGGCTGGTGTACTGGATGACAATGTATTCTTCCAAGACAGTGTACGTTTAGTTCAGCGCTTAATTGAACTGGAAAAACCAATGTTTGAAACAGCGATTTATCCGGTAGAACCCCACGGGTTTAAACAGCCGTCAAGCTGGTTAGATGAATACAATCGTATTTATAAGCTGTTTGAACAAAACCTAAAAAAATAGTTGTATCAAAATGAACAATGGCGCAGTTTTTACTGCGTCATTTTTATTTTAACTTAAAAACATCAGTTGGCTACGTTCTCAAGCGTAGAAAAAATGATTGCTAGCAAGGCGTAGCTTGCAGCAAATAGTTGTTCTACTTGCAAAAGTTACAACGCAGCTAACGAGCATTTTAGCAAGCTTGCGGGCGTTGAGCGTTTCATCCATTCGGTGAATTATTAAGACATTGAAATTATTGCTAACTCAAATAGATATTAACTTATTGAGCGTTCAACTGATGTTTTTAGGTTTAAGCGGCAGGGTTAATCCGTTGTTGAGTCAAGCCGAGTGTCTGACAGATGGCGTAACTCAATTCAGCACGGTTTAGAGTGTAAAAATGAAAGTCCGTGATACCTTCTTGAACCAGTAATTTTACCTGCTCAATGGCTACACTTGCCGCAAGTAATTGGCGAGTTTGTGGATCATTTTCAAGGCCACTATAAATTCTTCCCATCCAAGCAGGCACTTCTACCCCTGTTAGCCCAGCAAATTGTTGTAATTGGGTAAAATTAGTAACGGGCAAAATGCCCGGAATAAGCTCTAAATTGATTTGATTGGCAGCACATTTATCTCTAAACCGCAGGAAGTTTTCAATATCAAAAAAGAACTGAGTGATGGCATGAGAGGCTCCTAAATCTTGCTTACGTTTTAAGTTATCCAGATCAAATTGAAGGTTAGGAGCTTCAGGGTGAACATCTGGATAGGCGGCCACACTGATTTCAAAAGGCGCTACTTCACGTAGGCATTTGATCAAATCTGTAGCATGAGGTAATTCACTTTGTGAATGATCATAGCCATCAGGAGCATCACCACGTAAAGCGACAATGTGCCTGATACCATCATTCCAGTATGATTCAGCAATTTGTTCGATTTCTTTACGAGTAGCACCGGCACAAGTTAGGTGAGGAACAGG
The DNA here is from genome assembly GCF_056591735.1 of Parashewanella sp. 2210YD4-3. Classification (NCBI taxonomy): domain Bacteria; kingdom Pseudomonadati; phylum Pseudomonadota; class Gammaproteobacteria; order Alteromonadales; family Shewanellaceae; genus Parashewanella; species Parashewanella sp. 2210YD4-3. Next base: position 374,152 of record NZ_JBWQOG010000001.1, on the reverse strand, counting down.
AGTTAAATTTGTTTCCTTTAGAATACGTTTGATCACCCCATGAGTACGATCGCGAGTAGAATGGCCCGCACCATAAGTGACAGAGACAAAGCGAGGACTAGTGGATTGAAGCTTGAGTATCGATTGCCATAAGGTTTGTTCCATTGCTTCAGTTTTAGGAGGGAAAAACTCGAATGAAACAGATACCTTGTCATTCAAAAGCCCAAACTTATTATTAATTTCATCCAAAATTTTAGCCGCTGAAACTTGCATTATGTTGATATCCTCTACTTATTAAACTTCCCTGTTACTGCAATCTTGGAGTTATTTATCATTAGAATTATTAATTTTAAATAGACATTTAGATGTCTAGATGCTCTTTTGTTTAATCTATTGAATAATATTTGCACTGTCAATGCTCGGTGATGATTTTTTCGGTTTTATTGATTAATTATTCAAAAAAGGGTTCACCCCAACTTCTAATAAATATAAATAGGGAGAGTACTATTTTCTGGCTAGTTGTTGGCGGAGAGTGATGAGAGACTCAAGGGCTACTGAGAAGTCACTGAGGAGATCTTCACTATGCTCAATCCCAATAGAGAATCGTAGTAGTGAAGCAGAAATGCCTGCAGTTGCTCTGGCTTCTTCGCTGATCCCTGCATGTGTCATAGTAGCTGGATGGCAGACTAAGCTTTCAACACCACCAAGGGACTCAGCGAGAGTAAACATGCGTAATGAGCTGAAAAAGTGATTTAGCAGTTGTGGATAGTGATGTGAGTCATCACCTAAATCTAACTCAACACTTAACATGGCCCCGAAACCTGACTGTTGCTCAGCTGCAAGTGTATGGCCTGGGTGACTCGATAAACTAGGGTGATACACTTTTGAAATAGCAGAGTGATTGCTAAGGTAACTCACTATTTTTTTTGTATTTTGCTCGTGAACCTGAAGACGAGCATGCAATGTTCTCACACCACGTAAAGTCATATAGCTATCAAATGGCGCAGCAGTCGCGCCTATACAATTTGCCCACCAAGCTAGTTGTTCATGGAGAGTTTGTGTTTTTGCGATAACGGCCCCCCCAACAACATCACTATGGCCGTTAATGTATTTAGTGGTTGAGTGAATGACGATATCAGCACCTAAATCAAAAGGTTTTTGCCATAACGGAGTTAAAAAGGTGTTATCAACCGCCACTAAGGCTCCAGCCTGATGAGCTTGCTGACAAATGGCTTTAATGTCATAAATACGCAAAAGAGGATTACTCGGTGTTTCTACCCACACAACACTTGGTTGGGATTCTAGTGCCTGTTTCAAAGCTTGAAGATCATTTTGATCGACAATGCTGAGTTTAAATAAACCACGTTTCGCGGCATTTTCAAATAAACGGTAGCTACCACCATAGCAGTCGTGTGGCACAACCAGCGTATCTTCAGGACGCAATAGTTGAAGAACTAAATGTACTGCAGCCATACCCGTTGGTGTGATCACCGCACCATGACCTCCTTCTAATTCAGCGAGTGCTTCAGCAAGAAGATCACGTGTAGGATTGCCTGAACGAGTGTAATCGTATTTTCTTGGTTGATTAAAAGACTCAAAGCTAAAGTTGCTAGACAAATAAATCGGAGGCATAACGGCACCGTGAGCCGTATCCGTATCTAAACCTGAGCGAACTGCGGTGGTTTGAGTATTGGTATATATAGGTTGTTCGTTTTTATTGGACATGGCTATCGAGCTCTAGAGTACGTTGAATGATAGGAGTTATGGCCTGAGTTTCTTTAAGAAAACCATCATGACCATACAAAGTGGTAAGTTGGTAGTACTGGCTATTTGTGTCGCTGTTGTCAGCCAGACTTTGCATCAAGGAAGACGGAACTAACTGGTCGGTATCAAAACTGATGCAGGTAATTGGCGTTGATATGTATTGTGGTTTTACATTGTGAAGATCAATAGATTCAGATAAACAAAGATAAGCTCGACAACAGAAACCTTGCTTAAATGATTCTCCTTTGACGTTTAGATAGCCATTAACAGGAAAATGAAATTGATCATCAATAAGTTCTGGTGCTGTGGAGAATCGGTGTTCAAATTCTATGAATGAGCGATAGGTGGTCATTGCTAGCGATCGCGCGAGTGCGATAGCTTGATGTTTCTGATTGGTATCTGCACCAAGCTGGATTATTTGACGTTGAATTGAACGCCAAGCAATGCCTAAATTACTGCTTTTATGAGCGGCACATAAAATACAAAGTTGATTTACTTTTTCAGGAAATAATTCTGCAAAGGCGAGAGCTATCATGCCGCCATACGAGGCACCAACAAAGCAATGTACAGCTTCAATGTTTAAATGTTCAAGTAGTAGGTTAAGGACATTAGCTTGATCTCGGGTATCAACAGCAGCTGCTTGAGTGGAAGCTTGCTCACTATCGGGAGTGCTCGAATTATGGTTGCCACCGAGAAAATCAATACTGAGAACTTGGAATCGATCTGTATCTATAGCTAATCCATCACCTACTATTTCTGGCCACCACTTTTCCGTCTCTTTACTAGAAGAAATGCCTCCTAGCACAATGATAATAGGCGCACCTTTTGGGCCGCGTAAATAATATGAAAGCTGGCCGTGACTGATACAGCCACCATGAAACAAGGGAAGCTTGGCAGGTAATACTAATTCGGCTCTCGTTTTTAGCTGTACTGATGTCTCAGATAAAGCAGGTATTGCAGCAACTGTCATCTTTTTATCCCTATGAAGATACGAACAAAAATTCTCCTTTCTGGATAAATAATAAACATCAAGACGTTAAGGTGTCAAGGTGTGTGGATGGCTAAATTCGGGTGGGTAAAAATGCGGTTTCTAAAAAACTTGTCTTGAAGCTTTAGTATCATTCAATTTCTAGTATGGTTTGCTCTGGTTCAAGGTATTGTTTTTCAAATTCATCTTGTGATAATGGTCGGCTGAACAAGTACCCTTGACCTAAAGAGCAGCCATGATCTTTTAACCATGTCAGCTGCTTTTTCTCATCGATTCCTTCCGCGACAATTTCTAAATCCATTTGCTTACCAAGCATAACAATGGTGGAAGCAATCGCATCGTTATCGGGTAGCCCTTCAATAAAGGCGCGATCGATTTTAAGCGTGTTGATAGGTAACACTTTCAGGTACGATAACGATGAATAACCTGTTCCAAAGTCATCAATTGAGACTTTAAAACCGGACTTTCTAAGTTGCTCAGTAACATCGATGGCTAATTGAATATCATGGATAAAAGAGCTTTCAGTGATTTCGATTTCGATAAGGGCTGGATCGAGAAAATAGCTGTTGACGGTGCTTTTGAGCTGTTCTACAAACTTAGGATCAATAAAGTGTTTTGCTGCGATATTAATTGCAATTGAGGGAACCTGATTAAACTCGTCACACCATTTTCTTAGTGTTTCACAGGTTTTATTAATCACCCATTTTCCCAAGCTTACGATTAGTTCAGATTCTTCAGCTACTGGGATAAACTCACCTGGAGAAATGATCTTGTCGTCTTTTTGCCAACGGATCAAAGCTTCTGAGCCTTTTATCATTCCTGTGGCTAATTCGATTTTAGGCTGAAAAAATAAGCATAAATCATCATTTCGAATAGCATTATGGAGTTCGGCTTCAATGCGTAGGTGAGCGATAGCTTTTTCCGTCATACGTTTATTGAAAAACTCCCAGTTTCCTAGCCCTTGCTTTTTTGCACTGTACATGGCGATTTCTGCATGACGGATCAAATCATCAGCGTTATGGCCATCGTCAGGGTATAGGGCAATGCCCACAGAGGCATTGGGATGAAGTTTATGTTCATTGAGATATAGCGGCTTTTTGATCTCTTTAATTAAAGTCCGCGCAAATTCCCCTGCTTGGGGAAGCGTTTGAGGCTCGTTAGCAATAATGGCAAACTCATCACCACCAAGGCGTGCAACGGTGCCTTTTTCACCAACAACTCGCTTTAAAACACGAGCTATGCGTGTTAGATAGCGATCGCCAAGTTGATGACCTAACGAGTCGTTGATATTTTTAAATCTATCTAAATCAATGTAAAACAAGGCGAAACTTCGTTTTTGTTGGCTTGAACGCTGAATGTTCAAATTCATGGTTTCAAGTAACAGTATTCGGTTAGGTAAACTCGTCAGCGCATCTTTGGTCGCCATTTTTCGAAGCTTGAGTTGTGCCATATCAAACTGGATCAATATTTGATTAAACTTAGTTACCACTCCAGCCAACTCATTATTGTTGTGGAAAGGGATTCGGGGTAATAAATTATTTTTAGGGGAGTCGGGAGTAATCTTATCTATGGCTTGACTCAAAGTGAGAATGGGTTTCGTTAGAAATAAATGAAACACACCAGTCAATAAAATCGTGAGAATGAGCGTGCAGACTAAGGTAAATATAAAGGTTCGAGTAAAGTGGCTTTGAAGTGTTTGGCTAATATCTTTTAGATCGTATTTTAAGCTGATTCTAGCGAAAGGTTGCTGACTATTTTTATAAAGCAAGTGAGTGACATCTTGCTGATTTTGAAAGAACCATTGGCTGAGATTTAACCAAATGCTGTCATCTGAATCTAGAGGCTTAGCTGCAGACAGCAAATGACCAGTAGCTCTGAGCTCAAGACTAATATCCTGTACCCATGGCAGATTAAAGCTTTGTTCTAATAATTGCTCTGATAACAGTATATTGTCTGTAAGAGGGGACGCTTTTGCTGTTTGTTGTAACGAATGAAAAAGCGTAGCACTCTGTTGTTTTAGGTGGCGTTTTTCAGCATGTACCACCGAAATAAACTCGATAAAGAGCAGTGCCACGGCAAAACAAAATACCGTGATAGATACTAAAAACGTTTGCTTTAACGTGAGAGAACTAAAGCTTAATTTCATCCCTGAATTCAATCCTCTATGATTTTTTTGAGCTTACAAAATCCGTTTGTTAGCACATTTATACATGAAATATTTGTGATAATGATGTTTGTGAAGTATAGACGCTTTATCTAATGACGGTTGTTAACGTATAATGCTGAGCGAAATTTAAGATAATTAATTAAGGAATTGGTCAAGTGAATCCAATTGTAAAGAGTTTTGAATACGGTCAACACACCGTAACTCTAGAAACCGGAGTGATTGCACGTCAAGCTGACGCTGCTGTGTTGGCAAGCATGGGCGACACCACTGTTTTAGTTACTGTAGTAGGTAAAAAACAAGCTGATCCAGGGCGTGATTTTTTCCCATTAACTGTAAACTATCAAGAAAAAGCATACGCAGCAGGTAAGATCCCTGGCGGTTTCTTCAAGCGTGAAGGTCGTCCATCTGAAGACGAAACTCTGATTGCACGTTTGATTGACCGTCCGATCCGTCCTCTATTCCCTAATGGGTTTAAGAACGAAGTTCAAGTGATCATCACTGTTGTTTCAGTTGATCCTCAAATTGAGCCAGACATCATTTCGATGATTGGTACTTCAGCAGCATTAGCGATTTCTGGCATTCCATTTAATGGTCCATTAGGTGCAGCACGTGTTGGTTATACCGGCAGTGAGTACATCCTAAACCCTAACGTAGATCAAATGCCTGAGAGCCAGCTTGACCTAATCGTTGCTGGTACTCAATCAGCAGTATTGATGGTTGAATCTGAAGCGCAAGCTTTACCAGAAGAAATCATGCTAGGTGCAGTAGTTTATGGTCACGATCAGCAACAAGTTGTTGTAAGCGCCATTGAAGAGTTCAAAGCTGAAGCGGGCAAGCCGGCTTGGGGTTGGACTGCAGAAGAAAAAGATCAAGACCTTGTTGCTAAAATCAAAGACTTAGCTGAAGAGGGTATGGGCGCAGCTTACCAAGTGGTTGATAAGCAAGAGCGTCGTGACGCAGTAGCGGCTGTAAAATCTGCTGCTGTTGAGAAGCTAGTTGCTGAAAACGAAGACATTGATGTGTCTGAAGTTGAAGGTTTGCTTGGTAGCCTAGAGAAGAACGTTGTTCGTGGTCGCATCATTCGTGGTGAGCCGCGTATTGATGGTCGTGAGCCTGATATGGTTCGTGCGCTAAATGTTCAAGCTGGTGTACTTCCACGTACTCACGGCTCTGCAATCTTCACTCGTGGTGAAACTCAGGCTTTAGTTGCCGCTACTCTAGGTACAGAGCGCGACGCACAGAAGATTGACGGCATCATGGGCGAAAGAGTTAATCGCTTCATGCTGCACTATAACTTCCCTCCATATTCTGTTGGTGAAACAGGCATGGTAGGCTCACCTAAGCGTCGTGAAATCGGCCATGGTAAGCTAGCATGGCGTGGTATCAACGCGGTTATGCCAAGTGAAACTGAATTCCCATATTCAGTTCGTATCGTTTCTGAAATCACTGAATCTAACGGTTCAAGCTCTATGGCTTCAGTTTGTGGTACTTCTCTAGCATTGATGGATGCTGGTGTACCAATCAAGGCATCAGTTGCGGGTATCGCAATGGGTCTGGTTAAAGAAGGCGATGACTTTGTGGTTCTTTCTGACATTCTAGGTGATGAAGATCACTTAGGTGACATGGACTTTAAAGTAGCAGGTACTCGTGGTGGTATTACTGCACTTCAAATGGACATCAAGATCGAAGGTATCACCAAAGAGATCATGGACATTGCTCTACAGCAAGCCATGGGTGCTCGTATCCACATCTTGAACGTGATGGACAGTGCAATCGGCTCTCACCGTGATGATATTTCTGATCACGCTCCTCGTATCACTAGCATCAAGATCAACCCAGAGAAGATCCGTGATGTTATCGGTAAAGGTGGTGCAACCATCCGTGCGCTTACTGAAGAGACGGGTACTACGATTGAACTTGATGATGACGGTACAGTGCGTATTGCTTCTTCTGACGGTGACTCAACGCGTGAAGCGATCCGCCGTATTGAAGAACTGACTTCAGAAGTTGAAGTAGGTCGTATCTACAAAGGTAAGATCAACCGTATCGTTGATTTCGGTGCGTTCGTAAACATCCTTCCAGGTAAAGATGGTCTAGTACACATTTCACAAATCAGTGAAGAGCGTGTCGCTAACGTATCTGATCACCTAGCAGTAGGTCAGGAAGTGGACGTGAAAGTGATGGAAGTGGATCGTCAAGGTCGCGTACGTCTATCTATCAAAGAAGCAGTAGTTAAAGCAGAAGCGCCAGCGGCTGAATAATCTGTTTTTTTAGATAGTAAATATGAGGGAGCTTTTTAGCTCCCTTTTTTTATGGTTATAAAATAGATTTATAACCATAAAAGGTTAATCGTTTTACCTTTTGTGAGATAATTCAATAAAATTGTCTGTCTTAGTATGTTTTCATTATGAAAATATATTATGATTGCAACATAAGCACAAATTCCATATATAAATGTACAATATTTGTTAATTTTTTTGAGTGTGATAACTTAACCTTTAGCTCTATTTAGGTATTACAAGTGAAAATACCTTATAAGATTTGAATTTTGTTACATAGAGCTCTGGTAAATGGATAACTTAAAAAAATGACAATTAAACACAATAAGTAACAAAATAGAGGCGATAATGGCAAGACCCAGTATGGTGGAGCAGAGGCGAGCAGAAATCCTTGATGCACTTGAGATATGTATTATTGAGCGAGGACTTCAGGACACGTCTTTAGAAAACATTGCCGAAACCGCTGGAGTGAAGCGCACCATATTACGTCACTATATAGGTAATCGAGATCAAATTATTTCCGCATTGAGTGAGCGTTGGCGAGATATTTATTCTGAACAGTGGCAACAAGTACTTTCTCATCTTCCTAAAACTGCTGCCGTTGATGCTTTGTTAGAGATTTTGTTTAATTTTAGCTCACCAGAGGATAATAAAGACAATATTATCAGCCATGAATTATTTTCTGAATCTAAGCGCTTGGAGCAGGTCAAACAGCATCAAGAGCAAAATATGGCTGAATTCATAAATCATTGCCGCCAAATCATAACTTCTGAGTATCCTCAAGCAAATTTAAATGATATCGAGCTGGTTTGTTATGGAATTTATTCTAATTACTTAACTTCCAAATCGATGCTATTACTGGATCTCAATGAGGTAACAGAAAAACTCATTCGAAGTTCGAAGCGGCTCTGTGAAAGTTTAGCGGCATAGACAAATTCGTGATAGCCGTTTATGACTTGGATTGGTATGATTAAGCGGTTTCCGTACTTTTTAAAGGCTTTAATATAAATGATTGTTTATTGGCGTATTCTTAAAATTGCGGCGGCAGTTTTTTTACTTTCTGGTTGCATATCCACTCCCTCAGCCCCTCATTATCCCGACCGTTTATTGGTTGAGCCTGCTACTCATCTCTATCAAGATGAGTTAAACCTGCTTAAAAGTTCGGATATTCTTGCTCGTGCTAAGCTAACGGATGAGCAACGTGCTCGATTTATGTATGAGCGTGGGGTGATTTATGACCGCATGGGATTACAGCTTTCTGCCCGTTATGACTTTAGGCAAGCGTTGAATTTAAATCCTCGTTTGGCAGATGCGTATAATTTTCTTGGTATTTACTCGACGTTAGAGGGTGACTTTGACAGTGCGTATGATGCTTTTGATTCAGTCCTTGAGTTAGCCCCTAACTATGAGTATGCATATTTAAATCGTGGTATTGCTTTATATTATGCAGGCCGATTTGAACTTTCCAAAGATGATCTCACCACTTTCTATTCAAAAGCACCTGACGATGCGTACCGTTCAATTTGGCTTTATTTAGCGCATCGTAAGTTTAACCCTGAAAAAGCGAAAACAGAACTGACTCAAAGGGTTTCGAAACTGGATAAGGGGTTGTGGTCCACTCAAATAGCTGAGTATTTACTTGGTAACCTAAGTGCAGATAAATTAGTAAGTAAGGCCAATGAATACCTTGATTCCAAAGATCAGCGACGTGAATACACGGAGCATCTATGTGAAGCGTATTTTTATATCGCTCAGCAAGCTTTGCACCAAGGACATCTCGAAGCCGCTACTCAATTATTTAGGTTAGCCCTTGCCACAGACGTTTATGACTTTGTCGAATATCGCTTTGCAGGGCTAGAGCTATCAAGACTTGAGGGAGAGTTTGAGTAGCGATAGCTACTCTAGCTCGCTTTAAATCTATTTATGGGGTGGTGAAGAACTATCGAGTTAGCGCCCGGCTTTAGGCGTAAGTTATATTGTAATCCAGCATTGCTATCGAAAACAAAACTGTCTTGACTGTTATGCGGTTTTCTATCAAGGACTTCAAAAGCAAATTGGTTATAATGAAACCCATGTTCAGCAACTAATTCCTCAATCTGCCTAACGGCACTGTCACGCTGGTCTATGGCTTCTTCTTTTGTTAAGGCTAAAACATCTAATGCATTACGCACTTGGTTTTTAACATCAGCAGAAGCTTTAGGTATCCAGTTATTGCAAAAATCTTCTTTGAGCTGCTCGTATTGGTCTCCTTGGTGCCAATCATTTACGGGTTTAAATGAAACTGGGTTTGAGATTGGAAGTTCTTCTCCATTATCTAGTCTGGCATGGCATTGCATATACGAAACGCCCCTTGCGGGATCTTCAACAACCTTAAGGTAAAAATGTTGTTGTTCACTTTCATACATACTATTTAGCTCATCGGTCAAAGCATTCAATTCGCCATAGCTTGTTGCGTTAGATATTTGGGTTAATTTTTTTTCAACGTCATTTATCGAAATGCCAGTTCCAATTGATCTAATTCCATTCCAAATATGCTGGATAAGTTGTTTAACAGGGTTTTTGGACGTAAAACTTGTTTCTGTAACTCCAGATTCAGCGCCTTGACCGTCGACACTCGGTTTTTTGAATGCTTCTAAATTAATGTTTACTTGACGGGATGCATTGTTTGAAATAGATAATTGTGACATTTGCCTGACTCTGTATACGTTTTATCAACAGTATAGACAAAGTTTGAAAATAGGGATGAAATAGAGGACTTATGAGTCCTCTATTGCGTTGTAGATTGAATGTGCTGTTCTATTTTTTAAATCAACATGTAGCCAACTTTGCTAAATGGCGTTCAGAGCAGCCCCATCTTCCCCGATTAATGATTGATAACGAGACTCCATTTGCGAAAACATGGCTGAAGAAGCTTCAGTAGCATAGGGTTTTATTATTAAAATCATGCGGGACATGCCATCAAAAAGCTCTGATGGTTTAATTTCTTTTTGATTAGATTGAACCAATTTGTGACCAATCCATGAGCCCATTAGAATTCTAACGGTGTCTGCAAGTCGCTCGACATCTCCCGCTGGTATACAGAGTAATCCGGAATTCACCATTTGCTGCAATATCTGACTAATAGAATGAGTCGTGCTTTGCTGCAGTTTCAGATAGCGCTTTTTCAATTGATCATCTTTGAGCAAAATGTCGTGTAGATTGACGTAGAAAAAGCGGAATTTCCATAAGGCTTCAAAAGCGGCGTCTAAATAAGCCATGATAGAGCCAGTATGGAACTCTTTTTCTACAGACGGCTTAATATTTTTATTAATATGATTTTCAAATAAAGTGAAGATCTCTTGAATAATATCTTGCTTATTTGCGAAGTGATAGTACAAATTTCCCGGACTAATCCCTATATGCGCTGCAATATGGTTGGTGGTAATTGTACGTTCGCCATGCTCATTAAACAGCTCTAAGCTTGCATGGATGACCATTTCTCTTGTTTTCATTTTTAACCCCTCAAGCTCGTTTTCATTATTTAATTTAGCCTTAGTTCTGTATAACTAAATCAATAATATTATTATGTTACAACATAAACCTTAAATTTTTATCTACAGTGCTGCGGTTAATTTATGTTTACATATTATTTTCGAGTAATAAAACTAATCTATAAGAGTGGGGATTAGCGGTATGTATTTCAAATAAATTACAGTTACATTAACTTTTGATTGATTTTTGAACTTTCTAGATTTATGCAATTCAAACTGCACTAAACCATAAAGCAAAGTCAGGATTTTACGTGGTTAAGCTGGCTTAAGACCTTAAAAGGTTGATGGAGGTTTATATGTGTGTCGATGCAGTTGATGCTAATACCAATATTGATGATCAATATACGCCCTCTGAAAAAGAAAATGTTCAGCTTGAGGTGGTTTTGTATTCACGGAATGAACATGGCGATTTAAACCGTTATCGTCAGACGAGTGGCTTCGAAGGGTTAAAAACGCAGTATAAGCAGGATGTCGAGCGTTTAAGAACATTATCGCGTGAATTCGGCTTGTCTAATTTTGAATCAGCTCAAAAATTATTTTGGAAATATCTTTTCGAAATTGATGATGACGAAAAGGCAGTAAATTTAACTGCTGCGCAATATCGAGAAATTGCTTTTTCCAGTTTTACTGATGAATTTCACCTAGCTATTGATGAACTAGAATCAGACGAGCTTCCTGAAGATGAGAAAGTACGACTGCTTGGAGAGTTAATACATGCATTGGATAAATGCATGTCAGGTATTCAAGAAACTGTTCAGAGTATACGTAACGCGACATTATTAGAGAGTAACTTTACCTTAGAGACATTACAGCTGCATAAACGTGAAGTTATGATAGCTGTGGCTAGGGAGCATTTGTGTGGGTTTAAAGATAGCGATTCAGTAGATAATTTAGCCCATAGTCAGATTCATATTGAACATGGCTTAGTTAACCATTTTTCCGAAAGATTTAATGTTCCCAAGTTTGAAAATACGGATACCCAGATCGGTTTTAGATATTCCTATCTAACTGGCTTCGAACAAAAAGTTGAGGCCGCGTTTCATCCCATATATTTAACAAAATATGTTTTTGAACAACTGACTAAAGAACTTATTACCGTACTGTCTGATTATCAAGTATTGAGAGCGGATTGGGTATGTTTGTCTGAACTAACGGCATCCACGCAAGACAAGTTAAAAGCAGAGTTGCTGCAAATTAGCGATGAATCAGTAACCCCGTTATTAATAGATAAATTTTGGTCCAAGCAGTTTGGCTCATTAGAAGATTTGAATCGTAAACTCACACAATTAGATATTCAAAACAAAGATGCGGTATTGAAAAGGTTAAATCAAATTGTTGTCGATGACCCTCGTTGGCAAGATTGTGTCTACATTCCATTAGAATATTTTAGTACCGATGCTGTTGCTCAAATGCAAATAGCGAAAGCTAACTCTTTACCTCGTGAGTTGTTTATACAGCTTTGTGGACCTCTTCGCATTATTGCCGAAGAACGAAAGATATGCACTGAAGCCGATATACTAGATGCCAATTATCCTTGTGCCATTTCTATTGCTGAGATCAAGCTAAACCTTCTCGCTACAACAGCAAGAGCCTTCGAAAAGATCCCTATTGGGATGGAAGAGACGGTTACGTTGCGTTCAAAACCTAATACCTTGTTTAAATTTACTCCCGAGGGAAGTTATTTTTGGATACAGGAAAATTATGCCTCTCGAGCCGTGATGATGGCTGACGTGCAACGAGTTAACTTGCAAGATCTTTCTGATGAAGCCGTTAATCATCTTTTTGAACTAACAATAGCCAGTGCTCAATCATTTGATGAAGTTTTAAACTTTTTAAGTACTAATCAAGTTTTGAGTTGCGAGAAACGGCTGCCAACTTGTTTGGTTATCGAAAAGTTGCAACTGTTAATTGAAGAAAAACCATTAATTAAAGAACGAATCGCTACTCTCTTGCAATGCTCTCCTCAAAAGAGAGGTTTTAGTATTAAGTTTTGTGAGCAATTTTATTGTCTACTTGATACGCAAGAGCGTTGCAGAACATCTACAATTGTGAACTTAAAGCTAGGTGGCTTCTTATCGGATGATGAAGTTGAGCAATCATTTTGTAACTGGTCTGAATTGGAGCTTTTAGGTTGTTTCGACAATCTCACTGTATATAATTTTAATCAGTTAATTAATCACACAATTAAAGAAGACGACTTGATTGGCTTTGAGCGGTTAAAGGCCAAAAAAACTTTATTCGATAATTATATCAAAAACGGAATTAAACAAAGTGAATATGGAAAAAATTTGGGGTATAAGTCTGATTTGCTTAGCCATTGTATCGAAAGCAATGCCACTGAGATTTTAAGATCGCTATTTCTAAGTCAGACCGTTACGGCTGACAAGTATTACTGCGGTTTAATTCCATCGCCCCTCTTCTTAGCGATTAATTACCTAAGAATACCTATTATGCTATTAGTGCTTAATCAGCAAACGGTAAAAGCGAATTTAAAGAATTCACGACAAGATACCCCTCTTCATCATGCACTTCGTCATTACAAAAAGAACTCTAAATCACCCAAGTTACAGGGAGTTATTTTAGGTCTTATTACTCATCCCAAAACTGAGTTGCTGTCAACCAATAAAAATCTAGAGCAATGTTTCGAGTTACTCATAGAGTATAATGAGTTTCAACATGAAGTGAGTTCATCGTTAAGATGGCGTTTAGACGAGCTGCCTAAACACATCCATCAAAACGAGGTTAGTGGTTTTATTGAGGTTAGCTGTGCCTAATAAGGCACATTTACAAACAAAAAATTAGGCTTTGATTGTTTCATTAGCTAATTTCAGCGAAAATACGCGCAAAATTTCAAATTGCCAAAGAAGAAATAATTCATGTCGATGTCAGTGCCAGAGCAAGTCTCTAAACGTCGCACTTTTGCGATCATCTCTCACCCAGATGCGGGTAAAACCACCATTACAGAAAAAGTATTGCTGTTCGGACAGGCGTTACAAAAAGCAGGAACCGTTAAAGGTAAAAAGTCAGGTCAGCATGCAAAATCTGACTGGATGGAAATGGAAAAAGACCGTGGTATTTCGATCACTACCTCGGTAATGCAATTTCCATATGCTGATGCTTTGGTAAACCTGCTTGATACCCCAGGTCACGAAGACTTCTCGGAAGATACTTATCGTACTTTAACGGCGGTAGATTCATGCCTAATGGTGATTGACTCGGCGAAAGGTGTAGAGGAACGAACCATTAAATTAATGGAAGTAACTCGTTTACGTGATACGCCAATTGTCACCTTTATGAACAAGCTTGACCGTGATATTCGTGATCCTATCGAATTGATGGACGAAGTTGAAGACGTACTGAAAATTTCATGTTCACCAATCACTTGGCCTATAGGCTGTGGTAAAGAGTTCAAAGGGATTTACCATATTCTGCGTGATGAAACCGTGCTTTATCAAACGGGTATGGGGCATACCATTCAAGATTCAGTCGTGATCAAAGGCTTAGATAATCCAGAGCTTGATGAAGCCATTGGCTCTTACGCTGAAGATTTACGTGATGAACTGGAGTTAGTTGTTGGTGCTTGCCCAGAGTTTGATCATGATGCTTTCTTAAAAGGCGAAATGACCCCCGTGTATTTTGGTACGGCGCTGGGCAATTTTGGTGTTGATCACATTCTTGATGGCATTGTTGAATGGGCGCCAATCCCGCAGCCGCGTGAAACAGAAGAGCGCAATGTAGAACCAAACGAAGAAAAATTTTCAGGTTTTGTCTTTAAGATTCAGGCCAATATGGATCCCAAGCACCGTGACCGTGTTGCCTTTATGAGAGTTTGCTCTGGTGAATATCGTCAAGGTATGAAAATGCGTCATGTGCGTTTAGGTAAAGACATTAATGTCAGCGATGCGTTGACCTTTATGGCTGGCGATCGTGAACGTGCGGAAACCGCATATCCTGGTGATATTATTGGTTTACACAACCACGGAACGATTAAGATAGGTGATACTTTCACTCAAGGTGAAATTATGCGCTTCACGGGGGTGCCTAATTTCGCGCCTGAATTGTTCCGCCGCATTCGATTACGTGATCCTTTAAAGCAAAAGCAGCTGCTTAAGGGGTTAGTACAGCTTTCAGAGGAAGGCGCGGTGCAGGTGTTCCGTCCACTTGATACCAATGACCTGATTGTAGGGGCTGTTGGTGTTCTACAGTTTGAAGTGGTAGTAGGGCGCTTAAAAACCGAGTACAACGTAGAAGCGATTTATGAATCAGTAAGCGTAGCGACGGCTCGTTGGGTGTATTGTGATGATGAGCGCAAGCTAGAAGATTTCCGTCGTAAATGCAGTACAAACCTTGCACTCGATGGCGGTGATAACCTGACTTACATTGCACCAACCATGGTGAATTTAAGCTTGAGTATGGAACGTTATCCAGACATCAAGTTTGCGAAAACACGTGAGCATTAATTGGTGTCATATTTAAAAGGTCGCAATTGCGGCCTTTTTTGTTAAAGGATGAAGAAAATGTTAATGGATAGTCATGCCCATCTAGATTTTAATGATTTCGATCGTGACAGGGCAGAGCTTTTTGAAAAAATGAAACAACAAGGGATTAGTGGAGCGCTTATTCCGGGGATTTCACCTATTCATTGGAAAAAACAAATTCAAGTTGCGACTCAGTTTAATTGTCCTTTTGCTCTTGGTGTTCACCCTTGGTTTACGGCTGATGATGTAAATTTTGATATAAAGTTATTGGTGGAAGAGTGTAAACGTCACCTGAATAACCCGAACTTTGTTGCTATAGGGGAAACAGGCTTAGATAAAATAAGGAAGCGAAACTGGCTACAACAACTAGATTGCTTCGAAAAGCAAATTCAACTTGCGGTTGAACTAGGAAAGCCTTTGATTATTCATGCGGTAAAAGCTCATGATGAAGTTATTGAACTATTACAGCATTATGGTTCGAGCTTTGGTGGTGTTATCCACGGCTTTTATGGCTCACCTCAATTGGCACAGCGATACATTAATTTAGGTTTTAAGCTTGGAATTGGTGGTTTACTGCTGAATGAAGACGCGAAAAAGTTGCATCAAACTGTTAAGGATATTGCGCTAGAAAACTTCTTAATTGAAACAGATTCGCCGTCAATGTTACCAAAAAATAGTGATCAAGTTCGAAATTCTCCACTTTTAATCCCCAAAATTGTCTCTAAATTAAGCAAACTGTCAGCTAAATCAGTTACCTTAATTTCAGAACAGCTAAGGCTAAATCACGCTCAGGCTTTTGAGTCTAAAAGGTTTAAGTGAAAACATAGTCATTGGGCTGCTGTTAACGACGTGTTATTTTCACTTTGTTAGATTTCAAAAATATGATCAATACAACGCTTTTTATTTATGGCTTAGGTATAATCCCTATTCGAAATGGTTGGTTAACAACAAAATAAAAAACGTTAACAATTTAGGGTGATGGTTCATGGATATATTAATGAGTCTTGTAGGTATCGCAGTCCTTATAGGTATTGCATTCCTACTTTCAAACAACAAGAAAGCAATTAACTATCGTACCGTTGGTGGTGCGTTAGCTATTCAAGCGGCTTTCGGTGGTTTTGTTTTATACGTACCAGTAGGTAAAGATATTCTTAAAGCGGTATCTGATGGCGTTTCTAGCGTAATCAGCTACTCAAAAGATGGTATCGGTTTCCTATTTGGTGATCTTGCTAACTTCAAAGTAGGTTTTATCTTCGCAATCAACGTATTGCCAGTTATTATCTTCTTCTCGTCTCTAATTGCAGTATTATACTACCTAGGTGTTATGCAGTGGGTTATCCGCATCATCGGTGGTGGTCTACAAAAGGCACTAGGTACTTCACGTACTGAGTCTATGTCTGCAACTGCAAACATCTTCGTAGGTCAAACTGAAGCACCACTTATCGTGCGTCCTTTCATTGCATCTATGTCTCAATCAGAGCTATTCGCTATCATGGTTGGTGGTCTTGCATCAATCGCGGGTTCTGTATTGGCTGGTTACGCTCAAATGGGTGTACCGATTGAGTACTTAGTTGCAGCATCGTTCATGGCAGCACCAGGTGGTCTATTAATGGCTAAACTGATGCACCCTGAGACTGAAGAAGTTAAAGATGACATGGAAGATCTGCCTGAAGATCCAGACAAGCCTGCTAACGTTCTAGACGCTGCAGCTGGTGGTGCTTCTTCTGGTATGCACTTAGCACTTAACGTTGGTGCAATGCTTATCGCATTCGTTGGTTTGATTGCAATGGCTAACGGTATTCTTGGTGGTGTCGGTGGCTGGTTCGGTTTCCCACAACTAAGCCTAGAAATGATCCTAGGTTATGTGTTCATGCCACTAGCATTCCTAATCGGTGTACCTTGGAACGAAGCTTTCGTTGCTGGTTCATTCATCGGTCAAAAAGTGATTGTGAACGAGTTCGTAGCTTACTTGAACTTCGCTCCATACATGCTAGACCCTGCTGCTGAAGGCTTTAAAGCTGTAGCTGAAACTGGTCTACCAATGACTGACCGTACTAAAGCGATTATCTCTTTCGCTCTATGTGGATTCGCTAACCTATCTTCTATCGCGATTCTACTAGGTGGTTTGGGTGCAATGGCTCCTAGCCGTCGTCACGACCTTGCTCGTTTAGGTCTACGTGCGGTAGTTGCTGGTTCTCTAGCTAACCTTATGAGTGCAACAATTGCAGGTCTATTCTTAGCACTGTAATACCAAATAATGGCGGCCTATGGGTCGCCATTTGCTCCAATCGAGTTGACTAACCAAATTCAAATAGGCTGTGTTGTGTTCAAGGAAGACATAGCTATTTTTCTAAAGCTCATGTCTTTTTACATCCTTCTAACAATCACATGTCTAGCTAATTAAAAAAACAAGATATTGTTCACATTTCGGGATTTTATGTTTGTATTTTGCTTGTTAACCGTTGGTGATGCTTTCGGAATTTAGTAAAATACAAGTGCAAACAAAAACACTGCCAAAATAGGCAGAACTCAAATAATATGGGGTTGATGATGAAAAACTTTAAAATGTTAGCTATCGCTGGTGCAGCTGCTGCAGCTATGACTGCCGGAACCGCTCAAGCTGAGCAATACTACGGTTTTATGACTGCTTCGGTTAACTACTTAGACTGGACTGCTAAAGCTGAAAGCCGCACTAACAAAGAAGGCTATGGTGCTCCTAAGCATGATTTCGTTTATCTAGAAATTGAAGGCGGTGCTGGTTACGATTGGGGTGATGTTTACGGTTTCGTAGACTTTGAAAACCCAGGTAACATTAATAACTCAGAGAATGCTACTAAGAAAGTAGACGGTAAAGATGTACGTACTGGTGTTCCTGCTCCAGAAGCGTTCCGTATCGCTGCTAAAGGTTCTATTGCATACAACATCGGTAAGTCTAACTGGAACGCATACGGTCACATCTATAGCCTAAGCGATTCTACTGGTTTCTTCGACCAAAATATCGTTCTTGGTGTTAGCTATGACATCAACACTGATTCTGGTTTTTGGATGAAGCCTTTCTTAGGTCTACACTATGAAAACCAACGTTTTGCTGGTGCAGGTTACAATGGCTTAATGGCTGGTTGGGTTTTAGGTTATAACTTCAAACTAGCTGGTCAAGACTTCGCTGTTACTCAATGGCACGAAACTGAATTCCTACGTGAAGACCAATTCCGTTTCAATGCTAAGCGTCAGCTAAGCCGTACTGGTCAAAACGGTGCAGTTTCACTATGGTGGAACGCAACTAAGAAATTTACTGCTGGTGTTCAATACCGTTATGCTGATCAAAAGCTAGGTACTTCGATTTACCATGATGCAGTAATCTTCACTGCTAAATACAACTTCTAATTTAAATTAGAATTGTGCTTGGAGTCGCACTATGCGGCTCCTTTGAGTTTCTAAGTCTTTATTTCAATTAATCATAATTTAAATAAAGATTTCTCGCGCTAAGATGGATTTTTCGCGGAAGTAGGACATCATTTCTCTCGTAACTGAGTTATTTCTTCTCTTCCGGTCTTCAAGGATTCAAGTCGTGACGTTACCGTCAAGATAGTTATTGATCTGTGATCAGTAACATTGAATGCTTAACCCTATTTTGATGGCATAACTGCCTGAGATTCAGTTTTGACCAATTATCGGCTTCAACATTTGCTTTCAAAACTGAATCAAATTGAATTAAGTGATTTTCGAATTTTTTGTTTGGAGAAAGAACATGACTGACTTAAAACTGGCTGCAAAACGTGGCATTTCTTTAATGGACCTTACAACGCTAAACGATGACGATACTGATCAAAAAGTGATTGAACTTTGTAAAAAGTCTCAAACAGCTGCAGGTCATACGGCGGCTATTTGTATTTATCCACGTTTTATTCCTATCGCACGTAAAACATTCCGTGAACTTGGTGCAGAGCACATGCCAATTGCTACTGTTACTAACTTCCCACATGGTAACGATGACGTGGAAATTGCAGTAACTGAAACGAAAGCTGCTGTTGCTTACGGTGCTGATGAAGTAGATGTGGTTTTCCCATATCGCGCATTAATGGCGGGTAACGAAGAAGTTGGTTTTGAATTAGTAAAAGCATGTAAGGAAGCGTGTGGCGACAAAGCAATCTTAAAAGTGATCATCGAATCAGGTGAGCTTAAAGATCCTGCTCTTATTCGCAAAGCATCTGAAATCTCTATCGATGCTGGTGCTGATTTCATCAAGACCTCTACTGGTAAAGTACCTGTGAATGCAACAATTGAAGCGGCTGAGATCATGCTAACTGTGATCAAAGAGAAAAACACTAAGGTGGGTTTCAAGCCTGCTGGTGGTGTTCGTGATGCGGCTCAAACGGCAGAGTTTTTAGGTAAAGCAGCAAGCATTCTAGGTGATGAGTGGATCACGCCACGTACCTTCCGTTTTGGTGCTTCAAGCTTGCTAAATAGCCTATTACATACTCTTGAACTTGCTGACGCGCCAGCGGCAAGTCAAGGTTACTAATAAGTAAGACTGAATTACCAGCGTCATTTGATCTCATAATGACAGATTCGCTGACGCTGGTATGTATATCTGTGATCTAACTCCCTTTTGCCCCAATAAAACTTCGTTACTATTTAGAAAAATTACTACATTTTGTCTTTAATCTTGCATTTTGTATCTGCCTCCAACAGAGGTGAAGATACTTCGGAGTAGCAGTATGTTTCTAGCACAAGAAATCATTCGTAAGAAGCGTAACGGTGAAGCGTTAACCACAGAAGAAATTCAATTTTTCGTTAATGGCATTGTTAATGGTGCCGTTTCCGAGGGGCAAATTGCCGCGCTGGGTATGGCAGTTTATTTTAACGACATGAATATGGATGAACGTGTTGCCATTACTTCTGCAATGCGTGATTCAGGTACTGTATTGAACTGGGACTCTTTAAATTTAGACGGCCCAATTGTTGATAAACACAGTACTGGCGGTGTAGGTGACGTAACCAGTTTGATGCTTGGTCCAATGGTTGCCGCTTGTGGTGGTTATGTACCTATGATTTCTGGACGTGGTTTAGGTCATACTGGCGGAACTTTAGATAAGTTTGATGCTATCCCAGGTTACAATACCGAAGCGGATAATGCACTGCTAAGTAAAGTGGTAAAAGAAGCTGGCGTGGCGATTGTTGGTCAAACAGGTGACTTAGTGCCTGCTGATAAACGCTTTTATTCGATTCGTGATAATACGGCAACCGTTGAGTCTATTTCATTGATCACTGCATCCATTTTGTCTAAAAAGCTTGCTGCAGGTCTGGAATCTTTGGTTATGGACGTAAAAGTCGGTACTGGTGCATTTATGCCTACGTATGAGGCGTCGGAAGAGTTGGCTCGTAGTATCACAGCTGTAGCAAACGGTGCTGGAACTAAGACTACAGCTATTTTGACTGACATGAACCAAGTGCTTGCATCTTCAGCGGGTAATGCAGTAGAAGTGAAAGAGGCGATTGATTTCTTGACTGGTCGTTATCGCAACCCGCGTTTATATCAAGTGACTATGGCACTGTGTGAAGAAATGCTGCTATTGGGTGGACTTGCACATTCTCAGACAGAAGCTAGAGCAAAACTGAATGCAGTGCTTGATAATGGTCGCGCGGCTGAAATATTTGGTAGAATGGTGTCTGGTTTAGGTGGCCCTGCTGATTTTGTCGAAGCGTATGATAAATATTTACCACAGGCATCAATCATTCGTCCTGTGTACGCTGAAAAATCTGGTTTTGCTCATAGCATGGATACACGAGAATTAGGTCTGTCAGTTGTGACGTTAGGTGGCGGACGCCGTAAACCGGGTGATGCGTTAGACTATAGTGTAGGGCTAACAGAAGTTTGTGCATTAGGCGATGAAATTAATGCAGATAAACCATTAGCTATGGTTCATGCTCAAACTGAAGCTGGATTTGAAGAAGCCGCTGCTGCGGTTAAAGCTGCGATTGAAGTAAGTGATACTCGACCTGAAAAACAAGTTGAAGTATACAAAGCCATTCGCGCAGAGGATTTATAAAATGAAACGTAATGTAATTTTAATGCTGGATTCATTCGGCATCGGCGCTGCTGGTGATGCTGAAGCGTTTGGTGATGTTGGTTCTAACACGTTTGGTCATATCGCCAAAGCGTGTGCAGAAGGTCGCGCTAACGAAGGTCGCGAAGGGCCGCTTAAGCTGCCAAACCTTGCAAAACTTGGCTTGGCTCATGCTGCTAAAGAAAGCACGGGTGAGTTCCCAATGGGTTTTGGTGACGATATCACTGTAACGGGCTCATACGGTTATGCTAAAGAAATCAGCTCAGGTAAAGATACTCCGAGCGGTCACTGGGAAATCGCGGGTGTTCCCGTATTGTTCGATTGGGGTTACTTCCATGACAAACAAAACTCTTTCCCTAAAGAACTAACGGATAAGATTCTTGAGCGTGCCGGATTAGATGGATTTTTAGGTAACTGCCATGCATCTGGTACTGCGATTCTTGAAGAGCTGGGTGAAGAGCACATGAAAAGCGGTCAGCCGATTTTCTATACCTCAGCTGACTCAGTATTCCAAATCGCTTGTCATGAAGATACGTTTGGTTTAGAAAACCTATACAAGTTATGTCAAATTGTTCGTGAAGAGCTAGAGCCATACAATATTGGTCGTGTTATCGCTCGTCCATTTAATGGTCCTGATGCTGATAACTTTGCTCGTACCGGTAATCGTCGTGACTATTCAATCGAACCACCTGCAAAAACCGTACTGCAAAAGCTTCAAGAAGCAGGCGGTGAAGTGGTGAGTGTCGGTAAGATTGCTGATATTTACGCTCATTGCGGTATCACTCAAAAAGTGAAAGCAAACGGCTTAGAAGCTCTGTTTGATGCAACGCTAGAGCAAGTTAAGCAAGCGGGTGAACGTACAATCGTATTCACTAACTTTGTGGATTTTGACTCTCACTATGGTCACCGTCGTGACGTAGCGGGCTATGCCCGTGCACTTGAATATTTTGACTCTCGTTTACCAGAGTTACTAGACATTCTAGAAGAAGATGATCTGTTATTACTGACCGCCGATCATGGTTGCGATCCAACTTGGCCGGGCACCGATCATACTCGTGAGCACATACCCGTTTTAGCATTAGGTGCAGGTTTAGCCGCGGGTTCTTTAGGTGGGCGCGAAACGTTTGCCGATATGGGGCAGTCTATCGCTAGCTATTACCAATTAGAGCCAATGGAATACGGTACATCTTTCGTTGGCTAACAGAATTTGAATACTGACTGTCCAATTGACATCAATTGGGCAGTATTTAAGTGAAAAAATTAAATAAAGTCGTTAAATTACACCAAATTAATTTAGAGTTTCCTAATTTAATTTGGAAAGACATTAAAAAATATAGGGGTTATAAACGATGGCTACACCACACATTAATGCGGCCGATGGCGCTTTTGCTGAAACCGTTCTTTTTCCAGGTGATCCACTACGTGCAAAATACATTGCTGAAACTTTTTTAGAGAATGTAGAGCAAGTTACTGATGTTCGTAACATGCTTGGCTTTACTGGTACTTACAAAGGTACTCGTGTATCGGTAATGGGCTCTGGTATGGGTATTCCTTCATGCTCTATCTATGCTACTGAGCTTGTAAAAGATTATGGTGTTAAAAACCTAATCCGTGTTGGTAGCTGTGGTGCAATCAGCACTGACGTTAAAGTTCGTGACGTTATTGTTGGTATGGGTGCTTGTACTGATTCACAAGTTAACCGTATGCGTTTTGGTGGCCAAGATTTCGCTGCTATCGCTGACTATAGTCTTTTAAAGGCGGTTGTTGATGCAGCTGATAAGCGTGGTATTAAGCACCGTGTTGGTAACGTATTCTCAGCTGATTTGTTCTACACTCCACAGCCTGAAATGTTCGACAAAATGGAAAAAATGGGCGTTCTAGGTGTGGAAATGGAAGCTGCTGGTCTTTACGGTGTGGCGGCAGAGTTCGGTGCAAAAGCATTATGTGTTGTAACTGTATCTGATCATATCCGTACTGGTGAAGCGACCACTTCTGATGAGCGTCAAACCACGTTCAACGAAATGATCGAAATGACTTTGGATGCAGTTTCTGAACTGTAATTGCTTAAAGTCGTTAATAATAAAGGCCGCATTTGCGGCCTTTATTATATAAACTAAAAGAGAAAATTTAACCCAAGGAAAAATCCAGTCTTATCTTCATATCCTTGGCATCAACGGTTTTACCGTTTTCGAATTTAGGTGCATAGCGCCACTCAGTTAACATTTTCTTAGCTGATTTTTCAAATTTACGTCCACCTTCAGACTCAATGACTTCGATATCTTTCACAGTACCAGATTTAGATATAGTGAATGACAAAACTACATGTCCTTCTTTTCCTAACCTTGCATAGCTGGCCGGATAATCTAATGCAGTGCGATATAGTGGAATCGGATCTTGATCCTCCTGCCAAGGCTTCATTTTACCAATGGCAATACAATGTTCGGTTGATTTATCACTGTCACCACGTTTTTCATAAATTGAAATTAAACGAGAATGAGCACCTAACTTAAACGGGTGGCTGTAATCCAATGTGTCGAATTGCTTGATCACACTTTTATATAAGTTTTCTGCTTTATTGGTTTTTTTCTCAGCTTGATAGATACGCGCTACCTGAAATTCAGTAGTGACTCTGTCCATAGCATTTTCAGGCAGTTTTTCTTGAAATGTGTCTAACGCCTCAATGGTTAACCCACGTAAGTGACGAGTATACTTATCTCTATTTAGCGTATCGAAAGCGAGCATTTTTACCTTGGCAACAAAGATTTGATCACCGTTTTGTTCAGCAAGTTTTAAGGCTTTGTTTATTTGGTCTTTAGTTCCACCAGAACTGGACATCACTTTGGCTTTAAGTAGGTGAGTGTCAATAATAGCGGTAACAGGAGCCGGCTTAATTTGCTGATATAGCGCCAATGCTTCATCAAATAACGCTTTAGCTTGTTGGTGAGTGGCTTTTGTTTTTTTCTTATCTCGTTGGTAAATTTTAGACAGAGAAGTGGCGTAATTGACGGTGAGAGCGGCTAAGTCATTAGGTGAATCTTTATATAACTCTTTACCCAATTGGTAAGATTGTTTAGCAAACTTTACAGCATTAAAATTTTTCCGTTCAGCGATAGCTTCTTTATATTGGCTGTAGGCTTGGTTAAATAATTCACGTTGAGATTGTGGTGATTCCGAGGCAAAACTTGCCTGTGATGCGGCTAAGAAAGCAAGGATACAAGCAGTTTTTGTCCACGTATTCATAGAGTCACTCCATTGATAATTTAATGTTGCTGAAAATACCAAAACCAAGTTGTTAAATCAATGTGATTGTCTGGTTATAGCGATAGACTGTTTTACCTTATACATCATTATTTTGGTATTGTGTCTTGAGAGGCGTTTTTATCGGAATAATTAAAAATGAACACTATGGAAACCTATCGATTGATTTACCAAGGTTGTGCAGCGTTAGATGCCATTGAAGCTTGGCTGAGTCAGGAGCAAACAGCTCAAGAAGTAAAACAAGGCAAAACTCAATCGGGCGTTACTTATATTGATTGTGCTTGCTCAATTGCTGTTGATATTCATAAGACGTTCTCTAGTGTAAATGTAGAAGTCATTCCTTTATCTAAGGTTAATCCAATGCTGAAGATAAAAGGTGTGTTGTTGATGGATATGGACTCTACGGCTATTCAAATAGAATGCATAGATGAACTGGCTAAGTTGGCGGGCATTGGAGAACGGGTTGCAGAAGTGACTGAATTAGCCATGCAAGGCAAGTTGGACTTTGAGCAAAGCCTACGTCAACGAGTCGCTTTGCTTGAAGGGCTGGATGCAGACGTGATCAAGCAATTGTGTGACCAATTACCTCTAACAAAAGGGTTAGAATCACTGGTTGGAGAACTAAAGTCTCATGGCTGGATTGTTGCCGTTGCTTCTGGCGGTTTTACGCCTTTTGTGAATCATTTAAAAGACAAACTTAGCTTGGATGCAGCCTTTGCTAATGTGCTGGAAATTATTGATGGTAAGTTAACTGGCAAGGTTGTTGGTAAAGTGGTGGACGCTCAAGCTAAAGCAGATATTTTACTTTCATTAGCTAAACAACATGGCGTTGAACTCAATCAAACCGTTGCCGTTGGAGATGGCGCTAACGATATTCCTATGATGCAAGCTGCGGGTTTGGGAGTGGCATTTCATGCCAAGCCGAAAGTTCAAGAACAAGCTCATGTATCAATCTCACATCAAGGGTTAGATAGTATAATCTCTGTGATATCTGGTTAGACCAGTTATGCGGGTTTATGGTTAACTTTTAAAATCTTTTGGTCGTTAAAGCGGCATAATGGCATAACCATACATCAATAAGGTTATGCTATGTCTGATTCCTCTAGAGGGCCAGTGTTAACTGACTCAAATGTAGATTATGTCAACTCACACTTTGGTATTGGGGCTTCTGCAAGCTATGGAGTTCCGAGCCCTAGTACTGATTACTCGCTAGCATTTAATGGAGATTCAGTATTATCAGGAGGCATCGCAGTGTTGTATTTATTCATGGATTTACTATCTGAACTTGCCAACCAAAAATACCTCGAGATGCAAGAAAAAGCCAAAGTTTCTCGTGATGCACAAGATAAAGCCAATGAAGTTAATGAAGTGATTGCTAAAGTGGCAAAAGAAGGTGACCAAGGTGCTGAGCCGTTGCCACAAGATGTAATCGATTACATGCGAGATAATGGCATTGAGGTTGATGGTAAGTCCATTGATGATTACCTTAAACATCCCTTTAAACCTCCTGAACCACAAGCTCATATTTTTTTAACTGACAGTGATGGTCAAAAGTTAGATCTGTTTAAGTATGAAGATGGGTCTTATCAAACCTATGGTGAATTAGATGATGGTCAAGGTGGAGTGACTCAGGAAACCATCGATCCTTCTAAGGTACAAGTATCGGCTGACGGTAAAGACGTTACTTACGAGTTGAATGGTAAAACCTACCAAGGACGTTTTGATGATCCAAAGCCAGATGATACGCTCTCGACAGTAAAATTAAATAAAGGTCAATTAGAAGCTGTAAAAGACGCATTAGAGAATGTCTCCAATCGTGCTTCCGATTTTGTATCGCAAGCTCAACTACAGCTTCAAAAGATTATGCAAACTTATAATGTTAGTGTGAGCATGATTAACAGTATGCAAACCATGCTTCAAGAAATGAATAAGAGTATTGCTCAGAATATTCGCTAAATTAGTACCAATCGTTTTAGCGCTTTGGCAATGAATCCATCACTCAGTCGTTTAATGGAGAACCCTTGCTTCAAGGCTTGGCAAAATGAAGACTCGCCTTGTTCGAGAGACTCGTGAAAACCACCAAACTCTTGTTGAGACTGCTTATTACTTCCTTGCTCTTTGTCTTCATCTAACAGGTTTTCGATGAAGTAATCTTTACCTTCAAGCAAAAAAGCTGAGTTGGTGTGACGTCTTTTACGTGGTTCAACATCTACGGCCCGTTCACAAGGAGCGATACCAGAGCGTACTGAAGTTACCATAATGCATCCTTAGTAAAACCATAAGGTCTTACATTTGAAACTATATTTAAGCAAATACATTCCAGTAATGCTTAAATATCCCCCGTTTTTCAGTCTAATCAGTTTTTGATAATTTGTTGAGAAACTGTTTAGGCCTTTTACCTATGTTATATACAATATTTTCATAAGTTGAAGTTTTATGAAGGATGTTTAATTATGCATTAAGCCTTTTTCTCTGATGTAATCATTCCGTTTTACTGCAAATATTGCGATGTAGAACCTCTGCGGTTATATCCATAATCTCTCCGACACCAACGGTATACCATAGCTTTTCTTCAAGCTGTTTGGCTTTATGAGCCGCGTGTTGTGCAATGTATTTTCGCTCTTGTTGGATGTACTTTAGATCAGGTTTCCCTGTAACTCCGACAAACATTCTCAAAGCAATAAATCGCCCAAGTTTTTGTCCTGTTTTAATGAATTCTGCTTGCTCACTTTGGTTAGAAAAGGAGTATTTAGGGACACACTTTAAATTGAATGTTCCTCGGGATTGGCGGATTAAGTGCAGATAAAAATCCACATGCATCATCTCTTGATGAGAGCGAGTGCGGCGTATAAAGGCAATGATATGTTTTTTAAAGAAGCCATCTTCAAATAAAGGACTCAAGTCATAAGTGAATGATTCTTTTGAATTAGCGGCAAACAATTCTGCAACAGGATCTCTTTCAGAGCTAATTGCAATGGCTGAGAGCTTGGCGGATTTTTGGGTTTTCTCAATAAAAAACGGAGTGGCTGGCAATTTCCGCATCATTAAGTTTTTCAATCCATCTGATAACTCACCTGTTTGATCGTCTGCTTCAGAT
Source organism: Parashewanella sp. 2210YD4-3 (assembly GCF_056591735.1). Taxonomy (NCBI): domain Bacteria; kingdom Pseudomonadati; phylum Pseudomonadota; class Gammaproteobacteria; order Alteromonadales; family Shewanellaceae; genus Parashewanella; species Parashewanella sp. 2210YD4-3. Next base: position 346,544 of record NZ_JBWQOG010000001.1, on the reverse strand, counting down.
AACTGTTTTAACTTTTCTTCATTATGAATGATGAGGCGATTCATAAAGGTCACGCCAGTGTGAGGTTCCGTAGATTGAGCTGCAACTAGATGCAATTGTTGACCATTTTTTCGCTGCATGACGAGCTTGTAGGGCAAGTTATGTAATTGGGTTTTGCCTGCCAGTGATTGCAATTTAGGCAAACCAAGCCAAACGACTTTCTCATTATCTAAATTAAATGGCGAAGGCACAGTGACTTGAAAGCCTTTTGTGGAAATATCTTGAGAGTGACCAGTGATGGATTGACCATCTTGTTGAATGTTTATTTCTGTTTTGAAGCTGTATCTTGGTTCTTTGCGGCGTTCAGAAAACGCCAGTGCACAAAACTTCAAATGGCTGATACTGTTCTTTTTCTGGACGAACACTTTGAGTAAGTTTGGTGAAGATTCTGATTGAACAGCTTGATATTGCAATCTGTCTTCTTCTGTTGTGAGATCAGAGAGACATATTATTTGATCAAATAAACCAAGTTGTTGTTCCACTAGCGGAGAGTAATGACTGTCATCACCAGGTATGATCGCCGCTTTATATCCACGTTGCTTATCAATTTTTATGCTTGATAGTTTGAATACTCGCCAGCTATTTTTGTGTGCCCCGAACTTAAAAAATAGCTGTTTCAAGCCGTGGTTATTGAGTTCATGTAACGTGGCTGAATAAAAGTAAGTGGTTTGATTTACTTTATGGGTAAAGCAATAAAGTAATTGATGCTCAGGCGCGTTGGGTTCTGCAAAATGCCGTTCCAATCTGGTTTCTGTCAGGGTCTGATCCAGCTGACATATATCATTTTCGTCAGTGAAGTAGCTTTTTATTCTCTGATTTTCAGGGCTTAATAACCCATGCGTAAGCTGATTTTGACTGCCATTTAAAAATAACGGTAAATGGCGAAGATGTGGAAGTAAGTGACGCTCGTAGCCTAACCCTAAGGTATTGTCGTAAACCTCATTCACATCTACTTTGTATCGATATTTGTAATCTCTTATTAATTTAGCCAGTAATTTCGATAGCGGTTCACTGATCGTATTACGTTTAAGCCTTAGAATATGAGCACCGCTATCTTCTTCAATATCGACAATTTGATATTCTATCCCTTGCTGTAAATCTTCATAATAGTATTCGTCATTCAGCTCGGTTAATTTGATCGTTAGTGGCTTGCGAGTATCTAATCCATGTTTAGCAGAAAGTCGAATTCGAGCACCGTTGACAGAAAGGTCAAGAGTTGAGCCCTCAACATCTATATTTCCTGCTTGAGATACAGTGATATGAACACTGTAGTTCATGCGTTCTTCACTGCGGTTGTAGTATGTGCCTAATACAACGCTCGGGATAACAAATTCGTCTTTACCGCTTTCTTTATTGCCCTCAACCTTGACAGTTTGTATGCGTCGTTTGTGTTCAGCCATCACATCTTCATACACTCCAAGGGTATACAGATTTTTATAACGGCTTACGGCGGCTTCAAAGCTGGTTTTGGCGGGGGTATCTAAAAAATGTGTTTGCTTATCAAAAACAAAGGTCGAGCAGGGAAGATTAGACTTATCTCTAAGATCAATGACACGGTTACATTTTGTTCGTAATCGGTTCAATTCCATTTTTAATAAAAATCGATCAGTACTGTTTTCGTCAGCAGTTAACTGCTCAAACAGATCTTCAAAATCGTCTTCCATTAAAAATGGCTTTAATTGCTCAATTAGATGGGCTTTTACTTGGTCAAAACTCATTGTCGATTCTTTGTCGTGCTAATTTACTGCGAGCCTGTTAGGCTTACTCCTTGTGATCATTAGAAAATGATCCCTTTACGTCGAAAACGGTTGAAAGCTGATTTCAATATGAAAACGCTGACTGGTAACTCTAGCAAAAGCAGTGCCAGAATTACTTTGACGGTGCTCAAGTTTACCCTGTTTCCGGCGAACTTGTTAATATTTTTATGGTTTAAAAATTCAATGGCAAAGAATAAAACAGCATTTGTTTGTAATGAATGTGGGCAAGATTTTCCCCGTTGGCAGGGGCAATGCTCGGCGTGTAAGGAATGGAACACGATTACTGAAGTTCGTTTAGGCTCAATAAAAGCGGCTCGAAGCACTCAATTTAGTGGCTATGCAGGCGAGGGCGCAAGTGAAGTACAAACCTTAAATGAAATTGATTTGAACGAATTGCCGCGCATTCCAAGTTTATTTACAGAGTTCGATCGAGTGCTAGGCGGCGGAATTGTGCCGGGATCGGCAATTTTGATCGGTGGTCATCCGGGGGCGGGTAAAAGTACCTTACTGCTGCAAACCTTATGTCAATTGGCTGAAATTATGCCTGCCTTGTACGTCACAGGGGAAGAATCATTACAACAGGTTGCGATGCGTGCTAACCGACTCGGTTTGCCAACCGATAAGCTGCGAATGTTATCGGAAACCAGTGTAGAGCGCATTTGTGATATTGCTGTAAAAGAAAAGCCCAAACTTATTGTCGTGGATTCGATTCAAGTGATGCACATGGCAGATGTGACCTCATCTCCCGGTAGTGTGTCACAGGTAAGAGAGTCAGCGTCTTATCTAACTCGTTTTGCCAAACAGCAGGGCATTGCAGTGATCATGGTCGGTCATGTCACCAAAGATGGCAGTTTGGCTGGGCCAAAAGTGTTAGAGCACTGTATTGATTGTTCTGTAATGTTCGAAGGTGACAGTGACAGCCGATATCGCACCTTACGTTCCCATAAAAACCGCTTTGGAGCTATTAATGAGCTTGGTGTGTTTGCTATGACAGAGCGTGGCTTAAAAGAAGTGGCAAACCCTTCCGCCATATTTTTGTCGCGTGGTGAAGGTGAAGCTTCAGGCTCATTAGTTATGGTGGTGTGGGAGGGAACGCGCCCTTTGCTGGTGGAGTTGCAAGTGCTAGTGGATAATTCTTCTATGTCACATCCGAGACGAGTTGCTGTGGGTATGGATGGCAATCGTTTAGCCATGTTATTAGCGGTGATGCATCGACATGGTGGATTGCAAATGTCGGATCAAGATGTGTTTGTAAATGTGGTGGGCGGCGTAAAAGTCACTGAAACCAGTGCCGATTTAACCTTATTAATGGCAATGGTGTCGAGCTTTAGAAGCAATGTTTTACCTAATGATCTTGTGGTGTTTGGTGAGGTAGGATTATCAGGTGAGATTCGACCGGTACCGAATGGTCAAGAACGTCTCGTTGAGGCTGCAAAACACGGCTTTAAACGTGCGATTGTACCCAAAGCAAATGTCCCTAAAAGACCGCCGGAGGGGATGGAAGTGATTGGTGTTAATAAGCTAAGTGAAGCGTTAGCCTCTTTATAAGGTTATCAAATGCAATGCGTCGAGGCCGGTACCAGTTAAAGACTTATATCTAATTGGGAGCGTCTCCTAGTCACTATTGGTCGATTATATGTCTACTCAACAAATGCGTTTGGGTCCAAGTTCAGGTTTGATAAACGCAGAATCAATATCGGTACTTGAATCTACTGAGATAGGTTTTATCCATTTTGATTCTAGAATTTTTAAAATTTGGGTTACCAATGAGACAACAGTATCAGAAGCAATAGAGATTTTTGTTAAGCAACACCCAACACATTGCACTTTGAAGAAAAGACTGATGATAAAAAGCTGCTGCTTGCTTTTGAAGGTCAAAGAGGCTTGAAGGGGGCAATTGCTGCGGACAGATTCGACATCAAAAATCTAAAGGTTTTGTCTGTTATTCCTGATGCGTATTCTACTTACAGACATGAAGTCGAAAAAGCCTTTTATTTTACCTATGGTGTCGATATTGCTGATTCACTACAGAGGCAAGCTAAGCTATCTAAAAGAGTATGCGTCATCGCATAACTGGTCTTACTTTTGGCTTTTCACGACTTCTTCCCGGTCCAACACCAAAATGATTTTTATAGGCTTTCGCGAAAGATGCATCGTTGCTATAACCTACGTTTAAGGCCACCTCCCACACAGACTTACCTTGTCTGAGCTGTTTTTGCGCCAGAGACATCCGAAGTTGAATAACATAGTCCATCACGGAGCGATTAAAAAACTGTTTGAATTGTTTAGCTAAATTCGCACGAGAATAGCCACCGATAGAGGCTAGCTGTTCTAAGTTCCACGGTTTTGATAAATCACTTTCAATAGCCGTCATTACCTTATTCATTTTGGGATCGAGTATAGCTTTGACGTAGCCTAAATCCTGATTATTCAATAACTCTTGACGTAATAAGAGTAAGAAAAAGCTTTCCGACAGTTTTTCTACGATAAGTTTTTGTCCGGCTAATCCATGCTCAGCTTCAGTGATGAGAGATTGTAATAAGTATTTTAAACTCCCATTAGTATCCTGCTGTCGAATAAGCAGCATTGCTGGCAATTGTTGAATGAGTGGATGGCGAGCATCTTCTGCTAAATCAAAGTAACCGCACACTAATCCTGTTCCATCCAGAGAGCTCGTAATTGGGTGTTGAGAAAGAGGCGCTGTGTCAGGTGTGGTTGGGGAATCTTTTAATTGATGTTTTGCATCATGAGGAAAAATGATGATATCGCCTTCATTAAGGTGTATGCCTTTATGTGCTTCCATCGCAAGATAAGCTTGACCACTCGAAATAAAATGAAAACTGGCTTTTCCACTGCCAGAAATATCGGTACTCCAATGATGGCATGCTTTAGCTAAATGAAATACGGTCGAATTTAAGTGGAACCCTTTTAATACCTGTTCAAGTAGTTGCATCAATAGTCCTTAGACGATACGACATAAAGTTAAGACGATAGAGCATATTTTAAAAACCAAGAGTTACCTAGTATGTACTTGTCTCAGTAACAATTGAATTAAGGAAACATTATGTCTCGCTCATTAATTAATATTGCTCGTTCTATGGTTGTGATGTTAGCGGCTGTATTTTCTATTTCTGTAATGGCTGGTACGCCACAACAGAATAAAGATGGAGTAACCGTAATTTATTTAGATCAGCATGGTGGTCACTTTACCGCTAAAGATACGTTAGCGGGTTTAAAAGAGGGCAAATACCAGTTTGTGATCACTAATAAAGCCGATAAATTAGTGGGCTTCCAGTTACAGCATCATAAGTCTCACAAGCAGTTAGATATGTTCCCACTTGAGCCGGGTGAAACTAAGCGCAGTGATGTAGTTACCGTTACCGAAGCTGGCGTTCGCTTCCGTTGCCCAATCAACCCAACCCCTTGGTACGATCTTGATGTTATTAACGCAAAATAGTAAGACAGGTTAATTTAGATTTTTGTTTCATCCTTCCTCTCCGTTAGTGAATTTGCCTATGGTTTCTCCATAGGCTTTTTTTTTCGAAAACTTTTGAACTTTGCATATTGTTTTATCGTAGGTATAGTGTCTACAGCATTGTTTTTACTTTTATTTTTATGGTCGAAAATACCGAGAAACAGCTTTTATCTTGGCTAAAAGCTCAAGCCAAATCGTCTGCATTTCCCTTATCTATAACGGTACTTTTAGGCGCTCTCCAAGGAGCGGTTCTGATTGTTCAGGCGTACATTGTCGCCTCCACGCTTGAACAAGTGATCATTAAGCAATCATCGGCTGACATAAATACAGCTCTGTATTGGTTACTTGCGCTAACTTTGCTAAGAGCCATGATTAGTTACGGAAAAGAAGTCTACAGTTATCAAATCGGGCAAGATGTTCGTCAACGATTGCGACAAGGAGTATTGCGTAAGCTTCACCAATTAGGGCCTATGTACGTCCAAACTAAACCCGCGGGCGAATGGAGTAGTATGCTGGTGGAGCAAGTGGAGCAATTACAAGAGTTTTATAGCCGCTATTTGCCGCAAATGGCAATGGTTGTGTGTATTCCATTAATGCTGTTGGTGGTGGTATTTCCGCAAAGTTGGGTCGCAGGGTTAATTTTATTGCTTACCGCACCTTTAATTCCATTATTTATGATTTTAGTCGGTATGGGAGCGGCTAAAGCGAGTCAACAACATACCTTATCTTTACAACGATTAAGCGCCTATTTTGCTGACCGTATTTCTGGGTTAGCGACCTTAAAATTATTTTATCGCTATCAGTCTGAGCTTTCAGTCATTAAGAACGTATCTGAAGACTATCGAAGTCGTACTATGTCAGTGCTTAAACTGGCATTTTTAAGCTCTGCAGTATTAGAGTTTTTTGCTGCGGTGTCGATTGCGCTGTTGGCGGTTTATCTGGGTTTTAGTTTTCTAGAGTATTTGGATATCGGCTTTTATGGGGTGAAAGTATCTTTATTCAGTGCGCTATTTATCTTGCTACTAGCCCCTGAGTTCTATCAACCGTTAAGAGAGTTAGGTGCTTATTATCATGCCAAATCGCAAGCCGTAGCCGCTAGCGAAGCGATAGTTGAGCTACTGAATAAGACAGAACCTGATTTTGAAATGATGAGCGAATTGCCTGATGAGCTGCCTTTGAGCATTGAAGCTAAAGATTGGGTGGTGTGTGATCATCACGGAAAAGCCTTAATTGGCCCATTGAACTTTAAGTGGCAACAAGGTAAGAAAGTGGCGATTGTTGGCAAAAGTGGCAGTGGGAAAACCGTGCTTCTTAATGGCTTGTTAGGATTCTATCCATATCAAGGTAGCTTAACCGTCAATGGTATCCAATTGTCGCAATTGAAAAACGACACTTGGTATCAACGTCTTGCTTGGTTACCGCAACAACCTCGCTTACCTTTTGGCACAATAAAAGAAAACTTTGGCTTGTTAAAACCTGAAATTTCAGAGGCTGAAATCTGGCTGCAACTTGAAAAAGTCGGGTTAGCTTCCAGTGTTAAGCAGCACCCGCTTCAGCTAGATCTTATGGTTACTGAACAAAATACAGGTTTATCAGTAGGGCAAGGGCAAAGGCTAGCTATGGCTATACTTCTGCTTCAGTCAAAACGTTTATTAATCGCCGATGAACCTGCGGCTTCTTTGGATAAAGCTAATCAAGCTAAGGTTTGGTCACTGTTGTTAGACAAATCCACTGACTCAGGTTGCATCATTAGCACTCATCAGTATTCGAAGCTTAATGATATGGATGAAGTTTGGGTGATGAAGCAAGGGAAAATCGTTGAGCAAGGCGCAGCCAGTGTTTTAGCAAAAGTTGGCTCCGAATTTATGAAGCTTGGGGCGAATCAAAAATGAAGCATTCTACCAAGTGGATGAGTTATCAAGCCATAAAACCTTACTTGAGTTTATGGCGTCAACATTGGCAGGGAATGGGACTTGGTGTTCTGCTTGGTGTTATCACGTTAATCGCCAGTATTGGGTTATTGATTGTATCTGGTTGGTTTTTAACAGCGACAGCGCTCGCTGGCTTCAGTGCTCTCACAATTAAAAACTTCAATTTTTATACACCTGCGGCTTCGGTGCGATTTCTTGCAATCGCTAGAACCGCTGGTCGTTATTTTGAGCGCATTGTGACCCATCAAGTGACCTTGACCATCTTAACTCAGATCCGAATTAAGATATGGAAAAGATTACAAGGTATTGCCACTTACCAATTACGAACGCTTAGAAAGGGCGATGTGCTCAACCGGTTATTGACTGATATTGATACTTTAGATCAGCTGTATTTAAGAGGGCTAACACCGATTGCTCATTATTTGATTTTAAGCTGTATCGCCGTTTTAGTGATGGCTTGGTTGTCTTGGACAATAGCGTTGATTTTGTTATTGGGGTTAGGGGCTGTAGGCATTAGCCTTCCATGGCTAGGTTATCAACTATTTTATTCATCAAGGAAGCAAGAGCTGCAAGCAGTCGTCGCCTATCGTGAACAAGTATTTGAGTTGCTTTCTACTCAAACTGAATTGACTGTCGCTCAAGCTTGGAAGCGAAAGTATCAGTATTTAGCCGAGTTTGAAGTATCACTGTATCAAGCCCAAATTCGTATAGTACAAAGGCAAGGTTTGTTACAAGCACTGATGATCGTGCTTCATGGTTTTGTGGTTATTGCTGCAATAACTGGGTTGGCCAATTTTGTATTAACTGAACAGATTACTGGCCCAATATATGCCGCTATTGTCATCGGCAGTATGGCATTAATGGAGTGGTTATTGCCATTAATGCAGTCAGGGGGGCACATTGCCGCCAGTGTGTTAGCCGCTAAAAGGATCAATGAACTGGAGGATAAAAGCCTAGCATTATCTTACCCTGATAATAGGAAAGTAGTAAAAAAGGGTGAGATCGAGTTTTGCAACGTTGAATTTGGCTATCACAAAGATGCTAGCTTGCTGAATGACTTTAGCTTGTTTATAGAGGCAAAAGGCAAATACTTGATACGAGGAGAGTCTGGCCGAGGTAAAACAACATTATTGAACTTGATCGCCAGAATATACGATGCTCATTCTGGGAAAGTGTTGCTGGATGGCCTTGACGTCAAAGATTATTCAGAAGCAGGACTTTGCCAAGCCATTACCTATATTGAACAGCAAGCTCAAATTTTCTCAGCCAGCTTAAAAGATAACTTAACCTTAGCTATGGCTGATGGTGAGCAGGTCGAAGATGAAATATTATGGCAAGCACTAAAGCAAGTAGGATTATGTTATTTAGCCGATGAGAATGGTTTGTCTTTGTGGATTGGAGAAGGAGGAAGAGCGCTATCTGGTGGTGAAAAGCAAAGGCTCAGTTTGGCTCGAGCCTTGTTACGAGATAGTCCTATTGTTTTACTTGATGAACCTACGGAAAGTTTAGACCCTCAAACGGAACAGCATATCTTGAGTTTAATAGCCGAAATTTTTAGTGATAAAACTGTTTTATTAGTGACTCATAGAGAGCTTAATTTAACTGGTTATTCAACTGTTATTTTCGAAAATTGAAATGGCCTCTAAAATTACTTCCAAGATGACCTCGGAGCTGCTTCACTAGGTGTTAGGTGTGCCTTGTTTTTTACATATGGATTAGCTCCTAAGCCTATAAGCACATCTATCATATCATCGTTACATAAGGAGTACGCATAGTGTAACGGTGTATTGCCATCTATATCAGCCAAGCTTAATTGCGCTTGTAAACGCCTTTGTTGTGATAGCGTTTTAGCTTGTTGCCCAAGCAGTCGGATCAGAGCAATCTGCGAGTCAGCGACCAATAAATGAAATACATTTTGATGTGTTGTATCATCTACGTATAAGTTATAGCTAAAACCTTGGTATGGAATCAATAGCTTAGCGACATCGTAGCGTTGTTGGTTTATCGCTAAGTCAACAGGAGTTAAGCCTTGCTTATTTTTTATTTCCCAGACAATTGAAGCGGCTTTTGCTGCAGCCTCAGAAGCTGATAACCACTCACTGTCTAGCTCAGAAGTATCTACTCTATTGAGTTTTTTACCCGCAATGGAGCGTTCAGGTATGGGAGCTTGCTCAAAATCTTCCTCACTCAAGTCATCGTCAAGGGTGACAAAGTCTTGCTCTATACTTCGCAAAAACTTTATTGCTGCCACGGAATTACCTTGAACAAGTTTGTGCAACAAAGGCTCTTCACTTTCATTACATGCCTTGACTAGTTTTTTCATAGTGTCAGAGTATATGTCACGTTTTTGACCTTGGTCACTTAGAGCTGAATCCCAAAAACTAAGTGGAAAAGAGGAAGGTGACAGTGGATTTTGATAGCCTGTGTTGCGCATGTAAGCCGCAATAAATGTTAGTACTACTTCGCTGCCTCCGAGAATTGCTTTTTCGAGTATTTCACAAAAGAATTTGTCATCTCTAAAAACATCGTAGTGAAGGTTTGTTTGACGTAATGCAGTTTCATCGATCTTGCTTTTTGGGTCGATAGCCCTAGTAAGCAGTTGCTTGTATGCCTCTTCGGGGGACATGGCTTTCACTTGTTCATCAGGGTGTTCTATAGAATATTGGATTTGTATGATGATGGTTTCGATGTGTTTTACATCAAAGTGATCCATAGCAATATTAAACACTTTAGTGAGGATTTGTCTTTTCTCTTCTTCTGTGAATGGAGGGTCTTGCTTTTCGATGAATGACACAAGTGATTTCAAGTGGGTAAGTAATTTTGATGCCAATACTTCTTGTACTGGTTTGTAATAGCTTCTTGGGGCTTTCATATAAGTGAGTAAAATTAGATATTCTAAATTACTGCGGGGTGTTTCATATGGATCAGGTTTACATTTAATGTGCTTTTTCGTGTCTTGTTTTATGAGTAAATCACTATGTGTAGTTTCCGTGACTGGTTTTTCTTGGGAAGGGGGGAGGGGAAGCATAGCCATAAGTTTCTGACAAGCTTCATAAGCTTGTTGCAATTGACCTAGTTTCTTCTCTTGTTCAGCTGTTTCAGGCTCAACACTTAATAGTGAAGCTTGAGTGGATGATGTTGAGGTCGCTGCTTCAGCCATAACTATTACCTGTATATTGTTAATGATATAAAGATAGCGCACCAATAACTAACGCATTGTTTTCAAATAATTAAGCTTGGTTAACCTCAGCTCTGCATAAGCCAACCTCTACAGCACAGCTACTTATGCATATTTCTGTGTTAGAACAGCCCGTAATCGACCGACTATTACGAACTGTTCTGCCTTGAACTACGCAAAATTAGCTACACTGTAGATAAACCTTTAAGGTCTGTAATGTAAACTAGAATGTTATTGATTTCGTTATACAGAGCTGAGGTTAACTTAGATCTTTTTGAACATGAGCAACAACGTTTTGAGTATCGCCATTAGTGAAAGTGAGTGTTAATGGAATGTCTTGTCCGAATTTGGGAACGCCAGAAGTAAAATTCATTAACATGCCGTGGAACCCACCTGGAGCGAGTTTCGTCACACCTTTAGCTTTAATTAGGATTTGCTTTACAGGTAGCATTTTCATCATGCCATCATTCATTACCATTTTGTGCAATTCTACTTTACCCGCATTGGTTACTATGGCTTTTAACGAGATAGGCTTATTTGCATTATTTTGCATCGTTAAGTAAATGGGGACGACCTTAGATGAGGAAGGCATGGCTCTTATCCATGCTTGTTTAACAACGATATCTCCAGCCATTGCCATTTGGCTTAAAAAAAGTGAGGCAACAAGGCATATAATACTCGTGGTTTTTTTCATTGGGTCGTTCCTGTTAGGTTTATCAATGAAGTCATCCTAACAAACGCTTCTTGAACCCTAGCTTATTGAGTTAGCATTAGTTTTATACCGTCCACATTGACCTCATCTAATAAGTGCTTTTCCTCGGCTTGAGATATTGTTGCGTTAAAAGGAGGGAAAAATGAGGCTAACGGATCTGAGGAGCTTGGTTTAGGTTCTTCTGTTACAGGTCGAACTTTTTGTTGTTCTGTAGATGCATTGTCTGGAGTTATTGAAAACATCATTAAATCCGTAACCTCTGGCTTTAACGAAGTTACAGTAGCTAAAGGTGATGCTGAAGTGGGTACTTGCTGATTTTGAAGGGGCTGTGATGCTAATGTTTGTTTAAGTAACTTATCTGAAATTTGAAGAGGAATAGGTTCATTATGCTCATTGATAAAAGTGATTGTTGGAGTGCCGCTACCTTTATATTTCAATAATTCAAACCTGGTTTTTAGCTCTTTAGTTATTTCGCAATCGTTTGCATCAATTCGAACTGTAATTGCTTCTGGAGTTTCAGTAACCCTTGGTGTCGTTATCGAAGTTTCAGGTTGTAAAGAATCTTCTACTTTTTGAATTGGATCGGAATTGGCTTCTCTTGTGGCCGCGCCACTTGCTGGAGAAAAATATGGCTGAGGTAATACAGGCTGTTCAGGTTTAAACATTGGGTTACGGTCGTTGCGCAATTGTTTTAATCTCTCTTCTAATTGCTCTACTGTCAGCTCAGCTTGGTTTGCTTCAGGGTTAAAAGCTGGGGGAGGAGAAGCAGGTTGGCTGCTTGGTCGAGCTCTTGCCGGTTTAGGTTTTACTAGCATCATTTCCCCCCCGCTAAAGCTTTTTCTTGTTTTGGTTCTAGGACTACAGGTTATTGATGCTGGTATTGAGCTTGGGATTGGTTCAAGAGCACTTAGCAGTTGCTGCACTTCTTGGTCTTCTTGTGCTTGTTGGCTTGAAATTTTTTGGTCTTCTTGTACTTGTTGGCTTGCAATTTCTCGGTTAAACATATCGTTTTGATGTACTAGCCAATCTAGTGTTTTTGACGTGTAACACTCAGGCTCTTTTTCAACTATTTGCTCTAGAATATAGCCAATCCTATGCTTCCTAAGTTCAGGTGGCTCAATTTCAGTAAAATTAAATTGCAATAATTCTTTTAGCAACGCTTTTTGTTTTATGGAAAAAGGGCTATTAGCAAGCATTGTTGCTGATTTTGAAGTCATGCAAACAGCCCCTATTTTATCTACTTCTATTAATGATTTTGTATGAAAAATTAATTGCTTATAGAGTTGAGTTAACTCTGTACTTTTAGTTGCAAGCTCTTGATATAAGCCTTGTGATTGTCGTGTTCTGTAAGCAGTCAGAAGATTGGTATATTGCTGTCGTTTAGTGGATATTTGTAGCTGAATATTAATAAGATCTAATATACGGCAATACAACTGATGGCTTTTGGACGTAGCTTGTGTTGCAGCCCAAAGGGCGGCAATAAATACTTGCTTTACTTCTTCATTGATGCCCGAAGTGGTTTTAATTTGGGCAATCATAGTTTGTCTATTAATGGTTCCGTTTTGTCGATTTCCAAGGTCGCTTACAGAGTTAAAAATATAATCAGTAACGGTATATAGAAGCCCTTGAAAAGGAGTTGTGTCTTTAACTGTTTGCTGTGTGGCTACTGTATAACTTGCTTGTCGCTGGGAGGAGGTTCCGCTTGCTTGCGCTGCTGATGTTGATTGAGGTTTTGGGCGCGAAAGAGGACTCGTTTCGTTGCCTATGGGGACGTAAACCAGTTTTTGATGTCCTTGTTGGGGTAGAGTTGTATAGCCATAATCAGGGAGTATGGAGTTGAATTCCGCTGGTGTTTCGGTTTGCTGGGCTTGCCAAAAAGAGCCATTTACTCTCCAACTTGTAGGAGAATGAGCGTGCTCTGAACTTTGATCATCTGGTATCGGTTGTTGTGGTGACGTCGTCACTGAATCTGTTGCCGCCATATCTATCTCAATCGAAGTATTTTCAATTGAGAATGAAATTAGCATACTTTAAAAAAAAGCATTATGAATTAGCATTATGATTTAATTAATGATTGTTCACAGATTGTTTTTTTATGTTTTAAAATGCTGTTGCATTTGCTGGGCAATTCGCTGTAAGCCATTAGTGCGAGACGGACTAAGCTGTTGACTTAACCCTATGGTGTCAAATACGCCGTCAATGGTTATCTTTGGTAAGCCATTGGTATTTTTTGCATGAAAGTAAGCGAGTAATATTGCAATGAGCCCTTTAACGATTCGAGTGTCCGAATCGGAGATAAAGTAATGCTTTCCATTGATTTGTTGATGGTAAAGCCAAGCGGCACTTTCACAGCCGTCAACCTGTGCGGCTTCGACTCTGTACTCTTGAGTCAGTGTTGGAATTTGCTTCCCCAATAACATCAAGTGGCGGTATTTTTCTTGCCAACTTCTCGTATTAGAAAATAGTGCTATCAACTCATCGAAATCAGGGGCTTGGTATTGAAATTGGCTGTTGTCGGGAAGCATCATTCGGCAAATAGCTCCTGTACGGCTTTTAGAGCAGTAATAAATTGATCAATATCGGCTTTGGTTGAGTATATCCCAAGGGAGACACGGCAGCATCCTTTTAAGTTTAAATGCTGCATTAAAGGCATTGCACAATGATGACCACATCGAATAGCGATATTTTGTTGATCCAGCAAAATACCGATATCTTGATGGTGCTCGCCGAGCAAGTTAAATGCGACTACGGCAATGTTGGAACCATGAACACCATAGAGTTCGATGCCATTTAGTTGCTTAAGTTGAGCTTGCAAGTATTGTAATAACGTTTGTTCTTCAGCTTGGTGCTCTGGTGTTAAGTAGTTTTGTATAAATTCTATCGCTTTTCCAAGCCCTATCACTTCAGCGATGGGAGGTGTTCCAGCTTCTAGGCGATTTGGTAAGGCGCCAAATGTCGTTTCCTTAAAACTGACGGTTTTTATCATTTCACCACCCGTCATTAAAGGTTGTAGGGCTTCCAGTTGGCTGGTTTTTCCATATAAGATTCCTACACCCGTTGGACCATACATTTTGTGGCCCGAGAATACATAAAAATCACAATCAAGCTTGCTTACGTTTATTGGTACATGTGCCACAGCTTGAGCGCCGTCGATTAAAGTGATGGCATTAACTTGTTTGGCTAACTCAACAATGGTTTCGACAGGGTTTTTCGTCCCTAAGGCATTGGTGATATGAGGTACGGCAACGACTTTTGGGTTTAGTGTTAAGAGCTGGCGGTAAGATTCGAGATCAAAGCGAGAATCGGTGGTTAAGCCTATGGCTTTTACTTCTGCACCAGTGCGTTTGGCCAATTGCTGCCAAGGTACGATATTCGCATGATGAGAGGCGGTGTCTACTAAGATTATATCGCCTTGTTCTATTTGAGGTTCGATGCCCCATGCCACCATATTAATGGCTTCAGTGGTTCCATGAGTAAAGATAATTTGTTGGCTCTGTTGAGCATGAATAAAGTTTTTAACTTGTTCTCTAACCTGCTCATAATTCAGTGTTGCTTGTGCTGAAAGTTGATAAGCACCACGGTGGACATTGGCGTTTTCATTAAGGTAATAATCCTGCATTCGCTCGATAACCGATAACGGTTTTTGGCTGGTGGCTGCGGTATCTAGGTAACACAAAGGCTGTACTTTGTCTTTTGGTTCCAGAGTCGGGAATAAAGGGCGAATAGCTTCCGCTAGCGGAGTGGCGCAAGATTGAGTCATAACATTCATTAGTGAACAAGCAAACCGAGATTTTTAAAGATTTTTTACTAGATTGCAAGAATTGAGAAAATACAAGGTTGGTTTGCAAGTAAAAAAAGGGCGTGATCGCCCTACGAGTGAGTGGTTATTGATTTCTGGCTCTTACATCGTCAGCAAGCTTTCTAAGTAAAGCCTCTGTGTCTTCCCAGCCTAGGCAAGCGTCTGTAATACTTTGGCCATAAGTTAACGGCTGCTCTAATGCTAAGTCTTGTCGCCCTTCTACAAGGTGACTTTCGATCATTACGCCAAAGATACCCTTGTTACCATTTCGAATTTGCTGACCAACGTCATTCGCGACCTCAATTTGGCGTTTAAACTGTTTACTACTGTTGGCGTGACTAAAATCGATCATCACCTTTTCACGTACACCAGCACTGGCTAATGCTGATAGCACTTGATCAACGTCTTGTTTACTGTAATTGGGTTGTTTTCCACCACGTAAAATAACGTGGCAATATTCATTACCTTCCGTTTCTACGATGGCTGAATGTCCGTATTTGGTGACAGAAAGGAAGTGATGGGATTGGCTAGCAGAACCAATGGCATCAGTAGCGATTTTGATGTTGCCATCGGTACCATTTTTAAACCCGACTGGACATGAAAGCCCCGAAGATAACTCTCGATGGACTTGTGACTCTGTAGTGCGTGCACCAATGGCTCCCCAACTGATGAGATCGGCTAAGTACTGAGGGGTGATCATATCTAAAAATTCAACGGCGGTTGGTATGCCCATGTTAGTTAGGTCTAACAATAACTTGCGTCCCATTCTAAGTCCGTCGTTTAAGCGAAAGCTTTCGTCGAGGTATGGGTCATTGATCAGCCCTTTCCAACCAACTGTGGTTCTGGGCTTTTCAAAGTAAACACGCATGACAATTTCGAGGTTGTCTGCAAGCTCATTCCTTATCGCTTTGAGTTTTTCAGCGTATTCAATAGCCGCTTTAGGATCATGAATAGAGCAAGGGCCAACAATAACGAGTAATCGTTGATCTTTGCCGTCTAATATATTTTCAATGGCTTTTCTCGATTGGTATACCGTTTCACTGGCCTGCTGTGTTGTTCGGTGTCGCTCCAATACTGCTACTGGCGGCAGTAACTCCTTAACTTGTTTGATCCGAATGTCATCGGTTTTGAACATTTTCCTTCTCCACTTGATAATATTTGATTGAATTAAAACCAGATGCCATGACCGGACAAATTGGATGAAACTAATAAATTATCGAGTTACGAGATATTGTCAATAAATAACTTGCTAAAAATAATGAATTTATATTCGGATTTTAAAACAAAAAAACCAGAGTCAAGACTCTGGTTTTTTTAATGAAGATTAAGAGCTTAATTTATTCGCTTAAATCAGCGCAGAAACGATAACCTTCGCCATGAATTGTCGCGATGATTTCTGGAGTATCTGGAGTACTTTCGAAATGTTTACGGATTCGACGAATTGTGACATCAACAGTACGGTCGTGTGGCTTAAGTTCACGACCAGTCATTTTAAGAAGCAAGTCTGCACGAGTTAAAATTTTGCCCGGATTCTCAACAAAATGAAGCATGGCTCTAAACTCACTGCGTGGAAGCTTGTAAGAATCACCTTGAGGACTGACTAATGAGCGGCTGTTAATTTCAAGGGTCCAGCCGTTGAAACGATATGCATCAACACTGCTCTTTTCTTCAGTTTCAGTACCAACATTGCTCACACGAGTTAATAGATTACGTGCTCGAATGGTCAGTTCGCGTGGATTGAATGGTTTAGTGATGTAGTCATCAGCACCAATTTCTAACCCTAAGATTTTATCGACTTCGTTGTCGCGGCCAGTAAGGAAAATCAAGCCAATATTGTTGATCTCACGTAGCTCACGAGCCAACAAAAGACCATTTTTACCCGGTAGGTTGATGTCCATAACAACAAGGTTGACCTTATTGTCTTGCATTGCCTTATGCATTTCGGCGCCGTCATTGGCTTCGCTTACTTCATACCCCTCAGCCTCAAAGATACTTCTCAAGGTGTTACGGGTAACAGCTTCATCTTCAACGATTAGAATGTGCGGATTTTGCATATTTATTACCTAAGTTTTATCAAATCTGTGCCAATATCAATCAGCATTGAAGTATTGATTTTCACACTTCAATGCCCACTGCTAGAGGTAGCTTCACCAAACATATTCAACGGGTTAGTTGAACGACAAGTCCCTAAAAGCGTCTTTATTGGGCAATATGTAAACGCCATATTAAAGACTCGCAAAGCATGTTTTTGATTCATCACAATAATGGATCAAAACGCGAACTGTACTGACTTCGATTAAAACAGTAGGTCTAAGTTCCATGGCCGGAGTGTTTCTTTGAAGTTTCGATGTTAAAACAAATTAGATCAGTTATGTACAGGCGTTGTTAACCTGCTTAATCCTTTTGTCAAAATGTATCGAACTGTTTCCTACATGACGATATAAGACAACGCTAACGCTAAACATTGTACTCGCAATAGGCATTTGTTAACAAATAAAATGTTAATAAATCAGACAGGGGGGATATTTATGGTGCAAAAGTAGGCTTTTGTCATTGTTTTTTAACGATTTGTTTCTATGATTGTGTGTGCGTTTTTATGCTTTTATGAACGATAATTAATCTATTTTATTTTTGCCGCATTTGCTAAACTGTCGAAGATTTAGATTTTGTAAGCAAATTAACAGAATTTAAATTTTAATAGGACGTGTTGTTCTTTCGTGATTATTTTTGCAGCGATAAATTGGTTATCTTATGCAAGGCGGAGTTTGTGAAGTGTGGTTGCTCCACATAAACAAACGATAACGCAGCAGAAGGGACCAATTTACACTGTCTTCGATGCTTTTGAGCACTTCCTGTTCTGTGTTGTGACCAGCTTACTTAGATGGCTAAGCTTCACTGCTCACGCCTTGAACAGAAAAGTGCTCAAATAGCACAAAATTTAATCCTGAAAGATCAACACGCCCTAAACGGAATGGGCTAAATGGACTGTTAAGTTTAGGGACTCAAGAGTTTAAAAAATGAACCAGTCAATTGAAGAGTTGTTGAAAAACTACAGTTGTACTCAGTTTTTATTGACCCAACGCATTGCGAAACATTTATCGTTTGCCATTATAACGGCCTGCAACCCAAGAGGTGAGGTTCTCGCTCAAAGCCAAAACCGCCACTTGGATAAGTTGTTATTCAATGAAATAGAACAGTTACATTGTCCTTACCGTGCTATCATTGGAGCGGCTAATGATATGTCCCATTTTGAAAAAAGTTGGGCCGTTTTTACAGATAAATCACAAGCCGTTATTCTTGGTGAACGGTACGTGCAAAATGCAATTTTTTATGTGGAACAAGGGGAGCTTAGTTTGATTCCTATTTTACTGAAAGCCAATGAAGTCAGCCTTGGTAGCTTTCAGAAAAGAATCAATTTAATCAGCGACTTCCCTCCAGATGTAAGCAATGGAGAAAAGGAATAATGCCCTTAGTGGTTGCAAAGTTTGGTGGAACTTCGGTTGCCAATTTTTCAGCAATGCAAAATTGCGCCAAAATAGTTGTGAATAATCCTGATATTCGAGTGGTAGTAGTAAGTGCGGCCAGCGGTGTCACAAACCGTTTAGTAGAACTGACTCAACCAAGAGTAACAGATGAAGACAGAAGCCGCATTCGTAATGAAATTACTCAAATCCATCATGAGATCCTCTCTCATATTGATGTCCCTGCTTTAGTAATTGAAACCCTTGAGAATAATCATCAGCGTATTGAGTTTCTAAGCGAAGCATTAGTGCTCGATCGTAGCAAAATCATTATTGATGAATTACTTTCTCTAGGCGAACAGTGTTCTTCACTGCTATTTACCGAAGTGATGCAGCTTCATACCCAGCAAGCCACACTTTTTGATGTTCGCAATGTAATGGTTACTGATAGCCAGTTTGGTAAGGCTAATCCTGATATTGAAGCTATCGCTGAAAAAGTCACAACACTTATGGCGCCAAAAATTAATGAATGTGTGTTTGTGACTCAAGGTTTTATTGGTCGTGATCTTGATGGACGAACCACGACACTAGGTCGTGGTGGCAGTGATTTTTCTGCGGCACTGCTGGCTGAAGCATTAGACTCTCATAGCCTTGAAATTTGGACTGATGTGGCAGGGATATACACCACAGACCCTCGTCTTGTAGAAACGGCTCGCCCCATTTCTGAAATCAGTTTCGATGAAGCCGCTGAAATGGCGACCTTTGGAGCTAAAGTACTTCATCCTGCGACCATTTTGCCGGCTGTACGACAAGACATTCAGGTTTTCGTCGGTTCGAGTAAAGATCCAGAAGCTGGTGGCACTTGGATCCGTAAAAATGCAGAATCTCGTCCTTTGTATCGTGCAGTGGCTATGCGTCGTGAGCAAACTTTACTTAATTTATTTAGTTTAAACATGCTTCACGCTCAAGGTTTCTTAGCAGAGATTTTTGCGATTCTAGCCAAGCATAAAATCAGTGTTGATTTGATCACAACGTCTGAAGTAAATGTGTCGTTAACCTTAGATAAGCTTGGCTCTGACTCTGATGAGAAGGAGTTGTTATCCTCGACATTAATGGAAGACCTTGCTAAAAACTGTACTGTTGAAGTTGAAAAAGATCTAGCCTTAATCGCGGTAATTGGTAATGGTATCCCTAAGCATGCTGGCGTGATGCGAAGTGTGTTTGAAGCATTGAGCGATTTTAATGTCAGAATGACCAGTCAAGGTGCGAGTGAACATAACTTGTGTATTTTGGTTGATAGAAAAGATGCTGATCAAGTGGTTCAAGTGTTGCATCAACAGTTGTTTGATAATGTTGCCTAACCTCTGAGTTTTGAACAAATAAAAATGCCCTGAAAGTTCAGGGCATTTTTGTATCTAAGTTAAACTTTAGAACTTGTAAGTACCTTTAACGTACCAATAACCGCCGTTAAAGCCAAATGGTGACGTTTCATAAAACTTACCACCCCAGTTGTTATTTGGAATATTATCGTAATCGAAGTCTATACGTTCAGCATCTTGATCTAATAGGTTTTGTGCACCAACAGCTAGAGCGAAAGATTCATTAAAGTTGTAATTCACCTCAACATCAATGGTTACTGCTGCAGAGCCAGTTTTAACCGTTTTGTCAAAGTCGACGTGAACACCTTGGTACTCGCCAAAGTAGTTAGCACGAGTAAACATGCTTACGTCTTCCCAGCTTTGTGACCAAGTAAATGTTGCTCTGTGGTTTGGTAAATCTTTTTCAAGACGAGCAACTTTAAATTTACCAGTAATATCAGAGTACTTATCTACTTTGGTTTCGTTCCAGTTATAAGCAAACGCAAAGGTAGAATCACCATTAAACAGCTGTGCTGAATAGTTAGCAACTAAATCAATACCTTGAGTTGTGGTGTCAAAGTCATTGGTAAAGAAGCTTACTTTGGTTAGACCATCAACATTTGGTACACCAGCCGCCTTAAGCTTTGCTTTTTGTGCTGGCTTAAGCTCAATTTTGTTTGATTGTCCGATACGATCTTCAACCTTAATGTTGTAGTAATCGACAGTGACAAACAAATCACCATAGGTAAATACACCACCAAAGGTGTAGCTGAAGGATTCTTCAGGAGACAGGGCCTTACCACCAAGTTCTTGAGAAATTGGGTTGGTTGGTGGCAACAGTGCTGAGTCCACTAATACGCCACCAGACAGTTCAGTTTGAACGTTAGTGAAGTTTTGCTGACCTACTGTTGGCGCACGGAAACCGGTATTAACTGAGCCACGAACCGCAAATTCATCCGTTAAATGATAACTACCAGCTACTTTGTAGTTTAAAGTTGACCCGAATGAATCAAAGTCTTCATAACGTAATGCTGCATCAACCAGTAAGTTCTCAGACATTGGTAAGCTTGTTTGAACATAAACCGCTTTGTTGTTTGAGCTATAATCGCCTGCAGCCGAAGGTTTATAACCAGGGAAGCCGTTTGACCCAATACTAAAGCCTTGGTCAAATAACGGGCCTACTTTGAAAGAAGCTTCGTCACCCGCGATAACCTGATAGTTCTCTTTATGCCACTCTGCACCAAATGCAAATGCGACTTCATCTGTTAGTCCCCAATCTAAGAACTTAACAAAATCAGCATTGAACGTGATTTCAGAGTTAATGGCTTGACCAGGGTTAAAGTCACGTGGTGTGTCAGGGCCTAATGAAGCATTAACGGTATTATATAGGAAATACTTAGAATCGTTACGGCCATATGAACCGCTGAAATCATAAGTAATGCCCTTTAACCAATCAATTTGAAACTCACCTTTGGTTCCTGCTGTGATTGAGGTATCAATGATTTCACCACCAAAGTTTGGCGTAAAACCGCCTGGCAGAATCATATTAAACGCAAAACAGTTGGCTGCTTCTAGCGAGCCTAAAGCGGCCTGATCTGGGATACCGTTTACAATGGGGACTAATGGACAGTCTAATTGTTTGGCTTTACCGTCTAATGAACCAACTAAGATAGTGGCTGGTGCTTCGTCCCAACGCTTTTGTAATGCTGCATTGTCATCACTAGGGCGATACATTTTTTGTCCGTCAATTTCACGAACAATACCACCATAAACGCCCGGGCGATTGTTTGGATTACGGTAGTAAAAACCACCTTTTGCTTCACGGGTTGAGTAATTACCAAATAAGTAAGCACTTGAATGCTCATCTAACTCCAGACCTAAATTGGCAAATACAGTCAGATCATCTTTAATTTTTGGCGAACCCCAAACCTGTGCTGGGTTGTCTACCTTTATCCCTTTACTTGCAAAACCGGCTGCATCAGGACGTTGAACACTTCGACTCGTTGCATCCGCATTTTTATATTGAAAACTGACATTAGCAAAGCCGTTTTCAGAAAGCGGCATGCCTATGTTACCTGAAATTTGAGTGCTGGTTCCGTCGCCTTCATAGTATTCGCCGTGTTTGACTTCTAGGCTACCGCCGTCATTACTGTCTTTAAGTTGGAAGTTAACAACACCTGCAATGGCATCAGAACCATACTGTGCAGCGGCTCCATCACGCAGAACTTCAACTTGTTTCAAAGCGATACTAGGGATAACTGAAACATCAGGGCCTTGGGCACCATCGTTGATACCGCCACCTAATAAAGTGATTACCGATGAACGGTGACGACGCTTACCGTTAAGCAAAATAAGTGTACTATCAGCCGATAAACCACGAAGGTTCATTGGACGAACTAGAGTTGCAGCATCGCTGATCGGGTTAGTATGCACGTTGAGTGATGGAACTGTGCCTTTTAGGATTTCGAGCATATCTGTATTGCCCGCTTTTTCTAGTTCATCGCCACCGATAATATCAACCGGAACCGGTGAGTCACCAACTGAACGAGGGGCTGAACGAGTACCGACAACGGCAATTTTTTCAATGCTTTCTGCATCGACAGTTTCAGCTTCATCAGCTAAAGCTACATTAGTGTAGGTTAGCCCTGATAGTGCAAAGCCGATGGCTATACCCAGTGAACTAAGATTAAAGGTTTGGTTTTGTTTTCTCATCATTCCAGCCTTGTACTTTGTTGTATAAAAGTTGGTCCAAGACACAACTGTGTTTATTGTTATAAGTATCTGTCTGCAATAGGGGCTTCTACAGGTGCATCAATCTCTACATTTTGAGTGGAGTGCTGCTGATGAAATCCTGAAAACTAGAAACGAATCCTTCCGCTTACGGCATCCATTAAACATAATTATCCAATTATTGTAAATAAATTGTTAATCACTGTTGGGTGGTTGTTTAAATTTTGACTAGCGTAACCATCTGAAAGCTTTGATTAAGCTACTCTTAAGTAAAATCTTAGGAAAAATAGGCAATTGGAGTAAGTATGCGTAGCTACTCATGGTGTGTTGTCGGATCTGGACCTGCAGGGATTGCAACCGTAGGAAATTTAATTGATTCAGGAGTCCTTGCTGATGAAATTGCATGGGTAGATCCACAGTTTTCAGTGGGGGATATCGGTGATAAGTGGTTTCGAGTTCAAGGTAACTCAAAAGTAAAAGGCTTTATGGCGTTCTTTAATGAATGTGCAAGTTTTCGATTCCATCAAGCCCCAATGTTTAAAATTCATAGTATTGACCCAGAGCGCAGTTGCCGTTTATGCCACCTATTACCGCCGTTGGAATGGATAACTGAGCAGCTATTATCTCAAGTTACTTCAATTAAAATGAAAGTTAACAAGATAACTCGCACTCATGGCAAATGGTGTTTAACTGGAAATGAGCAAAATATTCAAGCGAGTAAAGTGGTGCTAGCGACGGGATCTGAACCTAACACATTGCCATTAGCTATTCCTACGATCCCCTTAACTGAAGCGCTGAATGATAAAATTATTCGAAGTAAAAACTTGGAAGACGAAACCGTTGCAGTGTTTGGTTCTTCCCATTCCGCTATGGTTGCCCTTGAAAACTTGATGAATACGCAGGTTAAAAAGGTGATTAACTTTTATCGCAGTCCAACCAAATATGCTGTGTACATGGATGATTATGTTTTGTTTGATAATACGGGATTAAAAGAACACGCTGCGTTATGGGCGAAAACCAATATTGACGGCACTTTGCCAGATCGCTTAGAAAGAGTTCATTGTGAAGATGGTAATTGGAACGAAAAAATAGATCTGTGTACTAAAGCCGTATTCTGTATTGGCTTTGAAGCGCGAACAAATATACAAATTTCTGATATCCAGCAGCCGCTTCGCTACAACCCTTATAATGGGATAATTGCTCACGGCTTGTTTGGTGTCGGTGTTGGTTTTCCTAATTTAGTGACGGATCCTTTTGGGTATCAAGAGTGGAATGTGGGAATAGGTAAATTCATGGATTACATAAAGCAAGTGCTGCCTATTTGGTTGAAATACTGATTTGGTTGCTGAGTTGCTCTAACCACTGATAGCGTTTCTTATATAGGCTACGTTTGCTAGTTGAAAGAGTTTCTAAGCATTTTCTAGTTAGAGTGGATGGCAATTGAAATAAGTATTTATTCAGTTCAGTGCCTTTATATTCTTGCCAAAGCTGATCATAGTTAAAATGACAGCTGTGCTTTTTTGAGCCTGTATATCGAATGGCCTGATAGATGTGCCCTCTATTAGATACCGCTGTTATCAGCTCGATCCCCCAATGTCTTGCCAGCATGATTAACACTTCTAAAATAAGCGCCTTAGGCCTTAAACCAAAACAAGTACGAGTTAGCTCAACAATGACCTTTGAGCGATCTAACACACTGTTATTCGCTCCTTGCACATTTCCGATGTGAAGCCTTGGTTTTTCGTTTCCAAAAACAGTAAATGATAACGAATAAATGCTTTGATTGAGATGATTGGTGAGTATCAGACCCATGCTGCCTTCGCGAGCTTCCCCTTGATAGAGCTTAATGGTATAGCTTTGTCCGTTCCTATCTTTAAAAGCAAATAACACTAATCCTTGATGTGAATACACTTGATGCAGTTTGTTGCCTAATTGACCTTGTACAAAATCAAAGTGCTCTAGTAAATAAGCCAAACGTTGTTGTAAAGACCAAGTCACCAACCCATAGGGTTTTAGAGGTTTTTCGATGAACAAGGGATGAGATTCAATTAACCAAAGCAGATTTAACTGTTCAAGGTGGCTTAAATAAGTGTTGAGAGTAGTTCGATAAATGAGACCCCAAGCCAATAATCGTATGCGTTTGAGAGGCTTTCTTTGATAATAGTCTACATTCGATAATCGATTTATTTTGTTAGAGACTTTACTTCCCAAAAATAGTACAGCCATAAACCACCGAGATGATAAAGCAATTTTTCGATACAGATCCTATCAATGGTAACTAGCTGACTACTAATGAATTATTTTTCATTTTGCTAAAACAAGCTTACCTATAACATCTATACGATAAGCTTGCCGTTTTAAGAGCGATTTAAAATTCAAATGGCTATTTTTTAATATCGAATCCAACTAGCCCTAAGAAATTGTGAGCACCAGTGTTTTTCTGGCTTTTTTCCGTTTGCTCAAAAGTGTATTGATTCGCGTACTTCAACCCTGTATCAGTAATATCAAATCGATTCATAGTGAATGATTGAAAGGCGCCGATAACATAAAGGTATTTATTGTCTGGTGTGACATACATATCTTTAGTATCCCCTGCAGGGGCTACGTTGGGTGCCGTATTAGAGCGAACGGCATAATCTTGTTTTTGATTTACAGTTCCGTCATCTTTCAAAGTAAATGGTGTAATTGAATTTGCACCAAAGCTTGAAACGTAGAGCTTATTGTCAGGGCTGATCAATGTCCAGCAAGCTTCGTCCTGTCCTTCAGGGCCTGTTTTGAAGTTTTGTTTTTTTGTAACAGTATTTACGGTGCTGCCATTATCTTCAAGGACTGTTAAGCCATAGTCAGGTAACGCTGAAGACAAATTAAAGTTACTGGCGTGAATAAAGGTATTACTGTTTGGAGCCCAGTTGATGCCAATGGTGCCAGCGACTCCTGTTTGTTGGTAGTACCTAGGATTAGTTCTTTGTGCTTCTGGGATCACACCTGTCGTAGTATTAAAGTCATATACATACACGCGGCTTGGTCTTTGCTCTCCTGCGGGAGCTTGTGGTGTACTGGTAAATAAACGGGCTACTCCCCAAGTCGCTACGGCGAGTTTGCTGCCATCATGTGAAAACACAACATCAGTGGGACCACCGTTTTGTATGCGATAAGTCGCTAATGGTGCCCCCCCATCGGAAGTTAAGCTTCCATCGCTTGAGTCAAAACTAAATAGTTTGATATTCCTCATGCCATCACTTGGGTCATCGACATCTAAATTTTTGTTTCCATTGTCATCTCTAAAGAATGAATCACTTGGATAACGCTCTATTGGTTCATTTTTGGTGTTTCCCTGACCTTTTTGGATATTAGGATTGTTCCACTGGTTGCCCACTACCACCCAGTACTCATTATCACTGTTTGCTTTTTTTGTATAAGTAATGCTCACCGGGCGTACACCACCTGAATCAACATTCTCCATTTGACTCAAGTCACCAGTGGTTCTATTTAGCTTAAACACTGTAATGTCATTACTGCCCGAATTTACAGTAAGTAAATAGTTTCCTATGATTTGAATGGCGCCTTGAGAGTCATAGTCTCCTCTAGCATCGCCACCAGCAGTTGGATTCGCGCCACCAAGCCCTGTAGTTGCTGTTGCGACCTCGTTGCCCACAGTGCCATCGGCATATCTAGATAGCCGTAATACCATATTGTTACCGACACCATTTGTGGTGGTATACATAAAGCCCATTAACTCTGGTTTTTTATCATGGTGACTTGAACCACCACAAGCGGCTAAGAAAGCCAACGGAAGAGCAACCGTTAATGCTTTTACTCCATTAAAAACACATTTTTTTGAAAGTCTCATAGTGCTTTTACCTTTGAAAATATAAAACAAGGAAGGAATATAAATTTGATGTTTCACGCTAATATCCAAACCGATTCTTTCACCTTTAGGTTTGAAGTATTGTGAGCGAGATCATGTAACGCAGAAGGTATATTGTGATGTTTGTTGGTTTATGGGATTGCCATCCCCCAAATTTTTGGAGGAGGCAAAGTGATTTGCTGATTCTTTAGATTAAGGGCTAGATCATAAAATTTTCTGCCACCATGAGAGCGGCTTACCGCAATTGGCGGCAGGTTGATAGCTTTTACTATCACTAGGAAGCTGAATCACATTCTCACAATCCGCTTCCATTGGAAGACCTGTTTGAGTATCAAAGTATCCTTGAACAATCCCTGAGGGTGGCGCTAACCTAAGCCCTATTGGTTTTCGATAGTTCAAAAACTGCTGATAAACGGTTAACGCGCCACTGCTGCCATATAAGCCCGTTTTGCTATTATCGTCTTTTCCTACCCAAACCACAGCGACATTTCTTTCATCGAAGCCTGCAAACCATGAGTCACGGTTATCGTTACTGGTGCCGGTTTTACCTGCTAAGCGGGTGTTAGGAAATTGTTTATGTAAACGAGTCGCAGTGCCTGACTGTACTACTTTTGTCATGGCATATTGAGTTAAGTAATCGGCCTTGGGGCTTATCGCTTGTTTGGCTGAAGCATGGTGAGTATCTATGAGGTTATCATTATTATCTAAGACATAGGTAATGGCACTTAAAGGACGCATTCGCCCCGAATCTGCAATGGTTTGATACACCTGAGCCACCATCATTGGAGAGCCATTTAAAGCACCTAATAGCATGGATGGGTAAGGGGAAATGGTTTCACTCCAACCTGCGTCAACCAGTGTATCCATAACATTGGTTACCCCTAAAGCCATTCCAAGATTAACTGTAGGGACATTGCGTGAACGTTTAAATGCTGTTAAAAGCGAAACGTTATTTAGGAATTGTTTGTCGACATTTTGAGGTGACCAAGTTTTACCTTTACCGTTAGTCAAGGTAATTGGCTTGTCGTCTAAAGGTGACGCTAAGTTGTACGTCGTGGGTTTTGCTAATGCCGTTGCATAAACAAATGGCTTTATCAAAGATCCAATCGGGCGACGTATGGTCATGGCACGATTATACCCGTGATAGGTAGGTCGACGATCGCCTACCATAGCGGCTACACCAGCATTAAGTTTATCCGTCACTACCATGCCGACTTGAAGGTCTTGGTTACCTGCTCGTTTGCGTAGACGCTTCATGGTTGAGGTAATGGCTTTTTCTGCTGCGCGCTGGGCAAGAGGATCTAGAGTGGTGTAGATCTTGATTCCAGACATTTTTAGTAGTTCAGGTCCATAACGCTCAGCAAGCTCTTGTTTCACTAAGTCAAAAAAAGCAGGCAGTTTTTGATGAACTTCTCGACTGCTCTTACGGATCCCCAAAGGTGCGTTTACAGAGAGTCTGTATTGACTCGTGCTTAAGTCGCCTGAATCCATCAGCAGTCGAAGTACTAAATCACGACGCTCCATTGCACGTTCAGGGTTACGCCAAGGGTTGTAGTAAGAAGGCCCTTTAATCACTGCAACTAAAAAGGCTTGTTGATCAATAGACAGTTCGCTAATTGGGCGACCAAAATAAAATTGTGATGCCAAACCTAAACCATGAACAGAACGAGCACGATCTTGCCCCATGTACACTTCATTGAGATAAGCCTCTAAAATTTCATCTTTGCTGTATCGGTAGTCGATCACCAATGCCATTAAGGCTTCACGTGCTTTACGGATCAATGATCGCTCAGGCGTCAAAAAGAAATTTTTTGCCAACTGTTGGGTTAAGGTTGAGCCACCTTGAACTGTTCGACCAGCCGATATATTAATGAATAGCGCACGTAAAATGGCGAGAGGGTTAATCCCGTGATGATGATAAAACTCTCTATCTTCAGTTTGTAATAGGGCTTTTACTATCAAAGGTGGAATTTTGTCAGCCGGAACAAATAACCGGTCTTGGCCATCGCTGGTAATAATACGATCTAATAAAATCGGTTCGAGATAAAAAATAGCGAGTTGTCGTTGGTCTGGGCGCAAAACATTTTGAACCCCTTGCTGATTAAAAGTCACCATCACTCGTTGCTGATGTTGATTCCCTTCTGGATGATGGAACGAACGACGCCAGATATCCACTTTAGTTGAAGAAGCAGAAAACTCTCCGACTTGGCGAGGGTGAGAAACTTTTCGATAACCCAGCAATTTTAGTTCATCAATAAGTTGTTGATGGCTAATCGCTGCACCCGGATACAGAGCCATGGACCGACCATAAATTTGAGCGGGTAAATGCCACTTTTGACCTTCGAATTTTCGAGCAATAATTTGATCTAAATAAATGGTATAGCAAGTGAGAAATACCAGTGTAATCACGCCAAGCTTCCAAAAAATTGACCATGCTTTTTTAAGGAGTGAACTTTGTGAACGTTTTAGCTTAGAAGTCTTTTTACGACTGCTCGTGGTTTTTTTTGTCGTCATTATTGTCCGTTTAATTTCTTTTTCGTCAACTTGGTCGCTTGGGTATTTTGTGGATCATCTGGCCAAAGGTGTTTGGGATACTTCCCTCGCATTTCTTTCTTTACCTCATTATACGGCCCTTGCCAGAAGCTGGCTAAATCAGCGGTTACCGCAATTGGTCTTCGAGCTGGGGATAACAACTCCATAGTAACAGTCAACTGATGATTCGCCAGCTTAGGGCTTTCAGCTAACCCTAGTGCTTCTTGTAAGCGAACACTCATTAATACTCTTCCCTCGTTGGTATACGTTAAAGGGGCTTTTGTTCCCGTAACTAAGGGCCAGCGAGTCGGAAGGTGTTGATCAAGCGCTGTTTGTTGTTCCCAGTTTAATAAACTCCACAAAATTTGATAAGTGTCTATTTGTGATAATTGTTTGAGGTTTGTGATATTAGACAAATAGGGAGTAAGCCACTGTGATAAATGATGGCTTAACCACTGTGAGCTGATATCAGGCCATTTAAATTGAGGTAGATATTGCTTCGCTAACAACAGCCGTTGCTGTAACTGAATAGTGTTATCATTCCAGCTAAGAACGGTCAGCCCTTGTTGTTGCACATAACTTAATATGGCATCACTTTGTTGTTTAGATGTCAGTTGATTAAGCTTTTGTTTAGCAATGACTAGGCGGCCAATTCGTTGTTGTTGTTCTGCAATAAAGCGCCCTGATGATTTATCCCAGTCGCTATGAGTATGAGTTTGCAGTAAATATTTAAGTTCATGTTCAAATAAATCGGGGGAAAATTGGGCAGCTAAAAAGCCCCTTGCATCACTTTTGCCGTCCATTTCTTGTAGATCTGCTATAACCACATAGGTGTGCTGAGCTAATGGATCTTGCTCATCAATGATGATACCGCTACCGTTAGCCATTAGAAATCGACCAGCAGAACGAGATTTTGCAATGCGCTCAGGGAAAGCATAAGCCAAAAGCAAGCCTATGGTTTGCCAGTCAGCATTGTGGATTAAGTCAGTTATAGGCAAGGTGATATTAAATCGTTTCAACCAGCTTTTGGCTTGTTGTCCGATTAACCCTTTAAGACACAAGCTTAGGTAATGTTGAATATCACAACCTTTTTTTGGTAATCCTCGCGCTTCTAATACTGCAGTCAGCAGGCAGGCTAATCCAAGCTGTTGAGGATTAGATTCTACCTTTAAAAGCATATGCGCAAGGCGAGGCTCTGTGCCAAGTTCAAAAGCGCGTTTACCTAATGAGGTGATTTTATGCGAGTCATCAACAAATTCGAGAGACTGCAATAACTCCCATGCCTTTTGTTGATGAACCGTTGGTGGCTGAGTCAATAAAGGCAGTTCATCGAACTGCCTGCTTCCCCAATAACTGCAATGGTGCGCCATTGAAAGTAAATCACTGTCGGCAATCTCAGGTGTATCTGTTGAGGCTCGCCGTTGGTGATCTTCTTGTCGCCATAAACGAATGCAATGCCCCTCAGCGGTTCGACCTGCACGACCACTGCGTTGTGTTGCAGATGATTGGCTGATGGGTTTTAGGCTTAATCGTGTCACTCCGGTTTTCGGATTATAACTGGCATGCCTTTTCAAGCCTGAATCTATCACCCACTTTATGCCGTCTATGGTTAAACTTGATTCGGCAATATTGGTGGATAAAATCACTTTTCGTTGATTGGTGCTGGGTTTGAGAACCGCATCCTGAGCTTGATGACTTAGTTCTCCATACAGGGTTAATATGCAAACATCTTTGATGTTATATGCATTAAGCTCTTGTTCTAATTTGAGTATTTCACCTTTTCCGGGGAGAAACACAAGAATGTCGCCTTGGCTATCATTGGTGATTAGAGAATGGATGGTTCTTTCTGTATGGGATAACCAAGCTTTTGGATCTTTTGATGGCGAGTATTTAATGCTAACTGGAAAGCTACGTCCCTCTGATTCTAAATAATCTGCAGTTGGTAGTAGTGCTTTGAGATCATCGAAGCACAAGGTTGCAGACATTAAAACCAGTTTTAAATCATCTCTAAGGCTTTGTTGTACTTCAAGCGCAAGTGCTAAGCCTAGATCTGTGGTGAGATGACGTTCATGCACCTCGTCAAAGATGATCATGCCAATCCCTGTTAATTCAGGATCGTTTTGGATCATGCGACTGAGTATGCCCTCAGTGACAATTTCTAAGCGAGTATTGGCCGATATTTTTTTATCACCTCGAACACGATAACCGACTTCATTGCCCAATTCAGTCCTGCGCTGTTGAGCAATAAACTTAGCAATGCTACGAGTTGCTACTCTCCTTGGTTCAAGCATCAAGATCTTTCCGTCAACTTGAGACCAATCCATCATAGCAAGTGGTAAGGCTGTGGACTTACCTGAGCCTGTCGGGCTTTGGATTATCAATTGGTTATTGCGAGTGAGGGCGTCTTGGAGTTGGGGAAAAAGACTGTGAATAGGAAGCGTGTTCAAGAGCTGCAACGAATTGGTTTTGACTGGTCGACATATTAGCATTTAAATCGTGCACGATCATTTTTTGCTTAATATTTCAAATGTTAAAGGCTGTATATGGTGTATAAAGGCATCATTTAATTAATGGAATGAAAGTGCTTTTTGAGTCGACTTTATTTCTGGGTATCATTCAGTATCATCGATATTGATGGCTGGCTGAGTAGGCGTGTCCTCTAAGACTGGAAGTGGAAAATAAAATTCAGTTGCTTCTTCGAAATGGGCAGAAGTAGGACAATTGTCTTCAAGATCATCTATTAATAAACAGTTATTTTTAGCCTTTAACATAGAGTCGATAAAAAACCGTTTTTGAAAAGGCCTTGCATGATAACGGTTAAAAAATAGCGATTTCGTTAATGTGACATTATATTGCGAAAATAAATTAGCGGTTTCAGTAAATGAATATGTCCCAGCTGTAACTACAGCGACAATATGACCTCTTTGCTGAAATTGATAAATCGCTTCTAAAGCGAATGTATCAATGGCAATAAAAAAACTTGTAACTCCATCCTCATGAATAACTGTAATGTAGTCCTTGGCATTAAATCGGGTGCCCTGCTCTAAGAATGCTGATAATTCATCAGACTTTTTAAAAGCAACAAACACGGTATGATCTAAATCTAGTAATAAAGTGAGTGCAGGGTTATCAGCTGACGTTTTTCGACGAGCGCACCTCAACCATTGTCGCTGATCTTCTGGATAGCATAGATTCGTATCAAAGATTAACTCTTCAACTTTGGGATAAAATCTACTGTCATTTGCCAATGAAGATGATGGTTCAGAAAATTCTGATGATTGAGAGGAAAACCATGCTTCATCTATTGAAGTTTTTTGTTTTTGAGTTTTAACCTCCCAAAAGGGCTGTTCTGTTTCGGTATCATCGTAATCATCAACACTTTCACACAATCTAAAAAGCTGAGAGCAGTAAGATGCTACGTTTGTATTTGAATTTATTTCGTGAGTCATAGTCGAATTTAAAGATAAGCCTATGAATAAAATTATTGTTTATTATTAGTTGTTTACAACTTAAAGTTTGTTAATTTGATGGAAAGGACAATTAAATATACATCATCCAGCAGATGAGTACTGGAAGGTTAGGGCCTGTTGATCTTTCGTGCTTAATTTTGCAGCGATAAATTGGTTGTCTTATGCAAGGCAGAGTTTGTGAAGTGTGGTTACTACCGACATACAAAACTGTCGTTACTTAGTTTCCACATAAACAAACGATAACGCAGCAGCTCTCTGTTTCAAAGAAAGTACCAATTTACGCTGTCTTCGATGCTTTGAGCACTTCCTATTCGGCGTTGTGACCAGCTTACTTAGATGACTAAGCTTCACTGCTCACGCCTTGAACAGAAAGCGCTCAAATTGCACAAAATTTAATCTTGAAAGATCAACAGGCCCTAATCAGGCTCACTTAATTACTTTATCAACTCAGCAATCGTTAACACACCATGAGCAGTTCC
Organism: Parashewanella sp. 2210YD4-3; assembly: GCF_056591735.1. NCBI lineage: Bacteria > Pseudomonadati > Pseudomonadota > Gammaproteobacteria > Alteromonadales > Shewanellaceae > Parashewanella > Parashewanella sp. 2210YD4-3. Next base: position 313,755 of record NZ_JBWQOG010000001.1, on the reverse strand, counting down.
GCCTGCCGCCCAGAGTGGACTGTTGTTATCAGAGAATGCGCCAGCTAAGTCAAAATGTAACCATTTCGCGTCATCGCGCACAAAGCGCCATAAGAATGCTGCTGCATTGGAAGCACCGCCAGCACCACCACCTTTTACTGGACGACTGTTTGCTGTATCAGCATAAGGAGAAGGGCACATGTCTTTGTGCCACGGATCCATTGGTAAAGGCCAAACTCGTTCAGCCACAGCAGTCGCTTTTTCTCTAGCTAAATCTAACATCTCAGTTTGTGGAGAAAAAATGGCGTTATAGTTAGTACCAACGGCGTTATAGGCAGCTCCAGTTAAGGTTGCGGCATTGATGATCAGCGGAGCGCCAGTTTCTGAGGCGGCTTGTAAACCATCTGCTAGTACCAAACGACCTTCAGCATCGGTATTTACTACTTCAACGGTTGTACCATTTTTGTATGTCAGTACGTCACCAAGTTTATAGGCGTGACCGCTAATAAGGTTTTCAGCGCAACATAAGAATAATTTAACGCGCTTATTAAGGCCGTTTTTAATCGCTAACCCTAATGCACCAGTAACCGTTGCAGCTCCACCCATATCGGCTTTCATGCCCAGCATTCCTTCAGAGCTTTTGATACTGTAACCGCCTGAGTCAAAAGTGATGCCTTTACCCACAAGTGCGACTTCTACAGGGGTATCTGATTTGCCACTTGGGTTAAAGTCAAGTTCAAGCAAGGCTGGTGGGCGCTCACTACCACGACCAACACCATGAATACCAACCCATTGATGTTCAAGTAACGCCTCGCCTTTGATGATAGTAGAAGTAATTTTATTAGGCGCTAACGATTGTAACCATTCTGCAGCGGCTTCAGCTAAGGCAACAGGTGATAACTCTTCAGGTGTAGCATTGACCAGTTGGCGAGCAAAGTTGGCTGATTCTTTGCGATGCTCTAATGATTTCTGAATTTTATCGTCACCATACCACTCAACAGTAAAGCCCGACTTGGCAGTAGCAAAGCCTTGATAGAAAGCCCATTGATTATTGATGTCCCAAGAATCGCCTTGTAAAGATACCGCGTTGATCCCTTGAGAACGTATCTTTCTTGCTGCCATTTGGATCTGTCTTAAGTTATCTTGCCCAGTAAGATGAATCTTGGCTGAGTCAGAATGAAAGCTTATATCAGAATTTCCCCAATGGGATTCAGGTTGCTGTAGTGTCAGGTGAATGTTAATCGAAGAAGTCATATTTTTTGCCTTGATGGAAAATGGCAGCCAGTTTAACTGATCCTCGCTTTGAGAAACAATTTGCGCCACAATTTACGTTTTTATTGTTCAGTGAGTGTTTATGGAATTTTACCCAGCTCTAGAGTGTGCAACATTAATCAAGCGTTATAAACGCTTTTTAGCCGATGTAACGTTAGCTAGTGGAAGCGAAGCGACTATGCATGTCTCTAACACGGGAGCGATGACGGGGTGTGCTGAGGTTGGCGATAAAGTGTGGTACAGCACTTCTGATAACCCTAAGCGGAAATACCAACATAGTTGGGAGTGTACCCAAACTCAAAATGGGCATTTCATTTGCGTCAATACCATTCGTGCTAATCATCTTGTAGAAGAGGCAATCAATCAACAGATCATCGAAGAGTTAAAAGGATACTCAAGTTTACAGCGTGAAATAAAATACGGCGACGAGAACAGTAAAATAGACTTTTTGCTAACAGATGAGGACAAGCCAGATACCTATGTCGAAGTAAAAAGCGTCACTTTGCTGGATAATGGGCAAGGCTACTTTCCTGATGCAGTTACAACTCGTGGGCAAAAGCACCTCAGAGAATTGATGCAAATGGCAGAAAAGGGAAACAGAGCAGTATTATTGTTTGCCGTGTTACATACGGGGATTTATAGCGTAAAGCCAGCGAGCCATATTGACAGCAAGTACGCAGAATTACTCGCATTAGCAATTGAGGCTGGAGTCGAAGTAATTGCTTATAAAGCTGCAATTAATCCATCAATGATGCAGTTATCTGAAAAGCTACAGTTTACTCTAACTTAGATAATTGGCATTTTAAGCTGTTTTTTTGAGCAGATGTAACATTGTTGATTTATAAATACGCAACTAGGAATTAAATTTGTTGCAATGTTTGATGTATTTCTAAGAAGCGTACTATACTTTTTGGCTAATTTAGCATGGGTTGAATAAAGCATTAAAAACGGACGTTGAAAGGTAAATTTTCCATTAAAAAATTTGCCTAGGTGCAAAACTTCTGATATAGATAGCGGCCGTTCTTAAAAACGCCCTTAAAACGCAAATGAAGACAGGAGATGCGTTATGCCTGAAGGCAATAAAAAACTTGGCGTACTCGCTATCGCTGGTGTAGAACCATACCAGGAAAAGCCGGGTGAGGAGTACATGAACGCCGAGCAATCGAGTCACTTTAAGTTGATCCTCGAAGCTTGGAGAAATCAATTGCGTCAAGAAGTTGATAGAACGCTCAACCACATGCAGGACGAAGCCGCCAACTTCCCAGATCCTGTTGACCGTGCCGCGCAAGAAGAAGAGTTCAGTCTTGAACTTCGTGCTCGTGACAGAGAGCGTAAACTGATCAAGAAAATTGAAAAGACATTACAGAAAATCGAAGAAGAAGATTTTGGTTTCTGTGATTCTTGTGGTATCGAAATTGGTATTCGTCGCCTAGAGGCTCGTCCAACAGCGGATCAATGTATTGATTGTAAAACGCTTGCGGAAATCAAAGAAAAGCAAATGGCAGGTTAAGTTTCACGCCATTTTAAAGTGAGAAAGAGTCGGTCTTTCTCACTTTATTGATCTCTTTAGAAGGTGTTATGTCACCCTACATAGGCCGCTTTGCGCCCTCTCCCTCAGGTTCACTTCATTTTGGTTCTCTTGTTGCCGCATTAGGTAGCTATCTTAGAGCTCGCTCATTGAACGGTCAGTGGTTGCTCCGAATGGAAGATATTGACCCACCGCGTGAGATCAAAGGTGCAGCGGATGACATTCTCAAAACCCTTGACGCTTTCGGGTTGCATTGGGATGGCGAAGTGCTTTATCAAAGCCAGAGACAAGAAGCTTATCAAGATACTCTCTCTCAACTTCTACAGCAAAAAAAAGCTTATTACTGCCAATGTACTCGAAAAGTCGTTCGAGAAATGGGCGGTATTTATGATGGGCGTTGTAAACCACTTGAATTAGAGAGTGGGGCGATGCGATTAGTCAATATACAAGGTGTCTCTCAGTTCATTGATGAGCTAAAAGGTGAAGTAGCGGTTGAAGCAGGGTTCTCCAAAGAAGACTTTATTATCAAACGAAGCGATGGTTTATTTGCGTACCAATTAGCTGTGGTTTTGGATGATGCCTTTCAAGGGGTCACTGAAGTGGTACGAGGAAGTGATTTATTAGAAGCAACTTGCCGTCAATTAAGTTTATTTCAGAGCTTGAATTTACCTGCTCCAAAGTGGCTGCACTTACCGTTGGCTTCCACAAGGCCGGGATTTAAGTTGTCTAAGCAAAACGCCGCCACTGCGGTTGATTCAAATAACCCGCAAAAAAGCCTAATTCAAGCATTAGCGTTTCTAGGACAGCCAGCCGTAGATTATAGTGATGACATAGAAATTATGTTGACTCAAGCAGTGAAACAATTTCAATTGACAGCGATTCCGCTACAAAAAGAAATCCTCTTATCCTAGAGACTACACACGCTTTATCAGTTCAGACTCTATACAAGCATCCAGTTTTATACTCATTTTGCTATTTGAATGACAAAACCTGAGGTACAAGATGAGTGAACATATAATTCATAGTCACCATGAGCATAAACATGGTAAGAATTGTGGGCATACGGCGATCATTCACGATGATCATGTTGATTACTTGCATGATGGTCATTTACACCACCCGCATGAAGATCACTATGATGAACATGTAATTGACGTTAATGATACCAACCCTGATGGGTGTCACCCTGTAAAATCTTGTGTTGAATCTGGGCACGTTCACGGACCAAATTGTGGTCATGAGCGAGTGCCCCATGGTGATCATTTCGATTATTTAGTTGATGGTCGTTTACACCATGTACATGATGGTCACTGCGATGACCATGGAGAAATAAAGCTAGCTTAAAGTATAATAGTGCGATTAATTCACTTGGTTAATCGCATTTCCTGCCTGAAACTCGGCAATATTTTCTACCAGTATTGTCATTAACTTTTGTCTTGCTTCTAAACTCGCCCATGCTATATGAGGTGTGATACTGATGTTTGGAGCCGTCAATAAAGGGTTGTCAGCTGCGGGTGGTTCCGTTGAGAGCACATCGACGCCTGCGAAGATTTTACCTTGATGTAACGATTCAGCAAGTGCGTCTTCATCGACTAGTCCTCCGCGAGCGCAGTTGATTAGTAATGCTCCTGATTTCATTAGTACTAGTTTTTCAGCATTAACCAATTTGTCCGTTTGAGGTGTTAAAGGACATTGGAGTGAAATAATGTCTGATTGTGAAAATACGTCCTCAAGGCTAACCCACTTGGCATTTTCAGGTAGTGAGGCAGGTTTGGTGCGGGAGTGAATGATTAGTTTCATTTGCATCGCACTTGCAATAGCGGCAACTTGCTTGCCTGTTTCACCAAAGCCAATTAACCCCAATGTTTTACCAACTAAAGAGTAGGTCGAAGCAAGCTGAAAACAAAAGTCATCGCAGTTTTGCCATTTTTCTTGTTTGACTGCCTGATCATGAATCGCTACTTTTTGGGTGAAGTTCAGTATGTGGGCAAACACCATTTGCGCCACTGATTGAGTGCTATAAGCAGGGATATTGGAGACGATAACACCTTGCGCTTTCGCTGCTGTTAAGTCAACGACATTAGTGCCTGTAGCCAGAATACCAATAAACTTAAGTTGATGAAGTGAAGATAATGTCTCGGCGTTTAGCGGTACTTTGTTAGTAAGAATAATATCAGCCTGATAGCAGCGCTCAATGACTTCATTAGGCATTGTTCTGTCGTAAAAAGTCACTTCTCCCAAGGCTTTGAGTGCGGAATCGTCCAAATCGCCAGAGTTCAGGGTGAAATAGTCCAATACCACAATTTTCATTATTTGAATCCTCGCTCATGCTTAAGGTGATCATAGGCCGATTGAATATCTTGGGTCTTTTTCTTAGCTAACTCCATCATTTCTTCGGGTAAACCTTTGGCGACGAGTTTATCTGGGTGGTGCTCGTTCATCAGTTTACGATAAGCGCGTTTGATGTCTTTGTCACTAGCCTTAGCGTCCAGTCCCAATACTTGATAAGCATCGGCAGCACTGGTTTTTCTGGCTCGGCCTGATTGTGATTGTTGAAAGCGAAATTCGGCTTGCCATCTGGATAATAGTTGCTCAAGTTGCTGTTGGCTGTACCCTAATTCTTGGGCAACAGTAGCAAGAATTTTTCGCTCATTGCCATCCAGCTCACCATCGGACAAAGCAGTTTGTATTTGAATTTCCAAAAACATCTGATTTAATTCTGGTCGACGGCCTGTCGTTTCTTTAAATTCAGCAAGGCACGCCTTTAAATTGAAGCTGTCACTTTTGCCTTTTCTAAACGCATTTTGCGCATCAGTCCGTGCTTGTCCATGTAAGCGCATTTGATCCATTAGCATGGTAGCGATACGAATGTCGGTTTCGGTAACTCGACCGGAAGCTTTAGCGACATGCCCCATAACAGCAAAGGTTGAGTTCAAAAATTGTCGTTGGCGTTCGGCGGCTTGTCCTAAGAATGCTTTTGCTCCTTGAAACTTGTCATACATATGACCTAGCCATAGCCCTAATAAAGCGCCAAAAAATCGGCCAAACATAAAGCCGATCATAAAACCAAAAACTTTACCCCAAATCTTCATTGAATGTGTTTCTCTAATTGATGTAACCGCTCTATGGTACCAACATCACACCATAAACCAGTAAAATGTTCTGCGTGGATCAATTGTTTGTCGGCGGCAGGACGAATTAATAAAGGTGTACCAAAGGCGCCTGTCGGTGCTTTGTCGAATAACTTTGGATGATAAATACCCATGCCAGAAAAAGTCAGCATGGTATCTGATTCATTTTGTAAGTAATGGTTCGAAAGTCCAAAATCACCACTCGGATTATGTTCAGGGTTATCAACTAACCATAAATGCGCTAGACAGTTATCAGGCAATTGCATACCGGCGAGTGAATCGGGCAGAGACTCAACAAACACATCACCGTTAATGACAAAGAAGGGATCATCTCCCAAAAGTGGAAGAGCGTTAAAAATCCCTCCACCCGTTTCTAATGCTTCCATTTCGTGTATGTAATGGATGGTAAGTTGCCATCTATCACCATTACCCAGTGCTTCTGGGATTTTATGCCCAAGCCAAGCGGTGTTTATCACCACTTCTTTTATTCCAATCGCGGCCAACTTTTCTAGGTGATAGGCGATGAGTGGTTTGCCATTCACGGGGACTAACGGTTTGGGAAGTGTGTCAGTTAATGGCCGTAGCCTTTGCCCACGACCTGCAGCTAATATCATTGCCTTCAAAGTGTTGCCTCTACTTTGGGAAGTATTTCTTGTTGTAACCAAGCGACTAAGTCAGAAAACTCAGTATACCTGCTTCCTACTTCGATAAGGTAATGAAGTGATTGAGGAATATCAGCTAAGTAACCACTTTTACCATCTCTATGATGAAGTCTTGCAAAAATACCTGCTATTTTCAGGTGACGTTGCATGCCGGTTAGATCAAACCAATATTGATATTGTTCAAATAGGGTGTTTGTTGATAGTAGCTCGTGCTTAAGGCATTGTTCGAAATGATATTTGGCTAAATCATCAACCACTGTTGATGGCCACACTGCGTAGCAATCACGAAGTAAAGAAACCGCATCATAAGAAATTGGGCCAACCACGGTATCTTGAAAATCAATCAGATACATTTGTTGGTTATGAAGCATGATATTACGGCTGTGGTAATCTCGATGCATGGCAACTTGAGGTTGGCTGACAATGGCTTTAGTTAATGTATCGAACACTTGTAGCAGCATTTTTTGTGTCGATTCATCAAGCTGACAATTAAGGTGTTCTTTTAATAGCCAATCATTAAAAATGGATAACTCTGTTGAAATAAAGGCTTCATCGAAAGCAGGTAATTGATGTCTGTTCGTACTTTGTACCTTGGCAACCAAAGGCAGAAGTTCGATGGCTTGCTGGTATAATGGAATAACCGTATCCGCATTTAATGCAGAGTTCAGCATGTTATCGCCTAAGTCGGTAAGCACCATAAAGCCAAGTTGCTCATCTTGGTGTAATACTTCAGGTGTATTTATTCCTGATAGGTGATAACTTTGAGTTAATTCAACAAATGGCAGTATCGGCACTAAATTAGGTGGCGAGTCTACTGCAATATAGCTTTGATTATTGTGTTCAAATCGAAAATAGCGCCTAAAGCTGGCGTCTCCAGAGATGAGGTGTAATTGAATGTTGGGATCTAAACATAAACGAACCCATTCAGTTAGCTGAAAAAATCTTTGATCGGACAATGGCATCTCATAGCTCTTAATAAAAAATTGATTTATCATGTCGACTAATATTGTCCGCAATGACTTTTTCGGACAAACAAGAATATAGTCTTCTTTTATTTGCATTTATAGACCAAGATTATAACTTAATTCATTTTTGGCATTGATTGACGAATATCTAATGAACTTTCGCTTTTTTTTGGTACTTAGCCTTACCCCTACGATAGTTTTCGCTCAGCAAGCTTCTGAACCTGAAGCGGCTTCAGCACATCCAAAGACAGACGAGTCACAATGTCTGATCCTTCCTCCATCTGCACCAAGAAAAAGCCAAGCAACAATGGGGTTGAATAACAATCACATTTGGATTGAATCAGATCAATCGGATGCACAAATGGGGAAAGAGGCACATTTTTCAGGAGGAGTGACCTTTAGGCAAGGTCCTCGGCATATTTACGCCGATGAAGCCACCGTTAATAGTGAGTCCCAGCAGCTATCGGCTAAAGGCAATCTGACCTTTGAGGATCCGTTAGTCACAATTACTGCGGATTCCATTGAAGGCCAGATGAAAAATAACAGTGCCACTCTGAAAGGCGCGCAATATTGGCTCAAAGGGCAGCAAGTTCACGGTGATGCCAAGCAACTTGAGATTACCCCAGAGAACAACCTGATCTTAAATGGCAGTAGTTTTACAACCTGTCCACCAGAGAGTCAGTCTTGGGTGTTAGAAGCCAATAAAATTAAGATAGACAGTAAGGAAGAATGGGGAGAAGTTTGGGGGGCAAAACTGAAAATCGGTGATGTTCCGGTGATGTATGTTCCTTATATGACCATTCCAGTGTCTGATAAACGAAAGTCTGGTTTATTGTTCCCAAAATTCAGTACCAGTACCATCAATGGTGTGGAGTTAGAAGTACCCATTTATTGGAACATAGCGCCTGAATACGATTTAACTTTTACCCCCGACTATATGTCAAATCGTGGTTTATTAAGTAAGGTTGAATTTCGCTACTTGGTGCCAGATGAGCAAAACAATAACCAAAACGGTAAGCTTAATCTTGAGTACTTGCCGAGTGATGACCACCTGCAAGGTAATCCTAATCGTTATCTATATCACTGGGAGCACCAAGGTCGAATCAATGAAAACCTACGTGTATTAACCAACTTTACAGATGTATCAGATAACAACTACTTCACTGATTTTAACTCTGATGTTCAACAAGCGACTGATAACCAGTTGGTTAGAGTAGGTGAATTAAATTATTTAAGTAATGATTGGGATTTAGGCTTAAAAGTACAAGACATTAAAGTGCTCGGGCTATCTGAAAAGCCTTATCAAGTGATGCCTCAGCTCAGCTTTGATTATCGTTTCCCTGAATTAAGTAACAACCTAAATTTTGATATTTATTCAGAAGTAACTAATTTTGCTCATGATGAAGACACGCACAACTCCGCGACTCGTTTACATATTGAGCCAAGATTGCTGTTACCACTATATGGCCCGGCTGGATCTTTCACGACAGAATTGAAGCTTTATCAAACCAATTACTGGCAACGCAATGGCTTGAAAAGTTTAGGGTTGGAGAAAAGCGTAAGTCGTACTATTCCATCTATTCGTTTGCACGGGCAGGTTAATTTAGAGCGTCAAACCCAGTTATTTGACCAAAATTATCGTCAAACCTTTGAACCGCAAATTCAGTATCTCTATGTCGGTTATCAAGATCAATCCAACATTGCTTTGTACGATACAGCTCAATTACAAGAAGACTATTACGGCCTATTTAGAGATCGTCGTTTTTCTGGGCTGGATCGTATTGCCGATGCTAACCAAGTTACCTTGGGTTTAACCTCTCGATTGTTCGATGAAAGTAATCGTGAAAAACTGAAATTTAGTTTTGGACAAATTTTTTACTTACGAAACAGCAGAGTAGGTTTATCCAATAATGAGCTTACTAACCAGCCATCTTCATCGGTGCTGGCCGCGGAATTAGATGCCCATGTTTACAATGATTGGTATGTCAGTTCAGAAGTTCAATATGACACCAAACTCAATGAAACTCGTAAATATGAAACTACATTAGATTTTCGTCCAGAAGCCAATAAGCTGTTTCAGTTAAGTTACCGTTTTGTGCCTGATTTAGTAAATAATAATGCTAATACTGGTAACAAAGTGGACATCGCTCAAGCAGGAACACGTATTGCCTGGCCTATTAAGAAGAACTTATATTTTGTCGGTGATTGGTATTACGACTTTAAACGTAAACGTTCGATTGAGAGTTATGCTGGTTTCCAATATGAATCATGCTGTTGGGTAGCGCGTTTGAGCTATCACTATCGGATCAGAACCAACTTTAATGATAATATTGCGACGACTCCAATCGATCGGGAGCAGTTTGAGAGTGGTATTTATCTTAATTTCATGATTAAAGGGTTGGGGGGCTCAGGTAACCTTGGCATCTCAGATATGTTGAAAGACAGCATCTTTAATTACAGAAAACCCATTTATTTAACAGATTAATGTGCTAGATTGCTGAACCTCTGTCAAAAGACGTAGTCAAAGCGAACAGTGAAAAAATAATTAATAATCAGCCAAGGATTTTGTGGATGAGATTTTGTAAACAAGTGATTTTTGCCGTATGTGCGATATTGTTAAGCCAATCGGTGATGGCAGTGCCACAGCCGTTGGATCGAGTTGCAGTACAAGTAAATGATGGCATTATCTTGGAAAGTGAAGTTCAAGATATGATGCACACAGTTAAAGAAAATGCTAAGGCAAACAATCAGACTTTACCCTCTAATAAAGCACTAAAAACACAGGTTATTGAAAGACTTATTCTTACTCGTTTGCAGTTACAAATGGCTGAGCGTATTGGTTTGCATATTGGTGATCTGCAATTGGATCAAACCATTAGCAATATCGCGAAAGACCAAGGTGTTACCGTTGAGCAAATGCGAAAGAAGATTGAAGGATCGGGAACCAGTTTTGCTCAGTATCGTGAGCAATTACGTCAAGAAATGACCATCGGTGAAATCCAGCGTATTCAAGTTCAACGCCGCATTCAAGTATCACCACAAGAAATCACTAACCTTGTAAATTTAATTAAAGAGCAAGGTAATAAAAACGTTGAGTACCAAATTGGTCACATTCTTATCGAAGTACCTAGCAACCCTACTAGCCAACAACTCGATGCAGCAAGTAAACGTGCACAAACGGTACTAAAGCGTCTGAAAGATGGAGCCGATTTTAAGAGCACGGCAATCGCTGCTTCATCAGGTCCTAAAGCGCTTGAAGGTGGTATTTGGGATTACATGAACATTAATGCAATGCCTACTTTATTTTCTGAAGTCGTAAATGGTGCCAAAAAAGGCGATATTCTTGGCCCTATTAAGAGTGGGTCGGGTTTCCATATCATTAGAATTATGGATGTTCGTGGTCAGCAAGTTAATGAAATTAAAGAAGTAAAAGCGCGTCATATTCTGTTGAAACCATCACCAATTTTATCTGAAGAGCGAGCTAAATCATTATTGACTGATCTTTTAAAGCAAATTCGTGATGGCAAACAAAAGTTTGCTGATGTAGCCCGTAAGTATTCTGAAGATCCTGGTTCAGCAGCTAAGGGTGGTGAGTTAGGTTGGGCACAACCAAGTATTTATGTTCCAGAATTTGCTAAAACGCTTGAAAACTTGAAAATTGGGCAGATCAGCGAACCATTTAGAACCAGCCACGGTTGGCATATTGCTCAATTGGAGGAGCGTAGAACGGTTGATGCTACGGATAAGTTTAATACTAACCGTGCACATCAGTTGATCTTCCGTCGAAAATTTAATGAAGAGTTACAAAACTGGCTTGATGAAATGCGTTCAGAGGCTTACATCGAAGTGTTTGACGATAAAAAATAAGGAACACCTTTGACAACTAAACGAATCGCCATCACGCCGGGAGAGCCGGCGGGGATAGGCCCTGATTTAGTAGTACAACTTGCTCAGCAGTCTTGGGATGCTGAGCTTGTTGTTTGTGCAGATCCCAATTTGTTGATGACTAGAGCCAAACAACTCGGCTTGCCGCTAAAGTTAAAGCCATACCAGCCGACGTTAGAGGCGCGATCACAAGAGGCTGGAACGTTAACCATAGTGCCTTTTTCATTAGAAGCAGAAGTGGTTTGCGGCGAGCTTAATGAAAAAAATAGTAACTATGTGGTTGATACTTTAACTTACGCTGGTGAAAACAACATGAATGGTTTGTTTGATGCTGTAGTTACTGGCCCAGTCCATAAAGGGATCATCAATCAAGCTGGAATTCCTTTTAGTGGTCACACAGAATATTTTGCTAATCAAGCAGGTTGCCGTGATGTCGTTATGATGTTGTCGGCTCCAGAGTTGCAAGTTGCATTAGTAACAACTCACATACCATTGGCTTATGTATCTAAAGCCATTACTCCTGAGCGATTAACTAATATTACCCGAATTTTGCATAAAGATTTGACTGAAAAATTTGCCATAAAAACGCCCAAAATTTATGTATGTGGATTAAATCCACATGCCGGTGAGGATGGACACCTTGGTCGAGAAGAAATCGACATCATCATACCAACACTAGAAAAGCTTAGAGCTGAATTAGATGCGGAGCTTGTTGGCCCATTACCAGCAGATACCTTATTTCAGTCAAAATACTTAGCTGATGCTGATGCTGTTTTAGCGATGTATCATGATCAAGGGCTTCCTGTGTTAAAATCCCTTGGGTTTGGTAAATCAGTAAATATTACATTGGGCTTGCCTTATATCCGTACATCAGTGGATCATGGCACGGCACTCGAATTGGCAGGGACTGGTGAAGCCGATATTGGCAGCTTCGTCTGTGCTGTGAATAAAGCTATTGAGCTAGCTAATACACAGTAATTTTTAAATTCTTTAACCCTTTTATCATTTCAGCTTTTAGCAATACCTTAGCTTGTCTGAAATGGTAAAGTAGGTAAACACACAGTGTCATTTTTTGTTTGTGACTTACTGTGACAGTAAGCGTCTTTTTTTAGGATGAGCATGAGTAGTAAAGTTCACTTAGGCCACACGGCCAGAAAACGGTTCGGACAAAACTTTTTGACCGATACCAATATTATTGATCGTATTGTTTCCGCCATTTCACCAGACAATGAACATGTTATGGTAGAAATTGGTCCAGGCTTAGGTGCGTTAACAGAGCCTGTAGCCGAAGACGTAGATAAGCTTAATGTAGTTGAACTTGATAAAGATCTGGTTGAACGATTACAGCAACATCCATTTTTAAAAGATAAATTAGAAATTTATCAAGGTGATGCGCTTAAGTTTGATTTTGAGCAACTCGCTCAGCCAAATAAAAAAATGAAAGTGTTTGGTAACTTACCTTACAATATTTCAACGCCGCTAATGTTTCATTTATTTGAGTTTTCTTCACTCATTGAAACCATGCACTTTATGTTGCAAAAAGAGGTGGTATTAAGACTTTCCGCAAGCCCAGGAACGAAAGCATACGGTCGCTTAACCGTAATGGCTCAATACTATTGTCAGGTTGTGCCAGTGCTAGAAGTACCCCCTGGTTGTTTTGCTCCACCACCAAAAGTTGATTCAGCGGTTGTGCGTTTATTACCATACGAAAATAAACCATATCCTTGTGATGATGTTGAAGTATTGCGTAAGCTGACGACTCAAGCTTTTGGAATGCGTCGTAAAACATTACGCAATAACCTTAAAGGTACGCTGAACGATGATGATTTTGCTAAATTGGGCGTTGATGCCAGTTTAAGAGCTGAACAGATTTCAGTCGAGCAGTATGTCAACATGGCGAACTACCTCATAAGAAAATAGTGAAGCGGGATAGAAAATGTCGGTGCCAGAGTCTCCAATTCGTGTTGAAGTGACCACAGAATATATTGATGAACAGTCTTCTCCAGATGAAGATAAATATGTGTTTTCCTATACGATTACCATTATCAATCTTGGTGATAAAAAGGCTACGTTGAAAGATCGGCATTGGATTATCACCGATGGAAATGGTGAAAAAACAGAAGTACAAGGTGATGGTGTAGTTGGTGAAACACCGACTATTCCCCCTAACAGTGCGTATCAATATACCAGTGGCACCTTGCTCGATACTCCACTAGGCTTTATGGAAGGCTTCTATGGGATGGTGACCGAGGACAATAAGGACTTCAGAGCACCAATCCCGATGTTTAGGCTAGCAGCACCTGGAGCCCTCCATTAATTGCGGAAAATAGCGTGGCAAATTACTTCGTCGGCGATCTACAAGGATGTTATTACGAACTGCGCTGCCTTTTAGATAAGGTGGCCTTTGACCCTTCTCAAGATACTCTATGGTGCGTTGGTGATTTAGTGGCACGAGGACCAGACTCTCTCGCCACTCTTGAATATCTATATCAACTCGGAGATAGTGTTAAAACCGTTTTGGGAAACCATGACTTACACCTGATGGCATTAGCAGCAGGTATCAAAAAACGGAATCCTAAAGACAAGCTAGATCTTCTGCTAGATTCACCACAGTTGCCTAAATATATTGACTGGCTAAGACAGCAACCATTAATGCGGTATTTGCCGAAACACCAACTTATTATGACTCATGCGGGTGTACCTCCTCAATGGAATCTCGACACGCTCATTGTTCAAACAAACAAGGTGTCCCAAGCTCTAAAGCAAGAAGATTATATACCTGAGCTGATTGCAAAAATGTACCATGATAAGCAAGCCTATTGGCATGATGAGCTTAGTGAGTTTGAAAAACTGCGTTATACCATTGATGCACTGACTCGTATGCGGTTTTTACATAACGATGGCAGTTTAAACTTTAGTTGTAAGCAACCACCAGAATTGAGTGATGACCCCTCTCTTAAACCATGGTTTAAATGGGACAGCGAAATTAAAGAAACAAATCGCCTCATTTTTGGTCATTGGGCAGCATTAATGGGAGAAACCAATGATCCAAACGTGATCGCTTTGGATACAGGATGCGTTTGGGGAGGGCAAATGACGTTATGGCACTTAGAAACGTGTGAAAAAATTACCCAAAAAAGGTTAAAGAAAGTTTAAAATAGGCCGACAAAAATATTATAAAAACCCTAGCGTCATAGGGAAAAAATATAAGAGTCGGAGTACCCATGAAAATTTCTGTAGCCAATCGCGTAGTTGGTGGATTCACTTTGGTGACCGTAATGCTGATTGTGCTCGGCATCATGTCTCACACTACAAATCAAACTTCTAAAGAAAGTACACTTACCATGCAGCAGCTCAGCTTGCCTGCATTAAAAGCGACGAATCAACTCTCTGGCTTACTGACAGAGCAGCAGAAATTTTCATTGATGGCGTTTCACGCATCATCTTCTTCGCAGTTACCAGAGATTCAAAATAATTTTGATGAAAATCATAAAGACTTTAATGGCAACATTGCTAATCTTGTGGCTTTAATGCAAAAACAAGCCCAATTTGGTGGCGTATTAAATAAGACACAGGCTGAGTATAAACATTATCAACAAGTTAGTAAGACGCTGTTAGCGAGTAAATTACGAGTATTACAATTAACTGAATCAGCGAATCGTCAAGCACAGGATATTGAAACAGCGGTTGAAGATACAGGCTCAGTTTTGCTCGATTTAATCGATTATCAAGAGAGTGACGATAAAATGCTGCAAGGTATAGCGAGTACAGCATCTTTACTTGATCCGGTACTCAATAACTTAGTTTCTCAAGTACAAGAATTACTCTCATCGGTAAATGAACAGCAATTCAACATTGTTGAAAAAGAACTGAACTATGCCATTAAAGAAATTATTGAAAAAAAACAATTCTTAGCTCAGCAATTAGATAACAACTTGCTGGGAGACACGCTCGAAGAAACGGATAGTGGACTCTCACAAATCTTATCCTTACTTCAAGGTAATGATTCAATTATTAAAAATAAGCAGAGTCAATTACGAACCGAGTTAAAAGTGAATGACTCATTTTCGGCAATGAATAGCAAGGCAAGAATGCTCAAGACAGCATTAGAACAGCTCAACAACAATATTGAAGCATTCAGTAATGATATTAATGCTATGGCCATTGAGAGTATTGATAATGCTAGCTTCCGCTCTTTGGTTGTGGAAATATTTGCAATTCTACTTGCGATTGTTGTGAGTTTCGCAGTGGTTCGTCCATTAAAGTCGTCTTTAGATGAAGTCAACAATGCCCTGAATATTCTGGCATCTGGCGACTTAACTCATAAGCTTGATGATAGTGGAAACGATGAATTTGCTAAGTTGGCTGCCAACTGTAACCGTCTTGTCGATAGTTTAAGAAGTGTTATCACTGGTATTTTAGACCGCTCGACTCAGCTTGCAGCAGCAGCGGAAGAAACTTCTGCGATTACCTCTCAAACCACTTCGGGCATTAAAGAGCAAAAAGACAAAGTTAATTTAGCTGCAACCGCAACAACGGAGCTAAACTCTAGCGCTCAACAAGTGGCTGCAAGTGCAGATTTAGCGCTTGAACAAATCAAACTTGCTGATGATGAAGCTCATAACATTCGTGAAATAGCATCAGAAAACAAACGTATTATTTTAGAACTTGCTGACGAAGTGACAACGGCAGGGCAGGTGATAAACAAAGTACACTCTGATAGTGAATCAATAGGGTCGATTTTGGATGTTATTCGTGGCATCGCAGAGCAAACAAATTTACTTGCATTAAATGCGGCTATTGAGGCAGCAAGAGCTGGAGAACAAGGCCGTGGCTTTGCTGTCGTCGCCGATGAAGTCCGTAGCTTGGCCTCTCGAACTCAAGAGTCTACCAGTGAAATTCAGCACATGATTGAAATGCTACAGCAAGGAACTGAAGAAGCGGTACAAGTTATGGAGCTAGGTCGTACTCAAGCACAGTCTTGCGTAGAGAAAACTGAGCAAGCCAACGTTGCTCTAGAAGCAATTAGCCAATCTGTTCACAAAGCTTTTGATTCTGGGTCACAAATTTCAGATGCTGCGAAAGAGCAGAATTTAGTGAGTAAAGAGGTATCACAAAAGTTAGAAGATATTTCGACTATCTCAGAGGAAACAGCGTTAGGTGCGGATCAAACCGCTGAGTCTAGCCATCAAGTGGCTAAACTTGCGGAGGAACTGCAAGTTTCGGTTGGTGAGTTTAGAGTTTAAAAAGCGATTCAATTAGAGCTAATAAAAAGCACATTCCAATTTATGGTATGTGCTTTTTTCTATCAATAACATTCAGTTATAGTTCAGATGATTCATATAGAATGAACAGTGTCTAAAAATATAAAGGTTTGGTATGTCTACTGTTCAAGATATTGGTTCACTGAACCCTGTTGAAGCTTTTGCGGCTAATTCAATCGGAAATATATGCTTATATTCTACAGGGGCTTTAATCGCTTTTGGTCCCTATGGCGTTATAGCGGCTTCAATTCTTTCACCTGTAGTAACCAGTATTGAAGCTTTTTTACTGTCAGATGAAACTCAAAATGACACATACGCTTCAAGAGGATTCAGAACGATATTGAACCCAACTAAATGGGTTTTTAAGATGGTTACGGATAAAAACAGCTAAGTTGGAATACCGGTTACATATATCCAAGGCTTTACTTATTGAGTAGCAAATATAGAGCACTCTGATTTCAATTCTGTGAATTTTCCTTTTAAAGGATTTAGTTACAGTACAGATGAATATACTGCAATTAATTCAGTCACTTAAAAATAGGAACAAAATGTTTACTAGACCGACTGGTTTACCATCATGTCATACTGACAAATCAATAAAATCGACCATATCAAATCACTTGATTGGTAATTTTTTGCTTCATAGCGGTGTTGGGTACTCCGTAGGTGGTCCTGCTGCAGCTACTGCATGCGCTACACTATCTCCTATTGGCACTATTATCGAAGAATATTTTATGGGTGAGACTAATGAAAATGAGGATTATGTCTATCAGTGTTTGAGAGTGATGCTAAATCCATCAAAGTGGGTTGTGAAAGGTCATGAATTAGGATTATCTAAAGAAAAATGAAAAGATGGAACTTAGCAACTCCATCTTTTCATCAAATAATGTTATAGACCAAGCTTGCCTTTTAAAACCGCGCTAATAGGACTTGCTGAATGGCCATTGGCATTTGCCCAGTCCCAAACTTTACTTTCAGCTAGTGCTTTTTTCGAAACACGCTTAACAATATATTCACCGGTTTTATTAGCGCCTGACTTATAAGCGGTTTGAAGCAAGTTGTCACCGTTACACTTTAGGTCAGTATAAATGTTGCGTAAGGTGAGGCGGCCTTCTTTTAGCTTTTTACGGAGACGGCTTTTGTCGTCCGCTTTTACATAGCTACAAACACTCACAAAAAGTTGTTCATTAGCTTGAGTTGTAGGGGTTACAAGGGACGCTGCAATCAGAGCAACACCCGCGATTGTTAATACGCGCATCTGATAATCCTTAATTGTATAAATTAGGTTATTATTTTAATGCGCTTAATTTAACATTTTTTTACTAAGTTGATAAAGCTATATTCCAACCCATCGGAGCTGATCCCTGACTCTTTTGTAACTTCTTGCCAACTGCCATCATCCCATTCTGGAAAATACGTATCTCCTTCAACATCGATATTAATTTCAGTGAGAAAGAGCTTGTCCGCTTGTGGGAGAAGCTGTTGGTAAAGTTGGCCACCTCCAATTACAAATAGCTGTTCAACGTCACCCGCGGCACGCTTAGCTTCGTCAAAAGTAGCAACCACAGTTACGCCATCAATTTCTAGATTAGCTTGTCTGGAAATTACAATATTGTCACGACCCGGAAGAGGGCGACCAATGGATTCGTAGGTTTTTCTTCCCATGACAATGGGATAACTCATTGTTGTAGCTTTGAAGTGCTTTAAGTCTTCAGGCAAGTGCCATGGCATTAGATTGTCTTTTCCGATCACTCGATTTATGGTCATTGCCGCTATTATAGAAATTTGCATGAATTCGTCCTGAATCGTTATCGTAGGCGACTATTTTAGCTGTCTGAATAAAGAGTTGCTATATCTGATAAATAGTTAAGCTTGGTTAATATTATTTTCCATTTATAAGCTGTAATTGCAATTGATAAAAGAAACTGCGGAATTTCAACTTTCAAATTTAGCTCAACCTATTTCTTTGCTGTTGATAAAAATTAATGAGATGTAACAAAGCAGTTCATCTTTGTAGGAGTACGATAATACTTTCGCATTTGAGGCTATGTTTATGAGCAGTGAAATTCAACCGTTAATAAATAGTACGACGTCGGTTGATTACAATCTTGACTTAAGAAGTGTAAAACCGAAAAACATTAAAAAAAGTGATTGGAAAGATTTCCTTGATACTAAAAATACTGAACTTAAGGTTAAACTATCTGATAATACCGTTAAAGTGTATAAGATGACCTTAGAAGCCAGACATGAAGTATTCTGTAAATTTATCCCATATGTCTCGGTTATTGCTACCTTTCATCAACTTGAATCTACAGTTTCACAATTACAAAATGAAAGTCAATTTGAATTTGAATTTGAACTTTCTAAAAGTTTAACTTGTACATTAGACAGAAACTCAATGCTTAGAAAAGACATTATCGAGTCTAAGCATGCAGCCTTTAAAGATATTGAGAGCTTACCAAAAGAGCCCTTTACCTTATCAGATTGTCAAAAAAAGAAAGTTATCGCCGGTGGAGTTGCTTGTGGTGTTCTTGGGTGTTTAGCACTGCCTCTAGTGATTGCACTTGGCTGCGTGTGCTATTGTTTAAGCGATCATGATTATCAGCCAGAAGTGGATCGGGTGACTGATTGTCTTTGCAAAGATTAAATTAAGAGCAAAATTCAGTGATGAAAGAGCACTCGTGATGAACGGTGCTCTTTATTTTTAAACGTTACCGTTCGTAGACCACTTCTACATCATAGTCGTCTTCATCAAAGTCATCATCGAAGTCATCATCGTAATCTTTATTGAAATCAGTATCAGTGGCTTGGTGATAGTTATCCCACTTAAACTCAACTTCTTTCTCAGGATCGGCTGCTTCTTCCTCATCAGGTAAGCTTTGAATAAAGTCTAGAAGCTTAATGCTAAGTTCTTGCGTACCTTCACGGTTGTAAGCTGAGATAGTATGTACTTCGTCTTTCCAATCAAGCGCATCAGTGACACGTTTAATTTGTTCTTCAAGCTCTTCTTCAAGTAGTAAATCAGTTTTATTGATCACTAACCAACGTGGCTTAGAAGCAAGCTTTGGAGAATACTTCTCAAGTTCTTCCAAAATGGAGGTTGCAGCTTCAACCGGATCGCTTTCATCAATCGGCGCAATGTCGATGATGTGCAGAAGTACACGACAACGCTCTAAGTGTTTTAAGAAGCGGATACCTAGGCCTGCACCATCAGCTGCACCTTCGATCAAACCTGGAATATCAGCGATCACAAAGCTCTGCCCCGATCGTGGGTTTACTACACCGAGGTTTGGTACCAAAGTCGTAAATGGGTAATCAGCAACTTTTGGCGTCGCGCGAGAAACTGAGCGAATAAAGGTAGATTTACCGGCATTGGGTAAGCCTAAAAGACCCACATCTGCAAGTAACATCAGTTCTAGCTTAAGGCTTCGAACTTCACCTGGTGTACCCAAACTCTTCTGACGTGGTGCACGGTTAGTACTGCTTTTAAATCGAGTATTTCCTAAGCCGTGGAAACCACCTTTAGCGACTAACATTTTCTGACCATGCTTGGTCAGATCACCTAAAACTTCTTCGGTTTCTTCATCAACCGCGCGAGTACCAACAGGTACTTTTAGGATCAAATCGTCACCGCCACGTCCAGTACAATCGCGACCACGACCATTCTCACCACGCTCTGCACGGTGGAAACGCTCAAAGCGGAAATCAATCAGGGTATTGTAGTTTTCATCTGCCAGCAGATATACGCTACCACCGTCACCGCCGTCGCCACCATCTGGGCCACCGTCAGGAACGTACTTCTCACGTCTGAAGCTGACACAACCACTGCCACCATCACCCGCTTCAACTCGAATGACTGCTTCGTCGACAAATTTCATCTTTACAATACCTCATTGGATTTATTCTTGCTCTTAGCAATGCGGGGAATTATACCTTTAACCCACGACTAAAGCATAGAAAAACAAAAACCCCGCCAGAGGCAGGGCTTTACTTGTTCACTTCGAAGTTTAAATTAAGCTTCGATGCTTACAAATTTACGGTTCTTAGGACCTTTAACTTCGAACTTCACTTTACCGTCAGATAGAGCGAATAGAGTGTGGTCACGACCAACACCTACGTTGTCACCAGCGTGGAATTTAGTACCACGTTGACGAACGATGATGTTACCAGCTAATACTGATTCACCACCGAAACGCTTAACACCAAGACGTTTACTTTCTGAATCGCGACCGTTACGGGTAGAACCGCCAGCTTTCTTATGTGCCATGAGTTAGACTCCCCTTATTAAGCGTTGATAGCAGTAATTTTAACTTCAGTGAACCACTGACGGTGGCCCATTTGCTTTTCGTGGTGCTTACGACGCTTGAACTTAACAATGCGTACTTTCTCACCGCGACCGTGGCTAACTACTTCAGCAACCACTTTGCCACCTTCAACTAAAGGTGCGCCAACTTTAACGTCGTCACCGTTAGCAACTAAAAGAACTTGATCAAATTCAATAGTTTCACCAGTGGCAACTTCTAATTTTTCTAAACGTACTACGTGACCTTCAGCAACGCGATGTTGCTTGCCGCCACTTTGAAAAACAGCGTACATAGCTATTTTACTCCGAGATCTTTAACACACCGCGTAAGATTTAAACTCTAGACACCAATGTGCTACAAAAATTTTTAATGACAATGGGCGCGGATTCTACGCTAAGAATAGAGTGCTGGCAAGTACAAAATGAGAAACAAATACTAAATTTAATCAAAAGGTCGGATTAGGTATCAAAAGCTGTTTTACTTGGCAATTTTAGGTAAAATCATCGCAATTTGCTTTTAATACTGGGCTAAAATTTAAATTGGCCCCACTTCTAGAGTTAACTATGGATTTACAAGCGATTCGCGCCTTAACTGAAGACGATATGCAGGCTGTTAACCAGTTGATCTATAACCAACTGGAATCAGATGTAGCTCTTATTAATCAGCTTAGTTTTTATATTGTAAACAGTGGTGGAAAGCGTTTGCGTCCATTATTATCTGTTCTAGCAAGTAAAGCGGTAGAGTATAAAGGAAACGATCATCTGAAGCTTGCGGCGATCGTTGAGTTCATTCATACCGCTTCTTTATTACATGATGATGTTGTTGATGAATCATCCATGCGTCGTGGTCGTCAAACTGCGAATGCCTTATTTGGTAATAGTGCGTCAGTGTTGGTCGGAGACTTTTTGTATACTCGCTCATTCCAAATGATGACAGAGCTAAACAGTCTTAAGGTATTGAAAATTCTAGCTGATACTACAAATGTCCTTGCCGAAGGTGAGGTGATGCAGTTAATGAATTTAAATGAACCAGATACCAGTGAAGACAATTATATGCGTGTCATTTACTGTAAGACTGCAAGATTATTTGAAGCGGCTACACAGTTAGCCGGTGTGCTTGCTGATGTTGATGAGGCTACAGAAATAGCTTTAGGTGAATACGGCAAATATTTGGGCACGGCATTTCAGATCACCGACGATCTTTTAGATTACACGGCTGATAGTGAAGAGCTTGGTAAGAATATTGGTGACGATTTAGCCGAAGGTAAGCCAACATTGCCACTTATTTATGCTCTCGCTCACGGCAATGAGCAAGAAAAAGCATTGATCAAAGGTGTGATCGAAAAAGCAGATGGATCGGAAGTGATCGATCAAGTGCTTGAAGCGCTTAAACGAACAGGTGCACTAGAGTACACTGAACGTCGAGCTAATGAAGAAGCTGAAAAGGCAATTGCTGCACTTGATGTTTTACCAGATAGTGAATACAAACAAGCGTTATTGGGGTTAGCTCACCTATCTGTTGCCCGTAAAAGTTAGTTCTATATCAAGATTGTAAAGCATTGGTTAAGCTTATTTCTGTTAATTTAGCAACAGTTACGGCTTAACCTTTTTTATTGCTATGGCAACTGCAAATACACCATTACTCACTTCTGTAGGAAAACCTTACCCAACCTGTTTGAGTTATCGAACTGCTGCCTCACAACACCATCAAATAAAGCTTACTGGCCGTAAAATTAATGATATATCTAACGAAGAGTGGGCCTATTTTGTTACAAGTAATCAACAAGAGCTTAAAGTACTTAGAAGTGATAATACTGAAGTAAGTTTTATTCTATCCTTGAAGACCAAAAGGCCATTCTGGACTAACGATACATTAATTGTGGCCAAATTTCATGAAAGCTCACAACAGCCTAAAGCAAGCATTAAAGAAAAAAGAGCAAGTTCTAAGTTAGAATCTCAATTATCAGAAGGGTTAACCAAAGCGTTAAATCATGATGTGAGCTTGAGACCGAAAGTTTGGAAAATAAGGCACAGGGCATTTTTCAGTGCAGAAAGAAACCCGAAAGGTCCAAAGGGGCTAAAGCTATTGACTGCAGAAGCTAGAAAAAGAAATCAACGTGAAATGATAGGCAGAATGATTGGAATAGGGCTGTTTATCCCGATAACCGCTTTTACGTGGAATAGAGTCCAGTATTAGGTAAACAATTAGTCTGGCACCCACATATTGTATGATTAACCCACACTTCACCTTTAGTTCATCTTCTTTCGTGTAAATTGTTAGGTCGGTGTATTTATCACTGAGAGTTTGCATGTCCAGTCCTTATTGCGACACATCTGTACTTATTTCTTCTCCGGTAAACCCTAATCGAGTCGAAAGTATTCACTTTGGTTATGGTGCTGATAGTGACCCTATTTGTTCAAAGGAAGCTACCAAAACAATCCCGATACCGAATGGAAAAGTCAGTGCCTTGACTGAAGAGCAGTGCTCCAGTTTTTTGAGAGCAAACAGTGAAACTCTTGTAGTACGCTTTTCTGATAGTAGAGAAATTCAATTTAATGTTGCTATTCCGACAGAAGCAAATACCGTTGCGTGCTTTTTTGAAGATACAAAATTTAAAGTCAAATTCTATATAGAATCAGAAAATGAAAGGTTAGACCGAAAAAATTATTTTGGCGTCGATGTTAGAGAGGTTAAGAAACTCAAAAGAACGTTATCTCATAAGTTTACTGCTGAACTCAATAAAGGGACTGAAGTTCGTTTGGAAATGTGGCGTATGAATCATCCGGCACTGAGACAACATCATAATTATGCCCAGCCGCCAGTATGGTCAAGGCAGAAAAGAGTGTTAGCACGAGTTGGAGCTGTTGGTGCTTCATTCACCTTCCCAATATGGATTTTACCTGCGTTTTTAGGGCTGGGAGTGATAGTATGTATTGACTCAGGTGTCACCAACGAAGAGCACGTTTACAATTAAGCGTGACGACCTAACGAATTAGGATTGCATCTAAGATGTTAAGTTAATCTATCTTTAATTCACTATTCACCCTCTATTTACATTATTTAGCGTACTCTAATCGGATATATTGGTCAGGATCTAAAATTTGTATGGCTGGCTCTGCAGTTTACACAACACCCTTTTATCCGCTTGCATCAAGGGGACTTCAAATAGAATCTATTGTCTTTAGTAATAAAGACAAAGAGGCAAATATTCCTGTGCCTAAAGGGCAGCTTCGAGCTTTGGGCGATGAAGCTTGCTCAAGATTCTTGACTTCAAATACAGACACACTTGAAATTAAGCTCTCTGAAGGTGAAAAAATAATATTTAAAGTCAGTATTACATCTGAGCCGAATCAGGTTGCTTGTTTTTGGCAAGATACTAAATTCTTTGCGAGTTTCAACGCAAGTCAAGTTGAAAATAATTCGCAAAAATTTGAACAATATAGCCCTGATCTCATCAATAAATTAGAAAGTCATCTGTCCAGTAAATTTACTGATGAATTGAATAAAGGTACTGAATTACGTCATCAGTTATGGCGTGATAGTCATTGTTCGTTAATAAAGCATGACAGCTCAATTTTGCCTCCTCTTATGACAAAAGAGCACAGAAGATTGGCAAGAATAGGATTGTTTTTTTGTGGGATATCTTTTTTTAGTCGGATTTGTCATAAGCCTTCCCGGCAAGGTGTTGGTTTGTAGGTCAATGAGGGGCTTTTAGTTTCTAAAATACTGTCCTCTTTAGGTAAAACAGAACACAGTTTGAGGTATTAGCTTATGGCTTCAAAAATTATCCAATATATAGCGCCTTCTCTGCAGCCCAATGATCCTGTGGTTGCATCTTATAAAGATCGCAACACTCAAGAAACAAAATATATTCGATTACCGAATGGAAAATGTAGTGATATTTCAAGTAAGGAATGGCATGAGTTTGCTGATTCTGGTGCCAAAACGTTGAAATTAACGTGGTACAGAAAAGCAAAACGGGAAGAGGCTTCCGTTACTTACAATCTTGGTGTGAGCTGCGTTGAAACCAGTGTCGCTAGTTGTTGGACGCACATGAAAATGTACGCAACCTTTCATGCTACAGAATCGGCAGCAGAATTTACTGCGGTAGCTAAAGGGTTTAAAGTCGATAAAAAGATGTCACAGGCACTCGCTAAACGTTTTAGTTCATTTTTAAATGTGGGTACTACAAACAGAGTTAACATGTGGCGCATTCAGCACCCATCATTAAATTACATTCCTAGAAATGAGTCGAATGAACCCATCACCAAACCGAAAGAACTGAAAAAGCTGGTGATGCCTTTTTGGCAAAAAGCACTAGCGTGGGGAGCCATGATTGGTATGTGTGTAGGCACATTTATTTTTGCTCCAGTTATTCTTGCTGTGGGTATTCCTCTTGCCTGTTTAGTCGTAATTACTTGGGTTCCTTGTTGGCTAGTCTATGATATTTATCAAGAACATAAGACCAGCAAACGTTAATACCATTAAACGCTAGAGCTGCCAATTTATTGGTTCAAAATTAGCGTCTTTTAAAAGTTTATTAATCTGAGAAAAGTGACCGCAACCAAAAAATCCACGATAGGCTGATAGCGGTGATGGGTGTGGTGCCGTTAAGATTTTATGTACTGGATTGGTAATTAACTTTGTTTTTTTTATCGCATGACTTCCCCAAAGTACAAACACAATTTGATGTGACTGTTCATTGAGTTTCACCAAAACCTTATCGGTAAAGGTTTCCCAGCCACGCCCTGCGTGAGCATGTGCTTTACTTTGCTCAACGGTTAATACGGTATTGAGCAACATAATGCCTTGTTTTGCCCAAGGCCGTAAATCACCATGCTCAGGAATGGTAAAGCCTTCTATATCTGTTGAGAGTTCCTTATAGATGTTCACCAAAGACGGTGGAACCTTGATCCCTTTATTCACTGAGAAACACAAGCCATGCGCTTGGTTAGGTCCATGGTAAGGATCTTGTCCAATGATAACCACTTTGGTCTGGCTTAGCGGTGTCAGTTTAAACGCACTAAAAACTTCATCTTGTGGCGGATAAATTACCTTCCCTACTTGAGCTTCAGTTTTTAGAAAGCTCATTAATTCAGAGTAATACTGCTGTTGAGATTCAGACTCAATAAAAGTCTGCCATTGATTAGGCATATGTTAAAACTCCAAAGTGAAAATAACACGAACAGCTAAAGCAATAAGAATAATGCCAGATAGCTTATCAATAAGTGCTGAATGGTCTCTTAGCTTAGGTAAAATCGCTGAATGTGAAAGCACCAGTGCAATTAAGGTGTACCAAAGACCATCGACTAACAAAGGGGTGAGTACAATAATGGCCTGTGATGTATGGTCATTAGCATTTTGCACAAACTGACTAAACAACGCTAAGAAGAAGAGTAAAATCTTAGGGTTAAACAGCGAAATAGCTAAACCATCTCTTGCTGCTTGCAACAAGGTTGATTGCGTGCCTCCAGCGAGTTTGTCACTCATTCCACCTTTCGATTTTAAAGCGTTATACCCCAACCACGCTAAATATGCCGCACCCGCTAGTGCAATGGTATTAAATAAAATGGGTGAGTGTTTTAACACAAGCGCTAAGCCAAAGATGGTGATCAATGCATAAAAACCAATACCTAAAGAGTGTGCCCATGCGCAAACAATGCCGTGTAAACGGCTACTGCCGACAGTATGGCGAATAACCATCGCAAGTGAAGGGCCGGGAGACATGGCTCCAAGACAACAAATCGCCAAAAGGCCAAACCAAATCGTGAGTGTCAAAAAGTGCTCCAGATATTATTAAATGAGCTGCAATATACCATAAACACGAATAACGCTGATTAATTGTAAGGTATAACAATTCAAGCTATTGCTTTTCAGTGCATTCTAATAGATTTAAAGAATAGTGATTTATCTGAGGAATGAAGGATGAGTTATGCTCTCACACTTCCATTTGATCAATCGGATTACAGATTTCTGTCACAGGAAATTGATACTCAAATAGTCAAAGCCGGTTTCAATTCCAAAAAAGAAAAATTATATCCTGTTTATATCCATTTTAGATGCATGGATGGTGAAGAGGTCGTTGAGTTCAGAGTCAAAGCACACGTAAAGTACAAGGTTTATGAGGCTGTTCCTTTTGATTCTCTTAAATATTTTGATTCTAAAATAAAGAAGCGAAACTACTTATGCAAAAAAATAGGTTACTTCACTAATTGGTATTTATTTTTCTTCGATAATTTAAGTGCAACTGGCAGTCGAAAATTAATCAGTCAAGCTTTAAAAAGAGGTCAAAGTATAGACAGGGTTGATGCGTGGGGAAACAGTGCCATAGTACACGCCGTCTGCCATGACAAAATTGCTTGTGTCAAATATATTATAGAAAAAGGTGCTGATCTTACCCTTAAGTACGGAGCGGGTCATACTCTTCTTCAAGTCGCAATTATCAAAGACTCTCAAAAGAGTATTAAATTACTATTGTCTCGAGACGATATCGATGTGAATCAAACTGGTGCTCATAGCATGACCGCTTTGCACCATGCTGCTCAAAGGGGGAACTTTAAGTTAGTTTTTGAGTTAATTGAGAGAGGGGCTAATGTTCATGCATTAGATAACTCAAATAGAACACCAATATTCTATGCGGCAGGTATTGGATGCACAGCATGTATACACTTATTGCTTAATAGTGGCGCGGATATAAACCATACCGATACAGAAGGTAAGTCTTCGCTGATGGTAGCGACATTAAATGGTCATTATTTGTGTATTGATTTTTTAATTGATCACGGTGCAGAAATCACGGCTCGAACTCACAGTGGGCAAACGGCTTTAATGCTGGCGGTAGAAAGTGAAAATGCTAGATGCGTTATGTTACTTAATCAGCATGGATTGGCAGTGAATGACTCTGATAAATTCAATAATACACCTCTAATGATCGCGACTCGATTAGAAAGTTTGTTATGCGTTACCACACTACTTAAACTAGGCGCAGAACCTAACTATTCCTTATTTCCTAATGAAAGCATACAGGTTACTACTCCATTACATATAGCAATAGAAAAAGGGAATTTAAAATGCATAGGGGCATTATTGTGCTATAAAGCCAGTACCAGCGTTGTTGACCAAAATGGTAAAACGCCTCTCCATATTCTTGCTGAAAAAGGCAATACAAAGGGCATAAAGTTATTACTATTACGTGAAGCTGCTATAGACTTAGAACAAGTCGATGGTGATGGTAATACTGCTTTAATAATCGCTGCAAAACATGATCATCAAGACTCTATAGCGTACCTAGAAAAAATGGGGGCGGATATGACTGTAACAGATAATCTTGGTCATGATCTTCAGCACATAAAGCTTCAAAATAATTTTGACAAAGTTCAAATAAAAGCAACGCAAAGTACAAGGCGACGAAAACACGGCTATTAACTGCTTTTTTGCACTGAGACATATGAGTTGTCATAAATACTTTTATGTTGAAATGAGTCAGCAAGGCTGATGGGAATCATCAGCCCTAAAACATTACTTATAAAAATGTCTTAAATCATCAGAAAGTTGTTTAAGAGATTTATCTTCAACGTACATCATGTGTCCTGCTGGATAATATTTCATATCAACACGAGTGGCATCAAAACCGTTGTCGGCGATGGTGTTTTCGGTTGCAAAGAAAGGCGTAGCCATATCAAAATAACCATTAGCAACAAATATCTTGAAGTCACGATTTTCACGTTGAGCTCTACTTAAATAAGGGGCTACATTGACAAAGTGCAGACGATTACCGCTCATACGCCAATCCCAACCCGCGAATACTTTTCCTGATAACACTTGAAATTGTCTATCTAGTTTCACTTTCAAATCGTTAGTTAAATAGTGGTTAATGGCCGCAGTATAAGCGCCGTCAATACCATAACCTGATGGGTCTGCATCGATACGCTCGCCGCCAGAGTCATAGTCTTTACCAATATAGCGGCTATCTAAACGTCCTACAGTTTTGTGTTGATCCCTTAGTAACTCTTTTTGGAAACGATGAGCACTGACTCTTAGATTTACTGCATCTAAGTAACTTGGTTTCAGTCCGGTAAAGCGAGCGAGTTCTTTAATGGTTTGCTGACGCTGTTTCGTGGATAATCGGCTGCCTTGTAGCAATGCAAGGGCATAATCTTTAAGTGCAAATTGACGAGAGGCTTCTACAAACCTTTCAAGACCTAGTGCTTTATCGGCTTGTGATACTTTGCCATGATAATATGCAGTTGCCGCCATGGTTGGTAAGAAACCAATATAAGGCTGGTTATTGCCCGGCTGATAACGTGCGTGGGTTAAGTCTAAAATAGAAGATATCAACATAACGCCGTTAAGAGATACGTCAGTCCAACTACCTTGGAGCTCATTTGTTACCGCTGCGGCTCGCACAGTACCATAGCTTTCACCTGCTAAATATTTTGGAGAATTCCAACGGTTATGTTCAGTTAACCATTGGCGAATAAACTGAGCGATTGACTTAGCATCTTGTTTTACGCCCCAAAAATCTTTGTCTTTGGATTTTCCAACAGCATGACTAACGCCAGTTCCTACAGGGTCAATAAATACTAGGTCTGTCACGTCTAGTAATGAAAATTGGTTTTCAACTAATTGATAAGGTGCAGCACCATCATCTTTAGCGTCAGACGGGACGACAACTCGTTTGGGTCCATAAATACCAAGGTGTAACCAAATAGAAGCAGAACCTGGGCCACCATTAAACACAAAAGTTACTGGCCTTGGCTTATCACTATCTGAATTAGTACGTAGATACGTGGTCGAAAAGATATTGGCCGTAGCTTCACCTTTATCATTTTTTAATAAAGTTCCGCCAGCAATGGTTTTATAGCGCACTGTTTCTCCGGCAATTTCAACTTTATGATTAGTCGTTGAAACTTTTGGTTTAGCTATAGGTTCAGTTGGGTTTTTAGCTGCTAACGCATTTGGGGTAATGAACAATAATGAAACGGCAAGTAGTAATGCTTGACGGCTCAAATCTTTTCCTAAAGACATAATGATCTCCTATTAATTGCTGTTAGCTTACTGAACTGGCAGCAAAAATAAAAAGACTTTTTGTAAACAAAGGTGTTATTAGAATTATCTCTAACCTTTTGCTTCAACTATGCTTTTTATATTGAAACACCAGTGAGAAAGAGTATGGCCAGTTCAGCTGTATCGACACAAAAAAACAAAGTAGTCGAAATTAACGTCAATGAGTATGCATCTACATCAGAGCTAACAAAGCTTGCCAATGGTATTGAGCGAGCAGACTCATCATTTACAGTTCGATTTGTTGATCCACAAACAACACTATCGGTAGAGTATCAAGTGTCCTCATCTTATAGTGCATTCACGTACAGCTGTGACGTTTCGTCTGGTTTTAGAGAATTTTTTTCTCAAACCGTAGAAGCAGTCACTTTGAGAAGCGGTCGCGATACTTCTGAGCAATCCAATGATATTCCTATGCAAGAGCTGTCAGATAAACAGCGCTTTTTAGATAAGTGGAGCGATAAAAAAACGGTTAAAACGGCATTAAACAAAATGGTGTCAGAGCTGAATAATGAAGGGCGTTATGGGGATTTTTGGGTGGCTGCCAGTCGTGGTGATATTAGTTCTTTGGAGCAACAGTTAAAAGCTGGAGTGAGTGTTGATAAACGTGATGAAACTTCAGGTGATACCGCTTTGATGATGGCGGTTAAGAACAAGCAGTATGACTGTGTTCGCTTATTGCTAGATTATGATGCCTCAACGCGCCGTCCTAATGCAGAGCACATTACGCCTATTGTCTATGCTATTGAGCACTTCGATGCGGATATGCTTGAGCTATTGCTAAACCAAAAAGCTTCAACAAGAGTGGTTCATCACCAAGGGGATTATGTCTTCTTTAGTGTCTGTCGCATTCAATCAGAAACAATGATAGATAGCTTTTTATCCCGAGATAAGGAATTACTCAGTGTTACTAGTCATCAGGGAGAGACACCATTGATGCTTGCGTGCAACAACGGATACTCGACAACGGTACAAGCCTTGCTCAAGCATAATGCTGAAGTCAATACGATGGACGCTAATGGCGATTTTCCTCTGCATACTGCTGTAAGGCGAGGCGATAAAGGGATAATAAAGGCTCTTATTGATGCTGGAGCTGATGCACAATTGAGAGATTCTTTCGGACAAACAGCTCTTGAAATGGCGAGAAAATATGAATATATCGATGATAGAGCATCACTTGTAGCTTTAGTTAGCAATATCGCTGTTTCTGATGAGACTCTAGAAGAGTGGGAAAGCGTGCAGCAAGAATCACAGGCAGAGGATCACAAAGAAGATTATGAATCAGTAAAAAATAATGAACTGACCGTTGTAGGAACAGTAATAAATTATTTGAGGAAAACGTTTCGTTAGCTAATATCTAAACAGAATGTTTTCTTGATTGCCTATAAGGAGTTAAGACTTGTGTTAAATCACGCATAAGTTATCCATCAAAATGCAGCATTAAAAGTCTATTTTCAGTATATAATGCCACCCCAATGCTCTTACAGATAGATTTACCATGAATAACAATGATATTTTGCGCCGTCTGCGTTTCGTTCTTGATTACGACGACGCTAAGATGATTTCCATTTTTGCACATGCAGGACATTCAATAACTAATGTTGAGCTTCATCATTTTCTGAGAAAAGAAGATGATCAACTGTTTGTTTCTTTTCTTGATAAAGATTTATGTCGATTCTTAGATGGCCTTATTATTGAAAAGCGTGGCTTGAAAGAAGGTAGTGAAATTCCAAAACCGACTAAAATTAATAATAATCTTGTTTTTAAAAAATTAAGAGTCGCCTTTGAGCTTAAAGAGCAAGATGTCATTGAAGTTTTGGCTTTAGCTGATTTAAGAGTGAGTAAATCAGAGCTTGGTGCGATTTTCCGCAATCCAGAGCATAAGAATTTTAAACCTTGTGGTGATCAAATGTTACGTAATTTCATCAAAGGGTTATCATTAAAGTATCAAGGGAAGTAACTTCCCATTCATTACAACCAAAGTTAAAGGTCTATCCGATGGGTGATAAAAAACGTCCGCTGTATCTTCCCTACGCTGGTCCAGCAATTCTAGAAGCGCCTTTGCTTAATAAAGGCACAGCTTTTACTGAAGAAGAACGCATTTTCTTTAATTTAGAAGGCTTATTACCTCAAGTCACTGAAACGATTGAAGAGCAGGCTTCTCGAGCTTATGCACAATACAGTCGTTTTGATAGTGATGTTAATAAGCATATCTTCTTAAGAAATATTCAAGATACCAATGAAACTTTGTTTTATCGTTTGGTGCAAAATCACATTACAGAGATGATGCCAATTATCTACACACCAACGGTTGGTTCAGCTTGTGAGCAATTCTCTAAGAATTACCGCCGAAATCGTGGGTTATTTATTTCTTACCCAAACCGTGAGCGTATCAGTGATATTCTTAATAACTCTACTCGTCATAAAGTAAAAGTGATTGTGATCACTGATGGTGAGCGTATTCTTGGTTTGGGAGATCAAGGCATTGGTGGAATGGGGATCCCAATTGGTAAGCTTGCACTATACACTAGCTGTGGTGGTATCTCTCCAGCACACACTTTACCGATTACCTTAGATGTTGGTACCGATAATCAACAATTATTGGATGATCCTATGTATATGGGATGGCGTCACCCTCGTATTACTGGTGATGAGTATGCTGAATTCATTGAAGACTTTATGTCTGCGGTAAGAGAGCGTTGGCCAGAAGCTCTAATTCAATTCGAAGATTTTGCTCAAAAGAATGCAATGCCACTTCTCGAGCGCTATAAAGACAAATATTGCTGCTTTAACGATGATATTCAAGGTACGGCGGCAGTAACGGTTGGGTCATTATTGGCAGCGTGTAAAGCGGCTGGCACTAAATTAAGTGAGCAGCGTGTCACCTTCGTTGGAGCAGGTAGTGCAGGTTGTGGTATCGCAGAAGCTATCGTGGCACAAATGGAATCTGAAGGTATTTCAGAGTCAGAAGCTCGCGCAAGAGTATTCATGGTTGACCGTTGGGGATTATTGTTAGATAAGATGCCTAACTTATTATCATTCCAGCAAAAATTAGCGCAACCAGCTGATGTAGCTAAAGATTGGGATGGTTCAGGTGAAGATATTTCACTTATTGAAGTGATGACTCATGCAAAACCAACGGTCTTGATTGGTGTATCTGGTGTTCCAGGTTTATTCACTGAAGAAGTGATCAAAACCATGCATCAACATTGTGAACGTCCAATTGTATTCCCATTGTCTAATCCAACAAGCCGCGTTGAAGCAACGCCGCAAAATATTTTGAAGTGGACAAATGGCCAAGCATTAGTCGCAACAGGTAGCCCATTTAAACCTGTAGTATTGGATGATAAAACATTTGAAATTGCACAATGTAATAACAGCTATATCTTCCCAGGCATTGGCCTTGGTGTGATAGCAGTTAAAGCTAAACGTGTAACCGATTCAATGCTAATGGCTTCAAGCCGTGCTTTAGCAGAATGTTCTCCTTTAGCGCAAGACGGTGAAGGGCAATTGTTACCTCCATTGGAAAAAATTCATGAAGTGAGTAAAACAATTGCTTTCGCTGTTGCCAAAGCAGCCATTGAAGATGGTGTGGCTCGTCCAATTACGGATGAGCACATCCTTAGAAGTATTGAAAAGAGTTTCTGGAAGCCGGAATACCGCAGTTATAAGCGTACTTCTTTCTAGAACGCTTATAGTTGTAATTTATATTTTTTCTGGGATTGAACTCAGAGCATTAAACCGAACTTGATGATAAAATTAAGTTCGGTTTTTTATTTTCGACACATCCATGCTTTCATCTGACTTATTATTAAAATTAGCCAACAAGATTAAACTCTGGGGCAAAGAGCTTGGTTTTGCTCATGTCGGGATCTGCGATACAGACTTAGCAGATGAAGAGCCAAAGCTGCAAGAATGGTTAGATAAAGGCTATCACGGTGAAATGCACTACATGGCGAATCACGGCATGATGCGAGCAAGACCTCAGGAGCTACAGCCGGGTTGCCTAAGAGTGATCAGTGTCAGAATGGATTATCTACCGCCAGAAGCTGGATTTGCCACTAACCTTAAAGATCCTAATTTAGGTTATATCTCGCGTTATGCGGGAGGTCGTGATTATCACAAAATGATGCGCAATCGAATCAAAAAGCTTGGGGATAGAATTGCCAGCCATCTACAAGAGCTTGGTGAAGCTATACCTGAATATCGCCCATTTGTGGATTCTGCTCCTATTCTTGAACGCCCTTTAGCCGATAAAGCTGGGATTGGGTGGACAGGTAAACACTCATTAATACTAAGTCGCAATGCGGGTAGCTGGTTTTTTCTAGGGGAGTTATTAATTAATGTCCCTTTGCCAGTTGATGAACCTGTTAATAATGAATGTGGAAAATGCGTAGCTTGTATTAAATCTTGCCCAACTAATGCCATTGTTGAACCTTATGTAGTGGATGGGCGTCGGTGTATCTCTTATCTTACCATTGAGCATCAAGGCTCTATTCCTGAAGAGTTTCGTCCGTTAATGGGGAATCGAATTTATGGTTGTGATGACTGTCAATTAGTATGTCCCGTTAATAGTGAAGCTCCACTGACTGAAGAATGGGATTTTCATATTCGAGACTCCATAAAACTGCCCAAGCTGGTGGACTTATTCCAGTGGACAGAACAGGAATTTTTAACTCGAATGCAAGGCAGTGCGATACGCCGTATTGGTCATTCACTATGGTTACGAAATATCGCCATAGCCCTCGGTAATGCTCCGTATTCAAAAGAAATAATTGCAGTATTAGAGATGAAATCTCAGGCTGAAGACGTGAGTGATATGGTGCAAGAACACATAGAATGGGCTTTAGAACAACAGAATAATAAATCTAATGAAAAATATGCGCTAGAGCGTAAAACGATGCGTATTATAAAGACGGTTGAAAAAGGCTTAACGCGTGATAGTTAATGCCCACAGTGTATTACTCTAGTATTAACAGAAACTATATTCGTCTTCTAAGCTCTAGCTCTTGAAACATCTCCAGACCAGAGGAGAGTGGCTGAGATGTTGGGGGGGGATTTTCTAGAGGGGAATGAACATCTATATAAACATAATTAGCAGCAATGTCACTGGTTGTTTGTGCACGACTTGTTTTGACTTTCTCTACTGCCCATTTTGCTACTGATGTTGTTCGTGTCCAGAGAGTTCTTAATAGGTTGGGCTGTGTGGGTTCTATTTGCTGCTCAGAAGTATTGTTTTGTTGTAACGGGCTTTGAACTTGAGTTTGAGTTTCAGGTTGAACAACATTTGATGAAGGGGCTGGATCGTTAGTATTAATTGTGTGTGTGGTGATGCCTTGAGAGTTTCTTTGTCTACTTCTCTCTAATTCTTTTTGTTCGTTTTCTTCATATTTTTCTTGCTTACTTTTAACATCAGCATGAATGCTTTTATCGTTTACTATTAGTTCTAGTCTTTCTCTATACAAGACATACGCAGGCGCACGCAATTGTTGTGAATCAAATTGGCTCTTCAGTTCACCGTAGTTTTGATTCGCTTGATGATGAAATAATGAAATTCTAGTAGGTATATCCCATTTAACGTCATAATAAGTTTTTCCTTGGGTGTCAGCCTTTCCCTTATACTTTGTAGCCCTGATATTTGTGCCATATTTGATTAATGGCGTTGGAGTTAGACATAGTCTTTCCTGAATAAGTGGTTTCCCTGCTAAATTGACGTGATTCTTAAAAGGTCCGGCTACTTTGTATACAACATTTCCTCTGTCTTTAGGTAAAAATATAGGTACTTCTTCAACGCAAAAGTGTAAGCCATTATAAATAAAGTCATCATGGGTGCCTTGTCTGCCTTTTTCAGAGACCTGTTGAAGATATTCTTCCAACATCTCATTTTTAAATGGATTAGACCGAAGGCAATCAGTAATTACTTTACACCAAGACATTGCGGTACCTTAATTATTCCGATGAGTATTGTTTAGCAGTAAAGTCGTACTTTGGCAATGAAATTAAAATAAGATTAACCTGTAAGTAACTGATATGTTATGTAAATGTGTGTTTGTGAGCATTTGAAGGTGATTCGCTCTGTCTTCAAACAGAACGAATCATTTTTAGACGTTATTAGGCTGCTTGGGTTTCAGCGTCTACTTGACGGATCAGATAATCAAAAGCGCCTAATGAAGCGGTAGCACCGCTACCCATCGCAATAATGATTTGCTTATAAGCACTGTTGGTTACATCACCACAAGCAAATACACCAGGAATATTAGTTTGACCTTGGTTATCAACAACGATTTCACCACGATTAGTCAGTTCGATGGTATCTAACCATTCTGTGTTGGGTACTAAACCAATCTGAACAAAAATTCCTGCCAGTTCTACATGATGACTATCACCGGTTGCTCTGTCTGTGTAACTCAGTCCTGTCACTTTAGTGCCATTTCCTAGCACTTCTGTAGTTTGTGCTTGGGTAATAATGTCGATGTTACCCATAGATTTTGCTTTGTTTTGTAGTACTTGGTCAGCACGAAGTTTTGAGTCGAATTCAAGTACTGTCACATGCTCAACGATGCCAGCTAAATCGATAGCAGCTTCAATGCCTGAGTTACCTCCGCCAATTACCGCAACGCGCTTGCCTTTAAATAATGGACCATCGCAGTGTGGGCAATAAGCAACTCCCTTGCCGCGATATTCTTGCTCACCGGGAACGTTCATTTCACGCCAGCGAGCGCCAGTGGCTAATAAAATGGTCTTACTTTGTAAGTAGGCACCAGATTCAAGTTCAAGAGTAAAACCGTTATCAGTAAGCAGTTTATTGGCTCGTTGCCCCTGCATAATGTCAACGTCATAATCTTTAACGTGCTCTTCTAAGTTTGCTACTAACTTAGGTCCTTCAGTAGCTTTTACAGAAACAAAGTTTTCGATGCCAACGGTTTCACTCACTTGACCGCCAAATTTATCGGCGACGATGCCCGTTTTCAAGCCTTTACGGGCAGCGTAAATGGCTGCGCTTGCACCAGCAGGACCTCCGCCCACAACAAGTACATCAAACTCATCTTTTTGATTAATTTTTTCTGCTGCTTTAGTTTCTGAGTTCGTATCAACTTTGGCTAGTATATCTTTTAAAGTAATTCGCCCTTGGCTAAAGCTTTCACCATTTAAAAATACAGATGGCACAGCCATGATATTACGAGCATCAACTTCATCTTGATATACCGCACCATCAATCATCACATTGGTAATGTTTGGGTTGATAGCTGCCATCATATTCAGTGCTTGAATGACATCAGGGCAGTTTTGGCAGCTTAATGAGACGAAGGTTTCAAATTCAAAGGTGCCTTCTAATTGCCGAACTTGCTCGATGATATCTTCATCAAGTTTCATTGGGTGACCGCCAGAGTGTAATAAAGCCAGTACCAATGAGGTAAATTCATGCCCTGTTGGAATGCCAGCAAAGCTTATTCGACTTTGAGTTTCAGGTGAGTATACGGTCATTTCTATAGTGCGATTGCCAGAGACTTCTTTAAGGCTGATCAAACTTGAAAGCTCGGCAATTTCATTCGCCATTTCGTTAAGTTGTTTTGCAGTAGGCGAAGAATCAAGACTGACGTGAAGCTCAATTGGGCGACGCAAGTTTGATAGATAAGCGGATAATTGGTTTTTTAAATTGGTATCTAACATATCAAAGCCCTATAAAAATGCTGAGGGAAAAAGTAGGGCACCAAGGCTGGTGCCCAAAGGGGAAATGGAAATCTAGCTTAGATTTTGCCAACAAGATCTAGAGATGGAGCAAGTGTTTCTTCACCCGGAGTCCAAGCCGCTGGACAAACTTCACCGTCGTGAGTCGCCACATATTGTGCTGCTTGAATTTTACGAAGTAGCTCTTGAGCGCTACGGCCAATACCTAGGTCATGAATTTCAGCGATTTTAATTTCGCCTTCAGGGTTAGCAACAAAAGTACCGCGAAGTGCAACACCGTCTTCTTCAACTAACACACCGAAGTTGCGACTGATAGCTGCAGTAGGGTCACCAATCATTGGGAATTTGATTTTGTTGATGGTGTCAGAAGTATCGTGCCATGCTTTGTGAGTGAAGTGCTTATCAGTCGATACAGCAAATACTTCAACGCCCATTTCTTGCAATTTAGCGTAGTGGTCAGCCATGTCGCCTAGCTCAGTAGGACAAACGAAAGTGAAGTCAGCTGGGTAAAAGAATACTACAGACCACTTACCTAAAAGATCTTGCTCCGTTAGCTCTACAAATTCACCGTTATGGAATGCTGTAGCTGAAAAAGGTTTTACTTTTGTGTTAATCAATGATTGAGACATGGTGTTTGCTCCAGTGTAGGTATAAATTAATTTGGCTTAGTGCCGTGTCGTTGAAGCAAATAATAGAATGATGAGCTTATCTTGTATAACGGATAAAACGAATTGTTATAATCTGAATTTCCGATTACTTTCTGTGATGGCTGTGAAATTTAGTTTTAGTAGGACGTGAAGAAATCATCATTTGCTTAACGGCTTTAACCTGCTCTGTCGTTAACTGTCCATATAAAGAATCTAGGTTTCGATGATCTGATACGTCTATAATGCCTTGAATCGCAGCTGTATCTTCTTTATCGATGCAGATATCGATAAAATGTTGTGTGATCAATCGAGAAAGGCAGTGGCTCTTAAGCCAGATATCTCTGATAGCCATTTCCGCTCTTGAACTATCTCTAGCGACTCGGCACACGGTTAAGAAAGCTAACATACAATCTTCATCTATGAGTTCGGAGCAATTAGTATTCATTTTTTTAAGACAAGCGAACGCTAATTTAGTCTCTTGACTTTGTGCATAGCTGAGTAGCAGATACTTAAAAATGGTTGATGAGAAATGAATACCATATTTTCGTAACTTTTGTCCCCATACCAGTCGATATGCTTCTAAATAGTCTCCAGACTTAATGCAAACGAGCAAATAATTTTTCACTGTAAAAACAGTAGGGTTTTGCTCAAACTTCTGAGTAGAATCCCTCAATACCAAGTCTTTAGCGACAGAGGTATTTAACGGTTCAATACAAGCCGCGACGAGCATACTACAAAATGTCTTTGAGATAGGGATACATTTTAATTGATTATAAAGCAGGTCTTGTGCTTCTATCGCTGAGCTGGGAGTTTTGTCGCTTATACAGTTCTGTAGAAAAGCAATAACCGCGGCCGTTCCTCTCTGAGTGAAAGCTTGTTCTGTGATATACCCTATTTCATTCCTTTTTTTCAAGAACTCAAGGGTTCGGAGAGTCATAAGCTTTGCGTGAGATATTCCTGTTGCTTTACTTAAGTACTCACATGCGTTTTTATAGTGAATATTTTCATACCATGTATGAGAAGGTACACTATCAAGAAAGAAACACACGTTTACGCTATTTTCACCTTTCAAATTTGAAACAAGGTTTATTTCAATTACTCCATCATTGAATAATTGTATTTCTCTGGCAGAACGCTGATAGTCCCCTGTGTATGAGAGTCTATCAGGTTTACTCATTATTTTTTGATGACGCTTTACCGAGGAAGAAGGGGGGCGTTTTTTATGCTCCTCTCTTGGCATTTGAGGATGGAGACGGGAAGGTTGTTCGATGAACAATGGCCAAGGATCTGGCTGAGTAGTTGTAGTTGTTATCGATTCAGGTTGAGGGGCTTCCATTTGTGGAGCATCAGAGGGGATGGCCCACCGCTTCACGAATTGACTCTTCATATCTTCTA
This sequence comes from Parashewanella sp. 2210YD4-3, assembly GCF_056591735.1. Classification (NCBI taxonomy): domain Bacteria; kingdom Pseudomonadati; phylum Pseudomonadota; class Gammaproteobacteria; order Alteromonadales; family Shewanellaceae; genus Parashewanella; species Parashewanella sp. 2210YD4-3. The sequence goes on along the minus strand of NZ_JBWQOG010000001.1, from coordinate 273,971 downwards.
GAGGGTCACCCCATGTTTGGTCATCGTTTGAGTCAAACCAAACTTCGCCTGTTGCCTCAGGTACAGGAGGGGATGCTAAAGCATTAGGCAATACTTGTTGACCTGTGGAAGTATGGAATGCGGAAATTATTTCCGGTGAAAAAATTGCATTGGGGAGCACTGGGGCTGGCCCTCGATAAGTAATCGTAACTTCATATTGACCTGAGTTTCCATGATTAGACATTGTTAGTGGGAGTTGTGGACTTATAGATATCGAGGGCTGTGTGAGTTGAGGTTTCCATGTGTATACTGGCTGCTGTGGTGGTTGAGGACTCGAAGCCATTGTGCCCCTAAACAGTTGTTCAAAAAGAGATAGTTACGACAATAGTAAATCGAACATGTCATTTTTATATAGATTTTTATGACATAACTAATAGTTACTTTTTAATCTTTGGAACTGAATTAACTAGATTTAATCGGAAACCCCATTAACAGCTTAACCGTGATGATTTGTGTCGAAGATAAATCATTGTAAAAGTCTTCAATCCGCTCATATTTTGCTGCAGTTATAAATCTAGATACTAGCTCAGGCGCTTTGTTACAGGTACATAATTCAATAAAAGCTTGAGTGATGTGTTTTGTTATATCGTTTTCAGTTAGCCATATTTCTGTTGTTGCCTCATAGGCTAAAGAGGGGTTGTTTGCGACTCTGCATACTGTTAAAAATACTAAAAAACATTGTTCATTTATATATGTTGAGGAGAGGGAGTGTATTTTTTTTAAGCATCCAAGTGCTAGTGTTGCGTTGCGGTCAACTATATAGGTTAACAGTAGATATTTAAATATTTTTGGTGACCAATTAATTTTGGAATTATATAGAGTCTCTCCCAATATCAATTGATAAGCTGATCGACAATCTCCAGATTTGATAAATACGAACAACATATTACAAATTGTATGAGCCTTGAGATTTGTTTTAAATTTACTCAGCATGTCCTGTAACATTTGCTTAGCTTCAGAAACATTGGCCGGTTCAATACAACAAGCGATGTACATGCTGCATATCGTCTCAGTGATTTCTATTAAGGGGAGTTTCGGTATTTGATTGTATAGCATATCCTTTGCTTCCTTTAATGAATCCGGCGTTTTATTTTCAATACAAAACTGAAAAAAAGCGATAACTATCGCAACAAGGTCACTGGTGTTTACTCTTCTTCTAGGTACGCAAATTTTACTTATTTCTTGTAATGTAAACTCTTTGGCTTTTTTTGGACTGAGATGATCTTGCAATTTTCCTTTCATACCTAAATAGTGATAGTGATTCGACCACTTATGAAAGTTCATTTCTTTGAGAGGTAAGGTAACTTCAACATATTCTTGCTCAGGAGCACTACTGTGCAATTTTACCTCTAGCATATTGGCATCGAAAAGTTCTATATTCAAAACCATATCAGTAGGTTGTTTTTGTTTCTGTAATGGTTGGCTATGATTACTTTTATTTTGAGAGAGGAGCACTTGGCTGAATAACCTAGGTGTTGGTTTTGTCATTGCTTGTTGGCGTTCATAAGTACTTTTTTTTGGTGAAATTGAGTTATTCGGTAATGTCACCTGAACAGAGAGCGATTTCTGTGCATGATGAGTCGGAGAAACTTCGTGTCTTTTCTCGATTTGCAACTTATCTAAGTAAGTCGTAAATTCTAAATCATCTTCATCAGTCCATATCATATCTAGCAACTGTGGGCTTTCTGGTGCCTGCGTTGGTGCTGGTTGATAACTATGAAATTTAGCAAATGCTTCTATTGGTTTAGGCACAGGTGGAATAGGGAAACTTGCTTCATATGTCTTTAATTCGTGTGTAGGTTCACTGGTACCTTTCAAGTTTAATCCACTCAATAAAGAGGCCGGAAAAATAGGAGCATTTGGATCAAAGCTTTGAGAGGGGGGGATGTCACCTTGAGTAGCTGAAGCCATTTGTGTTATTCAATAAACTAAGAAACCACTTTATGACTAATGATATAAATTAATAGAGTTTATTATAAATAATCAAAAGTACTATCTAAGAGTGTTCTGTGATTGATTCGGTCTGCAGTTTGGCCTTAATCAATTGGAAGATTTTAATTGAGAATAGCCTCCAATTACCAATCGACTTCGCAAGGATCAAAATTAGGATCAGCTGAAAGACGAATGGCTTCTTCATGTACGTAGCTAAAGGCTCCAACTTCTCCGACTTCTTTAAGTTTTTGGAGCCAATCAGAAGTCATTCTATGTTTTAACATGAGTAAATTACTGCTTTGATGAAATGATGATGTCATTTCATTAAGTCTCTGCTTTTCCCGTTTTAGTTCATTCAACTGCTTAGTGTTGTTGAGTTTTTCATGAATCCGCTCTTGTAAGCCCAAGCCTATATGGTTTTCGAGTAAAGTGACTTTTCCATTACTAAGTTGTTTTCCCAAAAGTAGGCAGGAGTTTATGATCTCAGATTGCTCTGCATCTAATCCCTCACAGTATTGAATAAGTTTGTGGTAAGAGGGTATGGGAAGCGCTGCAACCATACCTATGGTCGCTACTTGGCTTTGAAGAGAACTTGCCACCCCCACTTGCTCGATCGCAGTGTGAAATACATGATGATTTTCCCCATAAAAGGAATCCATTAGGGGAGCATTGGCAGCCTCTGTTATTGCCTCATGTAATTTATTGAGGTTATTGTTGTTTAGCTCATACATGGCTTTAAGTAACCATACTGCAGCATTTTGTTCGTCTTTTTCTATTTCGGAATCAATCAACGAAGCAGAACACTGATCCTGCTGTTCAACAACACACATTGAAAGCAATTGAAATGAAAGGTATTTATTGTTTTGGTAGTCGTTACTTAAAGCTCTAAGTTTTTCTATCGTTTCTTGTTGTGTTTTGCTTGTGAGAATAATAAATGCAAATTTAGCTTCAAAAGTGGTCAATTTTGATAGTTCATTAACGAGTCTTGGCATCTTGAGTAAGTCATTTTCTAATGAATATTGCTCTAGTTGCTCAAATAGCTGGGCTATTGTTGATTCATCACAGGTACGAATTTGGGGATAAGTGGTGAGTTCAACTTCGGCATGTTTTGCCAAAGTCTTAGGCTTGTAACTAGCTGTTAGCGTAGATATTAGAGTTGCTTTATCTAGCGAGGTATTGTGTGTTTCAATGGTATTGAATATGGGCTTTGTATGGACAAGGTAAAATGTAAACAAAGCCAGAATTAGAGCCAAAAATGAAGCAGTCCAAATTGCTTGTCTCATTATTAATCCTTTAATGATGTAGTTTACGTACTATGAGGATTAATATACATAGATTGACATAATTGCTCAAAAATCATTCGCGCTGATTTGAGCTTGTAAGGACTGAAGTATATTAAGAAAAGCTGAGATTCAGAAAGACAAAAGCCTCGCATTGCTGCAAGGCCTTCTAAATTTTGGCAGGGGTGGAGAGATTCGAACTCACAACATCCGGTTTTGGAGACCGGCGCTCTACCAATTGGAGCTACACCCCTGTGGACGAGGTGCATTATGCTCAAAGCCTTTATAAAGGTAAAGGACTTTTTTACTTCAGGCTTGTTAATTGCAGTTTTTTCAAGCAAGTGAAGAAGCTGAGTTATTTTTAGCATTAACTTTTGTGCATTTCTATACAGAACAGCGGTCAATTAGGTAAACTTGATGAAACTATTTTTGAGAGGTAAATCATGTTTATCATTCGTTGGCTGCTAGGTCGCATCATTTTATTTTTTAATTTTATCTTTGCTCCTGCAAAACCAAATCATAGCTCAGAGACTCAAGCCAAGTTAGACGAGCTAACGAGAAACCTTAAGCTTTATCAATATAATGCGTGTCCTTTTTGCGTAAAAGTTCGTCGTGCTATTCGCCGCTTAGGCTTAAATATCGAGGTGGTGGACGCTAAGGCAGATCAACATCAACAAGATTTGACCAATTTAGGTGGACGCTCAATGGTACCTTGTTTACGTATTGAAGAAGAAGGCAAAGTAACCTGGATGTATGAATCATCGGATATTATCGCTTATCTAGAAGATCTATCATCTAAATAAAATAAAGCATGAAAGGAGCTACTATGACAGTACTGAGACTAATGCCAATTTTCCTCGCTGCTAGTCTATCTGCTTGTAGTAGCAAGCCAACAGTAACCAATGCTGATTACGCTGGCCAAGTAAGAGATAGCTTTACCACTGAAACGAGAACAGGTGGTATAAAGCTTTTTACTTATAAAGTGTGGCGAACTTCTCCGTTAGAAAGGAGTGGTTCTTTACCTAACCGACAGCGATTAAATGTGAAGATGAAATCTCGCTCGGAGTTACTTCGTGAGCTGCGGGCTAGAGAAAAGCGAATTGCTCAATGGGAGGCGGCAGTCGAATACGGGTTAACGCGTACCCTCGGGCAAAGTCGTTACTGTAAAGATGGTTATATTGAACTAGATCGTACTGTGTTAGATAAAGAAGTCATGATACGAGGTGAATGCCGAGATGGTGAAGAATAGCTCTAATACCAACTATGCCTTAGATTGAACTTTAGCTTTGCAACTACCGCGTTGTAATTCCTCACCATAGCTACGGCTATGATTCGTCATTGCGCCTTGTATTTCCTTTGCTAAAGCTCTCCTATAAACATAGTTAATTAATGTGAATGGTATAAATCGTTATATTGCGGTTTGTTTAATCGAGATCAAAGTTTAGGGTGATAATACTTGAGTGAAATAGTCGGGATTGATAGTCTCGCTTTATCTATTGAAAGAGGTATCACCAATGACTAAGCAAGAAAATACTGAAACTCAAAACCATGAAGCCGCAGAGTTAGAGCAAAGCCCTGAGCTTGAGACAACACAATCAGAAGAAAAAGAAGCACCGTCTTTCTGTTGTGGTTCTTGCTCTTAACCTTTTAAAACAGAATAAAAAAAAGGCGCTCTAAGCGCCTTTTTTTATCTGAGAATTCGATTATTTATCTGAAACCATTTTCTTAAAGTAATCAACCGCTTTACTAAAAATGCTACCTTCTTTTACTTCGTTTAATGTGACCAGTGGGAATTGTGCCACTTCTTTACCGTTCACTTGAAAATATAAGCGACCAACGGTTTCCCCTTTGGCGATAGGCGCTTCGATTGGTTTGCTTAATTCAAACTTCGCTTCAATATTCTTAGCATTGGCACGACTAATCGTAATAGGCGTGTCCATATTGACACCTAAATCAACATTTGGGCGATCACCGAACCAGATTTTTTGAGTAACAAAAGTATCGCCAGCTTTATAAGGTGTTAGCGTTTCGTAGAAACGGAAGCCGTAATTTAACAGTTTTTTACTTTCAGCTTTGCGAGCCGTGCTACTTTTTGCACCCATAACCACTGAAATCAAACGCATATCACCTTTGGTTGCTGAAGCAACAAGGTTGAAGCCTGCGCCAGATGTGTGACCGGTTTTTATGCCGTCCACTTTCATGCTTTTATCCCACAGCAAGCTATTGCGGTTATATTGTTTGATACCGTTAAATTTAAATGATTTCTCTTTGTAAATAGCATACTCGTCAGGTACATCTCGAATAAGAGCAGCGCCGAGCAATGCCATATCATAAGCGGTGGTTTTATGTTGGTTTGAATCTAAGCCATGAGAATTTTCAAAGTGACTGTCTTGCATGCCAAGTTGCTTGGCCCATGAGTTCATTAAGTCAACGAAACCGTCTTCAGTACCTGCAATATGCTCAGCCATAGCAACACAAGCATCGTTACCTGATTGAATAATAATGCCGCGGTTTAAATCTGCAACACTGACTTTTTTTCCAACCTCAATGAACATTTTTGAGGAGTCAGGAAAGTTTTTAGACCATGCTTTTTTTGAAATAGTCACTTCATCTGCGTCTTTGATGTTACCAACTTTCATTTCGTGACCAATGACATAGCTGGTCATCATCTTGGTTAAACTGGCAGGGTTGAGTGATTCGTATGCGTTTTCCTCTGCAATGATTTTACCGGTTTTGTAATCCATTAACACAAAGGCTTTGGCGGCGACTTTAGGAGCATCGGGTATGACAACTGGGGCTGCTAGAGAAGAAAAGGAAACAAAAGAGAGCAGCAAAGCTTTACAAGAAAATTTCATCATTAATAAGGCACGTTTTTAGTTAAAAATTAAAAAAGTTGGCTGAAGTATAACATTAATTCAGTTAATTATGACTGTTATAAAATCATAAGGTTCAGCGAAATAACAAATAAAACTTACGAAAGTATAAGTTGGTATAACTCTATTTTTCAGACAAAATGAAACTTTTGGGGTAGCCGTCAGCTTTAAGTTTTTCTAATATTTTTTCAGCTAAAGTGGTTTCACTCATAGGGCCAACTTGTAAACGAAATAGACCTTTAACGGCCTGTAATCGAGTTGACAGTTTATATTTCGACTGTATTTGGTTAGCAAGCGATGTCAGTCGAATTTTATCTTTTGATGCGACAAGCTGAATATACAATTGGGTTCGAGTCGCGGACTCAAGGTTCGTATTGAGTGCAGAAGGGGAATCAAAATGAATGGCTTCCAACTTAACATTCGCTACGCCTTGTTTAAGCATTCCTAATTTGTAGGCCGCCGCATAAGATAAATCAATGACTCTTCCATTATGAAAAGGGCCACGGTCATTCACTCTTACAATTACAGATTTATGGTTTTCGAGGTTAGTAACCTTAACATAGCTCGGTAAAGGCAGCGATTTATGGGCGGCTGACATTGAGTACATATCATAAATTTCACCGTTCGAGGTGTGGTAGCCATGAAATTTCTTGCCATAATAGGAGGCTTTACCAATAGCGACATAATCTTTGGACGATGGTAATACTTGGTATTTTTTATTAAATACCTCATAGGTTTTATTACCTTGGCGCGAGTGAGGCTCATATTTGGGGTGTGCATCTTTGATTTGTGATAAATCGGGAGGATTTACCGGCGCTTTGTCATCTGACAAATGGTAGCGGCTGCTGCTACAGCCGCCAAGGATCAATATGAGCGTAAGTCCAATGAATAGGTTACTGATTTTCATGAGCGTGCTTGAGCTGTTGGCTGAATTGATATACCGCCATTGCATATAAAGGACTGCGGTTATAACGCGTGATGACATAAAAATTGTTTAGCCCTAGCCAGTATTCTTTAGCGTTAGGCTGATCTAAAGCAATAAGCATAGCTGGCTGGGAAACATCAATGTCCATATTGTGTTTTAAAAATACTTGTGAAGACAAAATATCACTGGCCTTCAACTTCAAACGTTCACCACTCCATACCTTAGCTTTGGGAGCAACATTGTTAACAGTGGTTAGCTGTAGAGTCACAGGTTGACCCAATTGCCATCTATGCTTGTGCAAATAATTTGCAACGCTTCCTATCGCATCTATCGGGCTGCCAATAAGATCACGGCTTCCGTCCTTATCAAAATCTACAGCATAATGGCGGTAACTGGATGAAATGAACTGACCGTATCCCATCGCGCCTGCATATGAGCCTTTAAGGTTATTGATATCTAGATGCTCTTCTTTGACTAATTGCATTAGATTACTGAGTTCACTTCGGAAAAATTTACCACGAGGAGGGTAGTAAAATCCAAGCGTATAAAGGGAGTCTAAAACTGAATAACGTCCTAAGTAATTCCCATAAAAGGTTTCAATACCAATAATAGCGACAATGACTTCGGGATCAACTTGGAACTGTTTAGAGGCTTTAGCAATGGTCGTTTGGTGTTGCTTCCAAAACCTCAATCCTGCATTGAGACGCTTTTCGGTTAAAAACAGTGGGTAATACTTGTACCAAGGCTTTGCTTCCCACGGACGAGTGATGGCATCAATGACTTCTTGATTAAATTTTGCTTGTTTAAGTAACTGCTGAACTTCAGCTCTGTCCATGCCTTTATCCACTTGCTGCTGAATAAAGTCATCTTTTAGCTTTAATTCTGGAGCTGGTGGCACAGAGGAGCTTGCACAACCTGATGCCGCTAACGCTAGTATGGGGAAGATAGAGCGAATGAAGCGCATAACAAAGAGTCCTTTTTATCAACGATTAATAAAGCGTCTATGAGTGCTTACGCTCATTAAAATACCAAAACCAATCATTAGGCTAATCATAGAAGTTCCACCATAGCTGATCAATGGTAGGGGGACTCCCACTACTGGTAAAATACCAGAAACCATTCCAATGTTAACGAAGATATAAACAAAAAAGGTCAAAGTGATACTGCCTGCTAATAAGCGAGCAAAGCTGGTTTGAGCGCGTGAAGCGATAACGAGACCTCGTCCAATCACATAAAGATAGATGGCTAATAAAATAAGACTACCAATGAGGCCGAACTCTTCTCCAATCACGGCAAAAATAAAATCGGTATGGCGCTCTGGCAAAAACTCTAATTGAGATTGAGTGCCATGCAGCCAACCTTTCCCCCATAATCCACCAGAGCCAATTGCTATTTGTGATTGAATAATATGATAGCCTGCGCCTAAAGGATCTTTTTCTGGGTCAAGTAAAGTGAGTACACGAGTGCGTTGGTAATCGTGCATTAAGTAAAACCAGAGTATAGGCAGAAATGCGAGCGCAGAACCAATAAGGCCAAGCACAATTCTCCAGCTCATCCCCGATAAAAACAGTACAAAAATACCAGATGAGGCAACTAAAATAGAGGTGCCTAAGTCGGGTTGTTTGGCGATCAGAAGTGTTGGTACCAGTAAGAGCACCGCGGCACCTGCAAGGTAGCGTTTTTTGGGTGGTAATGGGAACTTGCTAATATACCAAGCCATGGTAATCGGGAAAGCGAGCTTCATTAGCTCTGATGGTTGGAATTCCATAAAACCGATATTTAGCCAGCGCTGAGCTCCTTTATTCACTTCACCGAAAAAGTGCACACCAACAAGTAACACAACCCCCGTGATATAAATAGGTAAAGCCCACCGCCTTAGTACTTCTGGATTGATTTGTGCCATAAATAGCATGGCTCCAAGTGCAAGTACCATGCGGACAGCCTGTCTCTCCACCATAGCGATGTTGGTACCACTGGCAGAGTAAATCGCAAATGCGCCATAAATCATCAGGGCCATAAGGCCTATTAGCAATGGTAAATCAATATGCATTCGGCGCCAGATATTTGGGCGATAGTGTTGAGAGTTCATTTTGGTTTACCCGATGTTTGTGGCCGTAACAGATATTCATCTAGCATGGCTTTCGCTACAGGTCCTGCGTTTTCTCCACCCCAGCCCGCATTTTCTAGTACAACCGAAACAACGATAGTAGGGTTTTCATAGGGAGCGTAAGCGACGATAAGTGCGTTATCTCTATGTCGTTCTTTAATGGCTTTTTCATCATACTTAGCATCTTGAGCAACACTGACCACTTGAGCGGTTCCCGTCTTCATTGCTGCTTTGTATGGAGAATGTTTAAAACGCATTTTATCAGCTGTTCGGAACATTGAGTCGTTCACGATTTCCCAATTTTGAGGGTCCTTAAGGGTAATAGGAGGAAGCTCGTCGACGGGGGCCGGTACATTGCTTTGGCTATTTTGCATTGAGCGCAAAAGGTGTGGCATATAGCGTCGACCGTGATTAGCCAAGATAGCAGTGGCATTTGCCATTTGCAGTGGCGTTGCTGTCCAATAGCCTTGTCCAATACCGATAGAAATCGTATCACCAATATACCAAGGTTGTTCATACTTTAGTTGTTTCCAATCTCGAGTTGGCATGTTGCCTGGGGATTCTTCAAAAATGTCGATGCCAGAGTTTTCACCAAAGCCAAACGGCATCATAAACTCTGAAATCCTGTCAATTCCCAATTTATAGGCCATCTCGTAGAAGAAAGTATCACAAGAGTCAATAATGGCATGATGAACATCTACCCAGCCGTGTCCCCAGCGTTTCCAGTCGCGGTACTTATGCTCGACATTAGGGATTTGCCAAAAGCCCGGATCCCAAATTCGGGTTTTTTCATCAACCACATCATCTTCAAGCCCCGCTAAAGCCATTAAAGGCTTAATAGTCGAAGCTGGGGCATATTGCCCTTGAGTTGCTCGATTAATAAGAGGGCGAGATTTATCAGCTAATAATGAGCGATAAGCCTTACCTGAAATACCATGAACGAATTGGTTAGGGTCATAACTGGGGCTAGAAGCGAGCGCAAGAATACCTCCATCACGAGGATCTATGGCTACAACAGATCCGCGACGCCCAGCTAACATTTCCATTGCTTTTTGCTGTAATTTGATATCAATCGTAAGATATATATCTTGCCCTGGGGTTGGGGGAGTGCTCTCTAAAGTACGAATGGTCCGGCCACGGTTGTTGACTTCTTCTTCTAAGTGGCCTGGAGTGCCATGAAGCAAGCTTTCATAATAGCGCTCTATACCTTGCTTACCTATGTCTTTAGTTGCTGCGTAATTTTTCCATTCGCCATTATCTTCAAGCTTGGCTCTGTCTCTGTGATTGATTTTCCCTACATACCCTAAAACATGGGTCATCATCGGGCCAAAAGGGTAATAGCGTTTTAAGCCTGCCTCAACATAAACACCAGGAAATTTGTATTGGTTTACACTGAATACCGCTACCTGCTCTTCAGTTAAACGCGTTTTTAAAGTAAGAGGTTTAAAGCGACGTTGATACTTCATTGACTCATTAAACGTATCAACCTCATCGCTGGATAAATCAACCACTTGTTGCAAGCGTTGCAATGTATCCGGAAGATTTTCGACCTTTTCTGGGAGTACTTGTAATGAGTAAAATGGTCGGTTTTCAGCTAATAATACGCCGTTGCGGTCATAAATTAGACCACGGTTAGGGCCAACAGGTACGACTCGAATGCGGTTGTCATTAGAGCGAGTGGAGTAATCTCGATAGCTTTCTACTTGAAGATGATAAAGATTGAAAAGCAGCAAGCTGATCATCAAGAGCACGCACACGAAAGTGAATAAGGCTCGTCGTTTAAATAAGGACGCTTCAGCGGCGTGATCATGTATGGTCATTCGCTTTTTAGGCGACACAGAATATCTCCATCTTTAAATCTATTCCCTGTGATAGGGATGATTATTATTAATGCTCCAAGCGCGGTATAAACTCTCGGCCACTACAATTCGCACTAATGGATGCGGCATTGTTAGGGCAGATAAACACCAACTTTGTTGTGCAGCCTGTTTACAGGCGGGGGCTAAGCCTTCAGGGCCACCGATTAATAAACTGACATCTCGACCATCAAGTTGCCACTTATTTAATGTGGTTGCAAGTTCTGGTGTCGTAAAGTTTTTTCCCGGTAAATCTAGACTAACAATATGATTGCCTTTAGGGATGGCGGCCAACATTTGTTCGCCTTCCTTCTGCAAAATACGGGCGATATCAGCATTTTTCCCACGCTTACCAGCTGGAATTTCGATTAATTCTAGTGGCATATCTCTTGGAAAACGACGTTGATATTCTTGGAAGCCTTGGGTAACCCAAGCCGGCATTTTAGTACCAACAGCGATCAATTGAAGTTTCATAATATTCTAAGAAAAAGTAAAAAAGCATTGAAAGGAGAATTGCACCACAATGCTTTTCTTATTGAAAGGTGAAGTTGATCAATTCAACCATTAGGCGTGGTTATCTGACCATAGTTTTTCAAGCTGATAGAAGTCACGAGTGTGATCTTGCATCACATGCAAAATGACATTACCCATATCAACGAGTACCCATTCGCTACCATCGCGTCCTTCAACGCCAAGCGGAGGAATGCCAGCGTTTTTGCTTTCTAGTGCAACATGCTCTGCGATCGATTTAACGTGGGTTTTGGATGTGCCAGAGCAAATGACCATATATTCAGTGATGGTGGATTTTTCTTTTACGTCTAGTTCAACGATATCTCTAGCTTTAAGATCTTCAATCTTATCAACAATAAATGCTTTTAACTCTGCGCTCTGCACGCCATATACCTCAATGAAACGGAGTAGCGGCGCAGTATAGCAAGAATAAGTAGGAAATTATATGAACTGAATGATACATAATTTGTTGAGACTATATATCTTCAAGGTTTAATTCTCCTAAAAGCATAACGCAATCCACATAACCGTTGCCGGCTGCATAATCTGATGCCGTATTTCCTTTTGAGTCTCTGATACTTGGATCAGCTTGAGCTTTAAGGAGTTTATCTACAACCTGATAGTGGCCTTTGATCGCTGCAAAATGCAAAGGTGTGCAGCCGGCAGAGTCTGTTGCATTTGGCATTAATCCCTTTAAGATTAAATAATCTATAACGCTCAGACTTTTTGTCTGAGCTGCAATATGTAAGCAAGAAGAGCCTGCTGAATCTTTGTCATGAATATTTGCTCCTTGATGTAATAAAAACTTAATACAGCTGAGAGAATCTGAAGCTGCAGCAAAATGGATGCAATTAGCTCCATTGTTACTCACCACACTCGAATCTGCATTTTTAAAAAATAGGTAGGTGAGGATATCGAGTTGCCCACTGTGACAAGCTAAATGCAATGCAGTCCGCCCTTTTTTATCTTGATAGTTGATCTCTAAACCTGCCTGTAATGCCTTTTTAACTATATTCAGATCATGAGCTTTCACAGCTAAATGAAGTAAAGATTGGGCATCTTTATTTTTACACTGAATATCAGCAGAAGCATCAACGAGCTGCTGAAACATAGCTTCATTTTTGCTGCTAACAGCTGCCATTAATGGCACTGTTCCATCCGAGTTTAGTTTTGAGGGGTTGGCACCAGAATCAATGAGAAGTTTGACTATATTCGAATGACCAGCTCTTGTGGCTATAGAAAGCAGAGTGCGGCCGTCTGAGGTGAGTTTATTTACATCGACGCCCTTAGCGAGTTTATGTTTAGCTTTATCTATTAAGCCTGCTTCACAGCAATGGGCTAACTTTTTGTTGCTCTTATTTAGTTTAACTTCCACTCGAACAAAGTATTGCCTATATGATTTTCCACCGGCCAAAGAGGCTTTATTGCTAGAAGTATGAGCCATCCAACAATACGCATTCGAATCCATATAAAAAGAAAGTAATGCGTTTGTGCTTCTTCGCAGTTCTACGTTTGCGCTTATTCTGTCATCATTTTCGAATTCAACCCTAAATATTTTGCCTTCTAACGTGGAAAAACGGGTAATTAGCTGCGTATTAAACTCATGCTCACCATTACTCAGTGTTTGGATTTGAATTTTTTCAGTAGAATCTGTTTGTGGTGCGCAAGCGGCCATAATACATATCTCTTATTTGAGGTTACTGGCATATTAGTTGTTTGCTGTATGAAAAAATAATTAATACAGATTAAACATAATTAATTGTTGAGATTAGAGGTTTCAACTTAATGATTTTTATTTTATCTGTAAGTTGAATTAAATTGAGGTTAATAAGGTTTAACAGTTTTATTGGTATTTAGTGATATTTTTAAAGTTGGTGTATTAACCAATTTTCAACAATATGTTGAGCGCGTGATTTTTATTGAAGAGGTGCTTATGGCCACACAAATTCCAGTTATTCCAAGTACGGTTGTGTTTAACCAAGATAAAGTTTTACTAACCGCACTTAATGAAGAAGTTTGGGAGTCTCGTGTTGATGATTTGGCTGGAACAGGTAGTTTACGCCTAGAGCTCAAGGGCATAGGGGGCCAGACATTTGACCTAAAATACGATTTAACGATGAAAAAATCGTGTTGGAGTTCAAGCTATTTTTTTCATGTTGCAGGCACTTCTAGTAATGCTACGGGTGTTTCTGATCAAGATGCTAAAAACATAGCTACAACTCTAAATGGTTCGCTTAAAAAAGCTATGTTATCTAGCAAGAGAGTTAAATCGTTTCTTGAACAAGGTGATTTTGAAACGGAAAAACATTGGCTTGAAACTCACAGTTATTCAGAGACGAGTCCTTTATTAAAGAATTAAAAGCTTCCAAAGCCATCCATTTTTTGTGATGGCTCAATGAAATTAACAACCAGTTGCTAAAGCCAACTTCATCATGTCATTAAAACCATTTTGGCGTTCTTCACTTGATGTTTCTTCTCCGGTGATCACGTGATCAGATATAGTCAAAATACTCAATGCTTTGATCTTGTGTTCCATAGTTAAGGTATACAATGCGGCAGTTTCCATTTCTACCGCTAGAATGTTCATTTTTTGTAGGGCGGGGATTAGGTTTGTATCGCAACCGTAAAATAAGTCATTGGTAAAGACATTTCCAAATTTCACATCTAGCCCAAGCTCATCGGCTTTTTTATGGCAACGAATAGCTAGAGCAAAGTCAGGCGTTGCTGGACAATCGTAACCTGCAAATTTGGCTCGATTAGTCGCAGATGCCGTACCAGCCCCAGTAGCTACAATGATGTCACGAACTTTTGCATTCTCGGCAATACCACCTGCGCTGCCTACTCTAATAATGGTTTTTACATTGTAATGAGTGATAAGTTCATGAACATAGATTGAAACGGAAGGTACGCCCATACCGTGCCCCATTACCGATATCTTCTTACCCTCGAAATACCCCGTATACCCAAACATATTTCGTACATCAGTTATCAGTTTGGCATCGGTTAAATAATTGTCTGCAATGTATTTAGCACGAAGTGGGTCGCCCGGCATAAATACGATGTCAGCAAAATCACCTTTTTTTGCATTTATGTGTGGGGTCATTATTACTTCTCCTCATCAAATATGGGGACGATTGTCCTCAAAGAGAAAAAGTACCATTAAAAGGTCAAGCTTTAATAGGCTTTGGATATACCAATTTTTTAGAAAGTATTACATAAGAGGAAAGGGTTACTCTAAATGAGAGTAACCCTAAACGATATTATTGTGTGGTGTTGAGATTATCTAGGTCAACTTTGGGTTGGACATCAGCGCCATAATCAAAGGTAACGGCCAAAACTAAAACAATAGCAGCGGCTGCGGTCAGTTTACCGATAAGAGGTAGGCAGAATCTAAACCAAAGGTGGTAAGGGACACCAGCCATACCGATAATACCCATTAACACTGCATTGGTCGGGATGATCATATTAGAAAATCCATCTCCAAATTGATAAGCGAGTACGGCAACTTGACGGTTAACACCAATGATATCTCCTACTGGCGCCATCAATGGCATGGTGACATAAGCTTGACCACTTCCAGATGGAATAAATAGATTTAACACGGTCTGCATGATGAACATGCCTACCGCAGCAAGTTCGGCGCTTAAATGAGAAAGAGGTGAAGACATTGCATGTACAAGAGTATGCAAAATTTGTCCGTCTTCCATAATAAGCGCAATACCGCGTGCGACCCCCACTAAAAGAGCCGTGCTGGCTAAATCTCTCACTCCTTCAATAAATTCATTCGCTGCACGATCAGCGCTTAGCTGACCGATAATGGTCGTAAAAATACCCCAGCAGATAAACACGGCACCTAGCTCATACAAATACCAACCTTTTTGAGCAATTCCCCAAACCGCGGTACAGATGGTCGCAATGAGTCCCAGTAAAATTAATTTGTGGCGACTATTGAGTGCTGGATAACCCTGTTCATCATGGTTTGCGAGCGGACAAGGTAAATGATTAGTTAGCGATTGAGAGGGATCGGCATAGACTTTCTTCGCATAGCTCCAAACATGATGAAAGCCAATCAACACGAAGGGAATGAAGATAGCTAAACGTAGTTCTATACCTGAATACACAGGAATATCCGCGACGTTTTGTGCCACCATTACTGTAAATGGATTAAAAGCAGATACGCCATAGCCTATGCCATAACCTGCAATGGTCATCCCTACTGCTGTCATTGCATCTAAGCGCATGGCTTTACACAATCCAACAAGGATCAAAACAAAGGGGATGTATTCTCCTGCCGTTCCAATGGCTCCAGAGGCCATTGCAAAACAGAATACCACCATAAAAATGAGCAGATTCGGCTTGTGGCCAAACTTTTCTAATAACCTTCCAATTAATGCATCAATCGTCCCTGTCGCTCGTGCAATCGCTAGTACACCACCGATAATTAAAACAAAGAAAATCACATCTTGAGCGGCCGCGAAGGCTCTTGGTATAGCAACAAGGAAGTCCATTGGAGTCAAGTGGGTAGAGGTGTCGGCTAACGCATATGTGCCGGGAATGACAGCCTGGCGGCCATTGTCTAAAGTTGTTGTTTCAAAGAAACCTTGTGGAACTATCCAAGTGGCTATGTAGGCAATCAGCATCATAGAAAGCAGCAAAATTAGCGTATGAGGTACTTTAAATCCTTCTTTCATTGGGATCTTTTTATTTGCTAAAAAATCACATCACTGTACAGAAAGATGCTTGAGAGGGCAATTATGCTCTCATTGTGATTGCGGAGAAGTCGTTCTCAATTAGATTTTTGAATGACCGACATAAAAAGCTTGTCATTACTGCATTAACTGTTTAAGTTTTTCTTCAAATTTCGGCTGGATAGGTCCCCAAAACTTGCCTAAGGTCAATGCTTTTTTAGGATCTTTGCCGTTGTATTTGTAGGCGATTAAAGTTATCAAACTGGCGTTTCGATTTGCAGACCTGCAATGGATCAGAAAAGGCTGATCTTGTACTCGGCGAATAAGTTCTTCTAGTTTTATTGCGCTTTCAAAACTGATGTCATCAAGGCCAGAAATTGGTAATTTATGAAAGTCCAACCCCTGTTTTACTGCACTTGAGGCTTCATTTGCATCAGCCTCAAGATCAGGCAACAAACTAATAATTGAAGAGATCCCCGCCTTTTTTATGGCTTCTAGTTTATCTGCGGCTACGAAGCCCGAAGAAAACTCTAGCTCTGATATTTGCTTCAGATTGACGATACCCAAATCAGATAGAGCTTTAGCATCAGCTTTGCTTTCAGTTTTTATTGGTGATGTGTCTAGAAATGGCAGTATTGAATGCTCAAAATTGGGCTGCACTGTATGGGAACCTAACCTATCAGCTAACGCGGAACTTTGTTGATAAGAAATTTCTGTTCCTGAATGTGAAGTCGCGCTTACCTGTTCCATATTTCACAAACCTATATTTTACATTCCGATGAATAAACGTATGAAGTAGTCAAAGCTAGAGGGATTAGTCAGTAGGGGATTTCCTCATAATTTTACTAGTGTTGTTGTTTTATCAATCTCGTCCAAAATAGAAACGATCTCATCAGCATGCATTGGTGGGGTTTCATCGGGAATCTCTGGTTGGCCATTCAGTATCCAGTCGTCTATGCCAACTTCTAATACCCGCTCTAAGTGTTGCTGATAGGGTCTCCCATTATAATTATTAAATCGCTTTTTCAGCTCAACAAGACAAAGATAGGGAACTATGATTTTGTTGTAGTCTTGAGGGTGTTCCTCTTGCAGTGTCTGTTCATATTTTTTTGCGTTTTTATCGGCAGTAGTTTTATCTTTTTGTTTATCCGCTAATTCACTGCTTTTTGTGGTAATCTGCCGTATTAATATCTCAATATGCCACTCTAAACTATTTTTTTCAGTATCAAGCATCTTTATTTTACCCGCTTCTTTATGGGGCGATAAGCGAGTAATATCTCGTTTTACTTTCGTTAGACTGTTTTTAAGTCCACTATGTTGAGACTTTAAAGCTGTTAACTCATCTTCGCAGGTTTCACTGGCTTTTTTGGCGATATTTCTTTTTTCCACTAATTGAGTAAAGTGGCTGAAATGTTCGTTTCGTTTATATACATTTTCGTAATGAGTAATTTCAGCTTCAAGCTCTTTCTTATCCCATACATTAACCTGTGGTAAGTTTTCTTTTCGCAATTTACTATTTAGCTTGAACTCTAGGAGTCCCACTTCTTGCTCGAACTTCACTTTCTCGGATAAATAAGGCACGAGTTCTTTCATAGCTTGGTTATATGATTCCCTTACTCTTTGCTCTGGAGATTGAAGATAATCAAAACCTCCTACGATTAACGTTGCTCCTGCCGCCAATGTTGTGCCTATTCCCAGTGTCCACTTTAATTCGTTAGCGCTTGGTTTTTCGTTTATTCGACAGAACGCTCTAAATGCAGCAGGGATACTTACTACGCCAACAAAAACGGTTGCTCCAATCCCTAACGTTGTTAGGTTAAATGAATCACTAAGGGTATGAGTGTATTTTCTTGAGGTTTCTGCGTGTAAAGCTTGTGGGTCTTTATCAGCTGTGGCCTTGTTAAAAGTTACTAGCATTTCGCGGTGCAATTTATCTTTTTCTTCAACCTTATAACCTCTTTCATATGGCCACCATGACTTTTCTTCATATCGTGTTGGAACTTTAGGGTATTCACTAACTGTTGTACTAGTCGTTGAAGCAAGTTCGGTAGACATATATACCTCATCAATCAATACGAAAGTGGTTGAGTAGCAACAAGGTATCAAAGAAAAGCAGAAAAAAAACAAAGGTAAACGATTGTTAATGAATAAATTATTTTGTGAGACATGAAATAAATCGTGTCTATGAAAGAATGGATCTTAAGTGGAAGTAAAGCACTTGCATTAATTGAGTTTGAAAGGCATGTTAGTAGCTGGACATTTTTAAGGCATTATCCGTGAGAGAAATCCAGCAAGAATCGATATTTTATCCATATAAAGAAGGGCATCTTCATCTTCGAAAAATCGCACCTGTAAGTGGTAAACCGCACTTAACCCCATTTTTTATGCTTCATGGCTCTATTTCCAATGGCAGGGTATTTTATACAAAATCGGGAAAAGGGCTCGCTTGTTCCATCGCTAAAGAGGGGTATGAAGTTTATGTGCTGGATATGCCGGGGCGAGGACTGAGCACCCCTAAAATTGCACGTGGGATTAACCCTAGTCAAACTGAAGTCATTCGAGAAGTGATACCCAGTATTCAAGCATTTATCTTAGAAGCGAATCCTTTGGCCGATAAAGTGCATTGGCTTGCTCATTCATGGGGCGGTGTACTAATGGCCGCCACTATGCTGCGTTATTCTGAACTGCAATCTCAGGTAGCTTCATTTGTCACCTTTGGTACT
The DNA here is from genome assembly GCF_056591735.1 of Parashewanella sp. 2210YD4-3. Classification (NCBI taxonomy): domain Bacteria; kingdom Pseudomonadati; phylum Pseudomonadota; class Gammaproteobacteria; order Alteromonadales; family Shewanellaceae; genus Parashewanella; species Parashewanella sp. 2210YD4-3. The sequence goes on along the minus strand of NZ_JBWQOG010000001.1, from coordinate 255,038 downwards.
AAACGTCGTGTGAGTGTGAAGAACGTACACCGAACTTTGATGCTTGATTTGGTTTGGAAGCGCTTGTCTATCCCTTTAATGAAACTTAAAGGCTATTTTCCTGCTGCAGGTTTGGGGATAGGTATGGATAACGAGAGCTTTCTTAGTTTGACACAAACCTTTCCTTGGCTTGATGGTGATTGGGTGGATCCTGAAGATGGGTTTGATTATGGCGCTAAATTATCTAATGCTAACCTACCACCATCATGGTTCTTTGCTGCGAAAAATGATGCAGTCTTAGGGAATCCTAAGGATGTAAAGTCTACTTTTGATGAACTGCAATTTAAGCAAGGGAGGTTTTTAGTTTTAAGTAAGCTTAATGGTAATAGGCATGATTATGACCATGCCAATATGCTTACTCATGCGGATGCTGAATACGATCATTTTATTGAGCTAAAGCAATGGTATAAACAAATTTAAGGTGAACACCTTATAGAAAATATGTAATAAATCGGCTTTACTTATAAGCAAATCTCTTTTCTTTAGGTACAGCAATGTCTCTCTTTGTCGGTGGTTCTTTCACGCCCAATAAGTTAGTGAGTCAAGCTTCGCTTGACAAAATAGCAAAGGCTAAAGATTTGAATGCAGTCAAATCGATTGATTCTTGGATTGATCGAGCTATGGATAGGTTGACAGGTTCTAAACGTGCAGAAGTATATAAGGCACTGTATTGCCTAACTAATGAAAATTATCTGAGACGTGATAATCCTGAGAAGGTTATGGAGCAAGCAGAGGGGCTGAGAGTATTATCTCGTTTAACAAAAGGTAGCCCGCATGAAGTTACTGTACTGATTATTCCTGAGAAAGGCAGAAATCATCGTCAAGGCGAGCCATATAAAAATTGGCGTATTGGTTATAATATTCCCGGTTTTAGGGAAATAAGAGGTGCTCCAGAAACCTATCAAAATACTAATGATCCTTTGAATTATAGTCTTACCGATTCATTTGGGGTTGCAAATTTAAATACACTTTTTCGTGAAGCAAGGAGTGCTACTTGCGACTTCAAGCGGATGGGGGATCCCCTGAGAACTCAAAGTGAACAAGCAAACAAGCGATTTGCATCGAAGTGTCATCAATTTGCGTCTTTAAAGCCATTACCTCAACAAAAAGGCGATCCAAACTGGGTAGGTCAATTTAATGAAAAGATTCGTGCTTTTCATCATTGCCAAGAAGCAGCCTATTTGCCGTTTGGCGATAAGATAAGGCAACAAAATGAGCCATATAATGTTCTTTGGGATCTGAAACCACATTACTCAAGAAATATGTATGTTCGTAGGCCTATGTTAAGGCAAGAATGGGATGATAGTGGAGCGTTATTAAACCAAAGAACTGTACAGGTGCTCTCTGTGCAACCCGATCCTAGCTCTGAATATTCAGCCTTGCCTACTGTTAGAACTCAAAATGAGGGAGTAGTTGCTGCACTTTGGAGAGAGTTGTTTAGTTAGGGTCTGTTGATCTTTCAGGATTAAATTTTGTGCTATTTAAGCACTTGTCTGTTCAAGGCGTGAGCAGTGAAGCTTAGCCATCTAAGTAAGCTGATCACAACACAGAACAGGAAGTGCTCAAAAGCATCGAAGACAGCGTAAATTGGTACTTTCTTTGAAACTGAGAGCTGCTGCGTTATCGTTTGTTTATGTGAAACGAAGTAACGACAGTTGTGTATGTCGGTAAATAACCACACCTTACAAACTCTGCCTTGCATAAGATAACCAATTTATCGCTGCAAAAATAAACACGAAAGACCAATAGACCCTAATACAGTTTGTTTTGGTTTATATATTCATTAATGGCTTTAGTGGTCAAACAATGCTCTTGTTTATTGTGTTTAACCATCTTTCTGATCTCCGTCGATGATATATCTTTGGGGGATACTTCTACATCGAATATGAGACCAACATCATTGATCTTGAACTTACTGATGTTGGATATGCGTTGCTTATACCAATCTTTTTCACTGACTTCTGTGTCTAATTGATAATTAGGGCGGTGGGTTACTGCAATATTGCACAAGTCAAATAAGCGTTGCCATTGATGCCATTTTTCTAATGAAAGCAACGAATCCATCCCCATAATAAACGTGAATCGGTGTTCAGAATAAGTTGCGATCAATTCTTCTAAAGTGTTTACCGTATAGCTTGGTGTAGCTCGTTTTAATTCAATATCACAAAGCTCAAACTCTGAGTATTCTTCACAGACTAATTCCACCATTTTTATGCGATCTTCAGTGCTAGCATGAGCGCTTTGTTTATGAGGTGGAATGTGGTTAGGCATTAGCCAGATTTTATCTAAGCCTAATTTTTCTTTTACTTCTATAGCTGGGCAGATATGGCCGTAATGAATAGGATCAAATGTGCCACCAAGGATGCCTATTTTCATGATAATTTTATATGGGCAAGTGAATTATGGGCAACGGGATCAAACAGCAAACACAAGTGGCTGGTGGCTGTCCAATCTTCGATACCATGTTGTTTTAGGTTGAGTTCGATCTCGGAAGCCATGGCTTGCATGTGTTCAATATTAGAAAGACTTAAACGATTAAGGGCATCTTGATACATGGGTTTGCGTTTGTCCCATATACGTAATTTTTTCCAAAGTACAGTTAAGTTCTCTCGATTCTTTTGTGCTTGCTTTAGTTGCTGTAAGGTCGATAACTCTTTAAACAACGCCCACAGAATAATTGGCATCGCCGTATCTTCAGCTTTTAATTGTGCCAGCATATGCATGGCTTTCTTCTTTTTGTTGATCAGCAATGCATCAACAAGCTGGAATACACTAAAGCGAGATTGATCTTCAAAATATAGGCTCAATTGCTCTGCTGATATTTGGTCTTCGCTGGATAGCAGTTGTAACAGCTGTAGTGCTTGATCAGCGGCTAATAAATTACCTTCGTATAAGGTGACTAACATAGCACGCCCATCGGCCTGTAAACTTAAACCGAAGTAATTTATTCGTCCATCTAACCAACGCTGAAACTGTGGTCCTTCTGGTGTATTGCACGGCAAATATAAGCCTTGTGTATCAAGTGCTTTAAACCATTTACTATTGGTTTGCTCAGCGGTAACTTTAGGGCCATGAATGATCAGCAAGGTATCTGGATTAGGCTGAGCCATTAACTCCTTTAAGACATTTGCTCCTTCAGTACCGGGCTTAGATGTAGGTAGAGATAACTCAATAATGCGACGATTGGAAAATAAGCTCATAGCTTGCCATTCGTTTACTAAGTCATTCCAGTTGAATTGGTTTTCTTGGTGAAGCTGTATGCGTTCTTCAAAGCCTTGTTTTTTGGCTTCGGAAAGGATCTGACTTTTGCAATTATCAATCAGCCAAGGGTCATCACCAAATAGTAGGTAAACGGACTTTAAAGGAGAAAGGTTCTTATACAGCTGATCGGGAAACAGCTTCATTTTTTCTCCTTATTTATTGCTTAAAAGCAGCGATGGTTTGCACGATTCTGTCAGCTGCTTGAATGCGCATTTCATTAACTAGAAGATTCATTTCTCGACTCTTTGCCAAGGCAGTACGTGGATCATCAAGGTAGTCTCGACGGATCTCGACTTGAAAAGGCTTTGCTTCTTGATTTGGTAATTGAATCGTAAAGTTAACATGATACATCAACTCATATTCTGCGACGTTACCACTTGGATAAAAGGAAAGGGTTGAGCGTTCTAATGAATCAGAAATCAAATTCAATCTTGGTTCTGATTGGTTCAGGTCAACAATTGAAATGTTGTTGAGTTGCATACGTTCATGAACTAATCGAGTCAGTTTACTGTATTTATCCTGACTGGTTAGGCTCATCGTTTGCAGTTCTTGCGGTATAGAGTAACTGCCCTGTAATTTGAGGCCACATCCGGCAGTGAGCATTATGCTCACTGCCATCATGGCGAAACCTATGCGTTTAACTAGCATCAGTGTTCGCTTTCCTTGTTGTATTAGTTGGCAACAATATTAAGCAGTTTGCCCGGAACATAAATTACTTTACGAACCGTTTTATCGTCAGTGAATTTCGTTACGTTGTCATCGGCTAAACCAGCGGCTTCTACTTCTTCTTTGCTGGCATCGGCCGCAACTGTGATTTTAGCACGCAGTTTACCATTTACCTGAACAATGATAAGCTTGCTGTCTTCAACTAACGCAGACTCGTCAACTTCAGGCCAACGGCTGTCTTCAATCGCTCCAGTATTACCTAATTGATTCCACAGTTCAAAACTCATGTGTGGCGTAATTGGGTAAAGTAAACGTACGATTGCCGATAGGGCTTCACCGATAATAGCGCGATCTTGTTCACCGTCTTTTTTCGCTTTTTGTAGATGGTTCATCAATTCCATTACCGAAGCAATGGCCGTGTTGAACATCTGACGACGGCCAATATCATCAGTCGCTTTCTGAATCGTTTTATGAAGCTCACGACGAAGTGCTTTTTGGTCGCCAGTTAAGCTGTCTTTATTTAGTGCCGGAGTTTTACCAGCCGCAATATGATCGGCAGCTAATTTCCATAGACGACGTAAGAAGCGGTGTGCGCCTTCAACGCCAGATTCTTGCCATTCAAGCGTTAACTCTGGTGGTGCAGCAAACATCATAAATAGACGAACCGTATCAGCACCGTATTTTTCAACCATCACTTGAGGGTCGATACCGTTGTTTTTCGACTTCGACATCTTGCTCATGCCAGTGTAAACCAGCTCGTTACCGTCTTTGTCTACCGCTTTAGTGATACGGCCTTTTTCATCGTGCTCTATTTCGGTTACATCCAGTGGAGAAACCCAAACACGACCGCCTTTCTCATTGGTGTAGTAGAAGGCTTCGGCCAGCACCATACCTTGAGTAAGTAATTGTTTAGCTGGCTCATTTGAGTCAACCAAACCAGCATCACGCAATAGTTTGTGGAAGAAACGGAAGTACAATAGGTGCATACACGCGTGTTCGATACCACCAATGTACTGATCCACAGGCAACCAGTAGTTGGCTTTTGTTGGATCTAACATTTGATCGGCGTGTGGGCTACAGTAGCGCGCGTAGTACCAGCTCGATTCCATAAAGGTGTCGAAGGTATCGGTTTCACGCAGTGCATTTTGGCCATTGATTTGAATTTTCGCCCATTCTTTGTCGGCTTTGATCGGGCTTTGAACGCCATCCATTACTACGTCTTCTGGAAGTACAACTGGCAATTGTTCTTCTGGAATTGGCATTACAGTGCCATCTTCCAATGTTGCCATTGGGATAGGTGCCCCCCAGTAACGCTGACGAGATACGCCCCAGTCACGTAAACGGTAGTTAACTTTACGAGTGCCTTTACCTTCAGCTTCTAGCTTATTGGCAATCGCGTCAAACGCTTTATCAAATGCTAAACCGTCAAATTCAGCAGAATTGAATAGCACACCTTTTTCAGTGAACGCTTCTTCACTGATGTCTAGTTCAGCATCGGCTGGTTTAATTACTGCTTCAATGTCTAGACCGTAAGCTTTAGCAAATTCGTAATCACGTTGGTCGTGTGCTGGAACTGACATTACTGCGCCAGTTCCATAATTCATCAATACAAAATTCGCTGCCCAAATTGGAACTTGCTTGCCTGAAATTGGATGAGTAGCGTATAGGCCTGTAAACACGCCTTTCTTTTCGATAGTGGCAATGTCAGCTTCCGAGCTTGAAGCGTTTTTGCACTCTTCAATAAAAGCGGCCAGTTCAGGATTATTCGCTGCAGCTTGCTCTGCTAATGGGTGACCTGCTGCAATAGCAACATAGGTTACGCCCATTAAGGTGTCTGGACGAGTCGTGTAGATATCAAATGATTCTTCACTGTCAGTCACATTAAAAGTGATTTCTAAACCTTCACTGCGGCCAATCCAGTTGCGCTGCATGGCTTTAACTTGATCCGGCCAATCTGGTAGATTGTCTAAATCATTAATGAGTTCTTCGGCATAAGCGGTAATTTTAATGAACCACTGTGGAATGTCTTTTTGCTCTACAGGGGTATCACAACGCCAGCAACAACCATCTTGTACTTGCTCGTTGGCCAACACTGTTTGGTCGTTTGGGCACCAGTTCACTTGAGCGGTCTTTTTGTATACCAAACCTTTCTCATAAAGCTTGGTGAAGAACCATTGCTCCCAACGGTAGTATTCTGGAGTACAGGTCGCCAGTTCGCGGCTCCAGTCATAACCAAAACCAAGCATTTTTAGCTGGTTTTTCATGTAATCAATGTTTTCGTATGTCCAAGGTGCTGGAGCTGTTTTGTTATTGATGGCGGCGTTTTCAGCAGGTAGACCGAAAGAGTCCCAACCAATTGGTTGAAGTACATTTTTACCTTGAAGTTTTTGGTAACGGGCGATCACATCACCAATAGTGTAGTTACGAACATGACCCATGTGCAGACGGCCTGATGGGTATGGGAACATAGACAGGCAATAGAATTTTTCTTTGCTTGGATCTTCGGTGACTTCAAAGGTTTTTTTCTCAGCCCAGTGTTGCTGAACTTTCGATTCGATTTCTGAGGGAGTATATTGCTCTTGCATCAATTTCTTCCGGCAATGCTGATTAATTTGATCTAACACTAGGTTAGTGTTAGGAAATGAGCATAGGATAAACTATATATGAGTCTGCTTGAACAATATTTTGATGAATTCCTCTAAATTAAGGAGTGAAGACGATGAAAGAAAAAAAACAAGCCTTGTTAGATTTATACCAGCAGCTTATTCAGCAAGTTAAGCATAAGTATGAAAATGACACTTCGTTAACAGCCAATGATCTAATACAGTCGGTGGAGCAAGGGGCGACGTTTCTATCTTTAAAAGAAGATATTGACGATGCTGAACTGGACTTGGTTAAAGCGTTTCTGCACCGTGAAATCTCTGAATTCGTCAAACACCAACATGAACAAGAGATCAGTGCTAGCCCAACATTCCTGATGCTGGAAAATAGCTTATTTCATTGGTTAGGTGAAATCACAGACCGTAGTCAAGTGGAATGGCATGAGTTATCTAAAGAGCTTGAAATGGCTGGTGCATACAAAGCAGGGGAAATAGTCAGCCAAGGTCGAATGATTTGTGAAGACTGTGGGCATGGGGTGGATATCGAGTTTCCATCGGTCATTTCCAGCTGCCCTGAATGTGATAGTACTCAGTTTATAAGACGACCTTTAAATCCATAAATTGTGATTTTATGCTGATGGTTTTAAATTGATCTAGCCTTTACCTTCTCAGCTCAAAAGCGTAGGTTGTTAGAGAGCTTGAATTGCTTTAAAGAACAAAAAGTACTTCGAGTTGATGTTAACTAGTCGAGGTATTTATGGCTGGGGTTGAATCTAGAGAAGTGAGTTTCCATAGTAGCTATGGAGATCCTCATTATTATCAAACCTTACGAAAAACGGGCAGTAAAAATCCTACGGCTCAGCAGGCTACAATAAACGAGCGTGACTATCAGATCACTACACCTAATAGAACATCTTCAGTAGCTTCTGCCGAAGCTTCCCTTAAAAAAACATCGAGCACTTCAACGATAAAAGATTATAAACTTTCTACAGATAATAATGCGGCATTAAAATTGGCATTTACTCAAGATGATGTCGATCGTGCAATTGCCATAATTCGTAGACAAGGGATAAATACTCCCTGCGATACCGTTTTACCGCTTGAGCTTGCCTGCCATCAAAAGGCATCTCGAACTATGATTGAGGCCATATTTGAACATGCTGATGAAACTGGCGAAAAATTAGCTGAGCCAACAAAGAAAACATACATCGAGCTGTGTGTATTTTTAAATTTACCTGATCAATTAAGGGTATTTTTGGAAAGAGGTTATGTCCCTGACCACTGTTCAGAGCAACAACTCACACCACTATTTAGACTTCTTAATGACGACTATCGGCATCCAGAATGTGTAGCCAAAATACTGATAGAAGCTGGTGCTCGTTTGGATCTTCAATGCCAAGTGTCCGGAAATCGTCTTTTAATGCTGGCGGCAAAACGGAATTTTTCTGAATTAACTACTGCGCTACTCGATGGGAAAGCCGGTATTCATGAGCAGAATAAATGGGGCAATACTGCATTGCATTTTGCTATATCGTATGGCTGTTTCAACAGTGCAATGGTGCTTATCGAGAATGGGGCACGGCTAGAGTGCAAAAACAGTAATGGGTATACGCCGTTCCAAGTCGTTGGGCATATGATGGAAGGAAGCCGATTGAGAGCGGATGCGAGTTTTTCTTGTGACAGCCTTATCGCCAAAGCGGCGGAACAGCAGTACTGGGGGATCGCTTTTCGATTATTCAAAGATAATCGATTTTCGGCAAAGAATATAAAAGAAAATAAAGCTCTAATCGATCAGTTTAAAGGTTTAAGAGAGGTTAAGGAGTACTATAAATTAATCGGTAGTAAAGTTGAGCAAAATGTGGACGAACTTTCATGTTGCTTTGTTTATTGCTTAGTCAAACAAAAGTTTTTCGACTTAATTGACTTGTTGCTTAAAGGAGATTTTGTAGCTCTTAAGGTGTTTAAAGAACGTAAAAAAGTCTGGAAAAGCTTTAGCGCAGAGACGAAGCATTTTATTGATTCAAAATTAAGTGCTAGCCCAGTAACTGGTACCACTGCAAAATCAATATCCACAGATGTGTGAGCACGAGTTGGAACTAATTGGTATAAACAAGAGTTAACTTGTCAACCATCTCAATTCCGGTTAATGCTAATGGTTTGTTCTATCCCATATTGAGGTGGTTATGGCTGGTTTGGTAGAAGGAAGAGGTGAGTTAACGTTTCAAGCAGATAGAATATTAGATGAAAATGTTCCCTCGAATACAAGTGATAATTTCACTGTAGATGAGGCTCAATATCAAATTCAAACTCAAGGCTCTGGCGTTGAAGCCCACAACCAGCTTGTGGATGATTATGTGACAACAATAACTTCGAATCATGCCTCTCTCACAGTTACCTCAATTTCAGATACAGAATCAGAAACACTTTTAGAAGCACTGTCCAAGGATAACGTAGAAAAAGCTATTGAAGTTATCAAAGCAAATGGATTTGACGCTTTGTATCTAAATCAACCTCCTTTGGTGTTAGCTTGTCGGCATCAGGCATCAAAAAAAATGATCAAAGCGATTGTTGAATACGCCAATAGTCAAAATTCACCAGTAAAAGAGGCAGAGCATGAAACCTATGTTGAATTGTGTTCTCAATTACATTTCCCAACTCAGTTAGAGGCGGTCTTAGAAGCTGGATTTTGCCCGAACACTTGTAAATCAGATAGTAATACACCATTAATAAGAGTAATGTTAAAACGCCCTACTAATCGAGAGCAACTTGTTAGAATATTAGTTACTCATAGTGCTTCAGTTGATGTAGTGGAACAACAGACAGGCATAACTCCTTTAATGTTTGCAGCTCAATACGAAAACCCAGCTGTACTAAGACTTATCTTGGAAAAAGGAGCTAATCCACTTGCGAAGGATAACAAGGGTAATACTCCACTTCACTTTTCTCTGGCTAGTGGTTGCATAAATAATGCCGCAATATTAATTAAAAATGGCTCAAAATTAGACGAAAAAAATTTTCAAGGTAAGTCCGCTTTTCAAGTTATTGGGCAGAGGTTAGTTATGGGAAGCCACCATGAAGAAAGTCAGGGGTATTTAGAAGCCTTTGGAAACCAATTGATTCAGTCGGGATTACATGCGTGCAGAAATGTATCTTGTGAAAAATTGATCTATGAAGCGGCCCAAGATAGAAACTGGGGCTTAGTTTTAAAACTCTGTATTGATAATTATGAACTACAGCAACCTGTAAGTCTTAAGCCTCATGAAATGAAAACTATAAATGGTTTCAGGACTGTTAAAGAGTTTTTACCTTTAGCGGGCTTGAGAAGCATTGATGAGCAACCTAATGGTTTATTGCTATTTTGCTTGTACCGTTTATTGCACGAAAAAAATTTCGTTCTCATTGATGGTGCTTTAGAAGGAGATTATTTGCTGCTAAATACTCTTATCAAAATTGAAGCTATTAGGCTTAAGTTAAATGATATTCATGAAGTAAAAGAATTTTTAGATCAAAAGTGTAATACCAATTACAGTAATTAAATGCTCAACTCAGAGCTGTGTATGCGGTCAAAGTGCAATCGAAATTGATGCAGACATAGTTATTCTACGTCAAATCAATTTTGAGCAGGAGTTTGACCGCATACAAGCTCCCAAAGGGCAATGCTAAAGGTTTTCATTACTGCATTACAACCTCTTGAATTATCCCGACAAAAGCACGAAGTGCGTTGAACGTCAGTTTTTTATGACGGCCGTAGGGAATATAGTACTTCGAGCTTGCGCTTTGTACTGAAAACCTTTAGCTCTTGCTGAGTGAGAGATTAATTACTGTAATTGGTATAAGGTCAAAAAATCAAATTAAGGCTCGTAGTAATTCGAGCCTTAATCATCGAACTTTATGATTTAATAAACCCAAGAGGCTTGTCACTTGAGGTTACATCATAAAAATTACCCAAGTTAGGGAATAGTTTAGGTAGCGTAGCTTTTTCTGCACCAAACCACATGGCTAACTCAGCATAAACTTCATCGGTTGAAGTGGTTGGGATCATAACTCCACCGCCCACATCTAATGGGTTAGCGTCGCCAAGGTTAAGAGTCGGATATTGACCAAATACCTCACCACCTTTTACCGCATTTCCCATGACTAAAGTGTTACCACCCCAGCCATGATCAGTACCATTACCATTTGATGTTAATGAGCGACCAAAATCAGAACCTGTAAAAGTCACCACCTCATCGGCAACCCCTAAATCATTCAGTGCTTGTTGGAAGCCAGAAAGCGCATCGTCAACAATACCCAGCATCTTATTATGGGTTTTGAGTAGCTCACTGTGGTGATCCCAGCCTATATAGCGCACAAAAAAGGTTTGCTGTTGTCCCGCCATACCTAAAGCTGCTCTGGCTTTAATGGCTTTAGCTACCATTTCGAGTTGTTGTGCTAGCTCTGAATCACCGCCGGTCCAATCAACAGTGATGGTTTTAGTGGCTTCTTCAAACTTTTCAAATTGAGTTTGAGAGTACTTCACGCCATTTACGTAGGTTTTATCGAAACTTGAACCAGAGGTTGACTCAAGCATATCGTTAAAGCCTTTCAATAGAACATCGTTAAGCTCTCTAAGCGCTGGGTTTGAATTGTCCTTAACGGTTAAGCCTACACTACCCGATTTAGTAATGGCGTATTCACGGCTTTCTACGCCATTTTGCATAATGTTACTGCCAGCTAATGATATATTCATTGAGATAGCATCATTGGCTTTAGCAGGCTGAACCACATCAGCAATGGTGCCAAACCAACCTGAATTTAAGCGTTCACTTGGGCGAGACGTTTGCCAGTGTTTAAATTGATCTGAATGTGACATCAAGCCAAGAGGAAGTGGTTTAGAGTTCGCCTTATATTCGGCTTTGGTCACTTTCTCTACCATAGGGCCAACGTTAGCGATAAAGCTTAATTTTTTATCGTTAAATAATTTCTGGGTTTTTGGCAGTGCAGGGTGCAAGCCGAACTGTTTACCTTGCTGAGAGCTTACGTTATTGAGACTTAGTAGCTTATTTTGCTCTAAACCTAATGCTCCGCGAGTGGCTTTGTATTCGGCATAGTCAGCAGCGGTACGCGGCACTAGCATATTAAAGCTGTCATTACCGCCATCGAGCATAATGAACACTAGGCTTTTAGCTTGCTTAGCAACTTTTAGAGGGCCAACAACCGGAGGGTTAACAGGTGGATTAACAGGTGGGTTTACAGGCGGATTCACTGGAGGTGTTTCTGCATCACTGCTTCCACCACCGCAGCCGGTAAGCATTGCGGTTGTTCCTACCATAAATACTGTGGAGGTGTGTAAAAATTGACGTCTAGTGTAATTTTTGTTCGACATGATTAAGCCTCCAGAATAGCAAAGTCAGGTGATACGGCGATCATAAATACCACTGTTTGGACAATCCAAAGACTGTTGTTTGGATTACTCGGAGTGTTCTGTTTATCAAGTGCATCAAGAATATTGGTTTTGACTGAGCTTTGCTCTTTACCTGTCAAAATTAGCGACACGCGCTCGATCAACTGTGACCATTTGTTTTTATCGGCCGCTAGTGGAAGTTCAGCATCAAAGTTAAGGCTCAATTTACTTTGTGTATTAGCCAGTAATGTTTCGGCATCAAGCTCTGGCACAACGTGTGGAGGGGTTGCTCCTGTTTTGATTTGAGTGCTAACTAAAGGCAATGCTTCACCAAATAACCAACGATAAACCATATTCACATAACTAATTGAAGTATGGGCGTTGTAAAGCTCAAACTCTGGTGCAACTTTGTTTTCTTTTTCAATATCACCATGGGGAATAAAGTCAGGCTTATAAAAGTTGAATACTGTCGGAGAAGATAGAATATGGTGATTCAAATCGTCTTTAATATCACTCCCGATCAACCATAAACGCTTTTGCTCATTACTTACATTGAAAGCACGAAGTAATTGGGTAACACGCAATAAAGGAGACTTTAGTTTTTGGATATTTCCAGTAGCGGAATTACCAATGGTTACGTTATTGGAAAGAGGGTAAGTCAAAATGGTTTTTACCGCGGCTTTAAGATTACCTGATGCACCAAAAGCGCTGGCAACGGCTCTAATATAAGCTGGGGTGGGGTTTGATGTGACCAATTGCTGAATGAGTTTTTTCGCGATGAATGGGGCAGTATTTTTGTGCTCAACCAATCGAGAAACAGCAGCTTTGATGTCGGTTAAGGTTGCAGAACCACCGCTTGCTGTGCGTTTTGGTAGATCAATCCAACCTTTCAGAAGCTTTTTAGGTTCAAGATCATGGAAAGCATCTTCGGTGGTCATAGGTTCCGTCATAGAAACATATGGGATCATTTTGACTGAATTATTTACATTGTCAGTAAATTCAATTTCTCGTCCTTCAATGTCGCCAAGTTTGACATCTTCGCCATCAAAGTTGAGTACCGCATTAGGGTATTCATAACTATATTTCGAGGCTTTTATCCCAGTGAATACACGCGCCATTGCTTTAATGTCGTCATTATCATAAGTCGGTATGTCTTTACCATTCGCCTGCTGATGGCTGCCATCAGGGTTTAGTTCAAACAAACCAATGGTAAACAGCTGCATGATCTCACGGGCGTAGTTTTCATCTGGGTGAATATTTTTAGTTGGTTCAGCTTTGCGATTGTTGATGTGAGTGAGGTACACGCCCATGCAAGGGTGTAATGACACATCTGTTAATAAGTCTTTGTATGAACCTAGAGCGTGTTTGTAAAGCAAGTCATAGTAGCTGGCCATGCCTTCCGCATCTAATTCGAGGATCGAATTATCAGAAATAACGAGAATTTCGCTTAGTGCTTGAGCTACTCTGTGGCGAACTAAGTTATCAGCACTGGCTTCAGCTTCTGAGACTTTTGGCTGCTCAGTAAAATCATTATCAAGGTTTGTATCTTCGGCTAGATTGCCTTGAGTAAGAGCTTTATGCCACCAAGCTTGTCTAAAGTAGTAATTGTATGGAAGAGCTGGATTATTGCCTGCGCCATTGATGTTGGACTCTGTATAGGCATCGATCAGTTTTTTCTTAAAGCCTTTTGTTTTTGATTTTCCGCGCCATATATCATGAGTTTTTTGGTAGAAACCGTCCTTTACAAAACCACTTTCTTCTTTAACTTGATGCTCTAACTGCTGATCGAGCCAGTTATTAATGCCATCTTGACTGACCATTTCAATTAATGGGTAGTTCGCTCCCAAGGTAGCTTGCATTAAAAAGCGGGAGGCTTGCTCTTTTGCGTTCATATCTTTGACTCTGTTTATAACAATGCATGAAATGTCTGAACAAAGTTACAACAATAATTTAAATTTTCAAGCTGAAAATTTATGTTTTTATTGATAAATATCAATTAAATCGGGGGTTGTAACCGTATCTTTATGATTTTAAAGAAATATTGTCTTTGTGAAAATTTATAGCGAGAAGTTCAATTTGTGAAGCATGAGGAATTTTATCAAAATGACCCATAGCGCAGACATTATGGGTCATTTTATTCATGTGAATAGAGTTGTTTAGGGCGTATTGATCTTTCGTGATTGTTTTTGCAGCGATAAATTGGTTGTCTTATGCAAGGCAGAGTTTGTGAAGTGTGGTTGCCCCACATAAACAAACGATAACGCAGCAGAAGTGACCAATTTACGCTGTCTTCGATGCTTTTGAGCACTTCCTGTTCGGTGTTGTGACCAGCTTACTTAGATGGCTAAGCTTCACTGCTCACGCCTTGAACAGAAAAGTGCTCAAATAGCACAAAATTTAATCCTGAAAGATCAACACGCCCTAATGAATTTTAGTTTTTTTACGGTTGTAAACAAAACCAATGGCGACAAGGAGTCCACAAAACAGCAATACTGGCAACTGGCCGAGCTTATAAAATAAGGTTTCCCCTTTCATTAGCGGTACGTTAGCTCTTAACACTCCAGTTTTGAACTGTGGTAATTGATCTGTGATTTTACCTTCAGGATTAACAACCGCGGTAACACCATTGTTCGTTGCTCTAAGTACGGGCTTACCTAATTCAATGGCACGCATTTGAGCGATTTGCATGTGCTGCAATGGCCCAATTGAAGTGCCAAACCATGCATCATTAGACACAGTAAGGATCACGTCACTGTCGGCTTTTAGGTTGTCTCTTACTTGCTCAGGAAAAGTGATTTCAAAGCAAATGGCGGGTGTAATGTGATAACCCAAAGCAAGTAAATCTGGCTGAACATAATTCCCACGAGTGAACGAAGACATAGGTAAATCAAATAACGGTGCAATAGGTCTAAGTATGCTTTCAAATGGCACAAACTCACCAATAGGTAACAAGTGATGCTTACGGTATTCGTTGTCACTATGAGGGGTATAGTCACCATTAGCTTGATGTTTTTTGTGAGCATTACCCAAGACAATAAGCGAGTTGTAAAAGGTTTCTGGCCCTGTTTGACTGATAATGCCTGTAACAATCGCACTGTCATTTAAATTAGCTGACTGGTTTGCGTTCGCTAAAAAATCAGTAACTTGATACTCTGGTGCAGGAATCGCTCCTTCAGGCCAAATAATTACATCTGCATCATAGTTATTTCGAGATAGATCCATGTACTTCAGTAAGGTTGGCCACAACATTTCAGGTTGCCACTTTGTACTTTGTGGAATATTCCCTTGGATCATCGCCACTTTCATGTTGCTTCCAGTTGGCGTGACATCTGAGAATTTGGGAGCTATAACAATGAGTACTAATAGTAATGGTGCATAAACAGCAATCGCTTGCCAGCGCTTTTGGAATAGCTGTGCTAATGCACCAGCTATCGTAACTAATAGCAAGCTTAACCCAATTGCACCCAATCCAGCTGCCACAGGGGCTAACGGCCCTTGAGTTTGGCTATAGCCTGCCCAAAGCCATGGGAAGCCCGTTAATACCCAGCCTCTTGCCCATTCCATTAATACCCAAAGCGCAGGAAATAAAAGGACATCATGCTGCCAATGATTATTCTTGCAAATTCGGCGGCTTAAATACCCTGCGAGAGCTGGATAAAGAGCGAGATAGAGCGCCAATAATGCCATCAACAGCATTGAAGCGATTAATGGCATTCCGCCGTATTCCGCCATGCTCACATGGACCCAGCTGATGCCTACAACAAAATAGCCAAATCCAAAGCTCAACCAATGCTTAAAGCTTTGTTTGGCATCCAGTGCACGGCCAAGGTAAAGGCTTATCGCAAATGCAACTGGCAAAATCCCCCAAAGATCATAGGGGGCAAAAGAAAGGGTACAAGAGGCACCAGCTAAAAAAGCGGCCACAAAGCGTGTCCACTTGTGGCCGTGTAATTTAGAAATAAAACTCACTTAAGTTTGATCCTTCAAAAACTTAACTCTTAATTGGTTTAAACGACGAGTATCAGCACTGGTGACTTTAAAGTTAATACTACCTATGGTGATGTTTTCGTCACGTTCAGGAAGATGACCGAATGCGTGGGAAACTAAACCACCGACAGTATCGAATTCTTCATCACTAAACTCGGTACCAAAATATTCATTAAAGTCATCAATGGCCGTTAATGCTTTGACCATATAAGCCGATTCATTAATTTTTCGAATTTCACAGTCTTCTTCGCTATCGTGATCAAATTCGTCTTGAATTTCCCCCACGATTTCTTCAAGAATATCTTCAATGGTCACTAGACCAGATACGCCACCATATTCATCAACAACGATGGCCATGTGGTAACGTTCGCTGCGGAATTCTTTTAGGAGAATATCAACACGTTTTGATTCTGGGACTACAACCGCAGCACGAATTGCTTTACTGAGTTCAAAAGGTTCATCGCTTTGATTAAAGCCGTACTTGAGTAAATCTTTCGCTAGGAGAATACCTTCGATGTGATCCTTATCATCATTGATCACAGGAAAGCGTGAATGAGCAGAGGAAATAACGGTATTGAGAAGCTTTTCAATGGAGTCATCAATGTCTAAAGTGACAATTTGAACCCGTGGGATCATAATATCACGCACGCGTAAATCGGAGACTTCTAAAACACCTTTGATCATTTCGCGAGTGTCTTCGGTGATCAAATCACGCTCTTCAGCATCTTCAATCACATCAACGAGTTCTTCTCTATTTTGAGGTTCGCCCTGAAATAGTTGGCTTACTTTATCAAACCAGCCCTTTTTCTGGGCGTGGGTACTCGGGGGGATTTCGTCATTCATAGTCTTTCATTAGGTGTGTTACGACCTGTTATTGTTCCTTATACGGGTTTTCAAATCCTAAGCTCTCAATCAGCTCAGTCTCTAACGATTCCATTTCTTCGGCTTCGTTATCTTCAATATGATCATACCCTAGCAAATGCAAACAGCCATGTACAACCATATGCGCCCAATGGGCTTGTAATGGTTTATTCTGCTCTTCCGCTTCTTTTTTTACCACATCAGCGCAGATTATTAAATCACCAAGTAGTGGCAATTCAATACCTTCTGGTGCTTCAAATGGAAAAGATAACACATTAGTAGGTTTGTCTTTGCCTCGGTATTGATAATTGAGTTGCTGACTTTCTTCCGCTTCAACAATTCTAATCGTTAGCTCTGCTAACGACATATGAGGTTGGATAGCCGTGCTAGCCCAAAGTTCAAACTCAGCTTGCGATGGTATATTTGAGGCATCACAAGCCAATTGTAAATCGACATCAAGCTTCATTTATATCGCCTTCTGCAGATTGTTGGGCTTTCTTTTCGGCTTGCTCGCGACGTGCTTTGGCAGCTTGTTGGTGCATGTCATGTTCTTCGTAAGCTTCCACAATTCGAGCAACAACAGGGTGACGAACCACATCATGAGAAGCAAAAAAGTTGATGCTGATTTCATTCACTTTACTCAGCACTTCAATGGCATGACGCAGACCTGATTTGGTACTACGAGGTAAGTCGATTTGGGTAACATCGCCTGTGATCACCGCACGAGAATTAAAACCAATACGGGTCAGGAACATCTTCATTTGTTCAACTGTGGTATTTTGGCTTTCATCCAGAATGATAAAGGCATCGTTTAATGTACGACCACGCATATAAGCCAATGGTGCCACTTCGATAACGTTACGTTCAATCAAACGTTCTACTTTTTCAAAGCCCAGCATTTCGAATAGTGCATCGTAAAGTGGGCGAAGATAAGGATCGACCTTTTGGCTTAAATCACCGGGTAAGAAGCCTAACTTCTCACCAGCTTCTACAGCAGGGCGAGTAAGAAGAATACGGCGAACTTCTTGTCGCTCTAAAGCATCGACGGCAGCGGCAACAGCTAAATAGGTTTTACCGGTTCCCGCAGGTCCAACACCAAAAGTAATGTCATGGCGAACAATGTTAGCCACATACTGACCTTGGTTCGGGTTTCTTGGTTTGATAACACCGCGCTTGGTCTTGATGAACAGCTCTTTATCACCAGTACTGTCATAGGCTTCTACTGAGACCGCTTCTTGAATCGCAATATGAACTTGTTCTGGTTCAATATCAGGTGTGCTGCCTCTAACGGGTTGCGTTTCAACGTATAAGTCACGTAACAGATTGTTAGCCGTTAAGGTACTTTGTGGCTGACCAACAATAGTAAAGTGATTATCTCGATAGCTGATCTCAACACCAACACGGCGTTCAATTTGTTTGATGTTATCGTCAAAAGGACCACAAAGTGAGGCTAGACGGCGTGGTTCGGCAGGTTCTAAGTACAGGTTTAGCGTAGTCAGTTTACTGGACAAGCAAGTCTCCAAAGCAATTTAAAATGATACACTGTTGATGTTATCAAATTTAATAAAAAAGGGCAGTGTCCCTGCCCTTAAGTTTAGTTAATTTTTTTGTATCAAGCTAAGGTTGGAATGTACCAACCCCTAAATCGTCTTCAGTTTTGTGCTTCGCCAGTACGTCAGATGGGCGCAATTCACGGCGTAAATCCATGTCTTCTTCAGCGCGCACAAACTTACCACGAAGAGAGTTGGTGTATACATCAACAATCTCAACATCGACAAATTTGCCTATGTGTTGAGGTTGACCTTCAAAGTTCACTACACGGCTGTTTTCAGTACGGCCGCGAAGCTCCATTGGATTTTTAACAGAAGGGCCTTCTACCAAGATACGTTGCACAGTGCCCATCATATGACGGCTATAACGTAAGGCTTGTTGTGTAATGCGATCTTGAAGAATAGCAAGGCGCTGTTTTTTCTCTTCTAGGCTTACGTCATCAGGTAAGTCAGATGCTGGAGTACCAGGACGAGCACTATAGATAAAGCTAAAGCTGTGATCGAAATTAACATCTTCAATCAGCTTCATGGTGTCTTCGAAGTCTTGTTTTGTTTCACCCGGGAAGCCAATGATAAAATCAGAGCTGATTTGGATGTCAGGGCGAGCTTTACGCAGACGACGGATGATAGATTTATACTCAAGTGCCATGTGTCCACGCTTCATTGCCGCAAGAATGCGATCGGAACCTGATTGCACAGGTAAGTGAAGGAAGCTCACCAATTCAGGGGTATCAGCATAAACATCAATAATGTCTTGGCTAAACTCTATTGGGTGACTGGTGGTGAAACGAATGCGGTCGATACCATCAATGGCTGCAACATAGCGCAGTAATTCAGCAAAGGTACAAATGTCACCGTCAAACGTTGAACCACGGAAGGCATTTACGTTTTGACCAAGTAGGTTTACTTCACGTACGCCTTGCGCGGCAAGCTGGGCTACTTCAAGGATTACATCATCTAATGGACGACTGACTTCTTCACCGCGAGTGTATGGCACTACGCAGAATGAACAGTATTTACTGCAACCTTCCATAATTGAAACAAACGCCGTTGGGCCTTCAGCTTTTGGCTCAGGCAGGCGGTCAAATTTCTCAATTTCGGGGAAACTCACGTCAATCACCGCTTTTTCGCCACGCTTAACTTGGTCAACCATTTCAGGTAAACGATGTAAGGTTTGTGGGCCGAAGATCAAATCAACACATTGAGCACGTTCTTTAATGTGCTTACCTTCTTGTGAAGCTACGCAACCACCAACCCCGATGATCAAATCAGGATTTTTGTCTTTAAGGTTTTTCCAACGTCCTAACTGATGAAACACTTTTTCCTGTGCTTTTTCACGGATAGAACAAGTATTCAGAAGCAAAACGTCCGCTTCTTCTGCTTCGTCGGTTAGGGTATAACCTTCGTATTCATCCATTAAGTCGGCCATCTTAGCTGAGTCATACTCATTCATTTGACAGCCCCAGGTTTTAATGTGGAGTTTTTTACTCATCAGTTTGCGTTACTCATACCTCAAAAAATAGCGACATATTTTACCGCTAGATTTCCCGCCTGACCAGCTTTTGTACGTTGAGATTGTGATTTAGCTTATAAATACTTGAGTTAATTGCTCAGAATTAATTCTTACCTTAATGAATATTAATTAATTTGAAAAAAAATCGCTGTGTGTGTAAATGTCGGTAGTCGTTCAACTTTTGCCCGACACCATCGGTGCTTCGAGTATATAAACCTAAACAAGTGAATAAGTTATGGCAGAAGCAATATCAGCAAGATTTAATGAATATTCAACAGTTGCTAATAGCTTACAACTTGCTACATGTAGAAGAGGGGCAATTCGAGATGGAGATGTAGTACAGGTAGAAACTCGCCTTGGATTGAGGGCTTATAAAATAAGAATATCAAATAACCGTTGTTATGATGTTATTCGTCAAGATAGCTTTGAATCTGATGATTTGCCTTTTGCTGACGTTATTTCCACTGCCATTTGTAAATACTTTGGGGTAAGGACATCCGATGCAATTAGAGATGTATATAACAGTTGTGAAGGTGATTTTTTTCGAGCTTTACAGAAACGTGGCCTCTCACTCTCGGTTGTAAAAGAATACCAATCCGATTGTCGTACACCTCTACAGCATGCTATTTCGGCTGTTAATGAAGCCAACACCAAAGAAGAAAGGCAAAGAGCTGTTCAGGGGGTGGATTATGTTGTTAATCAAGGTAAATTCTTTCCGAAATATCTGAACCAATATGGGCAGACTGAACTGCATACAGTAGCTCAGAATGGATATTTTCAATTGATACCTGTTTATTCTTCTCTACTGTTACCAAGTAGATTATCGACATACAACAGTGAAGGTCTGACACCCTTACACCTAGCCGTTATCAATAGCCGTTATTATACGGTAAAAAATCTCCTTGCTATTGGTGCAAATGTTCACCCGCGAACCAACCCCAAAATACCTGATTATAACTGTAATGCCGTTGATTTTGCGGTTGATAATTTTGATATTGAAATGCTAAAACTTCTAATGAGTTACCGTGCAAAGCCTGGTTATTCAATTTCACAAGGTCGTCAATGCACTTGTCAACAACGACTCGATAATGCGTACTTAGCTAAGAGTCAAATGAGTAATTTGAATCAAGAACAAAGACAACAATTACATGATACTTATCAAAAAATGACAAAGATTTTGCTTGAAGGCTTCCTTAACAATACCATTCCAGAAGTGTAAACTGACTCAAACTTCCTAAGATTTGATATTTGTGACCACGGACTCTCAATTAAAAAACAAAGACGCTGTTATTATTGGCGGTGGAATGGTTGGTGCAGCTACGGCACTTGGTTTAGGTCAACTGGGGTTATCTGTAACTGTTGTCGAAAGCATTGAGCCGCAAGCTTATGATACCAGTCAGCCACTAGATGTTAGAGTTTCGGCGATTAGTAACGCTTCTGAAAAACTACTGAATCGCTTAGGTGCTTGGGAAGGTGTGTTTAAAAAGCGACATGCTGTTTATCGTGGATTAGAAACGTGGGAATTAGACGGATTTATTACTCAATTTCATAGCGAGCAAATCCAAGAAGATCATTTAGGACACATCGTCGAGAACAGAGTTATTCAATTGGGCTTATGGGAACAACTTGAGCTAATGGATAATGTGGAAATCCTTTGTCCCGAAAAAGTCTCTCAAATTGAGTATCAACAAGGTTCGTATCAGCAGGTTAAGGTCAGCCTTGAGTCAGGCAAACAGCGTATTGCTAATTTGTTAATTGGTTGCGATGGTGCCAACTCTAGTGTTCGTCAATGGGCTGGAATAGGCATTACTGGTTGGGATTATCAGCAAGCTTGTATGCTTATCAATATCGAAACCCAAACGCTACAACAAGATGTGACTTGGCAGCAATTTACGCCCAATGGACCCAGAAGTTTACTGCCACTGCCAGATAACCATGCTTCATTGGTGTGGTATGACTCGCCACAAACCATTGCTAAATTAATGCAATTGAATCCTGTGCAGCTAGCTGAGCAAATTCGGGCGCATTTCCCTGAGCGATTAGATCCAAACTTTATCGTGTTAGATAAAGGTAGCTTTCCACTGACTCGCAGACACGCCAACCAATATTATGCGGATAATGTAGTGATATTAGGTGATGCAGCTCATACCATTAATCCGTTAGCAGGGCAGGGGGTTAACTTAGGCTTTAAAGACGTTGATGCTTTATTGTCAGTGGTCGCTAAGGCTTTGGGTGAAAATCAAATCTGGTATCAAAACTCTGTGCTAGCTGAATATCAAGGCTTAAGATATAAAGATAACTTGTTGATGCAAACCGGTATGGATGTGTTTTACAAAGCTTTTAGTAACAATTTAATGCCAGTCAAAGCGATGAGAAACCTTGCATTGAAGGTGGCCAATATAGATTCGCCGATTAAACAGAAAATACTTAAGTACGCATTAGGCTTTTAACTTTTTAGCCACTACTTTTCATTTCGACAATTAGAACCAATACGATTCTGTTTATCTATTGGTTCGTTCTTCTAAGTTCCCAATTGTAGTAAATCCTTTTTATCTATGTCTAATTCATTTCCATATTGAATATTAGTTTTCTCTAATGTAAATTATATTAGAAATATCTAATATTGGTGTCCTATGAAAGATTTCATCACAAACATAGCGTTGCATAGACCAAAAACGATTTACGTCTTCATGCTATTGGTCACTACGCTTAGCTTAGCCATGTTTCCAAAGATACAAATTGATACCGATCCTGAAAACATGCTCTCTGCAAGCGATCCTGCACGTTTATTTCATAATCAAACCAAGCATACATTCGCAATGCATGACATGATTGTAATCGGTGCAGTCAGTCACAGTAGCTCTGGAATTTACAATCCTAAATCACTGGCTGAGCTCAACAAGTTATCTCGTTATATTCAATCCATTGAGCATGTAAGAGCCAGCGATCAACTTTCATTAGATACCGTTGATAACATTACTCAGGCAGAAAGAGGCGGAATACGATTTCAGTGGTTGATGAAAACGGCGCCCAAAACTCAGCAACAATCCAATCAAATACGAAGTGCATTAGAACGCTTACCTTTGCTGGCGAATACCTTAGTGTCAAATGATGGCAAAGCAGCGGCTATTTATGTGGCTGTTGAAGATAAAAAGTACAGCTATCAAATCGCTGAAGACATTCGTCAGTTTCTTCCGAGTTTGAATTCTAATGACGAGTATTACATCACGGGTTTACCGATTGCCGAAGATCAATTTGGCAGTGAAATGTTTGTGCAAATGGCGATAGCCGCGCCTTTAGCTGGCGTCGCCATTTTTATTTTGATGTGGTGGTTCTTTAGAAGTTTGCCATTAGTGATTGGTCCAATGATCGTGGCGATGGCTACGGTAATCATCACTATGGGCACTTTAATTGGTATGGGCTTTACGGTTCATATCATGTCATCAATGATTGCCATTTTCTTAATGCCAATTGCGGTGGTGGACTCAACCCACATTCTTTCCGAATTTGCCGACCACTATCGAAAAGGTCAAGACGCTAAAAAGGTCATTAAGAAGGTGATCAAAGAGCTGTATAAGCCGATGTTATTTACGTCGTTAACCTCGGCAGTGGGCTTTTTATCGTTGACTTTGACTCCAATCCCACCTGTAAAAGTATTTGGTAGCTTTATCGCCTTTGGGATTTTATTGGCGTTTATTCTAACGATTTTCTTTATTCCTGCTTATATCGGGCGTATGTCGCCTAAAGCGCTGGCTAATCTACAACAAGCCATGAATCGTAAAGGTAAATTAGATAGTGTTGTCGCTAAAATTGGGGCTGGAGCTGTTGGTAAGCGTAAGGTGATACTGATCACGTTTGTGGGCTTGTTTGTCATTAGCATTATCGGCATCAGCAAAATTCAGGTTAATGACAACCCAATCAATTGGTTTAAATCCAGCCATGAGATTCGAGTCGCGGATAAAACTTTGAACCAGCATTTCGCAGGCACTTACGATGCATGGCTGGTACTTAGTTATCAAGGTGATGATAAGCAAAAAAACATTA
Organism: Parashewanella sp. 2210YD4-3; assembly: GCF_056591735.1. NCBI lineage: Bacteria > Pseudomonadati > Pseudomonadota > Gammaproteobacteria > Alteromonadales > Shewanellaceae > Parashewanella > Parashewanella sp. 2210YD4-3. The sequence continues at coordinate 231,134 of NZ_JBWQOG010000001.1, read as the reverse complement.
ACGAAATACGTAAACAGCTTCATTTTATCCAGCTGAATGATGAGAGTATTCATCAAGCATTGAGAGAGGCTCGCACTGATAATGATCCTCAATGGTTGGAATCTATTATAAATTTAGTAGATGACACAATGTTTGATGCTGACAGTGAGCGCTTGCCCAAACTTGAAGCTTTCTCTACCGTTTTGGAGCGATTAAATTCTCAACAACAACGTTTTTTGTCACCGAAAGTACTTAAGTGGATGGAGGGATTAAACCAAACTTTGTTGGACTCTCCGTTAGTGGGTAAAGTTAATGGGCTTCCCGATATTATCAAAACAGTTAATCGTGAACTGAATGGTGGTGAGCAATCACAATTTGTCTTACCACATACGCAACCCGCGATTGCACAGACGCTTCTACAGTACCAATCATCTCACCGTCCACAAGATTTGTGGCATTTCGTTACTCCAGATTATCGCTCTAGCTTGATGTGGTTACAGCTAACCAGCGGTGATAACCAGCATATGTCAAAAGTGATTGATTTTGTGGATGACTATATAAAGCAGCACCCATTACCAGAAGATATTTCGTTAAATTGGGCGGGTAAAGCCTACATCAATGTGATTTGGCAAAAAGCCATGGTAAACGGAATGTTGGAGAGCTTATTGTCTTCGTTTGTGGTGGTGTTTTTGATGATGGTATTACTATTTCGCTCGATAAAGTACGGACTATTAGCCATGTTACCGCTCACACTAACCATCACTATGATATACGGGCTGATCGGATGGGTTGGTAAAGATTACGACATGCCAATTGCGGTACTGTCGGCACTGACATTGGGCCTGTCGGTGGATTTTGCTATTCACTTTATTGAACGCTTTAGGGGGAACTTAGCAGAATTAGGTTCAGTTAAAGAAGCCCTAGCGGCCATGTTTGAAGAACCTGCTAGAGCCATCTCTCGCAATGCCATCGTTATTGCGGTTGGATTCACACCGCTATTATTCGCGCCTTTGGTTCCATATATCACTGTGGGCTTATTCCTCGCCAGTATTATGGCGGCTTCCGCTTTAGTGACTCTGCTTGTACTTCCCGCCATTTTATCGTTCAAAAGGAGTGAAATATGAAAATGACTCAATGGTTAAGTGTTGTTGTACTTTCGCTGGTTAGCTTTACTAGCAGCGCCGACAAGCTAACGGCTGATGACATCATTCGCAAAGCGAACTTAAGTTCTTATTATGCGGGTGACGATGGTCGAGCTGAGGCCAGAATGAAAATCACTGACGCTCAAGGACGAATAAGACTGCGTCAATTCACCATTTTACGTCGAGATGATGAAGAGGGGGGGCAGCAGCAAATGTTGGTGTTTTTCTCGCGCCCAATAGATGTTAAAAATACCGCTTTTCGAGTGATCCGTCAGCCAGCAACGGATGATAGCCGTTGGCTGTTTTTACCCAGTTTAGATTTAGTTAAACGCATTTCGTCAGGAGATAAACGAACGTCATTTGTTGGTGCAGATTTCTTTTACGAAGACATCTCTGGTCGTAACACTAATGCCGATACTCACAAATTACTGGATGATAACAGTGAGCAATTCCATTTATCTAGCACGCCGAAAGATCAATCATTGGTTGAATTTAGTCGTTACGAGTCATGGATTGATAAGCAGACATTCTTACCCATGCTGGTTAAGTATTACGACCAAAATGGCAAGCTCTATCGCCAGATGAAAGTGTTAAAGACTAAAGTGATTCAGGGGTACCCAATTGCTGTTAGTGCTGAAATGAAGAACTTCGATACTGGCAGTACTACGTTAATGCAAATGCGTCGGATCAAATTTGATTTGGGGTTACCACGAGCCATTTTCTCTGAACGGAGCATGAAAAACCCTCCTATAAAGTGGTTGAGGTAAGAGCCATGAATCAACTTTTGTTATCACTCATTTTGATACTAGGCTGCGGCTCATTTACTGCCTATGCAAATGATCCAACTGTTAGTGAAAGCAATGATGAGTGGGAAGATTGGGGTGATGCTGAAGAGACAATATCATGGGAGTATTACGGGTTTGTAGAAGGAGCGTACGGTCGCAGAATTCAAACGGATTCAGTCATCCATAAAACTTCAAGCTTAAAAGAACTCCGTGGTCGACTGGCGCTGAATTATCAAAATCCAGAGTATCCAGAATGGCGTTTTGAATCACGAACGGATCTGCTGTTTGATGATGTACTCAACAAAACTAAGCTTGATGTTCGAGTCGCCAGTCTGGATCACAAACTCAGCTCTTCAATGGACATTAAATTAGGTCGTCAGGTGTTAACTTGGGGAACGGGAGATTATGTCTTTCTTAACGATTTATTCCCTAAAGATTGGCAATCGTTTTTTTCTGGTCGTGATGATGAATATCTAAAAGCTAGCTCCGATAGTATTAAGCTCAGTTGGTACCACAATGATGCCAGTGTCCACATTGTGTCAACTCCAGAGTTTACACCCGATCAATATATTAATGGTGAACGATTCTCGTATTTTTCACCGAGAAATGCTGCTCAAGTGGCAAACAAAATAAGTGCTGATAAAGCCAATGATCCCACTTGGGCAATGAAAATCGCATCAAGCCATAATCATGTGGAGTATGCATTCTATGGATATTGGGGAAGGTGGAATACGCCTGTTGGTGTTAATACCGTTGGTAAACCCTATTTTCCCAAGCTTTCTGTGTTGGGAGCCAGTATCCTCACTCCACTTGCATCTGGTGTGTTTAATTCAGAAGTCGCTTGGTATGACAGTCGAGAAGACAGATCGGGTAATAACCCTGCCATTGCTAATTCCCAGTTCCGAGCGCTGATTGGTTATGAAAGAGAGTTGATCTCTAATCTAACCCTGTCTGGTCAGTATTATTTAGAACGAACCTTAAACTATACAAGGCTGATTAATCATAGTCGTTTCCCTCAATTTGAACCGAAACAAAACCGTCAAGTTATGATCATGAGACTGACTTGGCAAACCCTACAACAAACCCTTACTTGGAAACTGTTCAGCTTTTGGTCGCCAACGGATAAAGATTTTTACCTAAAGCCTAGTGTGACTTATCAAATGAATGATCAGTGGCAAATAAACCTTGGTGCAAACCTATTTGGTGGCTCAAAAAATCACAGCTTTTTTGGGCAACACAGAGATAACTCAAACCTATGGTTACGAGTAAGAGCAAGTTACTAATATCTGAAAATATAAGGAAGAAAAAAATGAGTATAGAAAAAGCCATTTATCGCTTTGCAGGTATTATGGTGCTGTTATCAGTGGCACTAACGGTTTATGTCAGCCCTTATTTCATTTGGTTCACCGTTTTTGTCGGTGCCAATTTGTTGCAATTTAGCTTTACAGGGTTTTGCCCAATGGCACTGGTTTTCAAGAAAATGGGAGTAAAAACCGAAAGGCAGTTAGCACTCGAAGAATGATTTATGTTCCAAAATTGAAGCTGTTAGCGGTGTTGGTCAGGCATACACCGCTAACTTGCTCCATTTTTACATCAAACCAGAATAGAGCTTTATGGCTTAACGACAAACATTCCTTTCATGATGTAGTGGTGTCCGGGGAAACTACAAAAAAAGGTATAATCTCCGCCTTCCATCAGCTTCATAGTGTCGAAGGTGACACTTGTAGATTCTCCACCACCAATGATTTTAGTGGCAGCCAATACACGTTTATCGCCCATTAGCACGAAATTACTTGCGACCCCAGCCATTTGACCTGCTACTGCTGAAGCTTCAACATCAGTTGATTTTGTTAGCACCCAGTTATGACCCATTGTTGTCTTAGGTAGTTTACCAGTATGCATGAGGTTGATAGTGACCTTGTCACATTTGGATTTTGAGATTGTTATGCTAGATTTGCTAAATTTGAGGGCATCCATCACGGCAATATCAAAAGAGCAAGTGCCTGCAAAAGCATTAAACGAAAAAGCTAAGGCTGTAGATGCTAACCATAATTTGATTTTCATAACTTCACTTCCTTATTCAGTTAATCAAACGTCAATACGCTCAAGAGAGTGAAAGCGATCAAAGTAGAGTTTTTACCTAGATACAACAACTTAAACAAAAGTAAAGACATGTAAAGCTGCTCGACTTCTAAGGCAAATTCTCTATGGTCAAATAAACAGCCATTTTTGCGGAGAATATCATCATGTCTGCGGATGCCGTTATAGCGGTCAATCGTTTTGGAATGGGGGCAAGAAAAGGGGAATTGGAAAAGGCCAGTCGTGATCCTGTTCAATATCTTATCGACCAATTAAAGCCAATCAGCTTTAATGAAAAGCTGCCGAACTCTGATCAACTCTCCATTCATTTATCCAATTATCAACAACAAAAACGCTTGATGAAGAAAGAGCCTGAATCTGAGCAAGCGAAAGATTTCGCCAAACAACAAAAGCAAATCCGTAGATATCTTGGTGGTAATTTTAGAGCCTTGTGTTGTGACACGTTATTGAGGTCAATTCACTCAGACCAATCATTAGCGTGGCGGTTACTGGATTTTTGGTCGAATCATTTTAGTGTGACGGCTCAAGGGCAAATGATGCGAGTATTAGCGCCAACACTTGAGCGTGAAGCGATTGCTCCAAACATGTTTGGTCATTTCCATGACATGGTGTTGGCAGTAATGCATCACCCTGCGATGTTGGTATATCTCAATAATGACAAATCTTTTGGGCCTAATTCCAAAATCGGTAAACGGGGTAAAGGCCTCAATGAAAATTTAGGTCGTGAATTGATGGAGCTGCATACCATGGGCGTCGGTTCTGGCTACACACAAGCTGATGTCATTGAAATGGCAAAAGGCATAACTGGGTGGAGTGTAGCAAGACCACAGCGAGACGACACTACTGGATTTATGTTTAGAGCCAATGGCCACGAACCCGGCCATCGAGTGTTACTAGGGAAAACCTATCGCCAAGATGGAGAAGCACAAGGCATTGCCATGATTAAAGCCGTTGCTCGTCATCCAGCAACCGCAAAACATGTCTCTACTCAACTTGCCCGTCATTTTGTCTCAGATAATCCGCCCGAATCGCTTATCAAAAAAATGACTAACCGTTGGATGGCAACGGATGGCAATTTGAAAGAAGTGATGATCACCTTAATAAAATCCGACGAAGCATGGCATCAAGAACGTAAAAAATTTAAATCTCCGCGTGAGTATGTGATATCAACGTGTAGAGCGTTAAATTTTCAGCCTAAAAAGCAGCAAGCGTTTTTGTGGTTTTTAAAAAGCTTGGGGCAAAGCCCGTTTCAGGCAAATTCACCTGAAGGCTATGGCGATATCGAAGCCGATTGGAATGGCCCTAGTGCGGTTATGTCGAGGGCAAATTGGTCATCACAAATATCGAAAAGCCGTGGTTTTCTCGATCCAGTCTATACCATAAAGCAGTTACTTGGAGAGCAAGTGAGTCACACCACCGAGTTAGCGGTTAAACGTGCCGAAAGTCGCCCTCAAGCGTTGACCGTTATGTTAATGAGTCCAGAGTTCTTACGCCGCTAATGAGGAGAGTAATATGAAACGTCGTGATTTTTTTAAAGTCGTTGGTGGCACGATTCTATTGATGCAGAGCCCTAGACTGGTGTTCGCTTCTCCATCTGTGGCGAGTGACAGCAACAAAAAGTTTATTTGGATCATTCTTCGTGGCGCAATGGATTCATTGCATACGGTGATCCCTGAGTTTGACAGTGAGTACACTAAATTGCGTCCTAAGCTTTCAAAGCAGATCACCGAGCCAACATTAAAAATTGATAAAGGTTTTGCCTTTAATCCTGCGATGCAAAATATGCACAAGCTTTATCAACAGAAAGAATTGTTACCTATTGTGGCGGTGGGGAGTGGTTATCCAAGTCGTTCACATTTTGATGGGCAGGATTTCTTAGAAGGTGGAATGGGGTCACAAAATATAAAATCGGGCTGGTTAGCTAGAGCCGTCGATCAAAAGCAAGTTGAAGCCGTTGCAATCGATTATGCCAAACCCGTTAGTTTACGCGGTTCGAGCAAAGTGACCACTTGGTATCCCTCTAAACTTAAAGAAGCTGACAATGATGTGTTTGCCACCCTTGAGAAACTATATCAAGGAGATGATCGCCTCACGGCTAGCTTGAAAGGTGGATTAGAGCTCAAAGCCAGTACTGGTGGGATGAAAGATGGTAAAGCTAAAAAAGGCTCTTTGTCTGAGTTGACAACAGATTGCGCTAATTTGCTATTAAAAAGCAAGGACATGGATTGTGCCATGTTAGAAACCGTGGGCTGGGACACTCATAATGCTCAGCATAATCGCTTAGATAGACAGCTAAGAGAGTTAGACTCAGGTTTGTTAGCCCTAAAACAAGCGATGGGTAAAGAATGGAAAAATACGGTTGTGGCCATTGCTACTGAGTTTGGGCGAACGGCGAAAGAAAATGGCACAGGTGGCACTGATCATGGTACTGGCGGTGTGATGTTTTTGGCTGGTGGCGGTGTAAAAGGTGGTCAGGTGTTAGGGAGTTGGCCAGGACTAAAACAAGAGCAACTTTTTCAGCAACGTGATTTAATGCCAACAACCAATACTTTTGATTGGCTAGCCACGGCATTGTCCCAACATTGGCAGCTTAATTCTGAGCAAATTAAGCATGTATTTCCTACTGGGAAAATTTATAAGGATAGAGTTGTCTAAATTTTCATGTCCTTAAAAACAAAAAGGCTGATACTTATCGTATCAGCCAGTTCGAAGAGTTAAAAATCTTATTTAACTCTACTCCATTTCTGGTTATTACCACCGTTTTGATGATGAATAATGATGTTCGCACCATTATGGTTACCTGTTGAGTCAATCACTAAGTTAGTGTTTGATCTTAGCTTGATAAGGTTTCCATCAATAGTAAAGCTTTGGTTTTTCATAGCACTATGGCCAAATGGCAAACAAGTCCATGTTTTTAAGTTTGTGCCGCTGTGTGGATGACCACCAATATCAAGGCATTGATTACCAAGCTTTGTTTTAATTTGACCTGTAACTTCGTTGTAAACCCACTTCTGGTTTTTGTTGCCATGGCATTGGTAACCCATGATGTTAGTGTTGTTTCCTAAACGGCTTCCAGGGACATCAAGGCATCTTTGAGAAGAATGGCTTTTAAGCATGAAATCAGCTTTATTATAGAAAGTAGTCAACTCTAAAACGCGCTTTTCTGCTGTTTCTAAATGACCAGCAATACGATCAGCTGATTGCTTAAGGTTTTGATTTTTTATGGTCAACTGAACTGCTTTTACTGTTGCGATATCTAGATCTGTTGTTAATCGTTCAGCACGTTCACGTTCTTGGTTTTTAAGAGACGTTTCTGTTTCAAGAGAACGTTTAAGCTCAGTATTTTTTTGGGTTAAAGTAACGACTTTTTTAACCGATTCTGTAATCGGTTTTAGCGTAGGGGTATCTGCAAGCTTGTCTGCAAATAAGCCCATAGAAATGCTGAATCCTTTAACAGTACTAGGGAAAGGAACATCAAAATCAAGTCCATCAATGACTGAGCCATTGAAGGAGTTTCCTTCCCTACCTCTAACTCTAAAGTCGAGTGGTTTAGGAGAGTCAACATTGGCTTGCCTTTCGATTAATCTATGTCCTGACGGTCCAGTGCCAATTTCATCGGGAATGATGTAATTCCAGGTCATGGAGCTAACATGACTCGGCTTTTCATCTAGAATAGGTGCAGTTGATACAAACAGTGGTGAGTTTTTAGAGTGTCGAGCCACATCATGCATACACGTTTGAGGTAGGTTAACTGAGTACTCTATAACATAAGCGTGCATAACACCTGTCAACGTATTGTCATAGTTTGGATTCTTTTCGATTTTTATATCAGGATGTTGGCTAATGTTAGGTGTAACGTCTTCTGGGATGTTCATGATCCAGTGCTCTTTAAGCACTGCTTTAGGAACACCAATAAACTGTTTCGCATCTTCGATACTTAACTGAGCAAATTCCCCCCCATTTGAGCCATTAAGACTCCCTGATTGGGCCTTCATATCTAACTTGAAATTTGTTTTTATTAGGCTGTCACGCAATGCTATTCCATCTGCAATAGATTCAGCTGCAGCTCTATCTTTATACTCTACACGAAATACACCATACCATTTTACAGAGTTAATGTTATCGCCTTTACCTTTGTAAAAAGTTGCCCATCCTCTTTGAGCTAGAGAGCTTGTAATTGCACTATGGCCGAAAGTTGGGCTTCCATATCTCTGTTTAAAATTCTCAAAAGTATGACGAGTTGGTTCTATAAAATGATTTAGCTGGGTCACTTCACCCGAGTCTTGCATTGTTCGGCAAGTTTTTATTGTGTTTGAATCTGTATTGCTTGCAAAGGCTTGCGCCCCTATCAGTGGCAATGTGCTTAATAAAATGGCGTTTAATTTAAACTTTTTTGTGGTAGGTTTTAACATTACTTCCCCTCTAAAGTATTGCTAATTGAAATTTGTAATAATGATTGCACTATTTCTTATCAAACCAAGGAGGCATTGAGACAAGTTCAGTAATGCAACGGTCATACTTTTCAAAATACTAATTACTGGTTATCTATTGGTTAAATAAAAATGCTTTATTTAACTAATTTTCACGTAATTTTATCTTATTTTTTAGAGAGCAATCACACTAGAAAGTGGACTTTATTAGAGCTCGAATACTAAGTTAAAAACTTTATTTAACTATGACAAATATTTAGCTAGATTTTAAAAGTGAAAATAAATTTTTATGAGTTCAAATAGGCAGCGTTAATTACCATTTATAAATGTTAAATCTATCCATTTGTTAAAAGTTTTAACATCTTGGTGGCGATATTTTTATATTGAAGGCTTGTATCTAAACTCAATTGAACCAAGCTTTACTTAAGTCCGTAAATGAAAATCAAAGATTAAACTTCCAATTCAATGAAATGATTCTTAATCAAAAAAGGTCTAAATTTGTAAGCAAAAGTAAAGCTGCTTGCGTGCGTTATCGGGTTCAGTAAAAATGAACAAAATCTCACTCTTTTTTCGTATAGGACTTTATGAAAAAGCTCTTTCTAGTTTCTCTTGTTGTTGTACTTTGTGCTTTGGGATATTACTTCTTAAATCCGGAATCTCAGTCTCCTCAGCAAAAACGTTTCGGCAATATCATCACTCCAGTTGTTGTGACTAAAGTTGAAACCAAACAACTGACCGATGAGCTTGAAGCTTTAGGCAATATCAAAGCCAATGAATCGATTGATTTAACTTCTAAGGTCAGTGAATTAGTCACCCACCTGTATTTTGATGATGGTGCAATGGTGCAAAAAGGGAAACTGCTGGTTCAACTTAGAGATGCCAGTCAGCAAGCTGCATTACGACAAGCTAGAGTGGCGTTGGCAAATGATGAAAGGGATATGCGCCGTATCGTGCAACTGGTAAAAGATAAATCCATTGCTGAAACCGAAAAAGATCAAGCTCAAACTCAAATTGACACTGCAAAAGCTCAAGTGAAAAGTGCTATTGCTGATGTTAGAGATCGTAAAATCGTGGCTCCCTTTTCAGGCCGTCTAGGGCTAAGGCAAGTGAGTGTTGGGGCGTTAGTGACACCATCAACAGTCATTACGACGTTAGATGACTTGTCTACGGTAAAACTCGACTTTTCTGTACCAGAGCGTTATTTGCAGACCTTACAAATTGGCAAAGAAGTTGAAGCCAAAGCCATCGCTTACCCAGGGGAAACCTTCAAAGGAAAGGTTAAATCTATTGATAGTCGTATTGACCCAGAAACTCGTGCAGTGGTCATTCGTGCAGTGTTGAAAAACCCTAACATGAAACTATTACCGGGTATGCTGATGACTGTGAACCTTATTAAAGATCACAAAACATCATTGGTTTTGCCAGAAGATGCGATTATTCCTCGCCAAAACCGTCACTATGTTTATGTAGTTGATGAAAGTAATAAAGTTGTACAAAAGCAAGTGACTGTTGGGATCCGTAAGTTTGGTATTGTTGAAATCACTTCAGGCCTGAAAGAAGGTGAGTCAGTGATCACTCGCGGTCAGCTTAAAGTTCGACCGGGTTCGACAGTGCAACCGCATACACAAGAAAACTTTACCTATAAGAAAAGCGCCCAAGGGGAAGAGGCATGATATTGACCGATCTTTCCGTTAAGCGTCCAGTACTCGCTTCGGTAATCAGTTTACTCTTGGTGGTTTTCGGTTTGGTTGCTTTTGATAAGCTACCATTGCGCGAGTATCCAGACATTAACCCGCCAGTCGTTTCTATTTCGACCAGTTACCGTGGTGCCAGTGCGGCCGTAGTGGAAAGCCGTATTACTCAAGTTATTGAAAACCGTATTAGTGGCGTTCAAGGCTTAAAAACCATCTCTTCTTCGAGTCAAGATGGGCGTTCTCGCATTACACTGCAATTTACGGTGAAAACCGATTTAGATTCTGCGGCCAATGATATTCGAGATCGGATTTCAGGGCTTAGAAATCGCTTACCTGTTGAGGCCGACCCACCTGAAGTCGAAAAAGCAGATTCTGGTGATGATGTTGTTATGTGGTTGAACCTTGTCTCGACTAACATGAATACGTTACAACTTACTGATTATGCTGATCGTTATTTAAAAGACCGATTTTCAGTGGTTGATGGTGTATCGAACATTCGCATTGGTGGTGGTAAGCAATACGCCATGCGAGTTTGGCTAGACCGAAAAGCGTTAGCGGCACGTAACCTCACGGTTAACGATGTTGAAAATAAACTGAGATCGGAAAACGTCGAGCTACCAGCAGGTTCAATCGAATCAAAAGATCGTCAATTTACCGTTCGACTGCAGCGAGGGTTTCGAACCGCTGATGACTTTAAAGGCTTAGTACTGAAAAAAGGCAGTGATGGCTATCTTGTAAAGTTGGGCGATGTTGCAAAAGTTGAAGTCGCAGCCGAAGAAAATCGGGTGATGTTCCGTGGCAACGGCCAAAACATGGTAGGGCTTGGGGTTGCCAAACAGTCTACAGCGAATACGTTAGGCGTTGCACGCCAAGTGAATAAGCTGGTGGATCAAATCAACCCAACTTTACCTGAAGGCATGACTATCATTCGCTCATACGATAGCTCTGTGTTCATCGAAAAGTCGGTGCAAGAGGTCTATAACACCTTATTTATCGCCATTACCTTAGTGATTATTGTGATCTACCTGTTTTTAGGTAGCGTGCGAGCCATGTTTATTCCTGCGGTAACGGTGCCCGTATCTTTGATGGGGACCTTTATTGTTCTTTATTGGTTTGGCTACACCATTAACTTATTGACCTTGCTGGCGATGATCCTTGCGATTGGTATGGTGGTAGATGATGCTATTGTCATGCTTGAGAACATACACCGCCGAATTGAAGGTGGTGAATCGCCTTTAGTCGCAGCATTTTTAGGTTCAAAGCAAGTGTCGTTTGCGGTTATTGCTACGACTGCAGTATTGATGTCGGTATTTATGCCGATCACATTCTTAGATGGTGATTTAGGGCAACTTTTTAAAGAATTTGCGGTGACCATGAGTGCAGCAGTGTTCTTCTCAAGTATCGTTGCTTTAACCCTCAGTCCTATGATGTGCTCAAAATTATTGCGTCCAGCCAGTGAAGATACGTGGATGGTACGCAAAGTTGATGGTGGCATGAATTGGCTGATCAAAAAGTACCGTGGGGCATTGGAGTTTTCATTACGTCGTCCTGCTCTGATTTCTATCATCGCTTTGATTGCAGTCGGCTTGAGCTATGGCTTGATTAAAAAGCTGCCGCAAGAAGTATCACCAAGAGAAGATCGCGGTTCGATATTCTTAATCGTATCAGGCCCTCAAGGTGCCAGTTATGAGTACACTAAAGAATACATTGATGAAATCGAAAAACGCCTGATGCCTTTGGTTAAATCTGGCGATATCAAACGTCTATTAATGCGAGCGCCAAGAGGGTTTGGACGAACGGCTGACTTCTCAGGTGGATTCGGCATTATCGTGTTAAATGATTGGAGTCAACGCCGTCCGGCCAATGCCATTATCAACGACATTCGTAGCCGTGTTGCGGATTTATCTGGTGTTCGTGCTTTCCCTATTATGCGCCAAGCCTTTGGTCGAGGTTTGAATAAGCCTGTGCAATTTGTGATTGGTGGTCCTGATTATGAACAGTTAGCCCATTGGCGTGACATCATCATGGAGAAAGCTAAAGATAATCCAAATTTAATTGGCTTAGATGATGATTACAAAGAAACCAAGCCTCAGCTTAGAGTGGTAATCAACCATGACCGTGCTGCTCAAATGGGAGTGTCAGTTTCGCAAATTGGCCGTACACTCGAAACCATGCTGGGTTCTAAGGTTGTGACGACCTTTATGCGAGACGGTAAAGAATACGATGTGGTGTTAGAAGGTATTCGCAAGCAGCAAAATACTGCGGATGACATGAAGAACATTTATGTTCGCTCTGACACATCGCAAAAATTAATCCCATTATCGAACTTAGTGACAGTACAAGAGTTTGCTGATGCCAGTACCTTGCACCGTTATAACCGTATGCGTGCGATTACCTTTTCAGCTAACCTAGCAGATGGCTACTCCCTTGGTGAAGCATTGAGTTATATGAATGGGTTGGTGAATAGTTACTTACCTGATGAAGCTATTGTTAGCTATAAAGGTGCATCTCAGGATTATCAAGAATCGGGTTCTTCTATCTACTTTGTATTCGTTTTGGCTCTTGGTGTGGTATTCCTTGTATTAGCCGCTCAATTTGAGAGTTATATTCATCCTGCCATCATCATGCTGACGGTTCCACTTGCCATTGTTGGTGCGTTAATTGGCTTGTATGTCACAGGTCAAAGCATCAATATTTACAGCCAAGTTGGGATTATTATGCTCATTGGTCTAGCCGCTAAAAATGGTATTTTGATTGTTGAGTTTGCTAATCAGCTACGAGATAAAGGGCTTGAATTTAACGAAGCCGTTATTCAAGCCTCTTGTCAGCGTTTACGCCCAATCTTAATGACGGGTATCACAACTGCCGCTGGTGCCGTACCTTTAGTTATGGCAACTGGCGCTGGCGCAGAAACTCGCTTTGTAATAGGCGTGGTAGTACTGTTTGGCATCATGCTAGCGACCTTCTTTACTTTAGTGGTTGTGCCTGCTGCTTATGGCTTGCTAGCGCGAAATACTGGCGTTCCTGGTGTTGTAACCAAACAATTGGAAAAAGAGTTAACCCTTCGCCTGAATAACCCTAAAAATTAACTGTTAGCTCACAGTTTAAGCTTTAACTTAGGGCTGAATAAAAAGGTTTTATTTTTTTCAGTCTTTTGGCGTTTTGGGGAGGTGGGGTTTTCCTGCTTCCCTGCTTGAGCTACCGGTTGTGTAATATGATAGGTTTTTAACCAAGAGCATTTTTCTTTATCTACAGCTGCTTTCCATTTATCTTTTACAGCTTGACTGACTTGAGTGCCATTTTCAATCAGGCACTCACAAAGACTTTGAGCAGTTGAATAATAATTCGCTTCATTTAGAAAGTGCAGAACTCTTAAAAGGTTTTCTTGAGCAAGAGTATTCTCTGCACGATTAACGCTCTGAGAGAATACTCTGAAATAATTTTCATGAACAATATATCTATTAGTATCAGCTTCTCTGCTAATTCCGCAGTGCTTGAGAAAAAGTTCCAAATTCTGTTTCAATGAATCGATCATTTCGTGCCTTAGATTCATTTCGATAATCATTTCTCTAGTAAGCAATGGGGCTTTGGGAAATCTAGAGCACGGAGTGGGGATCGGGAAAAGCAAATTAGCGTGATTTTGTAGCTGTCTGGCTTCAAATCTTTGAATTTTAGATAAATCATATCCACTACCGGGGGCTGGTTGCTCCCTTAGCATAAACGCCACCCAAGCTTTTGATATCTGCAGCTCTTGTTCACAACTTCTTTTAGTGCTGTCTGGTATTCTTGGTTGTGTAACTGCTCCCACTAAAGGTGTTGTTACATTAGATGATGACCTAGCTGTCTGATTAACAGGCGTCTTAGCTGGAGTAGGGCGAGAATGCCAGTAAAGACGCTTAATTGGTAATTTTATTCCTGAAGTTTCCTGATTCGTTGAGGGAGCTTTGGTTAGCTCAAACCCAACAATAATGTTGGTGTGTTCCAGTTCTTTGTTTTCATTGAAAGTTTTATCAATCTGCGCACTGTACTGAACAGAGGTCCCGTTTTTTAAACAGCTATTCAATTTAGCTAAATTTTCTCTGGCATTACTTCCATAATCAGCGTGACTAATCAGGAATAGGTTTTTGGCTGCTTTGGCTGTATCTCTTCTGCAAAAAAAGTTAAAGAGCCTATGACTAAGGGATGTATAGTTATCACTAAGTTCTGATAACTTTTTGGCGTTGACGATGAATTTTATATCCTCAGCACTCAATGATGCTGTTCCCCAAAAAGATCGTAACGGAATTGCTGGACTGGTAGTAACAGAAGCCATAAGAACCTCATAATCTTGGGCTGGAACAAGTTCTTATAGCTTTTATTCATTACATCAACAATTAAAAAATGTTTAATGAGTACTTGTACCGTAATTTATTTTTTTCATTTTATGAAAGCATTTTATATTGTGCTGTACGGCATATAAGGGCCAATTTATATTCACTCTTAGATTGTTATGCTAATATCTACTTTCTTTGACAAGGCTTTGTTTTAGGGAAGTTATATGGAAAAACAACGAGGATTTAAACGCTTAATTTCTGCTTTTCAAAACTCTAATCGAGCATTAGCTTGGCTTCTTAAGAATGAAATGGCATTCAAGCAAGAAGCATGGTTGTTACTTATTTCTATCCCTGTAAGCTTCATTATCTCCAACTCAATTGCAGAACAATTGTTATTGATCTCTAGTGTCGTTTTTGTAATGTTTGCAGAAGTGATAAATACCGCAATTGAAGCGGTAGTTGATCGAGTTGGACTTGAGCACCATGAACTTTCTGGTTTGGCAAAAGATCTTGGTTCATTGGCTGTTTTAATCAGCCTTTTGCTTTGTTTTCTTGCATGGTGTTATGTGATTATTCAAAATTATTAAAGCACAGTTGAAGCAACGAAAATTGATACAGTGAGTCTATTTTTGAAGTAACTCAATTTAAACTTACCAAGAATAAGGCTTTTCTTGACGCACAAACAAAACCTTTTCATTATTGCCCTAGCTAACATAAACATACACGAATTATGACAAATACGCTGCATTTACCCGAACGGTCACAGATTGCCTCTTTAGATGTCGATGCCCAGAATTGTTTTACCCCGTTCTGCCCTGATGAATTACCCGTTCCTGATGGTCACTTGATTGTTGATGAATTGAATCTTCAGGCTAGCTTTGCTGCTGTAAGAGTCGGTTCAAAAGATGCTCATCCCAAAAGTGCACTATGGGAAGCAACAGAAGAAAACCCAATATTAACACCGGTATCGGCTAAAAACGTAGACTTTCATTGGCCTCGGCATGCAGTTGTTGGAACCTTTGGTAGTGAGCTTATCGAGGGTTTACCAAAACCTGAAGACTACGATTACTTTGTTTGGAAAGGCGTTGAGCGAGACCTTCATCCTTATGGATGTTGTTATCATGATCTTACGGAATCTTTAAGTACGGGAATCATCGAGTATTTATCTGCCAAAGGGATAACGACCATTTTAGTCGGTGGTTTGGCGTTAGAGCATTGTGTTATGACTTCAGCCCTCCAGTTGTCAAAGGCTGGATTTGACGTTGTGGTCAATCTCAAGGCGGCGAAAGGACTTGACTCTTTCGCAATTGAACAAGCGATCAAACACATGCAAACCAAAAACGTCAGGTTCATTGATGGCTGTGAGCAACTGGCCCCGATGGTAACTGAATCGTGAAGCCGATAATCACCTCCTTGCTGGACACTGATTTTTATAAATTCACCATGCAGCAAGCGATATTTCATCATTATCCCAATACGCAAATTGAAGCTAAATTTCATTGCCGTTCAAACGTGGATTTATCATGGTTGGTCGATGATGTAAGGTTACAAATTGATGCGTTATCTAATTTGAAATTGAGTGAAGATGAAGCTTCATGGTTAAGTCAATTAGGTGTATTCGCCCCTGATTATATAGAGTGGCTTGCTCAATTTCGTTTGCAGCCAGAGACCGTAAGTGTTGGAGTTACTGATGGTCAACTGAGTATTAGCGTAAAAGGTGGGTGGTTAGAAACCACTTTATTTGAAATATATATACTGGCTATCATCAGCGAATTATATGGTAAGAATACACAAAGCAAAAATGTCATTGAACAAGGCCAAAGTCGTTTAAATGCCAAGTTAGCTGATTTAAAAAAACACTCCAATTCAGGTTTTAGTTTTAGTGATTTCGGAACTCGTCGTCGCCATAGTAAAGTTTGGCATAAGGAGCTGTTGCAGACGATTCAGCATCAAATGCCAGAGGTTTTAGCGGGCACTAGCAATATGTGGTTGGCTAAGTCCTTAAACTTGCCTGTAACGGGCACGATGGGGCACGAATGGTTGCAAGCTCATCAGGCTTTAGCTGGCGACTTGGCTGATAGTCAAAAACTGGCATTAAAAATCTGGCTGCAAGAATACCCTCATAAGCTTGGTATTGCTTTGACGGATACGATTGGCATGAAAGCTTTTTTGAGAGATTTTGATTTTGAACTAGCTGAGACTTTTCAAGGCCTGAGACAAGACTCAGGTGATCCAATTTGGTGGGGAGAAATAGCCCTAAGCCACTTTGAGAGTTTAGGTATTGATGCAATAAGTAAGACTTTTGTGTTCAGTGATAGTTTAAATTTTGAAAAGGCACTGGCAATTTATCAGCGATTTTATGGCCAAGTTAATCTCCAGTTTGGTATAGGTACTTGGTTAACCAATGATGTAGGCCAACAAGCATTAAATATGGTTTTGAAAATAGTGAAATGTAATGGTCAGCCTGTAGCAAAGATATCAGATGCTCAAGGAAAAACCTTGAGCAAAGACATTGAGTATCTGAAAGTGCTGAAATCTGCTTTTGGTATGTAGTATTCTTGGTATCAATTAATTGTGCCATAGAAAATCGTTAGCTTTGCTGCTGCATCGTTACTTTGGTTTCCACCACCTCTTGGGTTTCGGTTTTACTGCATCCTCATCTAATTGTGGAGGCTCAAGTGAATAAGCTACTGGAGCGGCTTTCTTTTTGGTCTTTACACTGAACCAAGAAGGTTTGTTTTCTGATACCGCTTGTGTCCATGCTTCCTTTACGCTTGGATTAGTATTCTCACAATTTGCCATAAGGCATTCATGGATAGCTGATGCGGTGTTTCCGACTCTAATCGCAGCGAGAAAACGCAATAGTCGCTCCATGTTTTTTTGACTTTGGGTCAAGCCTTGACTGTTGAGGGTTCGATCAAACTTTGTTTCATCGGCTATTTGGTAGTTTCCTTGAACATCAACGAGGCCCCAAGTATTAAGCGCTCTATCAAGGTTTGTAGCCATGTTATGTCTTATAGAATCATTTGATTGAATTTCAATTACCATTTCTCTAGTCAGTAGTGGGGCACTTGGTGAGTCTTCACTTACTTCTGTACTCGGAAATATAAAATGGAAAAAATTAAGGTTATTTTGACGTTGCTCTATGTCCATTCCTTGAATGTCTGATAACCGTAGTGAACTTCCTGGAGCATTTTGTTGATTGAGCATGAAATTTGACCATTCTACTGTGCTGATATGGTTTTGCTCATGGTTTCTGTTTGAGGAGGGCGGGACATCAGTTGGCACTCTATTGGCCGCTCTTGGTCGCTCTAATTGTACATGTTGCTCAGAAACACCTACTTCAGGGATAGCTTCTGTAGAGTTAGCTCTAATAGGAGCCCATATAAAGGGAGATTGATATAAATGATAGGTTCTATTTGGCCGGCTCGGGATAGTAATACCAATATTCGCTTCCACATGATATCGGATTATTCTACCATCGTGCTCAGCAACGCGTTTTTGAATCACTTCATAATCGATAACCACATTAGGTTTAACACAATCTTTTAATTTAGCCAGATGTGGGCGAGTATCCATTCCGTTTTGTGCATGGCTTAGATGAAAATAGGCAATAGCAAGGTCGGCTTTTTTTCTACCCAAAACCCAATTAATAAAACGGTGGTAGATGGAAGTAAAGTTTTTATTGAGGTCTGTTAATTGTTTGGCATTTTGGATTTCCCAAATTTCATTTGGAGATAAGCAGTCATCGTTAAAACGAGAGCGAATTGGAATAGGGGGGAGAGAGTTAGCTGTAGCCATATGATATCCCCAAGATTAGATTTGGCCTATGATTCTATTGGTGAGACTACAGCTTTCAATAAAATAAACAAAGTTTAATCATTACTTGTTATGTAAATGAGTTAGCCAGAATTACCTACTATTTTTAATAGGTAATTCTTTTAACTAAGAAATTTTAGATACAACGGAAATAACGTTACCATCATTAAATTGTGTCTGGATGCTGTCCCCTAACTTTACTTGGGCTGAGTTTGAGATTACCTCTTTGTCTGCGTTAGTCGTAATACTATAACCACGTGTTAGTGTAGCTAAAGGGCTTACCATTTCGAGTTGATGGCTAGCTTGTTGGAACCTTGATTCAGCTTGTTGCATCTTTTGAGCTATCGCATTTAACATTTGATTCTTCAAATAGCTCATTTTTTCCTGCGCAATATTGATTTTGTGCTCTGGCGACTGCTGTTGAAGTCGTGCCGCTAAATTATGCTGTCTTAGCTTGGTTGCATCCAGTTGTTTTTGCATTAAAGCCGTTAAACGTAACTGCATTTCATCAAAGCGCTGTTGCCATTGCTGAAGTTGATATTCTGGTTCTTGGCGTTGTAATCGATGAGACAATTGCTCTAGTCGTCTAGAGTGAATGTTTAGGGTTTGTCGAGCCGCTTGATTTAGGCGCTGCTTCAATTGATGCAAATATTGTCGCTTACTTTCACTGTCATTAGATAATAGCTCTGCTCCGGCTGAAGGCGTTGGTGCTCTCACATCGGCAACATAATCACTTATGGTGGTATCTATTTCATGACCAACCGCGCTAACAATAGGTAACTCTGAATTAAAAATAGTGTGTGCCAGCAGTTCGTCATTAAAACACCATAAGTCTTCTAAAGAACCACCACCACGCGTAAGTAAGATTACATCTACTTCTTGGCGCTCATTTGCTGTTTCGATGGCATGACGAATTTGCAATGGAGCTTGCTCTCCTTGAACTTGAGCTGGATAAATAATGACTTCTAATGACGGGTCTCGGCGGTTTAAAACGTGCAAAACATCACGGATAGCGGCACCTGTTGGAGAAGTGATGATTCCTATGCGCTGCATATTTGAGGGCAGTGCTTGTTTGCAATCAGCGGCAAATAAACCATCTGCGGCTAATTGCATTTTTAGCGCTTCAAACTGTTGCGATAACAACCCATCACCAGCGGGCTGCATAGACTCAATGATGAGCTGATAATCACCACGAGGCTCGTAGACACTGATGTTGCCCTTTACCAGCACTTGCTGACCATTCGCAGGGCGAAAGCTCACGTTTCTATTACGGCCTTTAAACATGGCACAACGAATTTGCGAGAAATGATCTTTTAGCGTGAGATACCAGTGACCCGAACCTGGAGCTGAAAAATTCGATATCTCAGCACTCAGCCAAACTTCACCTATTTTTTTTTCTAAAATTCGTCTTACTTCGCCATTTAAGCGCGAAACCGTAAAAATTGTTTTGGTTGTAGACACAGCAAGGTTCATTAATGGAATATGTGATTAATCATACTGCGTTTTTTTAGTAATTTCTTCACTCCTGTTTTCTTTTTTGCTGCTGTTGCTTTAAAAAATTCATTAATACCTACGCAGGTTAGCTAACTTAAGCTCAAAGTGCGTCAATTAACGCACTTTGAGAAGCGATGACCTATTTTTCTTGATACCCATCATTATGCACATCAAACATAGCTCTGCCGGAAGGATCAGCATTTGTTGCAAAGGCTTCATCCCAAGCAATAGCTTCAGGTGTTGAGCAGGCGACAGATTTACCGCCCGGAACACATTTGATGGCGGTTTCTAGCGGGAATAATTCTTCGAAGATAGCTCGGTAATAATAAGCTTCCTTAGTATCAGGTGTATTGTGTGGAAAGCGATGTTCGGCACTGGCCATCATCTGATCGCTTACTGATTTTTCGGCTGTTGCCACTAGCGAGTCAATCCAGCTGTAACCTACACCATCTGAGAATTGTTCTTTTTGGCGCCATAGCACTTCGTTTGGTAAATAACCTTCAAAGGCTTCACGAAGAATGTGCTTCTCAGCCTTGCCATTACCGCACATTTTCAGTTCAGGGTTTATGGACATGGCGATGTCCATGAAGGTCTTGTCTAAAAATGGCACGCGTGCTTCAACCCCCCAAGCTGACATAGCTTTATTGGCTCTGGCACAATCAAACATATGGAGACGTTTGAGTTTTCTGACTGTTTCTTCATGGAACTCTTTGGCATTAGGTGCTTTGTGGAAATACAAATAACCACCAAAGATTTCATCTGCGCCTTCACCAGAAAGTACCATTTTGATGCCCATAGCTTTGATTTTTCTTGCCATTAGATACATTGGGGTTGAGGCTCGAATGGTTGTTACATCATAGGTTTCAAGGTGATATATCACTTTACGAACAGCGTCTATGCCTTCTTGTACCGTGTAATTCATTTCATGGTGTATGGTGCCAATGTGATCCGCTACTAAGCGTGCCGCTTTAAGATCGGGAGCGCCTTCTAAACCGACTGCAAATGAGTGTAATTGCGGCCACCATGCTTTACTGTTGTCGTTATCTTCTACACGTTTTTGTGAGTATTTTTGAGCAATTGCTGAAATGACAGAAGAGTCCAAGCCTCCTGACAACAAAACACCATAAGGTACATCTGACATCATGTGTGTTTTTACTGAATGGCTTAATGCATCGTGGATGTCTTGTGCGTTGCCGCTATTGTCTTTGACTGTGTCGAAGTGCTGCCAGTCTCTTTGATAATAAGGTTTTATTTCACCTTCGGTGGAATCCCAATAGTGACCTGGAGGAAACTCTTTTATAGAAGTGCAAGCAGGAACGAGTGCTTTCATTTCGGAGGCTACAAAAATTTGCCCCTTTGCATCGTAACCGTAATACAGTGGAATGATACCAATATGATCACGGGCGATTAAGAAGCTGTTTGTTTCTGTATCGTAAAGTAAAAACGCAAACATCCCCTCAAGCTTGTCAATAAAGCCATTACCCTCTTGTTCATATAAAGCCAAAATGACTTCACAATCAGACCGAGTTTGATAAGGGTAATCTGGGGTAAGTTGTTCCTGTAAGGTTTGGTGGTTATAAATTTCTCCATTTACGGCCAAAATATTGGTTCGATTTTGATTTAACAACGGTTGAGCACCGTTTTCTAGACCAACAATAGCGAGACGCTCGTGAGCTAGAACCGCATTATCATTTGACCAGACGCCAGACCAGTCTGGCCCTCTGTGTCTCATTAAACTGGATAATTCTATTGCTTTTTCTCTTAACTTTTCTGCATCAGTAGAAATATTAAGAATGCCAAAAATCGAACACATAATTCCCTGTCTCTTATTCGTAATACATTGTCCTAAATTCGCATACTCTGAGATAGATTCCAAGATAAAGTGAATAATTATTGTAATTTAAACAAAGGGTAAGTGTTTTATATGCGTTTAATTTTCTGGGCGATTCGCCATAACACCAAGAAGAGAAGTTGAATGAAAACTGAAGAAATCTGTGTTTTTATTTTTTTATCATTTAACGATAAGCCGCTTTAGGAATAGTATTCAGGAAGCCGAAATGTAACTTAGAGGGCATATTATGAAGGCTTTGATTCTGGTGTCTGCGTTATTTGCAACATCAGCTATGGCATCAACGTATCACGATTGGAATACCAATGTGCAAGATGATTGGATTTATGCCACCACACCAGACAAGTTAAACTCAAATAATCAATTAAAGTTAGGTTGTAGCCAAGTTAAACAAGAATGTGCGGTTTGGCTTAACGTTAAGGGCAAGAGTTGTAAGAATGATGTGAATTATAACCTTACTTATATTGATGGCTTTCCTCAAAAAATAAAAATAAAACAGAAGTGCGTTCAAGACCAATTCCATTGGGATACTGATAATCCAAAAGACTTCAAAGTCGTACAATCTATTTTCACCTCTGTAGAGCAGGCATTTCGTGAACCTAAGCAAGACGTGCGTTTTTGGCTGAAAAGGCCAAGAGGAAAAATGGATTTCAGCTTAAAGGGCGGCACACAGGTGATAATGCAACTGCTTCCCTCTGGCATGAAACAGAATAACTTTAATACATCAACATCTTCTCAGTTAGCTTCAAAGTGAGGTGGCATTATGAAGTATTCACTATTAGGACTAATGCTGGTGGCTATTCCCGCATTAGCCAGTAACCCTGTTCAGCAATATGGTGATTGGCTCGTTGTTAATTCAGATCAATCAAACAAAGCGCTTGCAGACTCGTATGATCAGCCGGGGCGCTTTATTGTTCTTGAGTGTGGTTTAGATCATAAAAACTGCACTCTAGCTGTCACCGACCCATATGGCTGTAATGCTGGTGCAGTAAACACAATAGCACTTATTGCAGACAAGCATTATTTCGGTATCTCGACGACATGCGTTGGTAATGGATGGGCGGCTGACGCCTCTAAGTTATACAAAGGCGAAGTGTTTAACGCTCTCAAAACCACGACATCTTCTCTGAAGGTTGAATTCGGTTATGGGATAGTGGCTGACTATAGTGTTAAAGGTTTAAATCAAGTAATGAATATTCTTGAAGGACAGAAAAGTAATTTTAATTACTAATTAAAATACTATAGGAGGTAAGATGAAAGTCGTTTTATTGAGTTTATCAATGATGGCGTTGCCTGCAATGGCTAATAGCCCTGTTCAGCCATATGGCTCATGGTTCGTTACTTATTCAGACCAATCAATCACTGCGCTTTCTGATTCAACGAACCTGCCTGGGCGCTTTATTGTATTGGAGTGTGGTTTAGACCATAAAAACTGCATTATCTCTTTTACTGATCCGCATGGGTGCAAAGATTATGACGTAAACTCGGTTCCTCTTTTTGCTGATAAAAATTATTTTGAAATCAAGACAACATGTAAAAGTAACACTTGGATTGCTGATGCTTCGGAGTTATATAACGGAGAAGTTTATGATTCACTCAAGGCTACAGTTTCTTCTCTAGCCGTCAATTTTGGTTATGGAATAGTTGCTAATTACAGTACGGTAAATTTGACTAAAGTCATCAATATCCTTGAGGGACAACAAAATAATTTTAGCTTTTAAATTTTATGAATTCAGATGTTGTGATTAAGCGGCTTTATTTCATTTATAAAAAGGGGAAGAAGGTGAAAGGCTTACTCTTAAGCATGTTGATAGTCATGTTTCCAGCCATGGCAAATAGTGTTGATGAGCACTATGGGGATTGGAAGGTCATTACTTCTACTGATGCTATAATTGCGCGCTCAGCATCCTTGAGCAACCCCAAAGGTGCGTTGAGTTTAGTTTGTAGCGCAGACCATCAAGATTGTTTCATTCAGTTTTCTGCTCAAAATCCCTGTAAAACAGGCTCTAAAATGCCTTTGTATTTAAATATTGATTCAACTGACGGATTTATTGGGAGTGTTTGTAAAAACAAACAGTGGAAAGTATCGGGGTATCCCTTACCCTTTATTCAAACGATATTTGATAAGCTACTTAACACAAAGAAGCCTTTCTCGATAACTCTAGATCATAGCGATGTCCACTATACTTTTAGTATCAGAGGGGTAAAAAAAGCCATTGTGGCTATTGAAGGTGGGCTGAATAATTTCAATTCTTGAATAGACGTTTTAATGACAAGAGGCAGAGGTCGCTTGTTTTGTCGTTTTAAAAACAAAAATGAATTTTTGATTATTATACATTTACCCTGCCTTTACATCTGGGTATAATCCGTCCGCAATATTTCACCTTTAACCCTACACTCCAAGGGAGATGTTGCCGTGCTAAGACTCAAAAAAGAAGCGCTCACGTTTGACGATGTATTACTCGTGCCTGCCCATTCTACAGTCCTCCCAAACACAGCTAATTTAAAAACTCGCCTAACCCAAACCATCAACCTTAATGTGCCAATCGTATCGGCTGCTATGGATACCGTTACTGAAGCTCGCTTAGCGATTTCAATGGCTCAAGAAGGCGGTTTAGGTTTCATTCATAAAAACATGAGTATCGAGCAACAAGCTGAAGAAGTTCGAAAAGTAAAAATTTATGAAGCGGGAATTATTCAACAGCCTGTTACCGTTTCGCCATCAACAAGCCTAAAAGAAGTGAAAGAATTAACTCACCGAAATGGTTTTGCTGGTTATCCTGTTATCAATGACTCTAATGAGTTAGTGGGGATCATCACGGGTCGTGATGTTCGCTTTATCACAGATTGGAACATCACTGTTGAGCAAGTGATGACCCCAAAAGAGCGCTTGGTTACCGTAAAAGAAGGTACAGCTCTGGTTGACGTACAAGCCTTGATGCACAGCAATCGTATTGAAAAAGTCTTAGTGGTCGATGATAACTTTAAGCTGAAAGGTTTGATCACAGTAAAAGATTTTGAAAAAGCTGAGCGTAAACCTCACGCATGTAAAGATGAGCTTGGTCGATTACGTGTCGGTGCTGCTGTTGGTGCTGGTGCTGGCAATGAAGAGCGTGTTGATGCTCTGGTTAAAGCCGGTGTTGACGTATTATTGATTGATTCATCTCACGGTCACTCGGAAGGTGTATTGCAACGCATCCGTGAAACGCGCGCGAAACACCCTGACTTACAAATTGTTGGTGGTAACGTAGCAACGGCAGAAGGTGCTTTAGCCTTAGTTGAAGCTGGTGTGAATGCCGTTAAAGTGGGTATTGGTCCTGGTTCTATTTGCACAACACGTATTGTTACTGGTGTGGGTGTGCCTCAAATTACCGCTGTTTCTGATGCGGCTGAAGCATTAAAAGATCTTGATATTCCAGTGATTGCCGATGGCGGTATTCGTTTCTCTGGCGACTTAGCAAAAGCCTTAGCCGCTGGTGCATCGTGCATCATGGCTGGATCTATGTTTGCGGGTACTGAAGAAGCACCGGGTGAAACCATTTTATTCCAAGGGCGTACTTATAAGTCATACCGTGGTATGGGCTCATTGGGGGCTATGTCTCAAGGCTCATCAGACCGTTATTTCCAAACCGATAATGCGGCTGACAAGCTAGTGCCTGAAGGCATTGAAGGTCGAGTGCCGTACAAAGGTCATTTAAAAGAAATTATCCATCAACAAATGGGTGGTTTACGTTCATGCATGGGATTGACTGGCTGTGCCACAATTCAAGAGCTCAATACCAAAGCTGAATTTGTGAAAGTGACTTCAGCAGGCATGGGTGAATCACATGTACATGATGTGACCATGACCAAAGAAGCACCTAATTACCGTACTGGTGTCTAATTTCGCTTCATCTAACTATTACTGAATAGTTGTGCAAATTATCACATTCTGAATTTATAAAATTTTCGTCACTCCTGCGAAGGCAGGAGTCTAGTGACTAATACTAGATGCCTCTGTGTTGGTATGACTCTAAAAATAAAGGTCAAAAATGAACGATATCCATGAGCATAAGATCCTCATCTTAGACTTCGGCTCTCAATATACTCAGCTTATTGCCCGTCGTATCCGTGAAATCGGTGTTTATTGTGAACTATGGGCGTGGGATGTATCTGAACAAGATATCCGTGAATTCGCTCCAAACGGTATAATTTTAGCGGGTGGCCCTGAGAGTGTAACCGCTGATAACTCTCCTCGTGCTCCTGAATATGTATTTAATGCTGGCGTGCCAGTGTTGGGTATCTGCTATGGCATGCAAACCATGTCAGAGCAACTGGGTGGTAAAGTTATCCAAGGTGTTGGCGAAGGTGAATTTGGTTACGCTCAAGTTGAGATGATTTCAGAATCTGCGCTTTTCAAAGGCATTGAAGATGCTGTATCTGAACATGGCAAGCCACTACTTGATGTATGGATGAGTCATGGTGATAAAGTTTCTGAGATCCCTGCTGATTTTAAAGCGGTTGCACAAACCGACACTTGCCCATTCGCGATTATGTCGAATGAAGACAAGCACTTTTACGGTGTTCAATTCCACCCTGAAGTGACACATACTCGCCAAGGTCTTCGGATTTTATCTAACTTCGCACTAGAGATTTGTCAGTGTGAAGCCAACTGGAAGCCTGCAAATATCATCGAAGATGCCATTGCTCGTATCAAAGAACAAGTGGGTGATGATGAAGTTATTCTGGGTCTCTCAGGTGGTGTAGATTCATCGGTTGTGGCTATGCTGCTTCATCGTGCTATCGGTGACAAGCTGACTTGTGTATTCGTGGACAACGGTTTACTGCGTTTAAACGAAGCTCAACAAGTGATGGAAATGTTTGGCGATCACTTCGGCTTGAACATTGTTCATGTTGAAGCTGAAAACCGTTTCCTTGAAGCCTTAAAAGGTGAAGCTGATCCTGAAGCTAAACGTAAAATCATTGGTCACGTATTTGTTGAGATCTTCGATGAAGAATCAAAGAAATGTGTAAATGCGAAATGGTTGGCTCAAGGTACGATTTATCCTGATGTGATTGAATCGGCTGGCAGTAAAACAGGTAAAGCACATGTGATTAAGTCTCACCATAACGTAGGTGGATTACCAGATGATATGGAACTTGGTTTAGTTGAGCCATTACGTGAACTGTTTAAAGACGAAGTCCGTAAGATTGGTCTTGAGCTAGGCTTGCCATACAACATGCTTTATCGTCATCCGTTCCCTGGCCCAGGTCTTGGTGTACGTGTTCTTGGTGAAATCAAAAAAGAATACTGCGATCTATTACGTCGTGCTGATGCCATTTTTATTGAAGAACTTCATGCGGCTGATTTATACAACAAAGTCAGTCAGGCCTTTACTGTATTCTTGCCGGTACGTTCTGTTGGCGTAATGGGTGACGGTCGAAAATATGATTGGGTTGTATCGCTGCGTGCAGTTGAAACTATCGACTTTATGACAGCACATTGGGCGCATTTACCTTACGATTTCTTAGGTCGAGTATCAAATCGAATCATTAATGAAATCGATGGTATTTCACGTGTGGTTTACGATATTTCAGGTAAACCGCCAGCGACGATTGAATGGGAATAATTTATTTTACACTAAAAAAGCAGCCCTTAAATGGCTGCTTTTTTATTAACGTAAGCTTAATGAATATGCTGTTTAAGTTTCTTTTTTTGTCAAGATCATAAAAAATTACCACCTTATTTTCTTATAGTATACAGGTGGTTATGACATCAAAGGCAGCTGACATCTCAAATGAAATTACTCAAAGGTATGTCCATCAGTTAGTCGGTGATGAACCATATCAACGCCCATCATACCAAGCGGAAGGGGCTGGTAAATGGTCAGTGACAGCGCTGGTATCTCGGACAGAGTTACATAACTCCCCTGAAAAATCATTTGTATCAACGACTTTTTGGTTAAATGATAAAAAACAGGATCAGAGACTTAGACGATTGCATGAGGTTACTTGGCATACGACTAGCTACACTGATCAAGGACGAGAAAAGAGTGAACCTGAGAATTGGGATAAAGAGTATGAAACATCAACAAAGGCTAATTCTGTTCTGGTGCAAGGGACTCGAACAACTTCAACCGTAGATAAAGATTTTCCATTGCAGCATTCTGAAGCAAGCTCTGAGATGTCGTTACAAAGCCACACTTATTTTCCAAAAAACGGTCAACCAAAAGTCACCAATACACATCAACAGCAGTGGGGGATAGCCTCGGCTCGTAGGGGCGGAAGAGATCTATCAAATAAAAGAGTACCAAGAATGGGGCATGTACATGCTGATGGCGATTTTAAACAAAGAAAGCCAAACCTTGGGAGAAAAACAGTGATCCCCATCATTCGGGATGATATGAGGATTTCTCAAAATAGAGAAAGGGGGGGCATATTTCAAGTTGATGTTGACGGGTTGGTGACAAATGAAGTCAATCTAATTACATCAAGTATTAAACATCAGAATTGGTACAACAAAGTAAAAAAAGATGTTTTCTCAGAAGAAACAGATATTGATAAAGCATTACAAACCGCAATTGTTTATTTGAATCAGACACATTCGGATGATAGTGCAATACGAGGTATAGTCGTCATTGCCTTTTTAGAATTATGCCTTTCTTGCAAATCTTCTGAGTCATTCGATTATGCTTATCAAATGGTTTATACAACCATGCCGGAACACAATATAGAGTTAGATAGTAATATCGCCTCCTTATTTCTTTTGTGTTGTATTAATCCTTTAAATTCAAATAAAGCGTGGCACATGGTCTATACGGATTGTAAACGCGAACTGAACAATGCTTGCTCGATGTCGGTGATCAGAAGCTATTTGCTTGTATTAATCAAAGCCGGTGATTCTGATCGAGCTAATGAGTTAGTCACAAGAAGGTTGCGTAGTGATTTTCAATTAGTACCAGATCAAGATAGCTGCGCTTACTTGCTGTTGGCATTTGCTTCTCGTGGCGATATTCGTCCCGTCATTGCTTTTTTTAAAAGCATTGAGTCTCGTCTAGGGGAAAAGCCTGATGAGTACTGTATGAATGCGTATTTGGTCGCCTGCCAATCTTGCAGGGCGTACAAATATGCCAAAAGCCAATACATTGATTATTGGCTTTTGGAAAGGAAGATGCCGTTATATCCTGAATTGACAAGAGCCTACGTTAAAGTATGTAAGGTGTCTCAATTCGGCAATCCAAAAATGGACTTGGTGAGGGCTCCACTTTACAAAAAAGTGGGTGACTTACTCACGCCATTAAACAAAGAGTTAATTGAATGGTTAGAAACACTTCCTGAACAGTAAAGTGTCATTATAAAATATATCAAAATGCACTTAATCGAAACGAGTAAACAGTAGTGGCTAGGCAACAACAAGACGAAAAATGGATGCAGCGAGCCATGGAGCTTGCGAGTGAAGCTGAAGCTAAAGGCGAAGTACCTGTTGGTGCTGTATTAGTGCTGAATGATGAAGAAGTTGCATCGGCCTATAACTTGAGTATTGCCGCTCATGATCCTTGTGGTCATGCCGAGATCCGTTGTTTACGAGAAGCGGGACGAATACTTGAAAACTATCGCCTTATTGATACCACTTTATATGTAACCCTCGAGCCTTGCAGCATGTGTGCAGGCGCGATTATTCATGGTAGAGTTGGGCGAGTTGTGTATGGCGCCAAGGATGAAAAAACAGGTGCTGCTGGAACTGTAAGTAATGTGCTTCATCATCCATCGGCTAACCATGTTGTTGAACTATGTTCTGGTGTATTGGCAGAAGAATGCAGTCAACAACTCAGCCAATTTTTTAAGCGGCGCAGGAAAGAGAAAAAGGCGCAAAAACTTAAAGGACACTGTATTAATAATTGCTCATTTGATGTTAATCATAAAAAGTGAGCCTACTGTTAAAATATAGAGTATTCGCTTTGATGGATAGCTAAAAAATATGACAGCACTTGTAGAGCGCCCTTTGTGCTCTGTCCCATACAGCTCAAGCCCTACCGAGGCTATAGAGTTAACTAGATGGCAGGTAGCTAGTCATAGTTGGTTGATAGGTGGCTGTCGTAGAGCATCATTTAATTCCTCACAAGTTAACTTTCACGACATTAAAGATAAGTTACCGCTTGCTCCTCATTCCTCGAAACCAATAGAAAGGTCTGCAACAGTTGATGGCATAAACAATCCCTTAACTCGTAAAAGGTCTCAAGCTTTCAGCGTAGCCGATGCTGGTGAACACCATCAAATTCTCAACGTTGTTACAAGCCCTGAATGTCTTGCCTTAGCGAAATCAATGAGTCCGCTTTTACATAAAGTGCATTCATTAGACTCTTTAAGCTCTGCTGAGTCGGTAGATATAGTAGGACGCTTTAAAGAAGTTGGTATTTCAGCGCATGTCGTCATAGATTTAAGAAATGATTCAGTTGAAAGTGAAAATATTGATGATTTCATAACTGTAGAAAGAATGAGCGAGCTATCAGAGTCATATTCTAGCGAAGAAACTTTTGAATGTGCTCAAGAACTAAAAGAAAGAACCATCACTCAGAAAAAAATAGCGGCACTGTATTTTTTACTAGAAAAGCTCAATGAAACAAAAAAAACGATAAAACTTACCGTGTTTTGTTCTGGTAATATTTGTGAATTGATGAAGATTGTATCTGCTTATGGAATAAATAAACAATGCAGTGCATATACCTTAGTCAATTGTAATAATCTCAAGGCAGATAGCCTTATAAAAAAAGAATTTAAAGGTGTACCTCCT
Organism: Parashewanella sp. 2210YD4-3; assembly: GCF_056591735.1. Lineage (NCBI taxonomy): Bacteria > Pseudomonadati > Pseudomonadota > Gammaproteobacteria > Alteromonadales > Shewanellaceae > Parashewanella > Parashewanella sp. 2210YD4-3. The sequence continues at coordinate 200,759 of NZ_JBWQOG010000001.1, read as the reverse complement.
GTTTTAGAATCACAGAAGCAATTGCTTGGTCAATTATGCATCGTAAAACATATTTTGGAAGAAGCGTCATTAGTTTTTCTTGATGGTTCTATCCGGCAAAGTCTAATTGCTCAAACCAAAGAAAAATAATTAATATTGGGGTTGTTTTGTAGGAATAGGCTATGGCTCTTCAATTAAATTGAAAGCTGAAACCTAGATACTCTTTTCTATCGCTAAAAGTCTTAATTTTCAAATGATAGGCTTACATCAAGGAAGGTTAATCCTCGGGTATAAGAAAATTAAAAAATAATTTTTGGCGCTTAATCACACGCATATGTCGTTGTTTTAAGTGCATACGTCTTCTATTCGCAGTATTAACAATTTTTCTTCTCATGATTTACTCCTTTATCTTCGATATGGACTATAGCGTAATCTAGGTAGCTAATGTTACAGAAATAAGATTCAAAGATGCTTTTTTCAAGTCTGGATCAAACAAGTAACAACTTATTATCCACATTAAGAAAACTGTTTTTTGAAAATAAGCCTTAGAAATCGGCCTTAAAGCCTTTGATATGGCATCAGATAAGGTGAATTAATTGACTAAATTCTCTATAATGGCGCGCAAAAAATAAGGTGTGTTTGCTGATTTTATCGGCTTAATATTAACCGAAAAAATTAACAACTCACTACACCCTGTACCCCAACATAGACATAAGGTGAACAGACGTGATGGAGATCATCCGCGGAGCCCCTGCACTATCGGATTTCAATGTGCAAAAATTGCTGCAAGCATGTCGCAGCCAATCCCTTCCGGTGCAAAGTATATATGCCGAATTTATCCACCTCGCTGATATCAGCACTCCTCTCGAAACCACAGAGCAACAACAATTACAAAAACTGCTTACTTATGGTCCGAAGTTAGAAGTTCATCAGCCACAAGGCCAATTATTCTTTGTTACTCCTCGCCCCGGCACCATGTCACCTTGGTCCTCTAAAGCTACCGATATTGCTCATAACTGTGATTTAAGCAAAATAAACCGCTTAGAGCGTGGTGTGGCTTATTACGTTGAAAGTGATGTATTAACTACAGATCAACAAACGGTTTTAGCTGGCTTACTGCATGATCGAATGGTTGAGGCGGTTTTTGCTGATATTGAATCAGCCAATGTTTTGTTTGTACAAACCGAGCCTAAGCCATTTACTAGCGTAAATATCTTAGAAGAAGGGCGTGTCGCTTTAGAGCAAGCTAATGTATCTATGGGCTTAGCTCTGGCGGAAGATGAAATTGATTACTTGGTTGAGAACTTTTCTCAGCTCGGTCGTAATCCAAATGACATTGAGCTAATGATGTTTGCTCAAGCGAACTCTGAGCATTGCCGTCATAAAATCTTTAATGCAGATTGGACAATTGATGGCGAAAAACAGCCCAAATCATTGTTCAAAATGATCAAAAATACCTTTGAAACGACACCTGAACATGTTCTGTCAGCGTACAAAGATAATGCCGCAGTAATGGAAGGTTCTGTTGCAGGTCGTTTCTTCCCTGCTCAAGACGGCACTTATAATTATCATACTGAACCAATGCATGTATTGATGAAAGTGGAAACCCACAATCACCCTACAGCAATCAGCCCATATCCGGGTGCTGCAACTGGTTCTGGTGGTGAAATCCGTGATGAAGGCGCAACCGGTCGCGGCTCTAAGCCAAAAGCGGGCTTAACGGGCTTTAGTGTATCTAACCTTAAAATCCCTAACTTTGTTCAACCTTGGGAAGGGGATTACGGTAAGCCGAGTCGCATCGTTAGCGCTTTAGACATCATGACTGAAGGCCCATTAGGCGGTGCTGCATTCAACAATGAATTCGGCCGTCCTGCGCTATTAGGTTATTTCAGAACCTACGAGCAACAAGTCTCAAGCCATAACGGTGAAGAAGTCCGCGGTTATCACAAACCAATTATGTTGGCTGGTGGCCTAGGCAACATTCGTGAAGATCACGTGCAAAAAGGCGAAATCACCGAAGGGGCTAAGCTTATCGTTCTTGGTGGTCCTGCGATGAATATCGGTCTTGGTGGTGGCGCCGCATCGTCAATGGCATCGGGTCAGTCATCAGAAGATTTAGATTTTGCCTCTGTTCAGCGTGAAAACCCCGAAATGGAACGTCGTTGCCAAGAAGTTATCGACCGCTGCTGGCAAATGGGTGACGATAACCCAATTCAATTTATCCATGATGTTGGAGCTGGTGGACTATCCAATGCGTTGCCTGAGCTAGTGAGTGATGGTGGTCGCGGTGGACGCTTTAACTTACGTGAAGTGTTATCAGATGAGCGTGGCATGAGCCCACTTGAGATCTGGTGTAACGAATCACAAGAACGTTATGTGATGTCAGTAGCACCTGAAAATTTAGAAATTTTCACTAAAATCTGTGAGCGCGAACGTGCGCCGTTTGCTGTAGTGGGTGAAGCAACGGTTAAGCAAGATCTAGTATTAGACGATCCTCATTTTGATAACCAGCCAATTGATCTACCCCTAGACGTTCTTTTAGGTAAAGCACCGAAAATGAGCCGTGATGTGGTATCTAAGTTGGCACAAAGCCCTGCATTAGATCAAAGCAAGATTAATGTTGCTGATGCTGTAAAACGTGTACTTTCATTGCCAACGGTTGCTGATAAAACTTTCCTTATCACCATTGGTGACAGAACCGTAACAGGTCTTGTAAACCGTGACCAAATGGTAGGCCCTTGGCAGGTGCCTGTTGCTGACTGTGCTGTTACTGCGTCGAGCTTTGATAGCTACACTGGTGAAGCTATGTCGATGGGTGAGCGTACACCATTAGCATTGTTAGATTTTGGCGCATCAGCTCGTATGGCTGTGGCTGAGTCCATTATGAATATTGCTGGTGCTGATATTGGTTCGATGAAGAGAATCAAGCTATCGGCTAACTGGATGTCAGCAGCAGGGCACCCAGGTGAAGACGCTGGTCTTTATGAAGCGGTAAAAGCGGTAGGTGAGGAGCTGTGTCCTGAGCTTGAGCTAACCATTCCTGTTGGTAAAGATTCTATGTCGATGAAAACGGCATGGCAAGAAGGGAGTGAAGACAAAGCCGTTACCTCACCAATGTCACTGGTCATTACAGCCTTTGGTGTGGTACGTGATATTCGCAATACCGTAACGCCAGAACTACGCACTGATAAAGGCGATACTAGGTTACTGCTTATCGATTTAAGTGAAGGTAATAATCGTTTAGGTGGTTCGTGTTTAGCTCAGGTGTACAGTGAATTAGGCGATAAAGCACCAGATTTGTCTAACCCTAAATTACTTCGTCATTTCTTTGAAACTACTCAGCAATTAGTGGCTGATAAGTCGGTGATTGCCTACCACGATCGCAGTGACGGTGGTGTGTTTACTACATTAGTTGAAATGGCGTTTGCGGGTAACACTGGTTTAAATATTGATTTATCTGCAATAACAGGGACTCATATTGAGCGTCTGTTTAATGAAGAATTGGGTGCGGTGATTCAAGTGCCAGCGGATAAAGCCGCAGTGATTACTGCACAATACAATGCTGGTGGCGTTGGTTGTCATGTGATTGGTGAATTGTCGCAGGATGAGCAAATTGCTATCAATGTAGATGGCACTGAGGTTTACTCAGAAAGCCGAATTACTCTGCGTCAATTGTGGTCAGAAACCACTTACCGCATGCAAGCTTTACGTGATAACCCAGAATGTGCGAAGCAAGAGTTTGATTTAAAACTTCAAGCCGATGAACCGGGGTTAACCGTAGATCTAAGCTTTGATACAAAAGAAGACATCGCTGCGCCTTACATTCTTAAAGGCAATGCTCCTAAAATGGCGATTTTGCGTGAGCAAGGGGTGAACTCGCACATTGAAATGGCTGCCGCATTTGACCGTGCTGGTTTTGAAAGTCGTGATGTTCATATGTCAGACATTCTCTCTGGTCGTATTAGCTTAGAAGAGTTCCAAGGTCTTGTAGCTTGTGGTGGTTTCTCTTACGGTGATGTATTAGGTGCAGGTGAAGGTTGGGCTAAGTCTATCTTATTCAACAGTCGTGCTCGTGATGAATTCAGCGCTTTCTTTGACCGTGAAAGCAGTTTCGCATTGGGCGTATGTAACGGTTGTCAGATGTTATCTAACCTGAAAGAAATCATTCCGGGTAGTGAACATTGGCCACACTTTGTACGTAATCAATCTGAACGTTTTGAAGCGCGTTTCAGCTTGGTTGAAGTGCAAGAAAGTCCATCGTTATTCTTTGAAGGAATGAAAGGCTCAAGAATGCCGATTGCGGTATCTCACGGTGAAGGTTTAGCTGAATTTGCTAATGCTTCAGCGCTTGCAAGCGCTGAAGCGACAGGAACTGTTGCGCTTCGCTATGTGAATGGTCATGGGCAAGTGGCGACTCAGTATCCGCAAAATCCGAATGGTTCAGCAAATGGTATTACTGGTTTAACCACAACAGACGGTCGAGTAACCATTATGATGCCGCACCCTGAACGTGTGTTCAGAACGGTAGCTAACTCGTGGCACCCTGACGAGTGGGGCGAAGATAGCCCTTGGATGCGCATGTTTAGAAATGCGCGAGTGAAGTTAGGTTAAAAGCCATTTATTTCCTCTCAAAGGCACCATCATGGTGCCTTTTTATTATCAATGTTTTCCAATCAATTCTCTTAGCGTCAACTATTCTTACTTTAGATTTAATTTATCAATCACACTGATTAACTATTTATTTTAGAAGATATTAGCAAGGCTAGTTTCAAACGCAGTGACAAATTATAGCTGTAACTATGGCGAGAAACTGCAATGAAGAGCGAAGCTAATGTTCCCTATGTAACTTAGTTAATTAGTACGGTTAACAATATAGAAGTAGGATTAAGAAAATGGACTTTAAAACGTTTGGCTTGGTAGTTTTTGGCATGATTCTTCTGGCTGGTTGTAACGATAAAAGTGATAATGCTTCAGAAGTCACAATGCTGCGGGTACTGGCTCATAATGATTATATCCAAAATGCGAATGTCTGCTCAGACTGCAACAATAATGCACAATGTGACTCATCCGAACCTGCTGCAATCTCAGACTCTCAAGGTTTTGTTTTTACCAGCTCTTTAGACTCTAGCTGTCGTTTGCTTGCCGAAGTAACCATGAACTCAATACTGGCGAACAGTCAGAAGCCGATTAATCATGAGTATAAATTATTGGCTCATAAAGACTGTGGAGTCATCAGCCCAATCACAACAATGGTTGAGCATAAGTCGTATCTGGGCTTAACAACACAAAAAGCTGAAGAGGGTTTCTTAAGTCAAATTCTTACCGATTTACCGCCTTGCAATGATTACCTTGCAGAGAAAAACAACAAAAATTCAACGCCGATTTCAATTGTTGAGGCACAAGCTTACCAAAGTATCGCCGAAGATTATCCTGATGAATATGAGTCTGGAATGTCAGAAGTCGAATCTACGAGAGAGCTACAAACACTTCCAGCTTCGAGAAAACACCATTTAGCGATCCACGACTTGCACAATCGGTTAGAACAATATACTTCCAATATACGAATTGAACCTGAATTAATGACAGGCGAACAGCTGGTATATCAAAAGGTAAATAGTGCAAGCCCGAGTAGTTACACTCCCTCAAAAATAGATGTTTCGGCAATTATGGATATACGAAACAAGAGCAAAACTGACTTTGATATTAAATCCTATTTGTTTTCAGACATAACCGATGAAAAACTGATTTCATTTCAAAACTCTTCTTCAGTGTTAGCTTATTCTTCTTATAAAATTCTATTCGAAGTTCCTGAAGTAGCCAAAAGCTTAGTTATCAACGTAGGAGCCGAAAATGAAACAACAGAAGTTTATTTTGAACAACTGTTTAAGCGATTTGGCCTTGTGGACTCAGAGCAAGTAAATCGCCTGATATCTACGTTGAGTATTGACACTCCATCGAACACCAAAGTAAGTGTGAGCAACAATGGCTGGGTTGAATTCGAGATAGGAGTTTCAGGTCGATTATTGGATTTACAAAATACGTCAATGTCTGCAGCCACCTACTCATTTCACGAATACGGTGCTTGGACAAATGCGCTTGCTCCTAAAGATGGGCATAATGGGCGATTTCCTTCAGGCAATGGTATTTATGGGTATGATTTAACGATTGAATTGCTTAAAGATCAGGTGGTTTTTGCAGAAGAAACCAATTGCAAACCTCTCGAAGATGACACTATCTCTGGACTTTGTAATTATGTTGATATTTTACGCGTACATGATAGAACCCTTGGAGCAAAAAATATAAGCACATCTTTTCAAGAAAACACCAAGTCTGGTTTTATATTTCAAGCTGCTCCCAATGGAATTCCGGATATTCTTTATTTAGGAAATTTGAGTGAAAGTTTAGGGGCTTCATTTACAAATACTCATCTTGTTGCTTATCTTCAAGGAAAAAACAGCAAAGGATTTAACACGGTTCGATTCAACATTATTACGGGTGACATTAACAATATAATTATTGATGCAGAAGAGAGAGATAATCGCAGCTTTTTAACATTTAAACAAGGCAAGAGTAATGCCACCTTTCCAACTTATGGCACCGCTTTTTGGGAAAGGAAAGAAGTGAGAGGCGTTGATACCGCAATCATAAATATTCCCAACTTTTACAGAAGACAAATACCAGGTTTGCCAGAAACATTAACCATTTCTAAAGTAGGTTTATATGATCGAACTGGTCAGTTTTTGTCTAAAGGTGTTAATTTTTTGGGTGAAAGATTTGCCGTAAATCAAAAAGCTTTTAATGAAATGAAAAAAGCACTGAATAAGTAATACCATTCGTACCAATTAACTATGTTTTAGATGAAGCCTTAGCTTTGCAACTACATCGTTGCAACTCCTCACCATAGCTATGGCTATGATTCGTCATTGCGCCTTGCATTTACTTTGCTAAGGCTCCCCTTTAACCACAGTTAATTGATGTGAATGGTATAATATTATAGATGGAGTAAAGTTGATTTTACTCCATAGATGCCTATGTTGAAAAATGCACGAGTGAAGTAGGATTAGACACCATATTGAAACCAATGAGCTTAATCGCTCATTGGCTTTTTACTTTTTTTCCGTCAACTTTGGTATTAATGCTCGAGTTTTCATCATCAGTTACTAAGGAGGGAGTTGTTGAATTATCATCAGTACTCGAGCTAGAGGTCATTGAGGCAACGCTTGGTGGCGGTGCTGAGGGAGCAATTTTTGGTAAAATGATTACCTCAGGGTTAGGAAGAATCCTGATGATATCAAGTCTACGAATATAAAAATATAAAGCTCTTTTTAAGCTACTTAGTGAGTCTTCTGTTGAGTCTGTTCCTGCTTTTAATTGTGTGTTAAACCATGCATCAATCAGTTCGCCAACTTGATAACTTATTTGGTCTTCATTTAGCAAAGTGTCCATTTTAGAATCGCTCATCATATTTTTTGACCAAGCTAAAACGAGTAAGCTCTGCACATTATCTTTATCCAGTCGGTTTGAAAGCTTTGTTTTTAATTGGGCAATAAGATTAAGAACAGGAATGGCCTCGGTTTTAGAAAGTGAACTAAGGAACGCTTCATATTCTGATTCTGAAATATCGCTTGTGACACTATCGCCATTTAATATGTTTTGAGAAACTTCGAAGTTAACCTCTTGTATGCATTGAGCTAGGAAATTAATTGGTGTTTCTTGTATTTGATCAAACCATTGCTTTAAAAACTCTACAATTGCCTTAGTAGTAATTGTATCAGGATTTCCTTTTGCGAAAGGCTCAAGCGATTTTGCAGAAATATCTCCTACAAATGCACTCAACATATGCTTGGCATCGGCCCAGTTTTTACTGCTCATTTTATTTCTCAGTAAAAAGCATAATCGATTTATTAGCTCAGGCTTTGTTTCTTGTTTAGGTAGTGCAGCTGCTACTTCTAGTGCATCTGGCTTTTGAATTGCATTTGTTGCCGAATATTTTTCAGCACTTGAGTTATAACTAGCATAAGCAGAAGAGGCATTGTTGCCTGAGTATGATTGAGGCATAGAGGGGGGCTGTGGATAGCTACTTGGTCTTTGTTGTCTCCATGATTGTCTCCATGAACTGTCAGTTTCAACGGAGAGTCCACCAAGACGAAAATAATCTGAGCCCACTGGTGGTTGATTATGTTGTAGCAGGGCTACACCATATTGGTATCCCCCTGAAGAATATTGAGTTGTTGGTAAATAAGCTGATGGTTTTCCTAAAGGATGAGCATCCTCAGCAAGTACTTGTTGTTGATATAGATGAGCATTACTTGGGTCTAGAGGTGGTGAATTTCCAGCCATTATCATACCTTGATGATCTAAGGTTTCATTGCAAATAAATTATCACAGGCTTTATTAGTGAATGATTAAAGTTTATTAATCATTAAGTTGGTGTGTAACTTCTATAAGGAGAAGACAAAAAAGCAGCCAGTTGGCTGCTTGTATTTATTGAGAGAGGAATTTTTATTCAACTACTTCAGCATTATGGTAGACGTTTTGCACATCATCACAATCTTCAAGAGCGGCAACTAACTTATCAAACTGCTCGATTTGCTCAGCGTCTGCGATTTCAGTCATGGTTTGTGGAACCCATGAAATGTTTTCGACTTTAAATTCGATCTCACCTAGAGTATCAATTAATGCAGTTCGAGTTTTGTTGTATTCAGTATGAGGGGCATAAACACTGGTTAAACCGTCTTCAACTTCAACATCAGTAACGTCTACATCAGCCATCATCAGAGCTTCTAAGATAGCTTCGTCATCATCACCTTCGAATACGAATACAGCAGCATGGTCGAACATATGAGCAACCGTACCCGGTCCACCTAACTTAGCATCATTTTTAACGAAAGCTTGGCGAACTTCGGTATAAGTGCGTTTTACGTTATCTGTAAGGCAGTCAACGATTAGCATGCAGTTATTCGGGCCAAAACCTTCATAACGCGCGCCTTCATAATCTTCACCGCCGCCACCTCTGGCTTTATCTATGGCTTTATCAATAACGTGTGCAGGAACTTGGTCTTTTTTGGCTCTAGTGATCAAGTGTTTTAATGCGATATTACCGTCAGGCTCAACACCACCGTTTTTGGCGCATATATAAATCTCTTTACCGTAACGTGAGTATAAGCGAGTTTTCATGCCAGCCGTTTTGGCCATGGACTCTTTACGGTTTTGGAAAGCTCTTCCCATCTTAGTCTCTGTATCTCAAATCAAAAAACTCATTAATTCTAACAGGTTCAATTTTTATTTGTAGGTGTATAGTTGAGAGCCAACGATTTTGAACTATAACTAAAGAGTTAGCATTATTTGACCTCAGAGGAAGTTATGGCTCAAAGTAACATTACACCAAAGACTGCGACGATCACTGTCACTTATCTTGATGAAAGAAAGGGTGATAAAGTCTATCGATTAGTGATGCATGAGATGCCCGTTAGTGATGATGGTAGAGTCATTCTTCCCGATGATTTTAGGCGAAATAAGCATATCCTTACCGTCTTTAATGGTGTATGTGACTTACTCAATGGCGCTGGTGAAAGGCAACCATTTATTCATGCTGCTAATCAATAAGTTAAGTGGGTAATCAACGTAATTATAAATCGGTTTGATTTATGTTAAATTTTCATTGGTTAAGCTAGTTTGTTTGCGCCTATCCTCTTGTATTAAAATTTATTTTTTTTGATAATTTTAGCTTCTGTTTTGAATTTTTTACGCCGCTGCGACACATCGGAGTAGGCAAAAACTAACAAGGAATGAAGCATCATGCACCAGAGTGGTAATTCTAAAAACACTAATACTGTAACGGTATTGTATTTTGAAGCACCAGCTGGGGTGATTTTATACTCACGAGTACTCCATGAACTTCCCCATAGAGGTAGCGGTCGTATAATGTTACCTAATGAGTTTAGGCAGGGTAAAAATATTATTGCAGTGATGGAAGGCGATTGTCGCTTATTAAATGGAATGGGCGAGCGCATTTCAGTTGTTCATGCAGTTAATGAGTAATGCTTATTCAGTTTACCGTCAGCTTTTTTTGTTAGTCTAATACCTCATTGATTTTAATAGGGTTGTTTTTATGGCTAAAGGATCTTCTTCTGTTGTAGTTCATGTTAGAGCGCTAATGCATGGTGGTTATGCTGATTTACAAGGTTCAGAATTAAGTACTTTCAACGGCTTTGTGGCCAAACTTAAACCTACTCGTGGCCAAAGCTCAACCAAATCTTTTCATGCGGAAGTTCAAAATGCAATCTCTACTAAAATGAAAACGCACAAACTCAGTGTCACAGCTTATTTTAGGGGAGATTATACTGTGACTGAGAATGATCCAAGAAAGCCAGCTAAACAAACCTCTTTAAGTGTCTTTTTTTCTGAAATATTGAATAAAAGAAAAAAATAGCGATTACTCGCTATCAATATTTCTCAGTAATATCAGTTTGCTATTAGCCGATTCATAGACAGAATCTTTAGTAAAGCCATTATGATTCGGCTCACCAGCCGCTTTTCCTGTTAATAGCTTTATAGCCTGGCTAACATGACTAATTGCCCAAATGTGGAATTGCTTTCTTTTTATGGCTTCGATAATGTCTTCCCTTAGCATCAGGTTATCAACATTACTTTGAGGGATAATCACACCTTGTTGTTTGCTGAAACCTTTAGCCATACAAACATCAAAGAAACCTTCGATTTTCTCATTAACTCCACCGATAGGTTGTGCAACTCCAAACTGATCCATTGAGCCTGTTATTGCTATATCTTGTCTTAATGGAACTTCACTAATCGCTGACAATACTGCGCAATATTCCGCTAATGAAGCGCTATCACCATCTACACCTGAGTAGGATTGCTCAAAAGTTAAGTAGGTCGTTAGTGGAATTTCAGCGCTCTTTCCTAACATAGAAGCTAAGTATGAAGTTAAAATCAAAACGCCTTTGCTATGGATTTGTCCTCCAAGTTTGACTTTGTGTTCAACATCAAGCACTTCACCTTCGCCATAGGCTGTATTTGCAGTGATGCGACTAGGTAATCCAAAACGATGCTCACCAGTGGATATAACGGTTAGCGCGTTAATTTGCCCAACTGTCGAGCCTTGTACTTGCAGCAAAGTGCGACCTGTATCTAAATCTTCTTGCATTATATCTTTAAGCTTTGAAACACGATGCTCTTGATTATCTAATGCTTTCTGAACATGGCTTGCGCTAATCTTTTTCGCATTATCATTTTTGGCAACGAAGTTGGTTTCACGTAGCAGGTTAGCGATATCTGCAGAGTACAGAGATAATTTGTTTTGATCATCCGCACGACGAGAACTGTATTCAATGATTCTTTCGATGGCTGATTTGTCACAATGAAGCATGCCATTGTCATGAACAATAGAAGCGATAAATCGAGCGTAATGCTGTTCACTTTCTTCGGTTCTTGGCATATGAGTTTCAAAGTCAGCCGTGACTCGAAACAGTTCTTTAAAATCCGGATCGTAGTGCTGGAGTAAGTGATAGGTTTGATGATCACCAAACATTATGATTTTGACATCAAGAGGAATGGACTCAGGCTCGATTGAAATACTGCCAGACAGTGAAACTTCTCGCTCTAATGAGCTTAAATCGAGCTTTCGTGCTCGAAGGGCTCGTTTTAAACCATCCCAAACGTATGGACGTTCTAATACCTTCATCGCGTCGATCATCAAAACACCACCATTGGCTTTATGTAAGCTGCCGGCTCTGATTAATGAGAAGTCGGTGAAAACAGTCCCTTTAAAAGTGGCGTTCTCAACATAACCAAACAAACTGTGGTAGCTGGGGCTTTCTTCCACTTGAATGGGGAAGTGTTCGGTTTGCTGCTGAACAAGCACGTTGACTTGATAACGGCGGGGCATCTTTTTTTCTAACGTCGCGTAAGCAAGTCCAAGTTGATCTTCACTTTGCTCGATGAACAAATCAACATTCGTCACCATATCTTTTTGCATGGCAACAAGGTGATGGCTAACCTCATCGTTGGATTTGTATTTATCCAACAAAGGCTGAATAAAGTGGCAAATGACTTCTAAAGCGGTTTGCTCATTATGTTCTTGTTGTTTATCGCTGAACTCTTCTTCCCACTTCGTAAAAGTGCGAACGGCTTGCCTTAGCTTAGTTTCAAGTTCTCTAATGCTTTTTTCTATCGCATCTTTTTTCTTTTTAGGCAGCTTCTCAAAACTTTCTTCTGTATGTGGCTCTTTACCATTAAGTGCCATCAATTGGTAATCACCTTGCTGGGTTACCACTAACTGAATATCTTGCTTTTCGGCTTCCTTGGTGAGCTTAGAGAGTTCTTCCTCTTGCTGATCGGCTAACTGCTTTTTAAGCTGATCAGAGCGATTGAAATACATTTCATTTTCAAAGGAAAGTGGAAGTGCTTTAACCAAGCGTAACACCAATTTTTCGATATCTTCTTTAAACTCGTTAGCATGACCAATATCGAGTTTTAGTACTTTCGGGCTTCGAGGTTCGTCAAAGTTACTGACATAACACCAATCAAATAATTCTCTGTGAGACTGTAATTGGTTCAAGTAACGCAGCATCATGGTGCGTTTGCCTAATCCATTTTGACCTATTGCAAAAATGTTATAGCCTTTCTCTTCCATTCCCATTGCAAATTCAACAGCTTGCTGAGCTCGCTCTTGTCCAACGATTTCATTGATAGGGATTAACTGTGCCGTAGTTTGGTTCTTAGTTTTTAACGATTTGAGTTTACTTGCACGATAAACGTGAGAAGCAGAAAGCTTTTTTACAGGAACATAAAAAGAAGAATGCAGCGCGTCAGTTTGAGTCATAGTCCGTCCTGATGTTTAAGGCGTTTTCCTTTGAAAAGCGGTACAGCTTAAACCTTAGATCAAAGTATGAATGGATAATATTATTCGATAATTATTACCATCTTAGTATAGATTCATCAAAGATGAACGTAATGATTTTCATCACAAAAATGAGGTAAATGCAAGGAATCTTGCTATAACTTAAATGAGTGCTCGTACCTCATTAATAAAATAATTAATCACAAGGAGTGTGTTATGCAAGAATATTTTATTTGGATAATTTCAGCCACATACATCGGTGTTTTTTTAGCAATGTTACTAGTGACTTACATTGATAAGCAGTATCAAAATAACCACAACCAAGGGTGATATATTTTGATTCAGTAAGCCGCTAAGGAAAGAACCCTGAGCGGCTTTGTTTGTGGTGGGTTTACCTAGGCTAAGCCATAAACCTCTTTTAATTTGTTTGCAATATTTATATGAGAACCAGAATGATAGGTTCCATGATTTACATGTAGCATGTGGTAGTCTTCATGTTTTGAATTAAACCATGAATGAGTAATTTTCATTTTTCCTGCCCTAGAGGCCGAAACACAAGTTGCATTCAAGCGAGCTGTGTATTGTATTGCTTCTGGGTGATTTAACGAATTTGTAATATGATCCGTAGTTCGGGTTCCCCTAAACCATGATATAGCAGTAGCAAAAAAATCACGTAAGCTAAATCCAGCTTTTTTATCTGTAATTCTAGAAACACTATATTTTTCTGATTTTGTATCAAATTTGATTTCATATTTTTTGCCGTTGGGCATATCAATATGAGTATGGCAATTTAGTGAGTAACTTCCCTCAGTCTCAATATGATGAACAAGGGCTTCTTGAACTTGTTGTAAATTAATACCTGACATAACTAAATCCTTCTAAAATCAGCCTATGCCTTAAAACTAGCTGTCTAATAGAGCTAATGCCAGTAAAATGATCGAGCTTTAATGTGTTGGAAATCGTAGGTTAATTCATTAAAAAACAAATGGTTTTGAATGGATTTATATAAAAATCACAATTTGTACCTGAGCATCTGGAAATACGTTATAAATACATTGTTACATCGAGTAATAAGGATTAGGTCTACAAGATTGAGCTGGAAGCGTTTACTACAGTGGGAAATGCATTGAACCTTAGGCTCTCGTTATAGATAAGAGCCTAAGTTAAAAGGATGTTTTAGGCTATTTGTTGTCGCTTCGTAGTACCAACTCAACACGACGATTTTGTTTTTGGCCCTCTAGCGTTTGGTTATTGGCTACTGGCGCATATTCGCCCACCCCAATGGCCGTTAATTGAGATTTGGATATCTGATGTGATTTTATGAGTAGCTCGACGATTTTGTTTGCTCGGCGCTCTGATAGAGTTTGATTATAGGAGCGCTTTCCTTGATCATCAGTATGCCCTGCAACGTAAAATGTTAACTTGGGGTGCTTTTTTAAATAGAGGGCTAGTTCTGATAATAACGGCACTGATTCAGGCAGCAATTCGTTGCTATCAAACTTAAACAATAAACCATCTAAACTCGCATGACCGGTAGCTTGAATACTTTTACTAAGGCCGTCGGCATCAAACGCTATTCTGTCGGTGTTTAGTGGCTTAGCTTCAACAATTTTAAGCTCAGTCCAAAGTCCACCTTTGAACCCAAGAACATAATTGTGAGCATAGATATTGCCGTTCGGGCGTTCTAGTTGATAAGTGGTGTAAAATTGACTTTCATCATTGCCAATGTTCGCAAGCAAATTTAGTTTTCTTTCCAGTGCGCCTGCTTTTCCACAATCAAGCCCTTGGCAGTGGAATATTTGCTTAAACCCAAGCTTATTAAAAGCTTGCTGATAATTCCGAAAAACCTCGTATTCCGAATATTCTCTTGGTAATTTATACTCAATATATGTGAGTTTTCCCTCCACAGGCATTAATTCATAGTCGCTGTTTTTAACGCTTTTGATGAGATGCGTCTTAACGTAATTGTTCGCAACATAGTCTCTAATATAAGCACCTTGTAATCGCCCAAACATAGGATGATCATTGCTACCGCTGGCGTCTTTACTTTCTTTGGATTCAAACTCTGTTTCTTTAGCCGCTTTTTCGAGCGCTTTCTCATCTATTGTTATTAAGCCTAATGGCTCAGGCTTTTCATGCAGTACAGCAATATTTAATTCGGTTTGACGAGCCCAAGCAAATGCGAGAACTGAAACATAAAATACTTGATTATTGTTGGTTAACTTAGCCGTTATCAAATGAGTATGATCACTTCCGATGCTTTGGAGGGGATCTAAGAACCGTTCAATTTTTTTGAATCTTCCACAAGTTTCAAGCTGACAAGTAAATATAATCTCGGCATTCTGTTTTTTGAGTTGACCCAGATAGTTTTGAAAAATATTGCTAGGCTCGTGTGAGCGGTCAACTTTATAGCCGAATCGCTCTAGTGATCCTGATTTTATTAAAGGTTGGATCTTTCCTTTTTCAATCGCCGCAATAAATTTTTTATGAATGAAATGGCGTTGCTCTGATTTCTCGAGTTTACTGTCGGGAAAGGGAGTAAAAATATTTTGTGTATAAGCAGCATTACTCATGAGAAAAGCAATGCATACTAAGCCTAATTTCCATATTCGCACATGAATGTCCTTATTTTTGTTAATTCAAATTCATAGTAATTTGAACAATAAATCAAGGCAAGCTCGTGGCTATTAAGTTTGTAAACAATCAAACAAACGGATGATAGATGTTATCAATCATCGTAATTTTTACGTTACTTAAGTTTTCCAAGTTAAACCGTATCTTGCTATCTGACTGTTAAATATAGTGATATCGTGTACTGAATAAAAATGTGGCGTCAAAAAGGACTGATAATGACAAACACAAAAGCTTATTACATCGACAGAGGGCTGCACTGGCTATCCGCAATTATCATCATTGATATGCTTTGGGGAATGGGAACCTCAATACACATAACTGATTACCGAATAAAGGGCGACTTGATTCACAAGCAAGACGCAATGACTTATCACCTCATTGAAGCCATTGCCTTATTTTTCCTGTTAGGTGGCCGCATTTTATGGAATCGCATATATCCAAACCGTGATACGAAAATGGTTTTCCAAAGTGTCAAGCATAAGGTTATGACTTATGGATTGCACTACTCCCTTTATTTAACTTTCGCATTACTTGCAGCTTCAGGTTTCGTTTCTCTAATAAATGGTGAATTACCATTAGACTTTTTTGGCATTCTGTCAGTTCCATTTACACCAGTAGATAGAGATCTTTTTGGCCTCGCGTTTGAAAGTCACGAATGGCTTACAACATGGCTGTATGCAGTATTAGGTGTCCATATAATTGGTGGTTTGTATCTACATCGATAAATCCATTTTAAGAAAATATAGTGATTTCAACGAACAATGCTCCGCCATTATAAATTGAGGGCCGATGGTGGTGTTGATATGTTACCGCTCAAGTAACAACTGAACTGTTTTTATAAGAAGAAACGTTTGTGTACGAATATTGGCGATGATCTTACCCCTGAGTCTTATGTTATCAATGAAATAAAAAAACTGCTTTCATTTACTTTCATTGTGTGAGGTGATTAGAGTTGATAACATACTATTACTGTCAAAATAGAAATTATTATTTATGCTAAGCACAATAGAGAGACGAAACGAAATCGTTAATATGATCAATGAAGTAGGGAGGCTAGAGGTTCAAACGCTAGCTGAAAAATTCAACGTTTCAACAGTTACCATTAGAGCAGATCTTAATGATTTGGATAACAAGAGATTATTGATCCGTTCTAGAGGTGGTGCGATTGCTGCGAAAAATATAGCAAAAGAACTTTCAGTAAAAGAAAAGCATTGCGAAAACCATATTGTCAAAGGAAAAATTGCAGACGCGGCGATAAAGCTTATAAATGATGGTGAAGTATTATTGCTTGATTCGGGCACAACAACCGAACAGGTGGCGAAAAAGTTAGTATCGCATAAAGATCTTGTCGTTATGACTAATGGTCTAAATATAGCCAATGAGTTAGCCAACTTAAGTGATGTAGAAGTCATGATGACTGGTGGTAAGTTACGCCAAAAATCATTATCTTTTTATGGGCAGCAAGCTGAGGCTAGCCTTGAAAACCTTCGTTTCGACAAACTTATTTTAGGTGTAGATGGAATTGATGATACGGCTTCCATTACAACACATTTCGAACAAGAAGCATCGCTTAATAGAGTGATGTGTAGATCGGCAAAACAGATAATAGTCGTTGCTGATTCTTCTAAATTTGCTAAAAGCGGCTTTCATATCATTTTAAATTTATCGGCCATCGATGTATTAATTACAGATAGTAAAATACCTGAATCGTTTAAAACCTTTGCTACAAACGCTAATGTAAAATTAATCATCGTAGATTAGAGGGCATTCCCAATT
This sequence comes from Parashewanella sp. 2210YD4-3, assembly GCF_056591735.1. Taxonomy (NCBI): domain Bacteria; kingdom Pseudomonadati; phylum Pseudomonadota; class Gammaproteobacteria; order Alteromonadales; family Shewanellaceae; genus Parashewanella; species Parashewanella sp. 2210YD4-3. The sequence goes on along the minus strand of NZ_JBWQOG010000001.1, from coordinate 183,508 downwards.
AAAGACTTTTTGATTTGTTACTGCCTAAAATTTGCAAAATCAAGGCACGAAGAATGAAGTTTAGTGAACTAAACGAAAACTGAGTAACGCAGAGTTTGCAATTTTTAGGCGTAACCCGAAGGGCTGAGTTCCTTTTTTGTTTAAACTTCGTTGTCAAATGTTCATGTAGAAACGTAGTAACGACAGTTGTGTATGTCGGTAGTAACCACACTTCACATTTTCCGCCTTGTTTAACCTAAAAATTAACTTCAGCAAATCAAAAATCTAATTGGGAACGCCCTCTAACCCTCCTTCTCTCCATCGTTTTAATGTGTGTCACAGCTTGTTTGTGCACGCATTTGTTATCCCCGTTTGTTTGCATATTTAAGTGTTTGCTCCTTTAAATGAAAATACCTGCAAAACCAACCGAAAGTAATTGAAAGTATTTGAAGGTGATTAAAAGGTGTTGTATTGTCTTTCAAAAGATAAAAACAAGTTGAAAGGTAATGAAAGATATTTGCTCTGTAATAAAGTCAAATAAAAGAGGTAAAGTAAATGGGCTTTACTCTATTTGCTCTGCTCATCCTCTAGTCATTGAAGCTGCCATAGAGCAAGCGAAGCAAGACGGAACTCCACTATTAATTGAAGCGACTGCGAATCAAGTGAATCAATTTGGTGGATATACAGGAATGACCCCCAATGAATTTCTTGCGTTTGTATATGCCATTTCAAATAAATTAGGTTTTCCTCAAGAAGCTATCTTTGCTGGTGGAGATCATCTTGGACCAGTTTGTTGGGTCAATGAACCAGCAGAGCAAGCAATGGCTAAAGCCGAAACGTTGATTGCATGCTATGTTGCAGCTGGGTTCAAAAAAATACATTTAGATACTAGCATGCGCTGTGCTAACGATCCTGAAGTTCTCGATGATAACGTTATTGCTCAAAGAGCTGCGCATCTTTGTATGATTGCAGAGAAAACTTCAATTAAACATTTTGGGAACAGTGACATTGTTTACGTTGTAGGAACAGAAGTTCCGCCACCTGGTGGAGCAAGCGAGGAGCTTTTGAAAGTCGATCCTACTCCCGTAAATAGGGTTAAAGACACAATCGAACTACACAAAAAAGCGTTCGAAAAACTATCATTGATAAAGGCTTGGGAGCGAGTCGTAGGTTTAGTTGTACAACCAGGCGTTGAATTCGACCATGTTGGTATTGTTGACTATCAACCTAATGCAGCTGTTGAACTTAAACAATTTATCGAAAGTGTTCCTAATATAGCTTATGAGGCCCACTCTTCTGACTACCAAAAAGATGAAGCTTACTGCCAACTCATTCAAGACCACTTTGCTATTTTGAAAGTTGGCCCACAATTAACCTTTGCACTGAGAGAAGCGTTATTTGCTTTGTCATTTATTGAAGATGAGTTGATCCCTATAGAAGAACGCTCATGTTTAAGAAATGTTTGTGATGAGGAAATGCAGGTTAATCCAAAAAATTGGCAAAAATTTTACCCCTTAAATAACCAATCTAAATTTTATCGCCGCTTCAGTTACAGCGACCGAATCCGCTACTACTGGAATAATCCACGCATCAAAAATGCAGTTGACCAATTACTCAGTAATCTTAACTCCAATGCAATTCCATTGCCTTTGATAAGTCAGTTTTTCCCAGAACAATATAAACAAATAAGAAAAAATGAATTAGAGCTTACTCCTGTTTCTCTGATCAAAAGCAAAATAAAACAAGTTACTGAGGCCTATGCACAAGCGTGCTGGAAGCAATAATTAATACAGTCATATCAAATACTAGGGATAAAAATGTCTTCATATCTATCGATAAACGAATCAGAACTCAAAGACGCTAATGGGTATTGGACGGCTAGAGAAATCGCACAACAACCTGAAATGTGGTTGCAAACCATGGATCAAGTTAATGCTTCTAAAGACAAGATAAATACTTGGCTTCAGCCACTTTTGGTCACGGATGATTTACGTATCTTACTTGTTGGGGCTGGCACGTCTGCTTATATAGGTGAAACTCTTGCGCCTTTACTTAATGTCAAAGCTGGTGGGAAATTTGAAGCGATAGCCACTACAGATATTGTTAGTGCACCGAATCAGTATTTACATAAAAAAAGGCCAACTCTGTTGGTTTCGTATGGCCGCTCAGGTAGTAGTCCTGAAAGTGTTGCAAGCGTTGAGTTAGCGGATCAGTGTATTGAAAATTGCTACCATTTAGTCATTACTTGTAATCCCGAAGGTGAGTTAGCCTTAAAAGCCGCATCCTCGGAAAATATGTTTGCTTTGGTTTTACCCTCACCGACCCTAGATCAGAGCTTTGCGATGACGAGCAGTTTTACTTCAATGATCGTTGCAAGTTTATCGATATTTCAACCAGATGAAGAGCAATTGGCATCAGTGGTTCTGGCTTCGCAAGGGCTTTTAGGGGGAGGACTCGAAAGAATAAAAGCACAAGCCAGTTTACCAACGAAAAGAATGGTGTTTTTAGGTTCTGGAGGGGTACAAGGTATAGCAAAAGAAGCTGCATTAAAGGTTTTAGAGCTTACTGCTGGCGATGTTATGAGTTATTACGAATCACCTTTGGGATTTCGTCACGGACCAAAATCTTTAGTGAATGAAAAAACCGAAATCATTCTGTTTTCATCCAGTGATCCATACTGCTCTTTGTATGAACAAGACATATATAAAGAGTTGGTCAACGATGGTATTGCTTTAAGTGTTACTCAACTCAATAGCGAAATTCTCAACATTCCAGAGAAGATTGATGATGTATGGTGTGCATTACCCTATATTCTTTACTGTCAGATAATCGCGTTTTTCAAATCCTTCAATGGCGGTCATACACCTGATAATCCCTGTCCTACGGGTGAAGTAAACCGTGTCGTTCAAGGAGTAACTATATACAGGCTAGAAAACTCTGATAGTGAAGAATGTCACTAGCTAAATAAAAGAGCCCAATCCTAAGTTATCACTATGTTTCTTTGATTCTTGGAGAAACACCTACTGAAGATTATGCTCAATTTGCCTAAGTAATAGTGAATGTATCTTGTGAAGCATGGCAGGTCTCTATCACAATATTTTCGATAGGGAACCAAGCAGTTCCCTATTCTTCAATCAGAATATGCTCATTTTCAAGGTGAGCCAAATCAGATTTCAGCAATTCAATAAAACTTTTAGCGGCATGAGATAACTGTACCGATTTTGGGTATAAAATACCGAAGGACATCCAGCGTTCAGGGACGATTGGGCGAGTTACAACTTGTTTATCGACAATTTTTGCCGTCAACGAATCAGCAATAGTGATCCCTGCTCCATCTGCAACTAAGAAACAAGCTAGCTGAGAAGAGGCAACTTCACATGCAAATGATTTCTCTTGCCCCTCAGAATGAAAAAAATCTTCCATTTGAGTCCTTAATAACAGGTTGGGTAATAGAGCTATCATTGCTTCATCTTTTAAGTCACTGGCACTGATCTCTGATTTTTCATTCAACGGATGGTTCAAGGGCAAAATTGCTTCAGCACGAACTTTTAATAGCACTTCACTATTAATATCAGGGTGATTTATCGGTAATGGTCCAATGCCAAGGTCATATTCTCTCCCCAACAGCCACTGCTCTGCATCTCGACGTGTACGAACATCAACACTTAAATGGACATCAGAGTGCAAGGTTAAAAAGTTCTTTACGGTGGGAGAAACAAGAGTCGGTGCAACTCTTGGCATGGCAAGTACTCTTAACCTCTGAGTTTGAGCAGTGCGTATTTCATCGGCGATACGTTTAATTTCATCTAAATTATCTAAAATACGTCGTGCTTCACGGTCAAATGCAATCGCTTGTTGAGTTGGGATTAAGCGTCTGCCGCTACGTAAGAATAATTCAAGCTTCAGTTCGCCTTCCAAAGAAGAAATCAAACGACTGATAGCAGATTGACTTAAGTGCATCTTTTCAGAAGCTTTAGCTATCGAGCCTTCAATCATAGTAATACGGAAAGCCCTCAGCGCTTTTATATTCATAGATGCCTCCAGCTGTATGCAAATTACGCAAGAGTATATTACTTATTTGCACTTTTGGAAATCATCAGTTCATTTTAGAGTTACACCGTTCAAAACAATTAACTGTGCTTTTATGGGAGCATTAGTAAAGAAAGATGAAGCACGAGAATAAATCATGGTCTTAGCTGTGATGAACTACTTCAAAACTAATGCTTCACCAAGATTAAGTTAATTGGTTTGGATGGTGTTGTACCATATGGCGCTAAATTGATTGGAGGAGGTTATAAAATGAAAGCTAAAACTTTTTTTATTTTTAAATTGACCTTGCTGATTTTATTCAGTGCTATTTTCACCCCGACCTATGGCTCTTCCCAGCCTTTCCCTTTAAAGCCAATAAAGTTGATTGTACCCTACAAAGCGGGAGGGGGGGTAGACAGCTATGCAAGAGCGATAGCAGCTACACCCTTCTCCCATAAAACTCAGCCATTTGTAGTTATCAATCAAGCCGGTTATGGCGGCCTAAATGGGACTGTAACATTAAAAAAAGCCAAACCCGATGGTCATACTCTGCTTTTAGTGTCTGCTAGTTCATTACTTTTATCTTCTCTTCAGCGTAAACCTGATATTGCTCCCTTCAAAGATTTTAAGGTTATCGCTCAAGTAGGGGAGTTAAATACCGCTTTGGTTGTACCAGCAGATAGCCCTTATAAAAATATTTATGAATTAATAGCGGCACTACGAAATAAGCCATCCAAAATGCGGTGGGGACACTCTGGCCGAAACAGCTTTCATCATTTCAGTGGTGTGAACTTTCTGAAAGCTAACCACTTAACTGTTCGAGATGTTCCTTTTCGAGGTGGAGGTCCTGCAAGAGCGGCGTTGATAAGCCACCAAGTGGACTTTGGTTTTATTGGCGTTCAACAACTGAAAGGATACGAGTCACTATTGAGAGGGCTCGCCGTAAATGCAAAGTCACGTGATCAAGCAATGAATTCAATACCCACATTTAGTGAGTTAGGTATTAAAAACGTTAACGTATCTTCACCTGTAATAGTACTTGCACGCAAAAAAACACCTGAATCCATCACTCAGAAATTACAAAGTATTTTTCAAGACTTATCACAGGTTCACTCCTTTAAAGAAAGACTAGCGAAGCAAGGGCTGAACACTTCTTTCGCTAATGCAAAACAAGCTCAAAGTCAGCTTATCAAGATAACGAATCTTATAAATCAAAAAAATAAGACTTCTATATCCCCTTAAATATATCCTTATGGAGATAATAATAATGAAAAAGACATTTTTGCTCAGTAGTTTATGTGTTGCCATGTTTGCTAGCACTTCAGTATTTGCAGATTCTACAGAATCTGAAATTGCAGCGCTTAAAACTCGACTGGCCGAGCTAGAAAAAAATTTAGAAAAGAAGCCTGCTAAAGTAAAAAATACTGGTGCAGGTCTTCGTATTAAAGATAAGAAATCAGGCACGAGCTTTAAGCTTAATGGTCGTTTTCACTTAGATTATGACAACTTTGATGGCGCTTATAACGCTAAAGAAGATGGCGAAAACTCAAGCGACTTGTTCATTCGTCGTGCACGTATTGGCTTTTCAGGAAATCTAAATCAAGACTGGGGTTACCAGATGGTTTTGGCTTTCGGCGGTGGTAACCGCAAGGGGAAAAACCGTGAAGATGGTCGCCTTCAAAATGCTATTTTGAGCTATAACGGTTTCAAAAGAAACGGTGGCCCTCAAATTCAAATCGGTAAAATTAAAGAAGACGTGACTTTAGAGGCAGTGACGAGTAGTAATCACGTCACTGCAATGTCACGCTCTGCAATAGTGAATGCAGTATCTCCATTTTTCAACTGGGGTTTACGTGTAAACCAAAACTTTAAAGACACTGGTCTTCGTTATGCGGTTGGTGTTTATCAAGCTGCAGATGGCGCAAGTAATGGTCGTAAAGATGGCAATGGCAATAACTTGTGGGCTGTGACTGGTCGTGTTAACTACGCACCAATTGCTACTAAAGATAGCGTTATTCATTTAGGTGCATGGGGCTCTATTCGTGAACATGGTGATGCTCAGCTTCGTAATCGTGCTCGTGGAGAAATCCGCAATACGAATGTTCGCCTACTTGATTCCAATGCTGGTGGTAAAGGCGTTGCAGTGAGCAAAATTAATGAGTACGGACTAGAGTTCGCTGGCGTAAAAGGGCCATTTTCGATTCAGTCTGAATACATCATGCGTGATGCCGACACAACGAATAGTGCAGATTCGGCTCCTGAATTGTCTGGTTACTACGTAACGGGTAGTTATTTCCTTACAGGTGAATCACGTTATTACGACCAAGCAAAAGGTGCATTTAAACAACCTAAAGGCGTTAAAAATGCTTGGGAAGTATATGCTCGCTTAACCAATGCAGATGCAACTTTTAACAACGCAGCTTTAGGTAATCAATCTCAAGGCACCGAAATCGACGTGATGACTTTAGGGGTGAATTACTATGTGAACTCCCAGTTGCGTTTCATGTTGAACTATCAAGATGCTGAAGTTAAAGGCAGTGATAATGCCGTTACTAGCTTAGTTGGAACTCAAAGCTCGGGTAAAGGGTTTACAGCCCGTGCTCAATATACTTTCTAAATTAGCTATAAAGAGTTAGTTAATAAGGGCTATCAAAACGTAGCCCTTTTTTTTACTTCACGTTACCCACGCAAGAACATAAAATGGACACACCAATGTAATATGAAACGGTATATTGTAGTGCTCAAAGGTATCTTAATATTTATTATTGGATTGACCGCGCTTTGGCAATCTATGCTTATTCCACACATAGTGAAAGAAGAACTTTGGGTGGGAACCTTACCTTCAAGCCTATCTATCTGTTTATGCGTTATTGGTGGTTACTGGTTTTTTAAAGGGGTTAAGCAAAAAAAACATGTCCCCATTATTGAGCTTTGCTGTTATGCGCGCCCAATTTTCCTCTTTAGCTTAAGCCTTGCATTTTACTTTTTGATCCCGAAATTGGGCTTCATTGTCTCGATGCTATTTTTTAGCCCGCTAAGTATGTTTATCTTCGGTATTCGCAACCCCTATACCATCACCGTTGCAACCGTAATTTCTGTTAGCTTAGCTTATGTTCTTTTATATAAAGTATTTGATTTAACGCTCAGCGATCCACTTGGCTTACTTGAATAGGCTTAGAGGTTAATTATGGAAATAATCAGTGCTTTTTTTCACATATTTCAGAATACCGAGCTATTGCTTTTAATTGTTCTCGCTTCTGTATTTGGCATGTTGGTGGGAGCAATCCCCGGTCTTACTATTTCTGCGGCGATGGCGATCACTTTACCTCTTACTTACTATGTCGACCCTCTGTTTGGTATTGCACTTCTATATGTGATGGGGAAAGCGGGAAGATACGGTGGCTCGATTGCAGCGGTTTTGTTCAATACCCCAGGAACAACAGCTTCGACAGTTACTCAACTTGATGGTTATCCTCTCGCTCAAAAAGGGCAAGCTGAAAAAGCATTAAAAGTTAGCGTACTGTCATCTGTTGCTGGTGATTTGTTTGGTGATTTTGTTTTACTTCTTTGCATTGGATTTTTAGCTTCAATAGCATTAAAACTAGGCCCTCCTGAGCTATTCGCGATTTACTTTACAACGTTTACTGTACTTGCCTTAGTTGTTGATAAACACCCTATAAACTCAATTGCTTGCGTTTTATTAGGCATGTTGGTTTCTAGCATTGGCTTCGATCCAATTTCAGGACAAGAACGACTGACATTCGGTTTCAGCGAACTGGCAAATGGTATCAATTTAGTGCCTTTAATGATTGGTGTTTTTGTCGTTTCAGAGGTTTTCAATCAAGCTGAACATGCCAAAACTAATAAAGTTAAACCTAAGCATGTGCAAAGTCCGATAAAAAAAGAAGACTGTAATATCAGTAACAAAGATATTAAACAGTGCTCATTACCTGTTCTTTCTGGAAGTATTATTGGCTCAATAGTTGGATTATTACCCGGCATTGGCTCTGCGGTTGCCGCTTATTTATCTTACTCATTCTCTAAGTCTCGCTCCAAAGTACCTCACTTATGGGGAAAAGGGCAAATAGCCGGAATTGCAAGTGCTGAATCAGCTAATAATGCGGTTTCTGGACCATCAATGATTCCATTATTAACACTGGGCATTCCCGGTTCAACCATGGGCACAGTTCTTTTAAGTGCGCTTTTTATCCATGGTTCCGACTTTGGTCCTGCTTTTTTAGTTAGCTCCCATGACTTTTTACTTCAGGTATTTGTTTGTGGGCTTCTTGGTGTTCTGTGTTATGCCATCATGGGCTATTGCCTATCACCCTATCTTGCAAGATTCACAGCCAGCACCCCAAAAGTTATTATTTATCCAGCCATTTTTATTATTTGTTTAATTTCGGTTTACTCACTATCAGGCTCAAGTTTTGACATTCTTATTATGCTAATTGCAGGAATAGCTGGATGGTTAATGAAAAAAGCAAAACTCTCTCCGCCTATTTTTATCATTGCATTTATCTTAACCAAAGGTGCTGAAGAAAGTTTCTTGCAAACCAAATTACTCTCAGAAAGTGGCATTGATGTCATCTTAGCCCGCCCTATAGCCCTAACCTTTATTGGATTAAGTGCCTTAATAGTCTTAATTCGATGCTTTGTTTTTTTAAACCGACAACCGTCAACAATGACGAGTGCGGATCACACTAGGAACTAGCCTTATGCTTCACTGGCAAAGTTATCGCCACCTGTTTTTTGATGATGCGATGAATTCGATATGGGATGAAAATAGGACACTTCATCTATGGTTAGACTTAGAGAAAGTTATTGCTAAACAGCAAGCGAAACTCGGATTGATTTCGCCAACTTGTGTGCATTATCTCGATAAAATTCAAGTAACAGACCTTAACCATCAAGCGCTATTTGATGATATGAAACTTGTTGGGCGACCAATACTTGGACTCGTTAAACAGTTAAAAAGTAAAGTGCCGCCAGAGTTGCAAGAGCAAGTCCACTTTGGATTAACGACTCAAGATATCATGGATACTTGTACAGCGATTCAGTTAAAAGACTCTCTTAGTTTCATCAAAAGATCCATTTCGGAGCTAATATCTAGCATTGAACCGCTTGAGCGTTCGACTACAGGCACAAGCACCATTGCTCGAACAAATGGGCAATACGCCATGCCAATGGAGTTATCACATAAATTCACTCTTTGGATATCTGAATTGCAGCGAAGACTTGAATCCATTGAGCGGGTACAAAGTCAATTTTTATGGTTACAGCTAAGTGGTGCGGTTGGTGCTTCAAACGACTTCGGTGAGCATGCAGAATCACTAAGAAATAAGGTTGCCAGTGAACTAGGGTTAAATGTTATAGAGCCACACTGGCAAAACGCACGAGATGGAATTGCTGAAATTATCGGTTCAGTTGGATTACTCAACTCAACCTTAACTAAGATTTCTCACAATATTAATTTACTGTCTTCATCTGATATTGCCGAATTTAAAGAAGTTATCTCAAGCGGTAAAGGCGCATCATCTTCGATGCCCCATAAAAGAAATCAGCGTAATTCAGAAATGGCAGAAGCGATTGCTCGGCTCGCTCGACAGCACTGTGAGCAAATTAATGAACTGACCTTACATCAACATCAACGCCAAGGTGGAGTTTGGGTGAGTGAATGGTATCTCGTGCCACAAGTATTCATGCTAACTGCTGGAGCGTTAAAATGGATCAAGCGCACATTTTGTGAACTTGAAATAGATAATCAAAAGGTAAAATCCAACTTAGATAAATTTTACTCAGAGAAAGACAACTCGAAGTCAGAGCAAAATATTTTGAGTTGATAAGCTCATGTATTGGTGTGGAATATAACCACCATTAACCTCTTTGAACATAGAAACATCAATATTTCAAAGAGGTTATTCCCTCCCTAATAAAGCACTCTCTCAGACCAATTGTTGCGTTTTGCGCAACTACAACCTCATTCTTTGCACTTTTTAAAAGCATTAACAAACATTAGAGTGATCGCTATCACTTAAGGGTGGTTTTTAAATGCTCTTCACTTCACACAAGAAAGTAGAGATAAAAAGCCATTTACTTGCAGCGGTATTTAGGAAGCGAGAGCTTCTCCGAATAGCGCAAACTATTACTAAAAGAAGCAATCCTTATGAGAAAAAATCATATTATCGTATTGAACATCATTGGTTATATTTTGATGCTCAATACACTGCCTTTCGATCCGATGTTAGTTAAAGGGTTGAGTTTATTCATCTTCATCGCAATTCTCTGGCTTACCGAAGCTGTTCCACTGAGCGTTACCGCATTACTTGTTCCACTTTGTGCCACAGTTACTGGGATCCTTCCGTTAAAACAAGCATTATCTAGCTTTGCGACTCCAATCATCTTCTTGTTTTTAGCTGGTTTTACCCTAGCCGCAGCATTAAAAAAACAAGGGTTAGATGTCGTACTCGCGGATAAAGTGGTGCATTTAGCAAAGGGCAAGCTGCTCTACGCTGTACTGTTACTGTTTGGATTAACCGCCTTTATGTCAATGTGGATGTCCAATACCGCTACTGTTGCTGTAATGACTCCTTTGGCATTAGGGTTAATCAAACAAAGCGCAGAGAAACCATCAGCGAAAGTTTATCTGTTCACGTTATTGGGGCTTGCCTACTCTGCCAGTATCGGTGGTATCGGTACTTTAGTTGGTAGCCCACCAAATGCCATTGTCGCTCTTGAAATGAATCTAGATTTCACTGGCTGGCTAAAGTATGGCATTCCTGCAATGCTGATAATGCTACCCATTATTTTGACTGTGCTTTGGTTTAGTATTCGTCCAGATCTAAATCACACATTCGAATTCCAGCAAAAAAAGTTCGTCTTCACTAAAGAACGCATTCTTACTATCAGCATCTTCTTTATCACCATTTTCCTTTGGAGCTTCTCGAAACCTATTTCAGCTGCATTCGGTGGGATAGCTAGCTTTGATGTTGTGGTAGCGTTATTTGCCATCGCCATGATTGGGATCACTCGAATCGTCGAATGGAAAGACATTGAAAAAGAAGTCGAATGGGGCGTATTACTTTTATTCGGTGGCGGCTTGGCGTTATCGGCAATATTAAAGCTCACTGGTGTAAGTGATTTTATCGCAACCGCTATCAGTAACTCTTTGTACGATACTTCTAGCTGGATTGTAATAGGCTCAATTGCGATTTTCGTAGTGTTCTTAACTGAACTATCCAGTAATACGGCAAGTGCGGCAATCCTAGTGCCTATTTTTGTACCAGTAGCTGAAGCCCTTGGCGTTCCTGCAATATTTATGGCTGCAACCATTGGTATTGCTGCATCATGTGCCTTTATGCTGCCTGTTGCAACGCCTCCCAACGCCATCGTTTATGCCACAGGGCATGTACCGATACCTCAAATGGTTAAAAAAGGCTTCACTCTCAATATTCTCTGCGTGTTGTTGCTACTACTGATGGTTCATTTCATCTGGCAATAACACTGGAAACATAGCCCTTGCTCAACAATACAACAATAAGTAAGGGCTGCTAATATTCGTGATGCTTAATTTGCTATATACAGGTATCACGAGCAAAGACATCTTGCAATTAACTTGTAGCAAAGGAAGCAATCATGAAAAAAACATTTCTTTCTCTATGTTTAACCGCCAGTTTATTTGCTGGTAATAGCAACTATGCTCATGCAGAAACGATGGCTGAGCCATATGCTCCCAATGTATCTGTATTTGACTCTGTCATTTATCGTGACTTATTTGGCACCAAAGAAATGCGTCAAGTTTTCTCCGACGAGAATTTGATTAAAAACTGGCTGCTATACGAGCGCACTCTTGCCAACGCTCAAGCTAAATATGGTGTGATCCCTAAAAAAAATGCCAAAGCCATTGCCGAAGCGGCACAATGGAAAAACATTGACTTAGATTTTCTTCGTAAAGGCACCAATAAGACTGGACGTTCTATTTCAACGTTAACAAAAAATATTCGTAAAGCTGGCGGAAAGGAAGTTAGCAATTATTTACACTGGGGTAGTACCACTCAAGATGTGATGGACACTGCTACAGTTCTTCAAGTTAAGCAGGCGTTAGAGCTAATTGATAATCAGCTTAAAGATGTTATTGCACTTACGGCTGATATGGCTGAAAAGCATAAGCGTACTCTGATGGTTGCAAGAACCAATGGTCAACAAGCGACTCCAACCACTTTTGGCTTCCGTATTGCCACTTATATGGTTGAACTACACAACCACCGCAAGCGTATTGCTGATTTAATGCCTCGTGTAACCATTGGCCAATCTACAGGTGCTGTCGGTACTTTAGCAGCAACTGGCCCTAAAGGCTTAAAAGTTCAAGCTGAAGTGATGAAGCAACTTGGCTTAAATACGCCTTTAATGGCATGGAACGCAAGTCGTGATCACCTTGCTGAGGCCGTAGCGGTTACAGGCATGATCCACGGTACTCTTGGCCGTTTAGCCACTGATATTAATAACTGGTCACGCCTTGAAGTGGGTGAAGTGAAAGAAGGTGAGGGCGGCGCAAGCAGTACCATGCCACAAAAGAAAAACCCTCGAGCTTCTGAGTTTATGGGGGGGTTAGCGCAAATGGCTCGTTTACGTATGTCTGGTGTTCTTGAAATCACAGCTCATGCCGACACTCGCACAGGCTCACCATGGATCGTTGAATGGTCTTTAATTCCAGAAATGTTCTTGATCACTTCAGCTTCGCTAAATCGTGCTGAGCGCATGTTTTCTAAACTTGAAGTCTTCCCTGAGCGTATGAGACGCAACCTTGATTTATCTGAAGGTTACTCAATGTCTGAATCGGTCATGCAATATCTTGCCGTTAAAATTGGTCGCAATAAAGCTTATAAAGCCGTAAAGACAGCGATTAAAAAGGCGGAGCCTGGTCAAACCTTACGTGAAATCATTCTTGCTAATCCTGAGCTTAAAAAAGAGATTGGTAAAGATTTAGATAAGGTTTTAGATCCAAATAACTACTTAGGTGCGGCACCAGATATGGTTGAACGTGCCGTTAAGGTTGTCCGTAAAGGCGTTTAACTTTCCAAACTTCAAGCCGCTTGAGTTTTTCTTTAGCGGCTTTTTTCCTCAATATCCCCTCCTTTTGTAATGCTGTAATCGCTTGTTGAAACACTTGTGCTCGAATCCAATCAAGGCACTTTCTATGGATTAAGGTAGCATCAATTTCTACTTCAACATTTAATTAGTATGAAGAGCATTACCATGTATTCCAAGACCTAACGTCTAGAAAGTGAAATTCTATTTGGTACATGGATAGTTATTTCTGGGCGTAGAAACTATGAGTTGATTATTTCTTAATTTTTTCAATTGATTGTGTGAGATTCAAAGCTTGATAATTCATGTTTGTATAAGATTTTTAGCGTAAGTGCCGCCACTTTTTTTAGAGAATTATTGTCTTACTTACAGTAATTCTCCTCATTCTCTTGATATTGAGTAGATGTTCTGATTAGTATAAAAATAAATCAAAATATTGCATCAGGGAAGAGTTTATATGCGCACAATGTTGTTAATCAAAAGCAATAGCACCTTACAAAAATTATTATATGTATTGGTTCTAACCATACTCACTTTAACAAAAAGTGCTTTAGCCTCTGAATCGAACCATTCTGAGGATGAGCAACAAAAAGTTATCGTAAAACTAGGCAAAGATATACCTAAAAACTTGTTATCTCTAAAAGGCTCCTTTTCTATAGAGATGAACAAGTTTTCTAATATAAACGAACTTAATAATGCTGAAATCCTCCTTCACAAACAAAAATATAATATTATCTTTCTTCATTCGGCTTCGGTTGATACTTGGATTTTAAGCTCGATGGTATTAGAGAATGAAAAATCATGGATTTTGATATTGGTACTACTGCTGAAGCGTTAATCATGAATGGATTCATTGAACATCGTTCATATGAAATTCTTGAGCATGTTCGACACTTTCTTGCATCGAATGTCGATTACAACAATTTCAAAAAATATCTTAGAAATGGAGCTGAAGCGAATAGTGCGTTTTTAAATATAGAGAATAAAGAATTGTGGAAAAAAGTAATATTAATTCAACACCAAGTAAGCAATGAAATCACTAAATTTACGCTAAGTAAAATTAAGTCAAGGACTAAGCGTGTTGAGAAAAAACAGAAGGTTCACATCGACCCTCAAGGTAATCATGGCTTTTATGCCGAAAACCGTTTTTCTCCATTGTTTATTGAAAAATGTAAGCTATGGCGTAGCGCATTAAAAAATGAAGATGTTGCATTAGCCATTTCTTTTTTAGACCCAGAAAAAGTAAAACAGAGACCAAAGCTTGTTGAAAAAGCTGTCTGGTCAAAGATTAGAAGATTAAAGAGACAGATTTCTCGGGATGGTTATAAAGTGCGGCAAATTAGAATGAGTAAAAATACTAAACCAAAGACTGCACGTGTTGTTATTAAGTATGATGTTAATAGCGGAAAAGGCGGAACGGGTTGCAGTTTTAGAGAGATAATCCCGAATCATTGGGAGTATCGTTGATTCAATTACGTATTTAATTGGGGTAAGTCGCTTTGCCCCAATTAGTGTGATGACTACAAATACTGAGAAGTATTCAAAATGGCTTAGCACTTATTTACTGGCACAATAGTTACCGGTTGCTGAGAATGTTGGCGCCTCTTGAACAATAAACAATAATATTGAAGAAAAATAATCATGGATGAAAATTTATTTAAAGCGCTTACTCGCACTAGGTTCATTGATAACTCGGCAAAATATGCAAGGCAGACTTTAAAAGTCAGCTCATTCCTTATGCCGCTTCCAAGACAAAAAGTATTAACGTTATATATGTTGATATACCTTTCCATCATATCGGCTTTGCTGGTTGTCTTTTACTTTAATCAAACCGAAGTTGCAGCAGGTGTATTGATATTTGGTTTAGTGATGGTGCTTGTCTTTAGAAAGTCATTTTGCGATCAACATTATTTACATGTTTTACTCGAAGATCCTATTTTTGTTGTAAATGAAGATGGCCTTGAAATACCTGCAATATTGACTGAATCAAGGCGGAGATTAAGAGTTGCTAAAAATAACATTAAACAAATCACTGTGCCTTGGAATACGTGGTACCTTGGCTCATCCAGTTATTCTTTTTATCGAGAGTCGTATGCGATATTCAAGATTGTTATCAAGCTGCATAATCAAACCCAAATAGAGATCCCGTCCAATTGCCTAGATTCCAAAGTACTTCTTTGTAAACTGGCAAAAGAGGACTACCAATTAACCGCTGAAAAAGTCGATACGCAACCCGCAAAAGATTTTCATAACTTTTTCTTTATGCCTATAGCGGTGATATTTTCTTGCTTAATTGTCTACGGAATTTACACATTATTTCAACTATAACGATTATCTAAATGAGTAAGGGAAGAATGGATGCGCCTGATTCAAGTTTGTAGTGTGTTTGCAGTTATTTACTTGTTCTCTGTTTTTGCTGAGGCTCAAGCACAAACCTCAGAGCCTAATAATGCTGATACCTACCATAAGCTAATGATATTTAAACAGCAAACGGAGACCATTATTAAGGAAACTCGGAAGTTGAACCTGAAAATGGAACCACAATTTTCGAAGATTATAGAAGTCTTAGAGAATACACAGGATGCAAGGACAGTACTGAAAAGTGCAGGTGTTGCTGATATGCAACCAGACTTAAATCGACTACTCGAATTATCACAGCAATATTTGAATCTTCAACAGGTAGAATTAATGAAATTCCAAATGATGCTCTAATGTACCGGAACCCTGAGCTTATTGAAATAGGAGATTCTCGTAAACTGAATATACAAGATGCAAATTTATTGCAAATCCATGTCAGATGGTGTCAGGAATTAATTGTTCCTGTAGCCAATTATGTCATTGAGGAGATTGTAACATCGACATGGTATAAACCAAGTGCAGAGCAAATAGCTTGTAATAGTCTTGGTTTAACTACTAAAAAAAGATATTTGGCTCTCAATTCGAGAGCGATAAAAAGAATGCAAACGCCATTTAGAAAGTAATAAAAATTAAGTTGGAAGTTAGTTATAGGGAAATAGCAACATGACGAATAAACCGTGCCTAAAAAAATACTTGTGGTTATCACTGATTTTAAGCTTATCAATCAGTATTTCAGGCTGCAATGGAGAGTTAACAGATGAAGATAAAGGCTCCTCTGGAGAGCAGCCTTCTACCCCACCACCTGTGGTCACCCCTCCACCACCAGTGGTAACCCCACCTACCGATCCTGTTGGTACTTGGGAGAAGAAAGACGAAGATGGTGATGGTGTACTTGATGAAAATGATGATTATCCATTTGATGCAGATAAATCAACATACCCAACAATTGAAGAAGAGGAATTCAATAACAACCCTTCAGTTGCTAATGATGTAGGGCAAGTGCCATTTATTGCAAAAGGGAGCTTTGGTTTAGACATTGATATCGATGATTTTAAATTTTTAGTTACTGAAGCTGATGTTGAAAAGGGGACTCCTTATCATTTTATTGTGCTTAGTGAAAATTCAACATTATCACCTAGATTAGGCGTGCTTAATGCTGATGGAAGAGCTGAATTAACTAACACATCTGATGGTAATATGAAAAATGTAGGCTTGATAAAGAATTCACGCTTATTTTGGCCTAAAAAAGCTGGCATTTACTATCTTACAATTGGCAATAAAAATGAAAAAGCAAATGAAAATCTGATCTACAAAGTCATTGCAATCAAAGATAAGGACATGGATGGGATCTCTGATGAAAAAGAAAAGGCTCTTGGAAGTAATTATAAAATTCAAGACTCTGATTCAGATAGTATTTTTGATGGTAACGAGTATTATATATACAGAAACATTCGAGAGTTAATTGTTGATGTTGATTCAGATGGAATACCAAATTGGCTTGATAAAGATAGTGATGGAGATAATATTCCTGATAATCAAGAAGGACTAATTAACGAAGATTTTGATATAAAACCCAGTTTTGTTGACTTAGATAGTGATGATAATGGAACAAGTGATAGTAATGAGGTGGCGGGTAATAATCTTATCAAGGATCTAGATAACGATGGTATTTTAAACTATCAAGATATTGACGATGATGGAGATGGCTTAATTAACTCTTTTGATAATGATGATAGACAATCCATTCCGCTAGGTAACGAAATAAAGATTACTAATACTATAACTAACTACCAAAATATAGATTTGATAAACCAAGTAAAGGATTTTTATCCCGCTGAGCTACTTTTTCGAGGCGATCTTGAGCAAGAAGTTGTTTTAGTTTTGCTTAAATCAGGTAGTATTCCTTCAGTTAAGAATATCAAGTTGAGTTTATCAGAGAGCTCAACTGATAGCCTGAATTTTGTGATCCCTAACTACCCTAAAGTTGATGAGGGAGGAAATAATATTGATTTGTTTTTAGCCTACAATGGCTTGAGAACAAACAAGATAACATTGAACTTGACTCATGAAGATGCTCCTTTACTACGTGAAATAGCTTCTGAAGCAAATGTAATTGGTGAAAAAGTTTTTGTAGAAGGTATAAACCTTACAGGAGATTTAAGAGCCAAAATTAATGATATTGAAGTTATAATGCAAAAAAACTCTGAAACTGAAGCCTATTTTACGCTTCCTGCAGGATCGAAATCTGGTGTTTTAAGAGTATTTAATGAATATGGAACAAGTAATGAATTGGATATTGATGTAAGTGAAAATATACAAATTTCATCGACAATTCCAGAAAGCTATTTATCCATAAATGGTAGTATCTCAATACAGAATAATCAGTTTTCTAATATAAGTGATATTGAAAAAAGTACAATATCAATAGTTAGAGAAAAATATAATCTTATTTCTGTGTACTCTGAGTCAGAGAAAGCTTTTATTTATAAATCATTTTTAATTGAAGGCGAAAACTCACTAGTTTTCGATATGGACAACACAGCAGAAGCTGTTGTTTTAAATGGCTTTATAGAAAAATATTCTTTACCAACTTTTTATAATGTTAGGGGTTTTTTGAAGGAGAATGACAAATTCAAAGAATTCAAAATTACTATTGAGCAAGGATTAATAAACAACCCAGATTTTTTAGACGCTACCAATATCGAACTTTATAAAAAGGTAATTGCGATACAGAATTTAATTAGTAATCATTTATCAATGAATAATTCGGGTACTCAAACTGGAAACTTTAATGATCAATTAGGGCTAGCAGTTAGCAATCAAAGTTCGTCAAATTCAGACCAAAGACCTGTAATTTTCCCTAAAGAAGCACAAGATAATATTAAGATTGAACCTACTTTAAAGGGGATTACTGACTTGTTTGATTATGATGGTTATACTGAACTACAAAATAGCACTCAAATGTATTTAAGTGCTGCAGTATACTCTATCAATAAAAATGGAGAGTTAAATCAAAAGCCAGTAAAAGGTAAAGACCCCGCAGATAATTCCAAAGAAAAAGAATATAAACATATCGAATCAACTTTAGATAGAAACATGATGGCTCCTGTAGACTACATTGCTTTTTCAATACCATATTGGTCGAAAGATACAGATCTAGATGTTTGTCCATAATCGGATTGTTTAATTGAGGTAATTACTCCAGGTGATAATGGTGAGCCATTAGTTGACCAAGAAAAATTGATGTAAGAACTCATTTATATATTAGAAATTTAATTGATAGAGTTTTGTGGCCCACAATCAGGGATATGACAGGAAATATGATTAAACTTAAGAAAAAAAAGAAAGGGAGTATAGGGGATGATGGCAATACTAAAAACGCTAAAAGCACACATGTAATTCATATAACTACAATTTTAATTGAAGCTATGCCAGATTTTTTGATTCGGTGAGAGTTGCATTTAAAGACGGAAGTGTTTCACCGGCAGAGCAACAAGATATTTATAATGAATTAAATAAAATTATAAAAAAGGAATATAGCTCACTGCTAAAATTTGTTCAGCCTTCAATATAATATTTTAGGTAGGCAAGCTACAAAGAGTTAGGTAGCTTACCTACAGATTAAACATTAATTAATTTGTGGTGTACAGTCCTCTGCTTGTCGATAAAACAAGTCGCTCTCTCTCAGAGTTTTCGCTTCTAAGTTGGAAGCTAAATTTGCTGTTTAAGTGTCCGTTAATATATGGGGTTTCCCACAAAATACTTCCGTTGTAGGTTGATACTTCATGCACCTTATTGAAAGTAGGAATGAATAACCTCCCTTGCTCGTAAATCATATCCACATTCTTTGTTAAATGTTCACTGATACTCAGAGGGAGCTTCACCTTACTCAAAACATTCAAGTTAAGGTCGTATGTGATGAGATGGGCAGTAACATCAATTACATTTAAGCAGATAAGTTTGTTGCTACTTTTTTCCAGTACGAAGTCATAGCACTTATTGTTCGACGTGTTTGTCTGAACGATACTAAAATCTTTATTTAATTTGTATATGGAAAACCCATTTTTAGGCACATTACTAGAACTTCCTGAATCTCCTACAAAAAGATTGATTTCACCTGAACTGGAAACAACAGTTTGAATTTTGTCTCCAAACTTTGCTGGAAACTCGATTTCAGAATTTGTGATTTTTTTTCCTGAAATTAAGTCAAAGATCATTAGTTTGTTGTCGATAAAGATGAGAGCATCTTTGGTGCCATTTTGATTAACATCCTTTATCACTAAACGAGTGATATCAGAGTCGTCGAATGGAATTTCTATTTTTAAGCGTTCTGAACCAGTATTTGCATTTAGGATTAGAATTTCTGAATATCTAGGGTCTTGAATTGAATCTCTATGAAACACTATTTCACTTTGATCGTCTTCTTCAATATCAGTCAGAATTAACTTTCTCAGTTCGCTACCTAAGGGAGCCTTTACTGATGTTTCAATAATTGTGGTTTGCCCATTATTTTCATGGAGCAACAATAAATTGTCTTTATCATTGGAAGATACACTGATATTTTTTTTGTGATCCCCTGATACTTTTCCATAACCTAAATAATAAACGTCTGACCTCAGTTGTGGTGTTTTTATCTTTGTGATAGAACCAAGGCTGTTATTAAAGTCACTAAACATGAAATGCTCTTTGGTTGTCCATACAAGCTGATGGACTTCAGCTATTTCTGATTCAGTTATAAATACTCGATGGAAATTAGATAATTCGTCATCAAAGGTCGTAAAGTGTGTCTCTTGTAGTTTATTATCAATATTGTCCAGTATTATCAGTTTTCCTGTTTGACTGTCATGATTTGAACACTCTCCAACGATAATCTCTTGGTTAGCATCACTAGTTATATTTGCTACTTTAGTAAAGCAAAGGTTTTTTGCAGTTCGATAATCAAAGGTTTTCTGATTTTGGTTTAAATCCCAAACTTGTATATTACCGTTCTTTGGATGGAAAGCTTCATTTCGGACTAACAGAACTGATTTGTAACTTTTATTCTCTAACTCAATGAATTTAATGTCATTAATGATATCTAGGTTATCAAAGTCGTAAAATTTATTCGCTTCACCTGAAACTGTATCTATTACATATCCGTTAGAGGTGATAACTTCAGGCTGTGGATCTGCATCTACATTTCCTGCCTTTATAAAACCTAAAAATGGCCTTTTGTTGAAAGGGATTTTTTTTAATACCGAACGTGATGCTATATCAAAAATTCCGATATGCTCTTCGTTAATTACGCCCAAATTGGTATAAATAATTTCCTCTTTACCGTCATTATTAGCATCAGCAAGATCAAAAAATTTAATCTCTCCGGATTTAGGTTGAAATACCTTCTCTGCTTTTTTCGTTATGTCAGTAATTATTGATATTCCATTACCTTCTCTGATGACAATATCTTCTTTCCCATCACCATTAATGTCAGCAGTTCTTACATATAATCGTTCATTTAAAAATCCTAAGCTATAAGGGTAAGTCCATTTTACTTCAAACCGATTTTTTGAAATATTGACGAGTTTTAAAATTTGATCTTGAAGAAATAAAAATTCATCTTTCCCATCTCCATCAAAATCACCTTTTGATACCTGATGCTTAAACTCATTGGTGTAGTCGAATGAACGTATTTGAGGAATCGAATATGACTCATCTTTTACCAAAAATTCAGCATCAAATACATCGGTTGTATTGTCTGCCGTTACTTTAACTGAATAATTGAGCTGTTTGTCAAACAATATGTCTGGAGCAACCCAGCTCAGCTTCCCATCTTCTGTCCATATTAAATTTGAAGGACCGTCAATAACCTTAGGATGCAAGAGGTTAATATTGCCTTCTAGCAGATTGATAGAGAATTCTTCTTGCGGTTTAAGAGTTTCAGAAGCTGTTTGTTTAAGTAAATCTACTGCCTTGTTTAACTCAAAAACCTTTTCGTTCGAAGAAGGTTCACTGAAGATGAGCTTTAGTTCTGAAACGGTTGCATTTAATGTTCTTGTTGTACCAATAATACTTTGGTCACCAGTCTCATTTTCGCAGTCTGTGCCACCATTATATTGTGTAAATTTTAGCGTTACTGACTGACTGTTGCTATTAGTTAAATCTCTAACGTCATAAGTTCCCTTTAAAACAGCAGTGTTTCCTGATAAAACAAACGTTTTGTCAGCTTTATACTCATATACTGACTTACAGTTTTGTTCAGGGTTATACTCAATCCATTTACCAATTACCTTGTTAGTTACCATCGGAGCTGGAGGCGGGGTACTTGACGAATTACCATTATTTTTGTCATCGCCTCCGCCACCCCCACAGCCCTGAATAGATAGCGTAGCAAGAAGAATGAGAGAAGTACTTAGGAGCTTTTGTTTCATGAAACAACATCCAATGTTAGAGGTTATTTTTTGATATTACTTAACTGACCGATGAGAATAAAGCATATTGTTTATTTTTTGTTAACCCCACTGTTTTAGCTTGAAATTCAACTTTTAGAAGAGATGGATTTAATTGAATTTATGCTCATTTAAAAGTGCTTCTAATAATTGAGGCGATCTTGGCATCAAACCTACTTTCAAACCAAACGGCTTAAAGACTTTACTGACCACTTCAGCGGTATAATTGCCACGGTCATTTTCAATCTCAGAAATAGTTTTACGAGACACTTTTACCAAGTTAGCGTACGCATCTTGCTTTAATCCAATAATGTCCATGTGCAAGGCCTGCCAAGCTTGTTATGGTTTTATTTATTATGAGTGGTTGAATGAATTGGTGAGCCGTCAAAGTGAGGTGAGTCCATTTTGTCATGAGATAAGGAATCGCTTTTACTGTGATATACCTACACACGCTGACGGACAGGTTTTGAGAGTTGCCAATAAGTTCGCTTTACTTGCCGCAGCAGGTGAGTTGGCGATTAAATGGAATATCTTGGACTGGGAGCCAAATACCTGCTTTTATGCATGCCGTAAACTATTTTTCAAATGGCTTGATGGACGAGGCGGGGCTAATTCTGGTGAAGAGCTACAAGCCATTGAGCGAGTCCGTAGTTTCATTCAACAATATGGTACCAGCCGATTTATTACGTTAAAGCCCACTTGGAGCAATGTTGTACAAAATTGCGTAGGAGTCATTGATAATCGTCGCCAGTATTCAACAGAAGATGTTTATTGTTTTTACAAGGAAGGTTGGCGTGAAGTTTTAAATGGTTTGAACTCCAGCAGAGCTGCTAGGGCGTTAGCAAACGCAGGGTATCTAATCTCAGATACCGACAAACTACAAAAGAAAATGAAACTACCGGATGGTTCAAGACCCCGTTTGTATTGCGTGAAGAAAAGTATCCTGAATGAACATTGATCGCTGTTGTAGTGGTTTTTAGGGGCAAGGGGATTTTTATGCCCACTGTAATGTACTGATATTTAAAGCTTGCCCACGATGACCCCGTTGCCCACGGGAGTTAGAGTATAGGGTATTTTAACAACATGTTCTTTAAGCTGTACAAGTGAAATAAGCTCGATTATACTTGTTCTATAAATTGTACATGTGAGGTTGTTATGAGAATTGTATCTTTCACTGAAGCTCGTAATAGTTTGAAATCTGTTTTAGATCATGTAGTTGAAGATGCTGATACGACGGTTATCACTCGAAGAGATTCAGAAGACGCTGTGGTTATGTCTTTAGATTACTATAATAGCTTAATGGAAACTGTTCATCTTTTACGTTCTCCTGAAAATGCCAACCGTTTAAGTCGCTCAATTGCCCAGTATCAAGCAGGTAAAGTTACTTCAAGAGAGCTGATTGATGAGTAGTCGATTGCTTTCATGGACGGATGAAGCCTGGTCTGATTATTTATATTGGCAAACTCAAGATAAGAAGACGTTAAAGCGCATCAATAAATTAATTAATGATACTAAACGTTCTCCATTTGAAGGGATAGGAAAACCAGAACCTTTAAAAGAAAATCTAACGGGTTTATGGTCTCGTCGAATTGATGATACTAACCGTTTAGTTTATGCCGTTGAAGATAGTGCTATTGTGATTATTTCTTGTCGCTATCACTACTAATACCATCTTTGTATATTAACTACTCCTAAAATTAAAAAATCTTTGAAAGGAAGCGTGTTGTGTTTTTACGAGTTCTACTTCTTCTCCCTTTATTATTCATCACTGCATGTGCCAATCTGAATGTGTCTACTGAATACAGTATCAAGCCTGATTCGAAAAAAGGCTTGGTTGTTTTTTCATTTACAAATGAAGGCTTGTTAGATAATTATTTTTTACGATATCGAGGTGTAGGAAATAATAACACTGGTGATATTGTGCTATGGACTATCCATGATACGTTTGACTGGCATGATCAACCCAAAGGAAGGTTGGTTGTTGTTGAATTGGAAGAGGGGAGCTATGAGTTTCATGAAATTAAACTAGGAGTCAGTCTTACGATGTCTATTCCGTTTAAAGCCAAAGCTGAAAAAATAGTATATATGGGAAATTTGCATGTGAATTTTCAGGAGAAAGAAGTACTTGTTAGCTCATCTGATGAAAGTAGCCGAGACTTAGAATTATTATTTTCAAAATACAAAAATCTTGATGCAAAAGATGTAATTAAAGATAGATTCCTGATGAAGTTATGAATCAGGCTATTGAATAAAAATAATTATTGTAATTTATTTTACTGTAATAAAATTTACAGTAAAAGGTTTGTGGTTTAAGATTAGTAAAAGCCTTTTACTGGTCGATGCCCAATGCAAAAATTTTATAACCGTGAAAAAGAGTTAAAGATACTTCGAAAAATCTCACAAAACCTTACCACTCATAAAGGTCAGCTTAGCGTTATGGTGGGTAGAAGACGTGTTGGTAAAACTCGACTACTCAATGAAGCCTTTGCTGGAGAAGATGTTAAGTACCTCTACTTGTTTATTAGCCGTAAAACAGAAAGCTCTCTCGTTAATGAGTTTGCGGCAATCATTCAAAATGAACTCGGTGCTAAGTTCTTTCAACCGCAGAGTTTAAAAGATATTTTTGAGTATTTGCTGGATTACGCAAAAACAAATCCAATCACTGTGATTGTGGATGAATTCCAAGATATTCAAAGAGTGAACCCAAGTTTGTTCTCTGATATTCAGAACTTATGGGACTCATCAAAGCAGTCTTCTATGATGCATTTGATCTGCTGTGGCTCTCTCTACAACATGATGACTCGGATCTTTAAAGGTAAGGATGAACCACTACTCAACAGAGACGATCGCTTCTTTAAAATTCAGCCTTTAAAGCCAACTTATATTCGCTCTGTAATAGAAGACCACGGTAAATTTGATGCTGAAACCATGCTTAACTGGTGGTGTTTATCTGGTGGTATCCCTAAATACCTAGAATGGTTAGCTAACTTTGCGAGTGAGAACGCCAATATTTTTGAAGAGGTTATTTCAGACTTTTCACCTTTTATAAAAGAAGGGACACATCGCCTAGTTGAAGACTTTGGCTCTGAGCATCGTATCTACTTCGATATTCTAGGAGCTATTTCGCAGGGAAACACCAGTCGTTCACAAATTGAAAATTATCTAGGAATTGGTGTTGGTGTGCATTTAGAAAAGCTAGAAGAAGATTTCGACTCTATTACAAAGATGCGCCCAATAACGTCAAAGGAAACATCCCGAGATGTTAGATATTCAATTTCTGATCCGTTTTTGAAATTCTGGTTTCGCTTTATCCATGCCAATAAAAGTGCTGTCGAGATGGAGAACTACGCGTACATCAGACGACACATAGCCAGAGATTTTGAAACCTACTCAGGCTGGGAACTTGAATCTTTGTTTGAAGCTATTTTGATGGAATCAAATCAGTTCGGTCGCATTGGTGGTTATTGGGATAGCAAAGGCAAAAATGAAATTGATATCGTTGCTATTAATGATCTTGATAAGAAAATACTCATTGTCGAAGTTAAACGAAACCAGCAAAAGTACAAAGAAGCCAAGCTCATTGAGAAATCTCATGATCTCCTTAAAAAGTTAAAGCTTAAAAATTATGAGATTACCTACCGTGGCTTCTCACTAGATAACCTAGTTGAAGTGATGGGTGAGTTTGTAGGTTAGGAGGTGTATAGAAATTATTTTTGAGTCATAGACTGTTTGTCTATCACTAAGCATTTAGCTATCGTTGCAATACTATGTATTCATGTACCAGCAGGAGCACCACACCAATTAAGTAATCAACACCGTGATGATTTAGTCTTTATAACGACCTCAAATCCACCCAGTCATGTTGACAAAATTATGATTACTTAATTATGAGCTCACTGCGAAAAAGACGCTATAAATAATGGGATGTTATCGAGATGTGTAGAAAAATTAGCTTGCCGATAGTTTTCAGTAGATAATTGCTTAAACTCTGACTGTAAGACCATGTATCGGGTTATTCTTCCGAATAATCTATCATCATTCAGAAGCAGGCGCCTTATTCTCTGTCTAGGAACAATGAGTGAGCGACCATTATGTTCCATCAGTACTTTTCCATAGGTAGATAAAGTGCTTCCACATATAGGTAGATAGCTTAAAACTTCACAGTATCCGGCTTCAGCTTCTGGAATGTCTCTTAATTCTCTTACCTTAGCTTGTGCTAGTCGGGCTAAATCTGGTTGCTCAAGAAAAAACTTGTGAAGGTTTGAGTGGAAACTTGAATCAACATTAAAGCCACCCCAAAAGCCAAGGCCATCTTCTCCAACAGCTTTTATTCCTTCATCAATGAGAATTGTTTGAAGTTCATCTCTATTCCTTTTTGCAATTATTCCCTTAAAGAAGCCGCTTGTATATTCAAGCATTCCAGTAACATTGCGCTCGTAAGGTGACACTCTTTTAACTAATATGTGGTCGGTATTTGAACACTTAATATTGGCATAGTTACTAAGTTCGTAAGTTTTACCATTTTCTACAAATTGGTGCTCTGTAGGATTTTCCCAGAGACAATGAGCAAAATTATCAGTTTTATTGCCACAAATATTTGTCACTGTAGTCATATCAAACCTTCTACACAGTAACTCTAAACTCAAGTAACAATCTAAATCTTGCTGAGTTGTAATTTCAACAAAATGAATGATGATTAATTTATGGCCATTTTTTACACGTCACTCTCTAACTAGCCCACTTCTGGTTTGAGCATTAGATGAACTTAAGGGAGGTCAGCGTGGCCGGTTACTACAACATCATAAAACTCTAATATATTCTTGGAGTGTTAGATGCTCATCCATTTTGTCGTTAAAGAATTTAAGCATTGATTGATAAACACTCTCATAAAATGTATCACAAAGCTTTTTTTGTCTAGCTCGACAGATTTTATTGCCGTTGTTAAAAAGTGAAACAGTGTATTCTTTCTCTGAACCACAGGCTTCGGGAGCGGGTGATAAGTGAATTGGAATGATTAACTTATGTTCTCTTCCTGATGATGCTGCCAGTTTTTTCAACAATAAGCTCGGAATCGCCAATATTTATCACGTTGATTTTCAAGCCATCTACAGTTTGGCAATAGGTTGCTAATATAGGATTAATCGATTCTGTAGGAGTCATAATTACCTCAATGTTTAAAAATGTTTTTACTCCCCCTCTCCATAAAAGCTACTCGCCTCATTCTGAATAAGAAAGTAGTCCAAAAATAAGTCAACTCACCACCTTAAACCCTCTAAAACCTGTAACAGAAACATTGCCTTTAGAGGCATTTTCAATGCGGTTACTCCACCATTCCATCATTGGTCTTCTGCGTTTGAGATATTTAGCATGATTGTAGGCATCTCTTACTTGGTTATCATCCACGTGTGATAATGCCACCTCAATTAAATCACGATTAAAACCTTCTGAGTTTAACGTGGTACTGGCGAGTGATCTTAATCCATGACTGACTAAACGGTTAGCAAAGCCCATTCGTTTTAAAGCCATATTGGCTGTTTGGCTATTGCAGTGAGATTTGGGATCACGATCTGAAGGGAACACATATTCACGGTGACCGCTAATAGGATGCATTACTTGTAGAATCCTAATCATAGAGTCAGTTAAAGGAATAACATGCACACGGCGGCGCTTCATCTTTTCAGCGGGAATTGTCCAAGTTTTTTCTTCAAGATCAATTTCACTCCATTGAGTCATGGCGGCTTCAACTGGACGAGTCATAGTGTGCAATTGCCACTCAATTAAACAGCGGGTACTTCGCTTAATAGAAGCATTAGCAATTGTCATCATTAATTCTGGTAGTTCTTCTGGCTTTAGAGTTAACATATTTTCAGGTTTTGGCTTCTTAAAGCCAGCGTTAATGCCACTAAGTGGATTAGCAAAGATAAGCCCAGTATTTACGGCAAACACCATGATTTCATTGAGCCGCTGACAAAGGCGTTTGACTGTTTCTAGGTGTCCAGCTGCCTCGATGGGCTTCAGTAGCTGGATCATGTTTGGTGCTGTAATGGTGGAAATTGGTATTTTGCCAAACTTGGGGAAAACATAACGCTCTAATGAACGCCAAACATCTTCGGCATAATTTTCAGAGACACTATGCTTTTTGATTTCGAACCATTGCTCACTCACTCGTTTTAGCGTGTTATAAGCAAGGTCTTTCTCTATTTGTCTTTGTTGGTTTCGATGCTCTTTAGGATCGATGCCTTGAGCCAAGATAGATCTGGCATCTATGGCTTGCTTTCTTGCCATAGCAAGAGTTACGCTGGGGTAGGCACCAAGTCCCATATTGATCCGCTTTCTGGTTAGCGGATGAAGATAGTTAAAGTTCCAAGACTTAGTACCCGTTGTACGTACTCTGAGTTGCAGTCCATCACCATCACATAGCACTTTATCTTTGGACGAAGGTTTGACTCCCTTGATTTCCTTATCGGTGAGTCGAGTTACTTTGTTACCCATTTTCATCACCTTAGTAGAAACGTGTATTACAGAAATTACTCCTAGTTGTGAGTGAATACCACAAGGAATACTAAATTTAATGGTTGTAATAAAAACTAGGTGGAAGTTACTGGATGTTAATAGACGCTAAGTGATTAAATTTATATTGATTTAGGCAATAAAAAAGACGTCCGAAGACGTCTTTGTTACTAAATTTGGTGGAGGCGGGGGGATTTGAACCCCCGTCCAGAAAGCCTACATCCAAGGCGCTACATGTTTAGTCTTTCATTTAGTTAACCTTTGGGTCTCCGAAAGACAGGATACCGTCAGGCGAGTTTGGTACTGTTTCGCGGTTCACCCCCAAACAAGGTTCCCTCGCTATCAAATGTTAGATGACCATCCAAATACTCTGCCCATTTGATAAACGTAAGCAGGATGGGCTAGCGCTGGGTTTAAGCAGCTATTCTAGCGTTGTAGTTATCTTGGTTAGCAAGTATAACAGTGCGGCTTTTTACGAGGCCAACCGCCCCTCGACATGCTCCCAGGGTTTCGTGAATCCTGTCGAATCCTAATCGCCCCCAGACTTGGAAGTATAACCCTTTAGGCTCGACTCAGCCAGAAGTTATTAAAAGGTCTACGCTTAAGTGTTCGTTAATCAAGCAAATTATTGCTTCAACGAATCTTTCATAGTACGCGATTTTTCACGTTGCCAGTCGCGTTCTTTGCTGGCATCACGCTTATCGTGTTCTTTTTTACCTTTACCTAAACCGATTTCTACTTTCACCCAAGCGCCTTTTCTCCAATATAGAGATAGAGGAATGATGGTGTAGCCTTGACGTTCAACTAAACCTTCCAGTTTGTCGATCTCGCGGCGCTTTAATAGCAATTTTTTCAGGCGAGCAGGTTCACAGTAAGTGTGAGTCGATGCCGTATTGAGTGGCGTAACGGTACAACCATGCATCCAGCATTCACCGTTTTTGATGAATACATAAGTGTCTGCAAGGGTAACTTTACCCATTCTGAGTGATTTGACTTCCCAGCCTTGAAGTTCAAGACCAGCTTCTATTTTCTCTTCGATTTTAAATTCGAAGGTGGCGCGCTTATTACGGACAATACTTCCGGGCGCGGCTTGCTTTGATTTTTTCTTTCCCATGTGACGTATTATACGCTTCTAAAATGAATTGTTAAATTGGATTCACTTGATGTAGATGAGATTTTTGGGATTCGTGGTAAAATCTTGGCAAAATTTTTACTTTTGGAATGTCATGCCTATTATCGCTCGAAGTATGCTAGTTCGATACAGTGCTATGCAGATGTATGAATTGGTTAACGATGTTGAATCATATAAAGAATTTTTACCCGGTTGTGTCGGTGGTAAGGTGATAAGTTGTGATGATGAAAGCATGGTTGCATCGGTCGATGTCAGTAAAGCTGGAATGAAAAAGACATTTACTACGCGTAATGCTTTAATTACTGGCAAGTCTATAAAGCTAGAGTTAGAGAATGGCCCATTTAAGTATTTGAGTGGTGAATGGAAGTTTATAGAACTTGCAGAAGATGCATGTAAAGTTGAGTTTGAGTTAGATTTTGAATTTTCTAGTTCATTGATTGATTTTGCTTTTAATAGGGTGTTTAAAGAATTGATGGGGTCTATGGTTACGGCCTTTACTCAGCGAGCCAAAGTTGTTTATGGAGTTGAATCATGAATCACGAGCCTGAACACATTATGATCGATGTGGTTTATGCGTTACCAAAGCAACAAAAAATAATTTCAGTAAATACGAGTCCGGATACCACGGCTATTGAAGTACTAAAACAAAGCGGTATGCAAACTTTTTTTCCTGAAATTGATTATGACAATGTAAAGCTAGGTGTTTTTAGTAACCTAATAAAGCACGATAGAGTGATGGAAGCTGGTGAACGTTTGGAGGTTTACCGTCCATTAATTGCCGATCCTAAAGATGTACGTCGTCGTCGAGCTGAGAAAGCGGTTCAGGAAGGACGAGCCAATAAAACCACAGGCAGTAAAATCAAATAATATCGTAGTCTTTGAAAAGCGGCTGAATTTCAGCCGCATGAATTACTACTTTTGAGTTTGAGAAGGTAACTGACTTTGCTCAAGAGGCGTATTGAATTCTTTACTTAATTCATAATCACCTGTGATTTTTTCAAGCTTGTCATTTTTGAAGTGTAAAATGAGTTCTTTATGAATGACACTGGCATCACGTCCACTTTTGAAGTGGTAAACATAGTACCAAGTATTGTCTGCAAAGCTATCGCGTAAAACTGGGTGGCCAAGTACGTATTCAGCTTGGGCTTTGGTCATATCAATGCGCAGTTTATCAACTTGCAATTGATCCATGTAGTTGCCCTGAGCAACATCTGGTTTATAGATCAACCAATCAAATACACTACAAGCACTCAATGAAACTGAAAGCGCTGCTGCGCTCAAAAGGGTCAATCCTTGTTTTTTATTGATCATACCAACCACGGTTTTGTCTAATTATTTGGGCAATCATACCCAAGCTATCCTTATGATTACAAGGGCGATGAGGCATTGGAGTCATATATTGGGAATTAGTTCCAATAAGATGCGAGTATTCATTTTTTCTAAATATCGAATTACTCCGTATTTCAGTTAAGTTTGATAAAATAAAATTCGTAATTTAGAACAATAGCTAGAATGATACGCTGTTAACAAGATGTTGAGTTAGAGTGTTGACACTATTTATAGCCCATTCAACAGTAATGAATACTGAATATTCAAGGTGGGCTAGTGAATTACTCTATGATTTACTACAAAAAAATGTTGTTGTGTAATGATTTTATTTTAGGTAGGTTACGCAGCAAAAGAATAAAAACAAGTACATAGAGGTAACATTTTTGGGCTCATTAGTTTGCGTTGGGACTGGCTTACAATTGGCTGGCCATATCAGTGTTCGTAGTAAAAGTTATATTGAGCATGCCGATGTGGTTTTCTCGTTAATGCCCGAGAGTTTTGCTCAAAGTTGGCTAGAAAGTATCAATTCGAATGTTGTGAATTTGCAACCATATTACGCTCAAGAGGGCGAAGTAAAAAATCGCCGCGATACATACAATGAAATGGTTGCTGCTATTTGCCAAGCAGTACGAGATGGCAAAAAAGTCGTTTGTGCGCTTTATGGTCACCCTGGTGTTTTTGCTTGTGTCTCTCATCTAGCGATCAATCAGCTGAGAAAAGAAGGCTTTGATGCGCATATGGAGCCTGGAATTTCAGCAGAAGCATGCTTGTGGGCAGATTTAGGTATCGATCCTGGCTCTTGTGGGCATCAGGGGTACGAAGCAACCCAATTTATGTTCTATCAACATACTCCCGATCCTGCGATTTATTTATTGTTATGGCAGATAGGATTGGCAGGAGAGCATACTTTTACTGAATTCCACACTAATTCAGATCGCTTACAAATTTTGGTTGAGCAATTAAATGAATGGTATCCGCTTGATCATGAAATTGTTATTTATGAAGCTGCTAACCTGCCAACATTCAAACCGAGAATTGACCGCATTCAATTAAAAGATCTTCCTTTTGCTGATTTAACCTGTATCAGTACTTTATTGATTCCGCCTGCAAAAAAAATGGAATTTAATCAAAAAGTATTAAATAAGCTTGGGATAATGCCTAGTGATATAGGCTGATACTCAATTTCTATCGTTAAACTATATGTGTATGGAGGCAATATGTTAGATAAGTTTTTAGCTCAATTGGGTGAAGATACAGAATTTTTGGAACGCTATAAGAAAGAGCCTAAAAAAGTAATGGAAGAATATGGGTTATCTGAAGATGATATTTCAGTGATGATGAGTGGTGATGAAAAAAGCTTGAAAGAACGCCTCCCTTACAGAACAAGCCATCGGATTTTATATATATATCAAGCATCAGATGAAGAATAAACTTTGCAAAATAGCTATGTTAGTCATGGTGTTAATGGCTAATGTAGCTTTCTCTTTTGAAAAAGAAAGTGTCAATGACCAAGATCTTTTAGATATTAAATCATTGTTAAAGACGGATGTGCTATCTGCAGAAAAGCAGATTGAAGAGTTATTGCAAACAAGAGTGCTGTCAGAGCATCAAAATATTGAGTTATTATTATTAAAATCCACAGCTAACTTATATTCGGGTAAGTTTGAAAATGCATTAAAAGTTTTATCTGAAGTGGACTGGGAAAAAAGTAGTAAAAAACAATTAGTCAATGCGTTAAATAGTAAATACATTGCTTATATTAGTTTAAATAATTATAAACAAGCTTTGGAAATGGCACAAAAGCAACTTGAACTGGTGCGTTTCATTGAAGATGTTCCAATTCAAATTAGTGTTTATTTTAGATTGCTTAATTTTTTTAATAATTTTGAAGTATTTGAGCAAGTTTTTAAGTATGCAGATAAACTAAAAAAAATTTCAAATGGAAAGTTTAAAAATGAAGAGTGTACTACCGACTTATTTTTAGCCAGTGCGCACAGAGCGAAAAACAACGACTCAAAAGCAGAAAGTATACTCCTTAATATTGTCTCTGACTGCGGTAAAAATGCGGCTCCTGTACTTAGTGGATTAAGTTATCGAATGCTAGGTGAACTCAAGATTGATAGTAATCAGTATTTGAATGGTATTGATTATCTGGAGCAAGCTAAAGCTATTTACGAAAAATTGAATTTTCAGGTTGAAATAGCAAGAGTTAATGTTTACCAAGCTAAAGCATATTTAGAGTTAAAGCAGCATAATAAAGCAATCGGGTTAGCCAAAACGGTATTAACCTTACCTGAAGATATCAGCTTATATGATTCAATACGCATTGCTCATCAAATATCAGGCAAAATAGCCCATCATAAGCAAGATTATAAGGCAGCTTATTACCACTCCCAAAAAGAACAGTTTTATCACAAATGGTTGTATGATGATGATAAAGCTAAAAAGTTAGCTATTGAAGCAGCAAAGTTCAATTTCGAGGAGCTTGAAAGGGATCTTATATTTGCCGAAAGTCGCAGCTATATGGTATCGGGACTTGAGTTAAAGCATCGTCAACAAATCAAAACCTTTGAGTCGAGCCAAAGATACAGGAACATTCTAATTGTTACTTTGGCTGGGTTACTTATAGGCAGTTGGGGCATTGGTGTTGCATTGGCTGTGCATAACCGAAAAGATAAAGTCACCGGTCTGCCAAGAACATCTGATGGCAATGTGCGTGGCTTGACAGTTTATCGTCATTCAGATCAATCAAAACAAAGCTTTGGTATCGCTATTATTGAACTCGATAACATTATGCCAATTAAAGACCACTATGGTGTATATGTTGGAAATGAAATCTTAAAAGATATCGCTATTTTGCTAAAAAAATCCGTAGGAAAAGGCAGAGTTTATCGCGAAGACTTTGCTCGTTTTTATGCGTATTTTTTATTAGACGAACAAGAACAAATTTCTCAGTCCTTAGAGAACGTACTTATCCAAATTGGTAAAATTAATGGTGGATTTAAAGAGCTACCATTTCAAGTTAGGGCAAGCATAGGGTATGACACACTTGAACGTGGATTAGAAAAAGAGACGTTTAATAATGCAACTTCTCAAGCGAGCACCGCGCTGGATGAAGCTAAAAAGTTGGGCGGCAATAAATTGATTCAATACTCTAAAGATATTGATACTCACAATGAAGAATGCTCTCGTCAGTTGCGTTTTGTGCAGTTCATCGACCCTAAATTAATGGGACCCGCAGGAAAGCTAATATCATAGAAGCCGATTCTAAAGTTGGATCGGTTTTATTTTGTGGTTAAAGTACTTCAACCCACTTTCTAGATTTTACTTTTATGAATGAACCGTTAGGGCAACAATTAATCGATGCCATTAATCAAAAAATGCCATTCGGCAAGTACGCAGGTACACCTTTGTTGTTGTTACCTGAACCCTACTTAGTATGGTTCAAGCAAAAAGGGTTTCCTAATGGGAAGTTAGGTGAACAGTTAGCATTAATGTATGAAATTAAGCTTAATGGATTAGAGTCAGAACTGATGTGCTTTTTGCACTCCAAATAAGATGATATTCTTCGCCGAACTAAAGGTTAATTAGGTATTTATTAGATGTCTGAAATCAGTAAAGAAACCATTGAGGCATTTTTTGCCGAAACTCGTGAGTTTACCCAACAAGCAGAAGCGAACTTTGATATTGATGAAGTGTGTCGTTGGTCGTACTTTTTTGGTGATACCAGTGAACAGAAGCTGACAAAACTTGGTAGTCACCTTGAAAGTGAAGGGTTCGAACCAATTGGGTTTATTGAAGCCGCTGAAGATGATGAAAATCCGGATTTGATTTATTTACGCGTAGATATGGAAGAAAAGCATACAGTAGAGACATTGCATATACGAAACCAAGAGTTTTTTGCCTTGGTAAAAGCTTACGATGTGGAAACTTATGAAGGTATGGACGTAGGCCCTATTGATGAGGTTACCGCTGAATAACCTCTAATGTTTCTGAGAAAAAGCTTGCGCCTGTTGCTCTTCGGTTTCCAAAGAAATACCGGGCGTAAAGTTTTCAACGCGATCATTATCTGTTGCTGGATCAGAAGATTCGTCTTTTATAAAAAAATCATCAGGTGCATAAATACAATAATTTCCGTTATTGCCACAAATAAATGCTCGGTCGTTTTGTTCTGAAGGGGTGTCTAGTATACCAGAAACCTCAAAAAACAATTTGGTAACTTCTTCAAGAATAGAGCATAAAACTTCTTGCTCAAAAGTGCTTCTTGGGAACGGAAATGGCTTTTCATATTCTGCATTTTGATTCTTGACTCTTCTAAATTGAAAATGCTCCCATTCTTCATTTTTTCCGTCTTTACACTTTAACGTGAGATCAACTTCTTCCCAATCGCATCTATTTTCTTCAGTAATGGCTTGAGTTTCCTTTTGAATTTGCTCTTCAAGGCATAGGAAGTATTGTAATTTCCATACATGGTTGGACTCGGTACCGGTTTCTAAGAATAGAGTATCGAAAATTTTATCTAAAAATGTTTTGTCATTAAATTCAATAGAGTGAATGTATGAGGGAAGATAAAAACTTGGGTTTTCCTTTTTATTTTGTAAACGTTTCACTATTTCTACTTGGAATGCAGCAAGAAACATCCCTTTGTATTCAAGTCGTTCAAACTCAGCAATAACTGCTTTTTTATTCTTGGCATCCAATAATAGCCAATTGAGGTCTTTATGTTTGTAAGCTATTGCACATCTAAGTAAACTTTCTGAGCAAGTTTGGGGCATGAATACGCGCGAGGTTTGAACGTTAGGCAAAGGTTCAGCTATATAATTTTCTTCAAAGTAATCAGGGCTTGCAAGCAACTCGTAATGATCACTTTCAGCAACGCATAATGCAATTGGTTCACCTTTTTGAACGTGATGCTCTGGTGAATAAGAGTTGGTAAAAAACGCTAATCCTTTTTGACAACCTAAAAAAATACCATCTACAAAATCAATAAAAAACCTCTGAATTGCGACCTGATCCATACGCGATCTCGATTGTGGAAATTCATGCAAACAAGCTCTAACGTAAAGTGGCGAAAAAAGTTTGAAATTGGCTATTGCAAAGGTGGCATTATAAATATTCTCTGCAAAATTAGGGTTGCAGGAAAAATACTCAACTATATAGTCAGGTAATTGATGGGCATGACTGATAGCCAAGGCAAATGAAGTGTTAATGGCATTTAAAAAATAAGGCTTTGTATTACAGGCTAGCAATGCTTTAGAGATCTTTTTTGGGCTTCCATTAGTTAACCAATAGGGAGTTCTATAGTGACTGGCTAAAAAGCAGCGAGGAAAACAGGCTCCATCGGCAGTAACTTCATAGAGCTCTAATCTTTTAAAGTGAACTAAGTTTGCTGTTGAGCGATAGAAATAATTTGGTGTATTAGTGATGGTTAAATTGTATTTCTGTTGAATAGCATTTCTCATTGATGCTCCAATATGAAATAGTTGTAACACTCTTTCAAAACCCACTTCATTGAGCTTAATTCTGTCTCCCTCTGTTGTTTTCACTATCTTAACTTTGTAAGTTACAAACTGCTGAACCAAACCTTTGTTTTGCTCACAAACCGCAAATGTGACTTCTTGACCATCAGTAGGTGCTGGGTAGCAAGATAAGTCGACACAACGGCTAAGTCGTTCGTTTATAAAATCCCATGTGAATAGCAAGCTAACCTCAAAACGTTGCCTTGGTTAGGTATAGCATTCACCTAATACATAAAAGTCTCAAGCTTCTTTAATAAAGCTTCATTTACAGTAAATACAAGTAATCTGAGTAGCGATTGAAAACTAAACGCAGTATAATCCAGCGCCCCAACAATTGAGTCGTCAGTGTTGGGTATGTTTATAGTTTTTTGAGGTTAGACAACAATGAGTGATAACAAGATCAATCTACTGGATTTGGATCGCAACGCGATGCGAGAACTGTTTGCCGACATGGGTGAAAAGCCGTTTCGTGCCGATCAGTTAATGAAGTGGATCTATCACTTTGGCGTGTCTGATTTTGAAGAAATGACCAATATCAATAAAAAGCTTCGTGCAAAATTGGCTGCGCGCTGCGAAATTGTTGCTCCTGAAATTTCCAGCTATCAAAAATCATCTGATGGCACGATTAAATTTGCAATTAATGTTGGTGATGGCCAAGAAGTCGAAACCGTATACATTCCTGAAGAGGATAGAGCTACGCTATGTGTATCATCACAAGTGGGCTGTGCCTTGGAATGTACTTTTTGCTCTACTGCTCAGCAGGGCTTTAACCGTAACTTAAGTGTTGCAGAGATTGTAGGACAAATTTGGCGCGTATCTGACTTTTTAGGTTTTCAAAAAGAAACGGGTGAACGTCCAATTACCAATGTTGTAATGATGGGAATGGGTGAACCATTATTGAACCTTGCCAATGTGATCCCCGCGATTAAAGTCATGTTAGATGATTTTGGATTTAGTTTATCTAAACGTCGAGTGACAGTATCAACGTCAGGTGTTGTGCCTGCGTTGGATAAAATGGGCGAAGAACTCGACGTAGCTTTGGCGGTTAGTATTCATGCACCAAATGATGAGTTACGTGATGTATTGGTGCCTGTTAACAAAAAATATAACTTAGAGAGTTTCTTGGCTGGAATCCGTCGTTATCTTGCAATATCTAATGCCAACCGCGGTAAAGTGACGCTAGAGTATGTAATGCTAGATCATATCAATGACAGCACTGATCAAGCACACGAATTAGCTAAGCTAATGAAAGATACACCGTGTAAGATCAACTTAATCCCATTTAACCCATATCCAGGTTCTCCTTATGGGCGAAGTTCAAACTCTCGCATCGACCGTTTTTCAAAAGTATTAATGGAGTATGGGCTAACGGTTATTGTTCGTAAAACCCGTGGTGATGATATTGATGCCGCTTGTGGACAGTTGGCCGGAGACATTCGAGACCGTACCAAACGTCTTGCAAAAAAACGCATGCAACAAGATAAGATATCAGTCACAATAGCCTAATCATATTGCAAATAAATTAGGTATGTTATGAAACAAGGATGGCTTATTGGCTGTGTGGTTACGGCGCTTGTACTCACATCTGGATGTGTGACGCAAAGGACTTATAAGGGAACAGAACGTCCAGTAACTGATCCTGGTTTTAATAAAGACAATGCCGCATTAGAAAGAATGCAACTTGGTTTGACCTATTTAAAACGCGGCAATACCGAACAAGCAAAATATAATTTAGAAAAAGCCATGGAGTACGCACCAAATCTTGAAGAAGTGCATATTGCCATGGCTTATTACTATCAAAAAGTTGGTGATACGGCCCGCACTGGACGTGCTTATGAAAATGCGATAAATAGTCGTAATGTCACAGGTGATGCGTATAATAACTTCGGTGTGTTTTTATGTGAGCAAAAGAAGTTTAACCGCTCTGAAACCATGTTTCTCAAAGCCATTAACATGCCTAAATACACTCGAACGGCAGACAGTTACGAAAATCTAGGGCTGTGCATGGAAGCCAGCGGCGATTTATCTAAAGCCGCGAAATACTTCGAATTAGCTTTAAAATATGATCCTCGGCGAGCCAATTCACTCTTGGAATTAGCTAGAATTCAGTTAACATTAAAGCAACTGCCCGCGGCAAAAGCGAAACTTGAACAATATCATAGGCTGGCGATAGCCACTCCTCTAAGTCTACAACTAGGGATTGATATTGCTCGAGCGCAAAATGACAATGATGCAGTTAAGCAGTATGGATTAACATTATTAGCTAAGTATCCAAAATCACAACAGGCTAAGCAATATCGAGCAAGTATGCACTAATGACAGATTCAAATAATCCAGCGTCTGAAACAGACCAAAACAATTCCGAGCCTGAACATACTGTTGGCTCATTATTGAAAATGG
The DNA here is from genome assembly GCF_056591735.1 of Parashewanella sp. 2210YD4-3. NCBI lineage: Bacteria > Pseudomonadati > Pseudomonadota > Gammaproteobacteria > Alteromonadales > Shewanellaceae > Parashewanella > Parashewanella sp. 2210YD4-3. Next base: position 144,740 of record NZ_JBWQOG010000001.1, on the reverse strand, counting down.
CAAGAAAAGATAAAGGCTTAAGTATTGAAGATATCGCTACAGCCCTTAATCTTCGAATTGCAATCATTGAAGATATCGAAAACGATGAATTTAGTAACATGGCCTCTTCGACGTATGTTCGAGGATATATTAAAAATTATGCGCGCTATGTATCTGCCGACCCTTTTTTAATCAATGAATGTGTTGAAAGGCAATTAGCGACTCCTGTATCACCTAGTATGCAAAGCTTTTCGAATAAGACATCTATGCAAGCGGCTAATAGCCAATGGATGTGGATAACGTATCTTATCGTTGCCATTTTAGTGGCAATGTTATGTTGGTGGGGAATACAAAAATCCACAATGTTCTCAGGGTTAGTCGACTTATCAAAGCCTAGCCCAGAAGAGAAGCAAGAATTAGTCAATAAGCAAAGCACACAAGCTGAATCATCATCGACAGAAATTCATGTGGGTTCTTCTGTTGAGCCTAAAACTGAGACAGTTAAAGACAAAGCTGAAAAAGTAGAACCACAACTTCAAACGGTAAACTCCAACAGCAGTCATAACATTCAAGAAAAAACTGAAAAACCTAGTCTGTTAACAGAGTTAGAAAGCGCCGCAGACGTTCCTATATCAGCTATTTCTGTGGAAGATCATAGTGATGAACCAGTGAAGTTAACAGAAATTAATCTAACTTTAACTGGAGATTGCTGGATAAATATTCAAGATGCTACAGGAAAGGTTATTGTTTCTGGACTAAAAAAATCTGGCCGAGTGATCACTGCCGAAGGTGAAGCTCCTTTAAAAGCCATTTTTGGCGCGCCAGAGTCAATCCAACTTAAAGTCGATGGTGTGACTGTGGATATGGATAGGTTTCCAGCTGGTAAAACAGCCAGAATGACATTAGCCGAGAACCCATAATCATCGTGAACTAGACTTCACTGAGTGGCTTGAGTGCCCTTACACAAGTTGCAGGCAGTACGGAGAAATTTTATGTATAGCGAAAATCCCATCAAAAGACGTAAATCAACACGTATTTATGTGGGAAAAGTACCTGTAGGTGATGGCGCACCTATCAGCGTGCAGTCCATGACAAATACCAATACAAACGATGTTGCAGCTACGGTGGCGCAAATTAAAGCCCTAGAAAATGTGGGCGCTGATATCGTAAGGGTATCAATTCCAACCATGGATGCTGCTGAAGCCTTTAAAGAAATCCGTAAGCAAACTGAAGTACCGTTGGTTGCCGATATTCACTTTGATTATCGTATTGCGCTTCGTGTGGCCGAATACGGCGTAGATTGCTTACGTATCAATCCAGGGAATATTGGTAACGAAGAGCGTGTTCGCAGTGTCGTTGATTGTGCTAAAGATAAAAATATTCCAATCCGCATTGGTGTTAATGGCGGTTCGTTAGAAAAAGACTTAATGGATAAGTACAAAGAGCCAACACCTGAAGCTCTAGTTGAATCGGCCATGCGTCATGTGGATTATCTCGACCGTTTCAACTTTGACCAATTTAAAATTTCAGTTAAAGCTTCTGATGTGTTCTTAGCAGTAGAATCTTATCGTTTACTAGCGAAGAAAATTGATCAGCCATTACACCTTGGTATTACCGAGGCGGGTGGTATGAGAACTGGTTCTGTTAAATCTGCTATTGGTTTAGGTATGCTACTCGCTGAAGGCATTGGTGATACATTGCGTATCTCATTAGCTGCTGATCCTGTAGAAGAAATCAAAGTAGGCTTTGATATTCTAAAATCACTACGCATTCGGAGCCGAGGCATTAACTTTATTGCTTGTCCATCATGTTCTCGCCAAGAGTTCGATGTGATCAATACCGTGAATTCATTAGAACAACGACTTGAAGACGTATTAACACCAATGGATGTTTCTATCATAGGTTGCGTAGTTAATGGTCCGGGTGAAGCTTTAGTGTCTGATTTGGGGCTAGCGGGTAGCAATCGTAAAAGCGGATTTTATGAAGATGGTGTACGTCAAAAAGAACGTCTTGATAACGATGACTTAGTGGATAAACTCGAAGCTAAGATCCGAGCGAAAGCGGCTATGTTGTCAAACCGAATTGATGTACAAGATGCATCAGAGTAACCGTCAAACCGACTTTTAGTTAAGTTTTTGCACCTTCACTAAAAAAACGCCTATAATGAGGCGTTTTTTTATTTTTTGTTTTATTAAATCATTCGAGTCTAACTGTGGCAAAACAGATCCAAGCGATTCGCGGAATGAATGACATTCTGCCTACTCAAACTCCCCTTTGGCAAAAATTAGAGTCCATCCTGCGTGCATCGGTGGCTAGCTATGGTTATACCGAGCTAAGAACCCCGATTGTAGAGAGTACTGATTTATTCAAGCGTTCTATCGGTGAAGTGACCGATATCGTCGAAAAAGAAATGTACACCTTTGCCGATAATAATGGTGATAGCTTAACACTTCGTCCAGAAGGTACGGCTTCAACCGTTCGTGCAGGTAACCAACACGGACTTCTATATAACCAAGAACAACGACTTTGGTACATGGGACCAATGTTTCGTCATGAACGTCCACAAAAAGGTCGTTATCGTCAATTTCATCAGTTTGGTGTTGAAGTTTATGGTATTGGTAGTGCCGATGCTGACGCTGAAGTGTTAATGCTTTCAGCAAGACTATGGGAAACGCTTGGTATCAAAGAGCATGTTTCACTTGAAATTAATACTCTTGGTGACAGTGAAGAACGTGCAGCTTATCGAGATGCGCTTATCGGGTTTTTAGAAAAGCACATCGATGTATTGGATGAAGACGCTAAACGTCGTATGTACAGTAATCCATTACGTGTTCTAGACACTAAAAATCAAGACATTCAGGCTATTCTTGTTGATGCGCCAGAACTGATGGATTATTTAGCTGACGATAGTAAGCAACATTTTTCACAATTATGTGAACTACTTGATACTGTTGGTATCCAATACACGGTGAATCCTCGATTAGTTCGTGGGTTAGACTATTACAATCGCACTGTATTTGAATGGGTAACGTCGAGCTTAGGTGCGCAAGGTACGGTCTTAGCTGGCGGTCGATACGATGGACTGGTGAGTCAATTAGGCGGTAAAGACTCTCCAGCGGTTGGTTTTGCCATGGGTATTGAACGCATTATTTTGTTACTGCAAGAGTTGGGATTAGACCAAGATGTGGCACCTGCTGTTGATATATACGTAACGGCAATGGGGGCTGGATGTTATCCGCAAGCCGTGCAAATTGCTGAAAACTTGCGTGAATCATTGCCAAGCCTTAGAGTAATGAGCCACTGTGGTGGTGGTAATTTTAAAAAGCAAATGAAGCGTGCGGATAAAAGTGGCGCTCAGTTTGCCTTAATCATCGGAGAAAATGAGCTAGCGAATAACGAAGTTGGCGTAAAAGATCTTCGAGGTGGAAACGAACAACAAATGGTTGCCCGTGATGAATTGGCAGCTTTTCTTAGAGAACGGATTTAAGAGGTCAACGCGTGGAAATTTATAGCTCAGAAGAACAACAAGTTGATGCTATCAAACGCTTTTGGAAAGAGTACGGTAACTCGATCATTATTGGTGCCGTTGTTGGTTTAGGTGGGCTTTATGGTTGGAATTATTACTCTGACCATCAAGTAGGTCAGGCTCAAAACGCTTCTAATGCCTATCAAGCAGCAGTTAATGATGCCACTGACGAATCTAAGTTAGCTGGTGACATCGCAAAATTTACAAAAGAGCATGATCAAAAGGGTTACCAAGCCATGTTGCAACTGCAACTGGCTAAAGCAGCAGTTACTGCCGGTGAACTTGATAAAGCGGTTACCGCTCTTAAAAGTGTGATTGCAGCAAAACCTGGCTATGGCTTTGAGGAAATGGCCACACTACGTTTGGCGAGAATTCAAGCTGAAAAAGGATTAGTAAGCGAGGCACTTTCCACTCTTTCTCAGGTAACCAATGAAGCTTTTGCACCTCAGCGTGATGAATTAAAGGGAGATTTGTTGGTACGCCAAGGTGACGTAAAGCTAGCAAAAGAAGCCTATGAATCGGCACTAGCAGCAGAAAAAAATGCCAACAATCCAGTATTGAAAATGAAGCTGGATAACCTACCAAAAGCTTAATAGTAAGGAACAGCATGAAGTCTTGGTGTAAAAATTTGCTTGCGGCGAGTTTAAGTGTAGCGCTCTTGTCGGCTTGCTCATCAAAAGATGATGAAGTAAAAATTAATCCATTACCTGAAATTCAGGAAACAGTTTCTCCAAATATTAATTGGGAAACTTCGGTTGGTGATGGCGTTGGTGCTTATTACTCTCGCTTACGACCTGCTATCAATTACGGCAAAATCTATGCTGGTAGCCGAGATGGTGAAGTCATTGCTTATGATCAAAAATCCCATGAGCAATTATGGCAGCAAGATTTAAATCAAGTCATTAATGATGCTGGCATCGAGAAAGATTTTCTATTGGCTTCTGGCTTAACGGTAAGCCGTCATAAAGTGTTTGCTGGTGGTGAGTCTGGTGTGTTGGTTGCACTTGATGAAGCAACAGGTAAGCTATTGTGGCATGTACAAACTGGTGGCGAGCTTACTTCTACACCAACGGTAGGTGATGATCTTGTTGTTGTAACCACCGGCAATGGTTCGATAGAAGCGTTTGACGTTGATACAGGTAAACAAAAATGGGTGCTTGATAATCCATTACCGCCGCTTACTTTGCGTGGAACTGGCGCGGCTAATTATGAAGGTGGTGGTTTCTTCGTTGGTACCGCTGATGGCAAAGTACAAGTTATTGTGCAACAAAACGGTCAGATTGCTTGGGAAACACCAATTTATAAACCTCAAGGTGGCAATGAATTTAGCCGCTTAGCCGATGTAGATATGAAACCTTTGTTATCTGGCGGCAAAATCTATGCGGTTAGCTATAACGGTAACTTAGTCTCTATGGATGCACGTAGTGGCCGTATTTTATGGTCACGTAAATACTCCAGTTTCCACGAGTTATCCGAGTCTGGATTAAGCTTATTTATGGTGGATAGCGATAGCCGAATTTACTCAATTGATAAGCGTAACGGCTTAGAGCTATGGAGTAACTCGGAGCTACTCAACCGTTCACTCACTTCTCCAGCGGTTATTGATAAATATATTGTCGTTGGTGATTACGAAGGCTATTTACACTTTATCGACCGCACATCAGGTGTGATTGAAGGTCGCGTCAGAGTTGATAGTGACGGTTTGTATGTTCAACCTGTAGTGGTTGATGGTAAAATATACGTTCAAGGTCGAAGTGGAACTCTTGCTGAAGTAACGCTTCCTTAAGACTTATATTGAACAAAATTAGATTAAAGCCCTTGGTTCAAAAGTGCCGAGGGCTTATTTTGTTTCTAAGGTGGCACTTTTCAGTGACAGCCAGTTTAGAAACCCAGTAGTAGATAGAGGCATAAAATGATCCCTGTAGTGGCGCTTGTTGGTCGTCCGAATGTTGGTAAATCGACCCTGTTTAACCGTCTTACTCGTACTCGAGATGCACTTGTTGCCGACTTCCCCGGGTTAACCCGTGATCGAAAATATGGTCGTGCCTTTTTGGCAGGTTATGAGTTTATCGTGGTTGATACTGGCGGTATCGACGGTACAGAAGAAGGTATTGAAACCAAAATGGCAGAACAGTCATTAGCGGCGATTGAAGAAGCCGATGTGGTTTTATTCATGGTAGATGCTAGAGCAGGATTAACTGCAGCGGATCAGGCCTTAGCCGACCATCTTCGAGTGCGGGATAAAACGACCTTTTTAGTCGCGAACAAAGTTGATGGCATTGATGGTGACTCTGCCATTGCTGAGTTCTGGGGGCTAGGCATTGGTAATGTATACCAAATGGCGGCTTCACAAGGTCGTGGTGTAACTTCAATGATTGATCAGGCTTTAGCACCTTATGCTGAAGCCATGGGAATTGACCGTGATAAAGAGCTGGAAGATCCTGAAAAAATCCGTGAGTACACTGAAGAAGAAGCGGAAGAAGAACAAAAGCGTTTGCAAGAATTGCCGATCAAATTGGCGATTATCGGTAAGCCGAACGTTGGTAAGTCAACACTAACAAACCGTGTTCTCGGTGAAGACCGCGTTGTCGTTTACGATGAACCGGGTACGACTCGTGATAGTATTTATATCCCAATGGAACGTGATGATCGCGAATACATTGTTATTGATACTGCTGGTGTTCGTCGTCGCTCAAAAGTACATCAAGCTGTTGAGAAGTTCTCGGTAATTAAAACCCTAAAGGCCATTGAAGACGCTAACGTAGTATTGATTGTTATTGATGCTAGAGAAGGGATCAGTGAGCAAGACTTAGGTCTATTAGGTTTCGTATTGAACGCAGGTAAAGCACTGGTTCTTGCGGTAAACAAATGGGACAACATGAGCAACGATGACAGAGAACGTGTTAAAAGCGAACTTGATCGTCGTTTAGGGTTTATTGACTTTGCTCGTATTCACTTTATCTCTGCACTACACGGTACTGGTGTGGGTCATATCTTTGAATCTATCGAAGAGGCTTATGACAGTGCGACTAAGCGTGTAAGCACTTCTATGCTGACTCGTATTATGCAGATGTCACAAGATGATCACCAACCACCGATGATCAACGGTCGTCGTGTGAAGCTTAAATATGCTCACGCAGGTGGTTACAATCCGCCAATTGTTGTTGTGCATGGTAATCAGGTAAATAAGCTACCAGACTCTTACAAGCGTTATATGATGAACTATTTCCGCCGTTCATTGAACGTTGTGGGTTCGCCAATTCAGTTACGTTTCCATGAAAGCTCAAACCCATTTGAGGGTAAAAAAGAGAAGCTAACCTTAAGCCAAGAGCGAAGACGCAAACGTGCCATGGCACATTTGAATAGTCGTAAAAACAAAGAGTAATGAAAGAAAGGGACTGTTAAGTCCCTTTTTTAATGAATCAATTAATGGCTTTAGGAAGATGAAAGTCAACTGATATAGGTACCGGAGATAAATCAAATGGGGAGTTGTGAATTGCATTTCTAACATTGGATTTCGTCACCTGCTGAATACTACTTGAGTGGAATTCTCCCATAGCGATATTATATTTTAAGAACATATTAGGTTTTTGTACCGCTAGTCTAATGCCTGTCCTAGAAACAACTTCATTAGCAAGCGCTACACCGCCACTTATGGTTTTTGTGGGTAATTTAACTAAAACGGCATTTTCAACACAAAGTGCTTCACCTGACAGCCTACACCTATATAAAGCCTCGCCGTGTGAACAAAAAATGTTGTAAGACATTTCAGATACATTATTGGGTTCTAGAGTCCTAGCCAAAGCAGCCACTACTTCTTTATATTCTTGGGACATGGGAGGAATAGAAAATTGCTCACGATCTTCTGGAATGATTAGCCCTTCTTTGGTTAATGTATTTTTTATTGTGGAAGTCTGGTTTGTAAAAAAGTATTCATATCCACTTTTAAATAATGTACCAAATGGTAATTTAGATGCTTTCACTTGGCTCACATGCTGTAATCGCCAAACATTATCATTAACTTTGATAAGTTGATAATTTTGCCCTTTGAACGATAAGCTTTCTGGAGCTTGACTGGTTAAATTTAGAGCACAGAAAGATGCAATGACCTGTTCTTGAGGCGACGTAGGAAAACTCATGACTTATACCATCAATTTATAAAACAATACGCTTGATGGTAAAAGTATAATGCTTAACATTGTCTGACTTAGGTTCTAAGTAAACTTTAAACCTAAAAACATCAGTTGAACGCTAAGCTAGATATTAACCTGATAAATGATATAGACATTTCGTTTTTTGTTGGTTCACCCATTAGGTGAATCGCTTCACGCTCACAAGCTTGCTAAAATTGCTCCTAACTGCGTTGAAGCTTTTGCAAGTAGCACAACTACTTGCTACAAGTTTCGCCTTGTTATCAACAATTTTATCTAAGCCTGAGAACGTGCCCAACTGATGTTTTTAGGTTAAACGAAAGCTGGCTGCCATTGGAACTGAAGAGTATTTGTGTTGCCTAGAGGCCGTTCCCAATTAGACTTTTGATTTGCTGCTGTTAATTTTTTAGGTTAAACAAGGCGGAAAATGTGAAGTGTAGTTGCTCTACACGAACATTTGACAACGCAGTTTAAACAAAAAAGAAACTCAGCCCTTCGGGTTACGCCTAAAATTTGCAAACTCTGCGTTACTCATCATTCATTTAGTCCACTAAATTTCATTCTTCGTGCCTAGATTTTGCAAATTTTAGGCTGTAACAAATCCAAAAGTCTTTAATTGGGAACGGCCTCTAGCGTGTAAAGCCCCACGAATATTGCGGCTTGTCACCTCTTTTATACTATCTATTGAAAATGCCGTCATAGCCAAGCCTTCTTTTGCCTCTTCGGAGGAATTCAGAACAGCAAGCCTTAATCCTCTTCTTGAAACGATTTCATTTATATAATGAATTGTTCCTGTTCGACTCCTTATGGGTAACTGAACGAATATCGCATTCTCTGGAGTTAATAATTCTCCAGTAAGGCGGCAAACATAAATATCACCATGTTTAGGTAAATCAAAGTTGAAGTCTAATTGCGGAATGCTTTTAGGTCTTGGCGTTGCGGCAAGTCTATAGACAGCGTCTTTATAAAGCGAAGATAAAGGCTTAACTGAAAAATGTTTATGATCATCAAGCACAATAGCTTTTTCTTTTGATAGTGCTTTAAGGACAGTGCTTGCTCTGTTATGAAATACAGAATGATATGATTTTTTAAATAATCGAAATATTGGTGAATCGTTTGATTTTGTTGGCGCTGATAAGTGCTCTAGCTCCCACTTTGAACCATCAAGTTTTGTTACTTGATAAACTTGACCTTGCACTCGCAATACGCTTGAACTTTGGCCTGCTAAATCAAGTTTGCAGAAGCGAACTAAAGATTCTTCCGTAATAGAGTTAATTGCGCTCATAATTTTCACCATCAAAAAATATTTGATTCAATGGTAAAAATTACAAGCTGAAAGTTCACTGACTCTGACTTAGGACTATAGTCCAAGGTTATTTTTTTGAGAGTCGATAAACCACTTCATTAAATTCTTTTATCCCTTTTTCTACGGCAGAAGGAAATGCTGGTTCGACAATTTGAGTGAGTTTTTCAATTACAAAATGATGTCCAAATAGCTCATTAACTTCCGATTCAAGAACAGCAAAAGGAGGGCCATTAGCAATGTTTTGATCATACTCAAGAGTGATTAATAAACCTTGTTTTAATTGAGGTGCGACCTTGAGTAATTGAGTTACATAGGCTTGTCGATATTCTTTCGGTAAGGCAATAAGCGCGGCTCTATCGTAAAAGTATTCACAATCAATTAATGATGCTGGTAACTTAAAAAAATCACCTTGAAGGACACTAATTTTTTCAGATGACCAAGTATTGTGAGTTGAAGACTGGGTTATTGTCGCTTCTAATTGTTGTTCATTAAAAAAATCTTTAACGCCTTTTTCAATTAACTCGCTACCGATGACTTGCTGGTGATATTGAGTCAGCCAAGCCAAATCTACGCTTTTGCCACAAAGAGGAACAAAAACCTTAGATTCTTCAGGTAAGTCTCTAGGCCAAAATTCGGAAAGGTGGGGGTTAACGTTTATTTTATGGAAGCCAATACGGCCTTCTTTCCAGCGATTTATCCATTCGTTGTGTTGCTGCATAGGTATTTATTTGTGGCGTTATCAGAGTTTATGGTGCCTATAATAACTTAGCTTTAAATATGATTGCCAGTCACCTCGACAGAAGGTAGCAGAAGGTTTTACAGCCTTTTGCTACCTAAAGGTATTTAAAGAATGCTTAAGGTAATTTGATCAAATGAATAAACCTTACCACCAAACTCAGTTGCAAAACCTTGAGCTTGCTGCTGAGTGCCGAAGCTAGCTAAGGTTTTACCCATTGCGCCTTTTTTGCTTGAGCCAATCACGTACCAAGCTTTGCGAGCATCGATAAAATGATTGTCATCGGGGGTTTTCCAATGGGCTTTGCTCATGTCATGTACAAACGCTTCTTTCACCTGTTTTTTATATTCAGGATCAAGTAAGAAGGTAAACATATCGCGGGTTGAGCAGAACTTATTTATCTTGTCAGACGTCTTAAGGTACAGCTCACCTTTAGGTCCGGGAAAGTTCTTAATGAACATGCCACATAGATGGCATTCTTCGCCAGCGTGAATCGCTTGTGCCTCACGAGCCGACAAGGTTTCTGGTTCTTTACTGCAAGCGGCTAACATGATGCCAATAGCCAGCAATAAGATTTTAGTCGCCAATTTCATTACAGTGTTTTCCTATTAAAAATCAATCCTGCTGCAACAAGTGGCGTAATAATCCATGCCAGCTGCAAGCCTAGTAAACCCAATGGCGAAATACTGCCATTAATAGCAACGGCTAAGACACCGTTTACGTCTGAAGTATCAAGACTCGCTAAATTTACCATACGAAAGATATCGGCTGGATTGAGCAGCATCAAATTAACAAGCTGTTGTTGTGACAATCCATCTTCCATACCAACTAAAACGGCTAATAAACCTAAATCGAATACCAAAATAAAGAAGAACCAGAGGATTAAAGCCAGTCCTGCAGCTTTAGATTTTTCGCTTACAACCAAACTGATGACATAAGCGATAGAGATAAAGCAAAGGCCAAGCAAAATGGCGGTGAGGATGAACAAACCAAAGCTGTGCATCACTATGGCAAAATCCATTTGGAAGCCAAGCAGTACTGCTGCACTGCCAAAGCCAAGAACGGTGGCTAAAGCCATAATTGCACCTTGACCGACAAACTTGCCTAACAGCAGTTGTGAGTGGCTGATAGGGTAGGTGAGCAGCAGTAATAAGGTGCCAGATTCTTGCTCGCCAACAAAGCTGTCATAGGCAAGCAGGAGTGCTATCAGTGGGATCAAAAATACCGCTAAGCTCGATAAGCTAGCTATGGTCGAAGAAATTGAGGTTAAGCCAATTTCCCCAGATGCTACCGAACCGTAGTAACTTAATCCAAGTGATAAAATCGCAAAAATGAGCGTAATAGAGATTAACCAGCGGTTGCGTAAACCGTCTTGAAACTCTTTAATGGCTACAGATAAAACTGGGCTCATGCTTTTGCCTCCTCTGTAGTGTTGGCTGGTTTTTGAGAAAGATGCTCATGAGACAAATGCTCATGTGAAAGATAATACTGATACACCTGCTCTAAATCGGCTGGTAATACTTGCAGGTTGGAGATGTTATTCATTTCTAATAGCTGTTTTACTACTTCAAGATTTTTCTCTTCTGGCACTTTAAGTTCGTCTGCGGCAACAACAAAATCACCAAAACGTTCATCAGTCACTAATGCGCCATTTAAGCCCTGTGTCTTGATGGTAACAGGCAGTTGAGCTTGCTGACGTAACTCTTGTAAACTGCCTTGAGCCAGCGGTTTTCCGCCCGAAATAATGATGGCTTTATCAATGTGCTGTTCAACACCGGGGAGAACATGGGAGCAAAGGATAATACTCGCACCTGTGCTTTTGAGCTTATCTACGCTTTGGTAAAACTCTTGAGTAGCAATTGGGTCAAGGCCTACCGTTGGTTCGTCGAGTAGTAATAGCTTTGGTTGCCCTAAGAATGCTTGAGCCAAACCAAGACGTTGACGCATCCCTTTGGAATAGGTTTTCACCGCACGATTCATGGCGTGAGTTATGCCCACTTGCTCAAGAAGGTCGGTAATTTGCTGCTTAGGCACTTTTTTGAGACGAGCAAAATAAGTGAGAACTTCTTTGCCCGTTAGGTGATCATAAAAGCTGACGTTCTCAGGCAGATATCCAATGTGCTTACGGCTTTCAAAGGCTTGTGAAGACATAGGATCGGCGTTCAGCACATTAACTGTGCCGCTGGTGGCTTTGATAATGCCCAAGATCAGTTTCATCATTGTGGTTTTACCGGCACCGTTGTGACCGAATAAACCTAGTACTTCACCGGGCATGACCTTGAGGTTGATACCTTGTAATGCCTTTACTTTGTCGTAGTGCTTATTGACGTTTGTCAGCTCTACAATGGGATGAGAATGTGTTGTCATCATTATTTGTTCTCCGTCATTGCCATAGCGCCAGCGTCTTTTTCGTCGTCAACGGCAAGCGGCTTCATCAGTGGGTGACTGTCCTTCACTCCGGCTGGTTTTAATACAGGGAATTGACTTTGGATCCAGCGTAGAATCAGTACGGCTGGACTGTCTAATAACATTTTGGCTTCTGGGTATTGCCAAACCATTTTGTCGATGCCATCGTTTGGCTCAAATGGGCTATCGCCACGACCATCATGGTTGAGATCCCAACCTAAATAGTTGCTCCAGTAGTTACCAACACCGTCTTTGCTCCATTCTTCTTCACGATTCACAACGTACTTCACTTGTACTGGGTTGTTGATGAAGGAATTTGCAAAAACTTTGGTTTTTTCTGAGCCTGCGGTGAGGTGAATACCGATTTCAGCAGTATCAACAATGTTGTGGCTGATGGTGTTATAACCTGAGTTATAAACGAATAAGCCTTTACCTTCTCGACCTAAGACTTTGTTTTCAGGTTTAGTCCAAACGTGGTCAACAATGTTGTAGCTGATGTCTGACTGAGTAATGTAATTAAGTAAAAAGCCGTAATCTTCACTGTTTCGAGTGACGTTGTGGTTGACGATAAGGCGTCGCGAACTCATTAAGGCATAGCCCGCACGAGTGTTGTACGAAAGGTTGTACTGCACCTTATTGTCATAGGAATACATGTAGTGAATACCATAGCGTAGGTCGTGCATGGTATTGTGTTCGAGCGTGTTATTTTTACTGGCAATAACGTATAAGCCATCACGCACTAAACTGGCGGTGTTGCCTCGGATAGTACCATTGGTGACAGAAGCCAGTTGAATGCCGTTACCTCTGTCGGCTGAGCGTAATTTAGGATTGCCGACAACTGTGTTATCAATCACTTTAACGTCGTCACATTTATCCACCCAAATACCAAAGGCATCACCTTGTAGCTGGTTGTTGATTAGCGCTAAGTGGTGACTGTTTTTGTCGACAAAAATTCCGGCATCTTGTTCGGTAAGATCGTCACCCCAATTGATCACTTTTAAGTTTTTAAGAGTGACATGCTCACTTTTGACATAAATGCCATTGCCCTTACCGCCGGAATTAATAACGGCCTTGTGAGGTTGAATACTTTTCAGTGTTAACGGGTGTTTGATTGAGAAATTGCCTTGATATTCACCTTGTTTGAGTAAAATCTCATCGCCACTTTGGCTGTTATCAAGCAATTGTTGTAAGTCTTGGTTTGGTGAGACAGTTATGGTTGCGCTGTAAGCAAAAGAAGACGTAAGAAGAAGTGCTAGCGTCGTAGAAATGCAAGAAAAAAGTCGACGCCCATTGGGTCGATTGGAATCAAAAAAACATAAGCGCATTGTCATATCATTTTTAAGCCCTGTTGATACTAGTTCGGGGAAAAGCCGAAGCACAAAGGTGCTTCGGCAATTGAGTATGAGTAGAAGCTTATGCTTCAACCAACATACGACCACGCATTTCCATGTGAAGTGCGTGACAGAACCAGTTACAGTAGTACCATTGTACGCCCGGCTGGTTTGCGGTAAATGTCACAGATGCAGTAGCTTGAGGGCCCACTTCCATCTGAACACCATGATTGGTCATACAGAAACCGTGAGTAACGTCTTCCACTTGGTCAAGGTTAGTCACAACAACCGTTACTTCATCGCCCAATTTTACTTTGAATTCAGTTAAACCAAAGTTAGGTGCAACAGATGTCATGTAAACACGTACTTTGTTACCTTCACGGATAACTTTGTTATCAGTCTCTAGAGTAACACCATCTTTTTTCGCCATTGCTACTGTGTCAGCGAAGATTGGGTCATCACGAGTCCAAAGTTTGTTTGGCTTCAATTTGCTGCGGTGCACGATCATACAATCATGTGGTTCAGCATAAGTTGGACCATCATGAACTAGCTTCATTTCATCGCCTGAAATATCAATTAACTGATCGTTTTCAGGGCGAAGTGGACCTACTGGTAAGAAGCGGTCTTTCGAGAACTTACATAGTGAGATTAGCCATTTACCATCAGCATCACGAGATTCACCCGCAGAGGTGTGGTTGTGACCTGGTTGATAATGTACGTCTAACTTCTGACGTAGATAGTTAACTTTTTTACCTTGATAATGAGCAATCGCGTCTTCAACATTCCACTTAGCAATTTGGCTATCAAGGAACAAGGTCGTGTAGGCATTACCTCTGTTATCAAAGGCGGTGTGTAATGGGCCTAAGCCAAGTTCTGGCTCACCAACAACGGTATCGCGTGGCTTGATTTTGTCGTTGAACAGGTCGTCCAGTTTATCAATCGCAATGATTGAAACGGTTGGCGATAATTTACCATTTGCTACGAAATACTTACCACTTGGAGACGTATTCAAACCATGTGGAGACTTAGGAACTGGAATATAACGTGTTAATTCAGAACCTTTACGGCCATCAAGAACAGGGATCTTGTTGCCATTATAGTTTTTGAACTTGCCAGCTTTTACTGCTGCTTCACAACGGGCTAGATTGAATACTACAACGTGGTCACGCTCGTTGGTGATCATCTCACCTAGGTTCGTACCCATTTCTGAGTTATAGCTGGTTGATGCGAAGTATTTACCGTCGTAATCGGCGTCGGTGTTATCTAAGTTACCGTCAACCATCACTTGGAAAGCCACTTCCATTTTTTCAGCGTCAATCACGTTGAACAATGAGCGGTAAGTGCCAACGTCTTCCAACGTTTCTTTACCATTGTTGTCCATTGGGATTTCGAATTCACCATTACAAATCACATACTTGGTGTATGGTACTTTTTGAACTCGTAAACCGTGGATAGCTTGTACGTTCGGGATGGTGATCATCTTATCGGTTTTCATTACATCACAGCGAATACGTGCAACACGTGTATTGGCTTTATCGTTGATGAATACATACTTACCGTTATAACGACCATCCGTCATACTCATGTGAGGGTGATGAGAGTCACCCGCATGAAGGTGAGCACTTTCACCTTTGATGCGCTTACTTTCGTTGGTGATACCCCAACCTGTTGCAGAGTCAGTGTTGAACACTGGAATACGCATCAGTTCACGCATTGAAGGAATACCTAAAATACGAACCTCACCAGAGTGACCACCACTCCAAAAACCGTAGTATTCGTCTAACTCGCCTGGGTGAACAAATGGGCTGTTTTTACCAGCTTCAGAAGCTTGAGCTTTTGCCATAGAGGCAAACATTGCGGCTGACATTGGAGCAGCAACAGCGCCTGCACCAAGTAAAGCTGTTTTACCCATGAACCGACGTCTATCGGCATTTTGCACTTCTTGGTGCAATTCCGTGTTGTTGTCTTTGTCTTGCATATTGCAATCTCCATCATTTGGCTACCCTTTGCAGCCGCATTAGTTTTATTAAACAGATACCGTTGGTATTTCTTGTTCTTATTAGACCCGAGATTCCCCTAATTGCTGGCTTCAGGGCTATCTCAGCGTTAATTATGCAAAGCGTGTGAGTGCAGCAATAATGGTTTCTATTGTTAACTCGCACAATGCAGCAGAATTGACGCTGAGAAGCCCACGAAGTGCGAGTTTCTTTGAGCAATATGCTGCGTTATTTAAGCTCTAAATAGTCCCGCTATTCCTTCTCTTAAATGCCTTGCCTATTCCTCAAAGAATTCTCGCTGAAGCGCAGCTCTTTGGGGATTCTCGGGTCTCTTTCTTACGTTTGTAAGCTTTCTTTTTCAGAGGAGGGCATTTCTCCTCATCGTAATAAGTCACCTGACAATCCAAGCAGTAGTGACATTCACGCATGTTGATTTCACCGTTCGGGTAAATGGCTTGGATTTCGCATTCTTTGGCACAGGTTTGACATGGTTGACCACACTCTTTTCGACGCTTAAGCCAGTCGAATAAACGGATACCATTACCCACTGAAAGGGCGGCACCAAGTGGGCATAAGTAGCGGCAGAAGGTTTTACGGTTAACCAAGTTGATTAAAATCAGGGCTGATGCGTACAGAACAAATGGCCACTCACGATCGAACTTCAGTAAGAAAGTGGTCTTAAATGGCTCAATTTCAGCAAACTGTTCAGCAAGGGCTAGAGAGTCTAAAGACAGTCCAAATAAGCCCAGAAGAATGAGGTATTTAATCGCCCATAAGCGTTCATGTACGGCAAATGGTAATTCGATTTGTGGCAGTTTCAGCCAGCGTCCAACGACGTTGACTAGCTCTTGTAGCGCCCCGAATGGACATAACCAACCACAGTACACCGCACGTCCCCATAAGATGATGGTTACCGCAGCGGCACACCATAGGGTGAAGATGATTGGGTCGAGCAGGAATAAATCCCAAGAGAAGTTACTCATTAATGAATGTAAGAAAGTAAATACATTCACCACAGATAACTGACCGCCCCAAGCCCAGCCGACAAACACAACCACGATGATTAAGAAGCTGTGGCGTAAGCGGTGCATAAAGGTTGGGTGCTTAACCAACACATCTTGGAAGAATAGGACGAGTAGTAATACGCCAATTAAAGCACACAATACGATGACTTCAGGCGTGCGGTCTTTCCATACTTGCTGAACGAGCGTTAGCTCTGGCTCAGGTACGATTGCTGGTGGCGTATCAACATACTTTTCGAGTGGGTCATACTGACCTTTGAAACTGGTAAAAATACTGTCAACAGGACCTGTTTGGCGACGAACTAACAGTTCGAATTGCCAAGGTGCACCGGGATCAAATTCAAAGTGGTCTTGCACTCTGAACAACGACATTTCATGGAACTGAGGCGCACCAGCAATATAAATATCCGTCAGACGTTGATGGTCTAAATCACGAAAGGCAATGGCTTCATCATTTTGATGCACTTGGATGCGGTCAAAAATACCACCACGCACATAGCCAGAACCTTTGAATGAATAACCATTTCCGAGCAAGGCGATAAGGTGCTCACCTTTTTTAAGATGTTTTATTTGGTATTCATATTCAGCGTCACCAAGAAGGTTGCGACCGATAGTTGGAATATCCGCTACGGTGTAATACACCTCAGCGAACATATCTTCCTTCTGTGAAGGCTTCGCTTTTTCGATATCTTCGGCTTCAGTACCAACAAACGCGTCATCGACTTTAGCGCGGTTGAGATAAAGCTTGCGAATAGAGCCATCGCCAGTCAGTTTCAGCCAGTCGGCTTTTTCAAGCACATCTTGTTTGATGGTTGAGATTGGTTGGATAACATTGGACTTAGGTTCGATAATACCTAAAGAAATCGCGGCTTTATTGGCTGCCTTAGTGATGGCAACGTTCATTACCATTACCGTCACGGTTGCACCAGAAAGGCCATCAATGTTGATCGTACCTTCAGAGCTATTGCCACCGACTTTTAAACGGTCTCTGACAGAAAGCCCTTTGTATTGGTCAGCAAAATCATCAAGCTTACTTTCAGGTATACCAGCAAGAATAATGGGTTCGTGGTGCTCTAATACGTTAGCGGTGACATAGTTTCCTTGTGGATCGATAACAACCAACATATTTACAGGCTCACCTGAATAAGCTGGAATTTTTGCTATGTCATTGGTCTCAAAAGCATAGCCCAGCAGAGTATCGTTTTTGAGGATCTTTCTAAGATGATACTCACCTTGCTTATCGGTGATTAGGGTCGCTTCTGGAAAGGTCTTCTCGATAATAGGTATCGGATCTTTGGGTGGGCTGACAAATAGTGCGTGACTCGTAAAACTGATGATCAGCAAAGACATAAATAGCATGATTAACGCTAATGATGATTGCTGAAACTTCCATCCTTTAATGCCCACAATCGTGTCCTCTAACACTGGGTGCGACAAAATGTCGCACTTTGATAGAGGCATCATAAGTTGACTGAATCAGTCAGGTAATGATCGAAATCAATGTTTGGTTGAGTCTTGTACTGAGGTTTTGACGAAGATCAAAATTTAGTTGAGTAATTTACTCAAGAATAAGTAATTAGAGGAAATACAAAGACAAAATTATGAAGACCTGAGAGGGGGGGGTCTCCATAATTTTTGGGCGACTCAAATTTACTTCAAGCTTGCATAATAAGCTGAAATGTTTTTGATATCGGCATCCGATAAAGGCATTGCCATTGGTGCCATGGTTGGGTCTTTACGAGCCCCAGATTTGAAGTCTCTCAATTGTTTTTCAAGGTACTGTGCTTTTTGACCTTTTAGGTTTGGGTACATTGGGATCATCGACATACCGTCAGTACCGTGGCAAGCTGCACACATCATTGATTTTGCTTTACCTGCGGCAATGTCAGCAGATAGTGCTGGTGCCGATACAGCACAAGCTAATGCTAGGAGTATAATTTTTTTCATTTCATTTTCCTCAAACTGTTCAAAAGTACATTGAGCAGTATTTTGTTCCTATTCTCACATTTTTGATGATAACAAGTTGAAAATAAGAAAAATTGACTTTGGACAAGTTTGAGGATTAAAACTGTGATCAGCTTAGAATAATTTACTTCCCCAACCTAGCTTGTTACGAAGGACATGGAAGTAGCTATAGCCTTTTGGGTGGATTAGCGTTAATTTTTCTGGGCTTCTTCGAATGATGATCTCATCACCGGGGAGAACAGATAGGTGTACGTGACCGTCGCAGCTTACTTCAAAGTTGTCTTCATGCTCGGGTGATACCAACAGCTTTATTGTACTTTTCGCATCCACAACAATAGGTCGGCATGACATTGTGTGTGGAAACATAGGAACTAAAATTAGCGCATCTAAATTGGGCGTTAATATCGCTCCACCTGCGGACAATGAATAAGCCGTTGATCCAGTTGGAGTTGAAATAATCATACCATCAGCACGTTGGCTATACATGAATTTGTCGTCGATATAGACTTCAAACTCAATCATGTGTGCGACTTGGTTAGGGTGCAATACCGTTTCATTAACAGCGCTATTGCTGGCTTTTAACTTACCATGACGATGAACTTCTGCCTCCAGCAAAAAACGCTGCTCAACTTCAAAATCACCTTCTAAAACCGCAGCGAGTGTGCTTTCAAAGTCATCAGGAGATATATCAGTTAAAAAGCCTAAATTTCCACGGTTGACACCTATTACTCCGATATCAAACCGAGATAAGACTCGAGCTGCTCCCAGCATATTGCCATCACCGCCAACGACAATGGCTAAGTCACAACGTTTGCCTATTTCTATCAGTTCAACCGCTTCGACGCCTTCACCAATATCTTTAGCGACTCTTGATTCAACCAATACCTTCAAACCACGAGATTTTAACCAGTGATTCAGTGCCGTTAGGGTTGCATTAGCCCCAGAATGTTGAGGTTTGCCAATAAGTCCTATGGTGGTAAATTTTGCCTTCATACAGATATTAAAGTTCTGGTTACCTTGATTTAACTTAGTTTAGTACCGTTAAACTACTAGAGTACAGTGATTTGGGGTTGAAACGATAAAAATGATCCCCATAATAAGCGCATAGTAGATAAAATACCATTACTAGGGTATCCCGTAGCTAATGGTCGTAATAAAGCTTGTATAGCTGGAGTTAAGATGAGTAAAGAAGCAGAAAAGGTACAAGAAGAACAAATGGATGAAGTGGCTACCCCTGAAACAGAAGCTGAAACCGTTGAGTCTCCTGAATTAGTGGATGAATTGACTCAGGCTAATTTTCGTATCGAAGAGTTAGAACAAGCTCTAGCTGCTGCTACAGCTAAGGTCGATGAGCAAAAAGACTCTGTTGTACGTGCTGCTGCTGAAGTTGACAACATTCGTCGTCGTGCAGCTATGGATGTTGAAAAAGCACGTAAGTTTGCATTAGAGAAGTTTGTGAATGAGCTTTTGCCAGTTATGGACAACATGGATCACGCAGTAGCAGGCCTAAACATCGAAGATGAAGAAGGCCCAATGAAAGCGTTGCATGAAGGTGTTAACCTAACTCGTAAGACTTTAATGAGCGCTGTAGAAAAGTTTGGAGTGAAAGTGGTTGACCCTACCGGAGAAACTTTCAATCCAGATCAACATCAAGCCATTGGTATGCAACCTAGCGATGACCACCCTGCTAATACTGTGATGGCCGTGATGCAAAAAGGCTATATGTTGAATGACCGCCTATTGCGCCCAGCAATGGTGATGGTGTCTCAAGGTTAATTTACTGTACTTGTGATACTTGCAGATGAAAATCAAGGCATCATGATTATAAATGGCGACTTTATGTCGCCGTTCATCATAGTTACTCAGCTATATAAAGGATCATCGAAAGTATTTTCAAAGGTTGTTGTCTCAAAGCGGTCGTCAGTTTGAGCTTCTTTTCCACTTTCAGTTTTTTGTATTTTTTCAATTGCTTCTGTGTGATTGTCATCATCTTCACTTGCTTGAATTGTTGCTTTCTGCTCTGGTACGAAAACGCAATTCCAGCCGCCATCTTTGTCAACACTATCATTTTGCAATGATACTAATGCACTAGAAATTTCAGCTTTAGGCTCTTTTTGTATTTTTTCATCAAGTAATTCAACAATGTGAAAATGTTTTTTTGTGTATGCAACCTGAATTGGAGTTTGTCCGTGTTGATCACAAGCCCAATGATCAGCATTATTTTCAAGTAACAACTTCGTTATTTCTCCGTACCCCTTGTAGGCAGCGATATGGAGTGGAGTTATTTGATTTTTCATTCCTGCTGTATTAGGGGAGGCACCTTCTTTGAGTAGCCTAGCTACGATGGCAGAGTTTTGTTTATCTACAGCGACCCATAAAGGAGTTTCATTAGGGGCTATGGGAGCAAAAACGTCTAGATTTACACCAAATTTAAGCATTTCATAAACTTTTTCATCGAGTTTAAATTTGACGAAATAGATAATCTCTACACTTGAATCCAATTGAGTAATCGCCTTTTCGATTAACCGCTGATGTTCAGAAGCGACAAAAAAGTTTTTCCAGCCTACAGGGCGTATAGACCAAGTGGAATTACTTCCACAGGCTGTCGACGATGCTGAGACTTTATAGATTCTCGTTATCCCATTGGCGGTGATTGACAATTGCTTTCCTTCATGTTGCGCAATTGTGGTCAAATCTACACTATGAACGGAGCCTAGGTAATTTGTGACTGCATATTCTAGATCAAGATTTAAGGTAGATTCAGCGGACATGAAAAATAAAGTTAGCAATGATCAAATTGTAAACAGGACTATCTTACAGTTGAGTCTTTTTTAAAAGTCCATTGGGTTAATTATGATTAATCCTGACCGTGGGATGGAAAACAGATAAAAAAAAGGAGCTGAAAATCAGCTCCTATTTTAAAAACTCGTTGATTTGTTTAATGATACCTTCTGCGTCAATATTAAGCTCTGCTGCAACTTCTGTTTGAGTGCCTTGCTTAATAAATTCATCAGGTAAACCAATCTGCAAGGTGGGTTTAAGTATCTTGTGTTTAGCAAAGAACTCAATGACACCAGAACCTGCACCACCCATAATGGCGTTTTCTTCCACGGTCACAATCACATCATGAGAAGCGGCTAGGTCTTTTAACAATTCTTCATCTAGCGGTTTTACAAAACGCATATCTGCAACCGTTGTATCCAAGGTTTCGGCTGCTGAAAGTGTTGAAGATAAACGAGTACCGAAATTTAAAATGGCAATATTTTTACCTTGGCGCATCATGCGGCCTTTGCCAATTTCTAGAGCCGTCATTTCCTCAATCTGCTCTGCCCCTGTTGCGCTGCCGCGAGGGTAACGAACCGCCGTTGGGCCATCGTTGTAACGATAACCGGTATATAGCATCTGACGACATTCGTTTTCATCAGCAGGCGCCATAATCACTATATTAGGAATACAGCGTAAGTAGCTTAAGTCAAAGGCACCTTGATGGGTTGGACCATCAGCGCCAACAATGCCGCCACGGTCAATTGCAAATAACACGGGTAATTTTTGCAGGGCAACATCATGGATCAATTGATCGTAGCCACGCTGTAAGAAAGTCGAATAGATTGCGACAACTGGTTTGAAGCCTTCAACAGCAAAACCTGCACCTAGTGTTACGGCATGTTGCTCAGCAATGGCGGCATCAAAATATTGTTTAGGGAAGCGCTGAGAAAATTCCACCATACCAGAGCCTTCACGCATGGCTGGTGTAATTGCTAGTAATTTCTCATCATTGGTGGCAACATCGCAAAGCCACTTACCAAATACCTGAGAAAAGCTTGGGCTGCTGGCCTTACTCGCAGGTTTTTTAAATTCACTTGGGTCAAATTTAGGTACAGCATGCCAGCCAATAGGGTCTTTCTCGGCAGGAGCATAACCACGACCTTTTTTGGTCATAATATGCAAAAATTGTGGCCCTTTGAGCTGACGCATATTGACAAGTGTTTCCACCAAAGCATTAACATCGTGTCCGTCAATGGGGCCGATATAGTTAAAGCCCAGCTCTTCAAATAAGGTGCCCGGCACGACCATACCTTTGAGGTGTTCCTCAGTACGGCGAACCATCTCTTTCACCATTGGCATATCTTTGAGCACTTTTTTACCACCCTCACGGATGGTGCTATAAAAGCGTCCCGACATAATTTGAGCAAGATGATTATTTAGGGCGCCAACATTTTCAGAAATTGACATCTCATTGTCATTTAAAATGACTAACATGTCATTGTGGAGGGCACCAGCGTGGTTTAGGGCTTCAAACGCCATACCACCTGTAATTGCACCATCACCAATAACAGAAACCACTTTACGACCAGATTGCTCTTTATTCGCAGCGATTGCCATACCTAGAGCAGCACTAATAGAAGTACTGGAGTGACCGACACTAAAAGTGTCGAATTCACTTTCTTCACGGTATGGAAAAGGATGCAAACCGTCTTTTTGACGAATGGTATGCATACGGTCACGACGACCGGTTAGAATTTTATGTGGGTAAGCTTGATGACCAACGTCCCACACCAAACGATCATAGGGTGTGTTATAGACATAATGAAGTGCCACTGTTAGTTCTACAGTGCCAAGGCCAGAAGCAAAATGTCCGCTGGATTTACCAACAGATTTTAGTAAGAACTCTCGTAATTCATTAGCCAACTGAGACAGCTGACTTTTAGGGAGAAGCCTGAGTTCTTCAGGGGTATTAGCTTTTGCCAGTACCGGAAATTGCGAAATATCCATGCTTATACTGAATCTTATACTCGACGTGCCACGATATACTGGGCGAATTGTTCGATTAACTGCGTATTGTAGGGTAATTTACTTAAAGCGGATAGTGCATCCTCAATTAATTGTGTTGCGGTTTGTTGCGCGCCTTGCAAACCAAGTAATTGTGGGAATGTACTTTTATTCGATTCTTCATCCGACCCTTGTGGCTTTCCAAGTTCTTCTGTTGAAGACGTAATATCAAGAATATCGTCTTGAACTTGAAAGGCTAACCCTAGAGATTGTGCATATTTCATTAAAGACGCGCGGTCAACGTCATTTGCATCAGCAGCAATTATCGCCAGTTCAACAGAGCAAGAAATGAGTGCTCCTGTTTTTAGGGCGTGCAATTGAGTCAGTCGTTCTAAATCAATTTGTTTATCTGTGGATGCTAAATCAATGGCTTGACCACCACACATTCCAAGGTAACCTGCTGCTTTTGATACTGAACGGATCATAGCGAGTTGTTGCTGTGGCGTAAATTCGGTGTCGCCAGATAATATCTCAAAAGCTAACGTTTGAAGTGCATCACCAGCTAAAATAGCAGTGGCTTCATCATAGGCGATGTGAACGGTAGGCTGCCCACGGCGTAGATCATCATCATCCATCGCTGGTAAATCGTCATGGATTAATGAATATGCGTGAATACATTCAATAGCGGCAGCGCAAATGTCTAACTTATCGAGAGACACACCCAGCATATCGCCAACACTGTAAACAAGAAAGGGACGAATACGTTTTCCGCCCAGTAGCGCACCGTGTTGCATCGCACTTTTCAAGCCTGCAGCGTGATCGGGCAAGCACGCTAATTGTTGCTCTAGATAATGATTAATACGGTCTTGGTATTGAGCAATAGCATCAGTCAAGATGGGTTGATTCACTACTGATCACCATTATTGTCAAAAGGAACTAATTGTTCTTGGCCGTTATCATCAAGCAGTATTGAAATTTTTTGTTGTGCTTGTTCCAGTTTTTGCTGACTTTGGCGCACAAGCGCAATGCCTTGCTCAAATTGCTTTAGCGCATCATCTAGCGGTATATCACCTTTTTCAAGTTCGGTTACAATCTTTTCTAATGAAGTTAACGATTGTTCGAACGTTAAACTTTCAGATTTCTTGGCCAAAATTTTCGCTCCCTAAGCAGCCGTTGAAACTGTCACAAGGTATATCAGCAGGCGATGTGGGTCAAATTTCCTCGTGGAATAATTGCTCAATAAAGAGCAGAGATTTAATTATTTCTAAACCTTTAGAAACCATGACCGATAAATATGTGAGCGAAATGTAATCTGACTGGTTAAAGATTGTGCGTCAAGGCCACGACTTCACACTTGGCTTTAGATACACTATGCCGCAGTTTATAGACGCGATTTAAAAGCAATATTTGAGGGACGGTTTTGGATTTAGCTACGCTGATTGGAATTCTTGGGGCTTTTGGCTTCGTAATTGCGTCGATGGTCACCAGTGGTGGTATCGGGGTTTTTATTAACGTGCCGTCGCTGCTTATCGTTATTGGTGGTTCATTATTCGTGGTAATGATGAAGTACAACCTTGGACAGTTTTTTGGTGCTGTTAAAGTAGCGATTAAAGCCTTCATGTTCAAACTGGATAAACCGGATGAGCTGATTGAACAATGCACTAGTATGGCAGATGCAGCACGAAAAGGTGGCTTTTTGGCGCTTGAAGAAGCTCAAATTTCAAATAGTTTTATGCAAAAAGGCATTGATATGCTGGTAGATGGCCATGATGGTGAAATGGTTAGAACTGCGCTAGAGAAAGAAATCGATTTGACGGCCGAGCGCCATAAAATCGGTGTTGGTATCTTTAAAGCCATGGGCGATGTAGCACCAGCAATGGGCATGATCGGAACTCTGATTGGACTGGTTGCCATGTTGCAATCTATGGATGATCCTAAAACCATTGGCCCTTCAATGGCTGTAGCATTGCTTACCACGCTTTATGGGGCCGTTATTGCCAACATGGTGGCAATACCTATTGCGGATAAATTAGAACTGAGAATGGGCGAAGAAACCTTAAATCGTAATCTTATTATGGATGCGGTATTAGCCATTCAAGATGGTCAAAATCCACGAGTAATTGAAAGCTTCTTAAAAAGTTATTTGTCAGAGAAAAAGCGTGGTGAAAGTAGCGCAGAGGGAGAATAAGCATGGCGAAGAAGGGATGTGACTGCCCACCGCCAGGTGCTCCTATGTGGTTGGCTACCTTTGCCGATTTAATGTCGCTATTAATGTGCTTTTTCGTTTTGCTGTTAGCATTTTCTGAAATGGACGTGCTTAAGTTTAAACAATTAGCTGGTTCAATGAAATTTGCTTTTGGTGTGCAAAACCAAGTGAATGTGAAAGACATTCCTAAAGGTACCTCTGTTATCGCGTTAGAGTTTCGCCCTGGGCGTCCAGAGCCAACACCTATTGATACCATCAATCAAAAAACTGATGATATGACTCAGCAAACCTTGAAGTTCCAACCAGGTGATGCTGATAGTGCTGGTGGTGTGCAAGAGCAGCAAGGTGAAAAACGTGGTGGTGACTCGATTGCCACGGCTCAAGAAGTAGAAGTGGCAAAACATTCTCAAGAAGCACAAGCGCAACAAGATCAGATTAATGAGCAAGTGAAGAAAATTGCTCAACAACTTGAACAGCAAATTCAAGATGGTGCTTTAGAAGTGGAATCACTAGGGCAGCAAATTATCATCCGTATTCGTGAGAAAGGGTCATTTGCATCAGGTTCTGGATTTTTACAACCTAGATTTAGACCTATAGTGCGTAAAGTTGGTAAAGTGCTGAAAGATATTCCGGGTATTATTACGGTTTCAGGGCATACGGATGATACGAAAATCAGTAATGAGCTTTATCGTTCCAATTGGGAACTATCCAGTAAGCGAGCACTTTCTGTTGCTCATGAGATGATCAAAGCGAAAGGGTTTGATGAGTCTCGTTTAAAAGTTGTTGGTATGGCATCGACAAAACCACTATTTCCAAATACTTCAGCAGCTAATAGAGCCAAAAACCGGCGTGTTGAAATTGCGATTGAGCAAGGAAAGGCGATGGAGTCTGACGAGATTAACGTTGGGCAATAACCCATTCTCATATAGAATAATTAAGAGGGCTTGCAGATATGTAGGCTCTCTTTTTTATAGCTTGGGAATGATTTTTATGAAAACACCTCATGTTGCCATTGGCCTTCAAAACCCCAAAACGCCTATTAATGTTGATGCGGTAATGCGAGCCTGTGGCTGCTATCAAGTCGATGCGGTTGTCTATACTGGCGCACGTTACGATAGGGCGGTTAAGCAGCAAAAACAACAGCCTAACATCGATACTAAAAACGCGGCTCGAACCATTCCTCTCAAGCGTGTCGAAGCGTTGTTTGACACCGTGCCTAAAGATCACAAAGTTGTTTGTGTTGATTTGGTGGTCGGTGCGACGCCATTACCAGAGTTCGAGCATCCTGAAAATGCGTTATACATTTTTGGTCCAGAAGATGGAACGATTGACCAAGAGCTGATTGATAGAGCCGACAGCGTGGTTTATGTCCCTACTGTCGGTTGTATGAACTTAGCGGCTTCTGTGAATGTATTACTTTACGATCGTTTGGCAAAAGCGATGCAAAAAGATTGTAACTCGATTCAAGCTGGTGATGAGTTCATCAAGCAAAGTCGAGATAATCGAAATCGAGTTAAGGTTAAGGCTTGATTGAACCTAAAAACATCAGTTGAACGCTCAATAAGTTAATATCTATTTGAGTTAGCAATAATTTCAATGTCTTAATTATTCACCGAATGGATGAAACGCTCAACGCCCGCAAGCTTGCTAAAATGCCCGCTAGATGCGTTGTAACTTTTGCAAGTAGAGCAACTACTTGCTGCAAGCTACGCCTTGCTAGCAATCATTTTTTCTACGCTTGAGAACGTAGCCAACTGATGTTTTTAGGTTGAATCTAAGCACGTTTATCAAAACACTCTTTGCGCCCAGCGAGCTAGACCAGCCGTTACTGAACCAAAGTGATCACCAACGATGATTTCGATGTTTGGATACACTTGCTTGATGCGATCATGAATTGCCGGACTTCTTGCTGTGCCGCCGGTAACGTAAATGATTTCAGGTTTGCAGTCAGCCTTTTCAACGGCAAGCTTCATTAAGTTTTCAATCTTAGCCACTGGAGATTCAATCGCTTGAACAAAGGTGGCAAGGCTTAAATCTACGGTTAAGTCTTGCTCAATGAAATCAAGTGCAGCAATATGATTATCGTCGTCGGAAAGCCTTATTTTTGCTGATTCTGCACACTTTACGATTTGATAACTCAGCCTGTGTTCTTGCACGCATTGCAGTCTAGACAGCTTCTCAGGAGAATCCGTATCTTTCATCAAATCGGCAAGTAGGGTTTTACAGCTTAAAGCCGAAAACTCTCGTTGAGCGCTGATATCGTTAATTGCCACTGCATTCCAAAACGGTTGTTGTGGGATTTTACGGTTATTGTTTAATAAGGATTCTGAGCCAAACTCTGGCATAAGTCCTTGCATAGCCAATGAGATATCAATGTCGTTGCCGCCAATACGTTGACCGCTGTGTCCTAAACAGTCATTGTTACGGTCGGTCTCCATCAAACGCTCAGGGCTCATTTTTATCAATGAGCAATCAGTGGTACCACCGCCAACATCGACAATCAAAACGGACTTTTCATCTTTTAAGCTCGCTTCAAAATCCATACCTGCGGCAATGGGCTCAAATAAGAATTCCACCGCTTCAAAGCCAGCCCGTTTAGCGGCAATACTCAAAATAGCTTCGGCTTGTTGGTTGCTTTCTTCACCGCCAATGGCTTGAAAGTTTACTGGTCTACCAATTACGGCATGAGTGATGGTTGCTTGCAGTTTCTTTTCCGCTTGCTGCTTTACTCGTTGCATCATTACGGTAACGATGTCTTCAAATAAGGCAATTTGATCTGCACGAAGCCCTTTAGCACCTAAAAAAGATTTAGGTGAACGAACATAAAACCCTTCTTCTGGCATATCTAAATAAGCATTAAAGGCTTCTTCACCAATAAAAACCGCTTGCTCGTTCGGTTCTAAGTCCAGTTCATGGCGAGCGGCTTTAGCTCGTCTTAATTGTGATGCGCGTAACTTGGCATACTCTGCTTTTTGAGCATCAGGGAGATCTTGGTATACAGCTTCGGCAATCAGTTCTCTATCCATGGCATAAAGCGTCGACATGATGTAGTTACCACTGTCGGTTAATGGCACCATTTTTACTGTGTTGTTTACCATGTAACCAATGGAGCAATTGGCGCTGCCGTAATCAAAACCCACTAACATTGTTTATGCCTACTAAAGCTGATGAAAAAGGTGCAGTACATTACATGAGATTACATTAAGATAAAAGCGAGCTTTCTCTAAAACTGGCTTCTTACATTATGAATTCATACTCTTCTTGGGTATAATCCCGCCACTTATTTTTGACCTGTTAAGTTTGCGGAACCCCGATGAAGTTTATTGTTAAGTTGTACCCAGAGATCATGATGAAAAGCCGCTCAGTGAGACTACGTTTCACTAAAATGCTTGAGACGAATATGCGTAACGTCTTAAAACGAGTGGATGATGACGTGCGGGTGCAACGTCAGTGGGATCGTATTGTGGTTCAATCCCCAAATGACTCACAAATCGTTGATTTAGTGAAAACTCGATTGAGTTGCATTCCGGGTATTGCTCATAGTTTACAGGTTGAAGAGTATACCTTTGAGTCTATCGATCATATCTATCAGCAAGTGCTGCCAGTTTACAAAGAACGGCTGGCTGGCAAAACCTTTTGTGTACGTGTAAAGCGTAATGGTCAACATGAGTTTAACTCAAATGAAGTTGAACGTTATGTGGGTGGTGGTTTAAACCAGTTTACCGAAGCGAAAGGCGTAAAACTGAAGAATCCAGACATCACCGTAAACCTTGAAATTGAGCAAGAAAAATTGTTCATGGTGGTTGAGCGTGTTAAAGGCTTGGGTGGCTTCCCTATGGCGACTCAAGAAGATGTGTTATCGCTGATTTCAGGTGGTTTCGACTCTGGCGTTTCTAGCTTCCAGTTCATCAAAAAAGGGGCGCGTACTCACTATTGCTTCTTTAATCTTGGTGGAGCTCAACACGAAATTGGTGTGAAGCAAGTTGCGTATCATTTGTGGAAGAACTACGGCGAATCTCATCGCGTTAAGTTTATTACTATTCCGTTTGAAGATGTGGTCACTGAGATTTTGGAAAAAATCGATAACGGTCAAATGGGTGTTGTACTCAAACGTATGATGATGCGTTGTGCGGCTAAAGTGGCAGATAGAATGAAGATCCAAGCTTTGGTTACAGGCGAAAGCTTAGGGCAGGTATCTAGTCAAACCCTGACTAACTTGAACGTGATTGATCGTTCGACTGACTTGCTTATCCTTCGTCCATTAATTGCCATGGATAAGCAAGACATCATTGATGAAAGTCGTGAAATTGGCACTGAAGACTTTGCTAAATCGATCCCTGAATACTGTGGTGTGATTTCACAAAAGCCAACCGTTAAAGCTGTTCTATCAAAAATTGAATCCGAAGAAGAAAAGTTCTCCGAAAATCTTATTGAAGAAACAGTGGCAAAAGCCATTGTGATGGATATTCGTGATATTGCCGCTGAGATGGATGAGCAAGTCACAGAGACCGAAGTGGTGTCTGATCTAAAAGGTCAAGAGGTCGTAATTGATATTCGCTCACCTGAAGAAGAAGAGCGTAAACCATTAGAAATTGAAGGTGTTGAAGTTAAGCACATTCCATTTTTTAAACTGGGTACTCAATTTGCGGACTTAGACCAAAGCCATAGCTATTTACTGTACTGTGACCGTGGCGTGATGAGTAAACTTCAAGCTCTTTATTTACTTGAGCAAGGGTATAAGAATGTTAAGGTTTATCGTCCTTAATTAAGTCTGAATTCATCATCAAAAATAGAGATAAGGATAAGCTTTCAGTCTGCTTATTCCTTATCTTTGTTCCAATTTATTTCTGATATTTTCCAAAATTTGAATCACATATAAAGGGATATTTTAATGGCAAATCAAGGATGCTTTGTATGGGATCAATCTATTGAATTTGAGCTTGAAGAACTTAAAGAAGATTTGCCGAAAGATGCCCTAGACAGAAGTAAATACGCTGAATTTATTGCTAACTTTTTAGCTGCCGAAGGCTATAACTCAGAAACAGGTAAGAAAAAGGATTACGTTCTTAACCTGAATGCGGAATGGGGCGCAGGTAAAACCTATTTTATCAAGCGATTTTATCAATCTCTCAAGGGATCTCACCCTGTTGTATATATTGATGCTTGGAAGCAGGATTACTCTGATGATCCACTGTTAACCGTTGTTTCATCAATGATTAGCCAGTTAAAGGAGCAAGCTGGGGTTAGTGATGATGCGGTGAGCAAAGCATCAAAAAACTTATTCGAGATAGGTAAAGCAGCCGCGCCCGCTTTAGTTGGTGCTTTGACTAAACGATATGTAGGAATTGATATAAGGGAACTTTTTGGTACCGAACATGACGTCAAATCAGAAGATGAATCCCAAACATCAAAATCAGCGGATTATGGGAATGTTGCGAAAGACTTAACGAATGCATTGTTAAAGGAGCATCAAACCAAAGCCCAAGCTATTAGAAACTTAAAGACTGATGTAAAAGAGTGGATAGAAGCTGTGGTTGGGAAAAAACAAATACAGTACCCAGCTTTTATATTAATTGACGAACTAGATCGTTGCCGTCCAAGTTATGCTGTAGAAATGCTTGAGGTCATTAAACATATCTTCGATATTGAAGGCATTGTTTTTGTAATTGCGACGGATACCGAACAGCTTCAGCATACTGTGAAAAGTGTGTATGGTTCAGGGTTTGATGCAAACCGATATCTAGGACGATTTTTTCATAGCCGATTTACGTTAAAGCAAGCTGAGTTAGAAAAGCTATTACCACTTCATTGTAATATTGATTCGCTCGATTCTGTCTCATTAAAAGATAATCGCAACATTACACTTTGGCCTTTTAATTCATCTGAAAATCATACAAAAAACTTAACGGGTATTTTGTATGCCTTTAAAATTCCAGCAAGAACAGCGATTCAAATTATCAATCGAATAACGGCTATTGTGAGTAATCTTCGTGAGGGGGCTAAGCTCGATTTATTGATGCTTACGACTTTGTTTTGTATTCGAGAATTGGATGAGTCTTTGTATCGAGATGTTACAAGAGAACGTACAATCAATAAACTCGATAGTATCTCAATTACAAGTTACTTGGTTACTCGAAAAAATGTAAGTTTTACGGATTTAAATCTGTTGTATGAATTTGGAGGTGTCGCCCAAATGGTTGAAAGGGACTACCAATTCAATCAAAGAATCAGAGAAGGTAGATATGAAAGTGGGCTTGAATCATATCTAGAGTTTTCTTTTGCTAGTATTTTTGATTGTACCCCAAGGAAAGAAAAAACAAAGACAGTTAATCAAAGAGTGCTGACTCTTTTAGAGCAAGCGATAATGGATTCAATGTTAACAAGAAAAAATGCTCGAGAAGAGAACTTAGTGGCATTTAAACATAACTTACTTAAAGTGAATTATTATGATTTGGGTTTTGAGCAAGTATCCAATGAAAATTATATTGATTGGGTTGAGTTAGCGGTAAACCTGAGCGAGTAATTCAATCCGAACTTCTAAGTAAGCCTATTTGTTATAAGCCATGTCATCATGCTGACTTGGCTTTTTTCATCAATGCTAATTTCTTCAAGACACTTGCTTCAAAAACAAGGATAATCCTCTTCATTCTTGTTTTTCGCTTTTAAAGCGCACTTCCTTGGACAAACTCAATGGAAATCAAAGTAAATTTTCTTGATAACCTTCGTCTTGAAGCTAAGTTTGACGACTTTACCGTAACGGCAGATCAGCCTATTCGCTATAAAGGTGATGGCTCAGCACCAAGCCCATTTGACTACTTTCTTGCATCTTCTGCTTTATGTGCCGCCTATTTTGTAAAGGTGTACTGTAAAGCGCGTGATATTCCGACGGATAATATTCGTTTGTCGCAGAACAACATTGTTGATCCTGAGGATCGCTATAACCAAATTTTTCAAATTCAGGTTGAACTACCAGAAGATTTATCGGAAAAAGATCGCCAAGGTATTTTACGTTCTATTGACCGTTGTACTGTTAAGAAAGTAGTGCAAACCGAACCAGAGTTTAAAATCGAAACCGTAGAGAACCTTGATGCGGACTCTCATGCGATGCTAATGGGCGCACCTGAAGGTGACAGTAGCACGTTTATTCTGGGTAAAGATTTACCGCTTGAGCAAACCATTGCCAATATGACTGAGCTCCTTGAAGGGCTTGGAATGAAGATTGAAGTGTCTTCATGGCGCAATATTGTACCTAATGTTTGGTCATTGCACATTCGTGATGCCGCATCGCCAATGTGTTTCACCAATGGTAAAGGGGCGACCAAAGAAAGTGCGCTTTGCTCGGCACTCGGTGAATTCATTGAACGTTTGAACTGTAACTTTTTCTATAACGACCAGTTCTTCGGTGAAGAGATTGCGGATAGTGAATTCGTTCATTACCCGAATGAAAAGTGGTTCCCGCTTGAAGAAGATGATTCACTTCCAGCAGGCTTGATGGATGACTATTGTTTAGAAATCTACAACCCAGAGGGTGAGCTTGCAGGCTCAAATTTAATTGATACCAACTCAGGTCGAATCGACCGCGGTATTTGTGCGATCCCGTATACGCGTAAATCAGATGGTGAAACGGTTTATGTTCCTTCCAATCTGATTGAGAACTTATTCTTAAGTAACGGTATGAGTGCAGGCAATAACCTGCAAGAAGCGGAAGTGCAGTGTTTATCTGAAATCTTCGAGCGTGCAGTTAAACGTCAAATCATCGAGCAAGAAATTGTATTACCTGATGTACCACAAGAAGTCTTAGAGAAATACCCAAGTATCTTGGCTGGTATAAAAGGGCTAGAAGAACAAGGTTTCCCAGTTGTCGTTAAAGATGCTTCGCTAGGCGGTCAGTTCCCAGTGATGTGCGTGACCTTGATGAATCCAAGAACAGGCGGTGTGTTCGCCTCGTTTGGTGCGCATCCAAGCTTTGAGGTGGCGTTAGAGCGAAGCTTAACTGAGTTGTTACAAGGCCGTAGTTTTGAAGGCTTAAACGATGTGCCTAAGCCAACCTTTAATAGTATGGCGGTATCAGAGCCAGAAAATTTTGTTGAGCACTTTATTGATTCAACCGGTGTCATCTCATGGCGTTTCTTCAGCAACCAAGCTGAATATGATTTCTGTGAATGGGATTTCTCTGGCACTAATGAACAAGAGTCTGAAACCTTATTTGGCATCTTGTCAGAGATAGGCAAAGAAGTGTATGTGGCTGAGTTTACCGAGCTTGGTGCTTCGGCATGCCGCATTCTGGTGCCTGATTACTCAGAAGTGTATCCAGTAGAAGATTTGATTTGGGATAACACCAATAAGGCCCTAGCGTTCCGCAGTGACATTCTCAATATTCATGCTTTAGATGAAGATGCGCTTGCTGCGTTAGTTGAGCGTTTAGAAGAAAGTGAACTAGACAATAACACGGATATTCCAACTTTGATTGGTATCGTATTTGATGAAAATACCGTGTGGGGACAGCTCACCATTCTTGAGCTTAAATTGCTTATCTATCTCGAATTAGGTGAGTTTGAGGCGGCACTTGAGTTGGCAGAAGAGTTCTTACAATATAACGATAACACTGTGGCTCGTCGCTTGTTCTATCAAGCGATGCAGGCGGCATTAGAAGTGGTATTAGATGATGAACTTGAGCTAGAGCACTTTATTGATAACTTTACTCGTATGTTTGGTGAAGAAGTAATGGAGCAAGTGGTTGGCTCTATTACTGGTGAAGTGAGCTTTAGCGGCTTAACACCTACGAGCATGAAACTCGAAGGGATTGAGCCGCACTTGCGCTTAATTGAAAGCTATAAGAAGTTGCATCAGGCGAGAGCAAATAAAGCTAAAGAGTAGGCTCATTTTGAATAACAAAAAACCGCATCAATGTGCGGTTTTTTGTTTGCCTGAAAGAAGATACCGATAGTATTATTCTTCAGACGTTGTTTCGTCAGTTTGCTGCTTTTTTTCAACTTTGGCAATTAAGATTGCTGATGATGACTCATCCATCAAGCCTGTAAACAGGTTGTCCATTGAGCGATTAAGATCGACTTTGATGTCTTGATGTAGTTGATTGGTGTCAATGGCCGTTTCTGGGATGTCATTAGCAAAAGAAGTTGCAGAAAAGCTAAGAGCCATGATGCCGAATAGTGTAGTAAGTTGTTTCATAATTGCTGCCTCAAAATAATAGTCGCTGTTTCCTGATTGACCTCGCTACTACTTGAGGTGCTTCAGAATTCCTTTCTCGATGGCGCAAAATTTATTCGAAAATACTGGTGTTCACAAGCGATTAAATGTAATAATTTGGATTAGAAAAACTAATCTAAAATCATCGGTCATTTAGAGTGAATAATTATGCCAAGACGTCTTCCTCCACTTAACGCTGTAAAGGCTTTTGAAGCGGCTGCGCGCCACTTAAGCTTCACTAAGGCTGCTGATGAATTATTCGTTACACAGGCTGCAGTCAGCCATCAAATAAAAGCATTAGAAGAGTATTTAGGATTAAAATTATTTAGGCGAAAGAATCGCTCTTTATTGTTAACCGAAGAAGGGCAGGGTTACTTTCTCGATATCAAAGATGTTTTTATTCAATTAGCCGAATCGACAGAGCGCTTATTGGCTCGAAGTGCGACAGGTGCTTTAACTGTTGCTATGTCTCCGAGTTTTGCGATTCAATGGTTAGTGCCTCGTTTAGCTCAATTCAGTGAAAAGAATCCTGATATTGATGTGCGCATCAAAGCGGTCGACAGTGATGATGAATCCTTAACGGATGATGTCGATGTCGCTATTTATTATGGTAAAGGAAACTGGCCTGATGTTCGCTTAGATAAACTGCGCAATGAAGTGTTGATGCCCGTTTGTTCTCCTGCATTACTTAACGGAAAAAAACCGTTAGACTCGATATCTGATATTAAGCATCATACTTTACTCCATGATATGAGTCGTGAAGATTGGCTGCGATGGGTTAAGCAAAGTGGCCTTAAAAATATTAATGTGAACCAAGGGCCTATCTTCAGCCATTCATCTTTAGTATTACAAGCGGCTGTTCATGGTCAAGGTATTGCGCTAGGTTACAGTGTTCTTGCTGCGCCCGATATCCAAGCAGGGCGTTTAGTGGTACCGTTTCAAGAGGCTTTATTGAGTCCAAATGCCTATTACTTAGTTTGTCAAAACAGCCAAGCTGAGTTGGGGAAAGTAGTGGCATTTCGAGAATGGATGCTGGAGATGTTCGCAGAAGAATCTCGAAGTGAGTTGTTACAATGAATCTTATCGTTAACGGTGAAGGGGATACGCTAGTACTGTTTGCTCATGGTGCTGGTGCCGCAATGGACTCAGACTTTATGCAGGAGTTTGCCGAAACACTTGCCAGTAGAAATTACAAAGTCGTGCGTTTTAATTTTGCCTATATGCAAGCCAATAAAGATGATGGAAAAAAGCGACCGCCCGAGCGTATGCCGAGGTTGTTAGCGCATTTTGAGAGTACTTTGAAGCAAGTGGTTGAAGAACACCAGCCTAAACGTGTGTTCTTGATGGGTAAATCTATGGGAGGTCGAGTTGCAGCAATTTTATCAGAAGCACTTGATGTTCCTGTTCTAGGTATCCTTTGTGTGGGCTATCCCTTTATACCTATTAAGGGAGGGAATCCAAGATTAGAGCCACTTCAAGGAGCGTCTCATCCCATTTGTATCATCCAAGGCGAGCGCGACCGGTTTGGTAACCGTCAACAGGTAGCAGAGTGGAATTTACCAGAAAATGTTGAGATGCAGTGGGTGAACGATGGCGACCATAGTCTGCAGCCTCGTAAAATGTCGGGCTATACTTGGGAGCAGAACTTAAAACAAGCGATAGACTATTGTGAGCAATTCATCGGAGAGATTCATGCGTAAAGGAATATTTTTGATAGCCTGTTTAAGCGGTTTTTTAGCCACAGCTCTTGGAGCATTTGGTTCACATGGCTTAAAGACGGTGGCATCGGGTGAAATGTTACAAATTTTCGGCTTGGCGGTTGAGTATCATTTTTATCATACCCTTGCGCTACTTGCTGCGGCATTAGCTGGACATTGGGTTAAATCCAAGTTGTTAGATTATGCCTGTTATGCTTTTATCGCTGGGATTTTGCTTTTTTCTGGCACCTTGTATAGCTATGTTCTGACGGGAACTAAGTTCTTTGCCATGCTGACGCCAATGGGGGGAATGGGTTTTTTGATTGGCTGGTTGATGCTTGCTGCAGCTGTTTATCAGAGTAATTCTGAGGTTCATCCAGAGTAATAACTTTTCTGCTCGTCTAGTGATTTTCGGTTATACTGCCGCATCTTTTCGATTTACCGTTTACAAGATTCATGCAGAACTTAGTATTGTATTGTCGTGCAGGCTATGAAAAAGACTGTGCGGCTGAGATCCAATGGCGTGCTGAAGAGTTACATATTGGTGGCTTTGTAAAAACCAAGCCTAATGATGCCTACGTAGTATTTCAGACTTTCGAAGCCGATGGCGCTGATAAGTTGATGGAGCAAATCAAGCTCAATGACTTGGTGTTTGCGAGACAAATGTTTGCGGCTGGCGAATTACTCAAAGCTTTACCAGAAAATGACCGAGTGACTCCAATTGTTGAATCACTGGCAGACGTTGAAAAAGCAGGTGAACTCAGAGTTGAAACCCCTGATACCAATGAAGCCAAAGAATTGTCGACGTTTTGCCGAAAGTTAACCGTTCCTTTGCGTCAAGGCTTAAAAAAGTCTGGTTCACTTCTTAATAAAGAACACTCAAAACGTCCAATTATCCATGTGTGCTTTATCGCGCCCGGACAAGCGTATTGCGGTTATTCACTAAGTTATAATACTTCTCCTCATTTCATGGGGATCCAAAGACTTAAGTTTCCTTCTGATGCGCCAAGTCGTTCAACCCTCAAATTAGATGAAGCATTTTCTCACTTCTTAACCAAAGAAGAACAGGAAACTCGTGCTAGAAGCGGTATGAATGCGGTGGATTTAGGGGCATGTCCTGGTGGTTGGACTTATCAATTGGTTCGCAGAGGAATGTTTGTGGCCGCAATTGATAATGGCCCAATGAACCAACAACTCATGGATACAGGGCAGGTCAAACATTATCGTGCTGATGGTTTTAAATTTGAGCCACCAAGAAAGAATATTTACTGGCTAGTTTGCGACATGGTAGAGAAACCCTCTCGTGTCGCTGAGTTAATTGAAGACTGGGCAGTAAGAGGTTGGTTTAAAGAAGCTATTTTTAACTTAAAATTGCCGATGAAAAGCCGTTTTAAAGAAGTGAAACAAATATTAGCCACAATGGATGAAGTACTTCGTGATAATGGTGTAGAGGATTTTAAAATCCAATGTAAGCATTTATACCATGACAGAGATGAAGTCACTGTTCATCTTTGGTTAAACCCTTCTAAAGGATTTTAAATTAAGGGTTGTATTTTGTGACACATGTAAAGCTATGGTGAAAATCATAGCTTTTTGTTTATAGGGGCTGTTTATCTTTCAGGATTAAATTTTGTGCTATTTGAGCGCTTTTCTGTTCAACCTAAAAACATCAGTTGGGAACGTTCTCAGGCTTAGATAAAATTGTTGATAACAAGGCGAAACTTGTAGCAAGTAGTTGTTCTACTTGCAAAAGGTTCAACGCAGTTAGGGGCAGTTTTAGCAAGCTTGTGAGCGTGAAGCGATTCATCTAATGGGTGAACCAACAAAAAACGAAATGTCTTTATCATTTATCAGGTTAAACTCTAGCTTAGCGCTCAACTGATGTTTTTAGGTTCAAGGCGTGAGCAGTGAAGCTTAGCAATCTAAGTGAACTGGTCACAACACAGAACAGGAAGCGCTCAAAAGCATCGAAGACAGCGTAAATTGTTCATTTCTGCTGCGTTATCGCTTGTTCATGTGGAGTAACCACACTTCACAAGCTCCGCCTTGCATAAAATAACCAATTTATCGCTGCAAAAATCATCTCGAAAGATAAATAGCCCCTAAATAATTCCCTAACTTGATATTGGTCAATTTAACGTTAATGAGAATGAATTACATTAACGCTCGTTTTTGACACCACAATAAAAAGTATGGGTCCATTATGAAGTTATCACCTCTATATTCTGCCATGTTGGCCGTTTCATTTTTTTCAACTCCAACCTTAATTGAAGCCGCAGAAAAGGAAGCTGCTGATAAAGACATTGAAGTGATTCAAGTGCAAGGTGTGCGTCGTAAGCTCGAACAAGCGGGTCGCCTAAAAGATGTTATTCAGCAGACTGAAGTGCTTGATTCGTTAATGATTGAAAATAAGAATGCGTTAAACCTGACTGCTGCGATTAATAACGAACCGGGTGTTAACGTTTCTAATGAGTGCTCTATGTGTGGTGTTAAGCGCATTATGCTTAACGGCATGAAAGGTGAACATACCACGATTCTGGTTGATGGTTTGCCAACCCATACTCTAATTTCTGGCTTCTACGGTGTTGATGCCATTGCTACAACAGGTATTGATCGAATTGAGGTCGCTCGTGGTGCTGGTGCATCTTTAATTGCGCCAGAGGCTATTGGTGGCACAGTGAATATCATTACTAAGCAAGCGTATGATAATCAAGTGGCTGTTGATGTCGCTAAAGGCTCTCATGACTTTACCGCAATAAAAACAATGGCGACGGGCGTGTCAGAAGATGGTACAACGGGTCTCACTTTGGTTGGTCAGTATGACAAACAAGATCAGGAAGATCATGATGATAATGGTGTGAGTGAAGCGCCGTTTATCGAAAATAAATCTCTTACTGCACTTATCAGCCAAGATGTTGCAGATACCAGCAATATTCAAGTACGACTCTCTAAGGTTCAGTCTGAAATTTTTGGTGGCCCAGTTATTGGCAAGAATGTGAAATCCATTGGTGCAGCCATTGCCAGTTACGATAAAAAAGAATCTGAGCATTTGTTTGAAGATGATGACGTTCGTAAAAAATACATTGGTAAGCCTTGGGAAACGACAGAGTGGATCAAAACCACTCGTGATGAAGCTTACGTTAAATATCTTTCTGAATTAACGGATGCAACCGTTGCTGAGTTTGCTGTGAGTTATGCTAAGCATTTGCAAGACTCATTCTATGAGGGCATTGATTATCAGGCTAATGATAAGATGACTTATGCTCGAGCCAAGTTTGATACTGAGTATAACGATGAGTTATCGCTCACATATGGTTTAGACATTCGTCATGAAAAAATGCGTTCTTCTACAAAAGCTTTAGAAAATAACCCGCAATATCAAAGTGATTCATTCGACTATGAAACCAAAGGTCTATTTTTCCAAAGCACATGGACGCCGATAGATGAACTAGAGGTAGCGACAGCTGTTCGTGTCGATAGAGTAATGGCTGACTTTGTTGACCCTAAAAAAACAGGAGTAGAGATCGAAGAAACCTTTATCGCTCCTCGTTTAGACATACGTTATTTTCACAGTGATGAACTAACCTCTCGCTTCTCAGCTGGGCGTGGTTACCGTGCGCCACTTTCATTTTTTGAAACGGATCACGGTATTTTGGATGCCAATAAAGGTTATAAAATCGATATCCATTCTTTAGAAGAATCACTGTCAGCCAGTTACTCTTTAGCCTATGACGCAGATGATTTAGCCATTACCACTTCGGTGGCTCATTCTAAAGTAGATAACCTTGCCAGCCTCGAAGAAACGGATGCAGGTGTGCCTTTACTCACTCAGCTGAAAGACAGTGCTTCGGTAACCACCTTCGATATTACAGCGGGTTATACCATCAATGATAATTGGACAGTAAATGCTAGCGTCGAGAAATTCGTATACGACAAACACTTTCGCTCGTCTTACTCTATTGCGCCTGTCGAAGAGCGTGCAAGCTTTGAAATTCAATATGAAAAAGAGAACCTAAAAGTCTTTTGGTCAACCGTGTGGTTTGGTAGTAAAGATTTGGCTAAATATGGTTACGAGGGTTACAACAAAAAAGGGGATAAGAGCACCAAGAAAACGCTTCACGGTCCAGCGTTCTCAACATCTGATATCAAAGTGCAATATCAGTTAACTGAAAGCACAAAAATCTATGCCGGAGTTTCGAATATCTTTGAAGAAACTCAAATCAAACGTGGTGATTCACCATTGTTCTTCGATGCCAATGGTGGCTATGACGTAGCCTACATTTATGGCTCACTTCACGGTCGTGAAATCTATGCAGGTGTTGAAGTTAAGCTTTAATGTTTACCATTGTTATTAGTCGAATATTACAAGTGCTCATTTTGAGTACTTGTGTTTTTTCGCTCAATATTCATGCAATGAATATGACCTTGCATTCACTTAGAGGTGGGCAAGAGCAGATTGACGTTGCTCAAGTAGGTAAGCTATCTGTGGTGATGCTGTTTCAACCCGAATGCAGCTGGTGCAAAAAGCAAGCACAGCAACTGACTCAGCTTCAGCAACAGTGCCAACAACAATTTCATATCAGTTTGATTGGTACCAATGGCTCTAAGCAGCAACTAAAAAGAAGCCTTAAACATTACGATGATGGTTTGCTTGCAGCGAAAGCCAGCAATGTTTTTTTAAGAAAAATTGGTGGCTTTAAGGCTTCACCCACGACGATCTTCTTCGATAAAAATGGCCGTGAAGTCGCAAAGCGAAGAGGCTTTATTCAGCCAGATAAGTTCAAAAATGCAATAAAACTATTGTCAAAGGGAGAGTGTCAAATCTAGGCACTCTTTTGGGTTAAAAAAGTCAAAACTCAATATGCACAGATACATCAGGTTTAGATAAGTTATCTATTCGTTTTTCGAGTTTGTCTATTTGTTCTTGTAGCCGCTCTTTTTCTTTAAAACTTGGCTCATTCGCTATTTGATTACGAAGTTCTCTGATTTCGCTTCTTAGTTGTTGTTTACGTTGCTCAACCTCATATTGCTGTCGACCCAATTCAAAGTTCTTAATGAAGTCAGAATTTGAACAAACACCATGGTATGTTATATCTGATTTTCCTATTCGATAGCCGTTATCAGCGCGGCAATATTTTGTCAGCCCTTTTTTATAGCCCCGTTGCCACTCTTGAGTATCGACTTTGATTGGAGTCTTGGCACAAGCCTCTTGATATGTCGTAACACTGGATGACGGATTACCAGCATAGCCATCATCAAATCCCTGTAAGTACCAGTCTGTTGGTTTACATTCCCAAGGTTTAAAAAGTTGGCAGCCCGAAAGTAAAAGAGGAGCTACCAACACTGAGATACACATTTTTTTGGTCATATCGAATCCTTGATACTTGTAACGTTTATGAATACTCACATGTTTCAATAAATAATAAAAGATTTGCAGTGTGTTTACAGAGCTGAAGAAAAGCTGTCAGAGATAAAGAATGGCAAATAATTCTGTGTTTTTTTGTGATAAAACATGGTCTTTCGAATACAAAAGCCGCTATGTCCTCACCAAAAGTTCCTTTAATCTCGCCGCCCCCGCCTACTCATAGACTTGTTTCGAGAGAAGATTCGTGTGCTCAAGAACTAATAGAAACGGTGCTTTTTTCAAGTGTTGATGATTTAGCCACATACATACAGGGTAATCCAAAAGCGAATTTTAAAATGAGAATGGCAGGGGTAGATGAACTGTTGCC
The DNA here is from genome assembly GCF_056591735.1 of Parashewanella sp. 2210YD4-3. NCBI lineage: Bacteria > Pseudomonadati > Pseudomonadota > Gammaproteobacteria > Alteromonadales > Shewanellaceae > Parashewanella > Parashewanella sp. 2210YD4-3. The sequence continues at coordinate 102,709 of NZ_JBWQOG010000001.1, read as the reverse complement.
CATACATTTAGCGAAGAAAAGAGAGTACGAAAAACTAAACCTGATTGTTGATCACATGATTAGGCGAAATAAAAATCTGGATTTTGTATCTTCTGAAAAAAGTCAAACTTTGTTGCATATTCTGTTTCAAGACTCTAATAACCCTTCACCGAATCAAATTGCGTTAATGAAAAAACTGCTATCTCATCTTGATTTGATGAGAGCCGATGGCGAAAAGCACTTAGTTTTGGAATTTGCGTTAAAATCGGAGTGGGATCAACAAGTTGCACTACGTGCTGAAGTGATTGATAAATTACGCCAGCAATTTGAATGTGAGACTTGTTTGATTCGAGGAGAACCTTTAATCATGTTCGTGTTAGAGCATGCTGAACAGTATTCGATGGAATTACTGGATCAACTATTAAAAGAGCATTTTGCAGTCATCTGTGAACATGATTTGAAAGATTTGAAAGATTTGAAAGATTTGAAGCTAGAAGTGACAGGATTGCCAGGCGAAACTCAAAAGGAAAAAAAAGAACGAGAGAGTTACATGGCTAGTTCTAGAAGGCGGAGTTTTTCATTTTCTAAGTTAGATGAATTAAATAAACCTAAGAACCAAGAGCGTCTAAGAAACATTCATAAACCAGTTGAAGAAAAACCAAAATTTGAACTTAAAGTTTCTGATGAAGAGTATCAACCACTTCCTGCCGTGCTGAGGAAAAGTGAAAGTGACCTACCTACAACGGTAGAAATGTCTGCATCACCTCTTCCATCACCATTACCGTCACCTCTAGAAGACCGAAAACACAAACTTAGAGAACTGGGTGCAAATCTTAAGTTACGATTAAAAGTGAGCAGTGAAAAATTAAAAAGAAAATTGAGTAGGCGCCCACTTCCGGAAGATAAGCAGCCTTTGTTATTAAATGTAGAAGTCCCTCGTACAGCTCCTTTAATAAAAACCTCTAAAGGTGATCCCGTATCTTTACTACCTATACGAGAAATGACAGGAAAAGAAAAAGAAATAATGAAGGCTAAAGTAAGGGTCTTATGGGAACATCAAAAAAAACGCAAGGCACTAGAAGCCCGAACTGAAAAGGTGGCAGAACAGAGAAAAGTATTAAGAGATGCCAAAAAAATTCAACTAAAAAATGCTATTAGGGAAAGAAGGGAAAGAAGGGAAAGTAGGAGAAGAAAAGAACGTCACTCTTCAAGTTCATCGACAAGCTCTCGACGTTCAAGCTTATATTCAGTCCACTCACTTACATCACCTACATCACCTACAGGCTCTCTTATTGCAGATGACGCTTTTATGGACTCGTTCGAAGAAGCTCAGCAATACAAAATTCATCGTAAGCGTTGTGACGAATATAAAACAAAATGGAAAAAAGCGATTACCAGAGTACAGGCGGCTAAAGCTCAGCACCAAGTTGGTTGGAACCCAACAATGTTTTTGGTTGAAAAGAAATTATCGGGAGAACTTGAACAGTTAACGTTTGAAACGGAGTCTGAATTTACCCAGTTATCTCAACAGGTGAAGAGTGAAGTTAAGAAGTTTAAGGAGGAAAATCAGTCAAGCACTGATATGACAACTGCATGTAACAATACCTTAGACAGTATGTGTGATCATCTAGAGCGATTAAATTTTGAGGACACGTTTCAGAACGCTGCTGTCATTGCAGAGCAATCAAGTCGCTTTTTGTCTCAATTAATTGAAAGTAAAGATGTCATTAAAGAATGGAAATTTGACACTATTTCAGAGGCGACTCAGAGACTTTCAACTCTTACGGGAATAGCCGCCAATATGACTCAAGTAGGCGCTGGGCTTACTGCTCAATTTTCTTCAGGTAACGTCGCTGAAATTGCTTCTCAAGTTGCGCAAAGCAGTGATGTTATCAACACCTTGCAAGCCAGTTTACACGAAGCCCAGCAAATGACCGTTGACATCTGTGGTCTAGCGAAAGAGTTTTTACATAAGGATGGTGAAATACTCTCGTTAGATGACCTTAGCCTTAAAGATGTACTCGCAAAGTCGGCAGAGTTCGCAAAACGCCTGTTACAAATAGTTAAGAACTTATTAAAAGCAACAAAAGGGATTTTAGATTTAGTGGGTAATGCTTCAGGTGCAGTGGGAAAAGCCATTCCTGGCTTTAGTATTGTCGTTAATTTACTTGATATTTTACAACGCTCAATCTATCTGGCCAATAGCGCTCATTCTTATGGTGTGCTTTCTGAAATGAAAACCAGAGTTAAAGATATTTTGATTGATGATCCTGTACTGGGTAATGCGTTTAATGAACAAGGAAAAACTAAGCCGATTGAATTGAAAGGGATTGGTGATGGGACGGTATATGATGCTTCAGAAGAAGATATGTTGGAAGCTCGACGATATGAGCTTATCCGTGAACTTAAAATACTTTGTGCTAAGCGCATCATTCGAAACTCTTACAAGATATTTTTTGATATCTCAAAAATTGTAGGTGAAAGTTTAGTGTTAGGAGGGGTAACGGCTCAAGCAGGCGAAGGCGTCAAAATTGGTGTTACCGCAACATCAGCTACGATAGAAGGGATCAAGTTGATGAAAAGGCTGTATCACAACTATAAACATGATAGAAAATCTAATGAAGATAAACATGATTTGCGCTGCCGATTGATGGAATCCATGTTCCTATTAATGGTAGATTTTCTTGAACAAGAGATATCGGACGAATTGGATATTTCATTGCATGCTGATATGTATGCAGAACTAAGTGAATTCTTTTATGCGATAGGATTAAAGCGGAGCGACTTTATTGGCAAGCCCGTAAATAAAGAAACCCTCCAACACATATATAAAACCTTAAAGGCCAGAGAATATAAATAACCGGATTCAGGTTAAATAAAAAAGCCTCGAATAAATCGAGGCTAATATATTCAAAGCTAAACGCTTATAGTCTTTCTAATACAGCATCAGTGAAATCAGTAGTACCGTGAGTACCGCCTAAGTCACGAGTTGTACGATCACCAGATTCAATCACATCAGCAACAGCTTTACGAATATTCTCTGCTTTATCAGCCATACCTAAGTGTTCTAGCATTTGGATAGAAGCTAGGATCACTGAAGTAGGGTTCGCTAGGTTTTGACCAGCGATGTCAGGTGCAGAGCCGTGTACAGCTTCAAAGATAGCCGCATCTTTACCGATGTTTGCACCAGGAGCCATACCTAAACCACCAACAAGACCCGCACATAGATCAGACAGAATGTCACCGAACAGGTTAGTCGTAACGATCACGTCGAAATTTTCTGGGTTCATAACCAACTTCATGCACGTTGCATCAACAATCATTTCTTCAGTTTCGATGTCTGGGTATTTCTCACCCACTTCTTTCGCTACTTTTAAAAATAGACCAGAAGTCGACTTCATGATGTTGGCTTTGTGAACGATGGTTACTTTCTTGCGGTTTTCGTTACGAGCAAGCTCATAAGCGAAAGTGGCAATTTTTTCTGCACCTTCACGGGTGATAACTGACATTGCTTCAGCTGTGCAACCATCTTCAGAAACGGTTTGACCAAGACCTGAGTACATGCCTTGCGTGTTTTCACGAATAGTGATGATATCAATGTCTTCGTAACGAGCTTGAGTGCCTTTAAATGAAAGCACTGGACGTACGTTTGCGTACAAAGAAAACTTTTTACGCAACGTTACGTTGATAGAAGTAAAACCGCCACCAACTGGAGTCGTTAATGGACCTTTAAGGGTGATCTTGTTTTTTTCAATTAAATCTAGAGTTTGTTGCGGAAGTAGTTCACCGTGCTTCTCTAGAGCGACTAAACCGGCATCAGCAAATTCATATTCAAAATCACAACCGACTTTATCTAGGATTTTTAGAGCAGAATCAATAATGCTTGGACCAATCCCGTCGCCAGGGATCACGGTAATTGTACGTTTAGACATGAAATTTCCTTCAACAGCTTATTTTTTAATTTATTGTGCAAATGAATGTCACTATTTTGATTTTCTATGCAAACCAAAATAATTTATGACCTTATGGTATGACCACATATTTTAAACAGATTTCACTTTTTTTTACAGAAAATAGTGAGCTATATCGTTCTTTTTTCAATATTGTGAGATTATCTCATTAAAACTATTCCCAGAAAAAAGAGAGGATGACGTGAAGTTTTCAAAACTCGCCGCTGCACTAATGGTGACTGCTTCTGTAGTCATGGTTCCAGTGAGTGAGGCTGCAAAGCCGCTGACACTCCAAGATATAATGAAATTCGAATCATTAGCCAAACCTGTGGTTTCGGATAATGGTATAACTTTGGCTGTAGAAGCTAAGCCTGATAGAGGTGATAGCCGGGTAATTGTTAAGCTGCTTTCTTCACAAAAGCATTTTGACATAAAACTGGCATCCAACCCCAAAGTCAGTACTGATGGCCGATTTGTGGCAATGGTTAAAGCTGTTCCGTTACTCAAGCAGGTTACAGCTGATGCGAAAGAAAAGAAAAAATTAAAGTCCGGGCTCATCGTATTGGATACGCAAACCGGTGAGCAGCAAGTATTCGAAAAAGTAAAATCGTTCGAATTTAATAAAACGGGGTCGCATCTGTTAGTTCGCTTTGATGGTACTAGCAAAGACAAAAATAAAGACGATAAAGCTGTCGAATCTAAAAAAACTGAAAAAGATAAGTCGGTTTCTAATGATAAAGCAAAGGTTGATAAGTTTGATCAAGGCTACACGATTAAACTAATTGCCTTGGCAAAAGGTAAATCCAGAGAATACAAAGATGTCACGGCTTATCATTTTGATAAATACGGCAAAAACCTAGTTTTAGCTATTAATAACATTAAAAGCCAAGTCCATAGGTTAGACCGAATTAATTTATCGAGTAACCAAACACAAACATTATTTAAGTCTGATAGCCTTCAAGTCGGTAGCGTAGCAACATCAAATAATGGTGAATGGGCCGCTTTTACCTCAGGTAAAGCCGAAGACTTACCTTATGGACGAGAATATCAATTAAATCTTGTGTCGTTAACCGATAACAAAGTTACTCCGATTCGCAATAATTCAGATTGGAAAATAAACCGTTATAGTAAGTTATCGTTTTCGAAAAATAGTAAGCGTTTGTTTTTTGGTCGTGTCCCCGAAGTCAGCCAGCAATTAAGTTTAGCGAAAATTAACAATGTTGATGACTTATACAATGTCAATATCATTGATGATGAACGCAAACTTAGAGTGTGGAATGGTGATGATCCGCTCATTAAGCCAAATGAAATCAAGCAATATAAAAAAGAGTTAAAGCGCACATATTTAGCCGTGTTTGATCTTGATAAACAGGACATTGTTCAGCTGGGTGATACTCAGGTTAAAAATGTGCAAATGAGTGAGCAGCCAACTCGCTTATTAGCCAAAACCGATAAACCATATCAAAAAATGATCACTTGGGCTGGTTTCTATAGTGATTATTACCTTGTTGATATCGACTCTGGTAAACAAACTAAGGTGCTAACCCAATATCCAACGTATTGGCAGCCGTCTTTGTCACCTAAAGGCAATTACTTAGCGTACTATTATCTTGGTAATATTTATCTTTATGATGTTGCCAGCAAAACCAAAACCAATGTATCTAAAGGCTTAAAAGTTGGGTTTGCAAACGAAGACCATGATTACCCATCTAACCCGCCTGGATATGGATTTGGACCGTGGATTGACGGCGAACAGGCGCTCTTAGTCTATGACAAATACGATATTTGGCGTCTAGATATTGCTAGCGGTAAGATGACTAAACTTACCAGTGGGCGCAAACAAAAGGTTCAATATAGAGTTACTGGCTTAGCGAAAGCTGATGAACCAACATGGTTGAAGTCTGATGAAAAAGTGTTGTTAAAAGGATATAACGACCGCACTAAGTCTGATGACTTTTATCGCCTTAACTTAGCTGGTGGAACGGAGCAGTTAACCGCTGAACCAGTGAAATTAAAAGTGCTTGCGCGTAGTAAAGATGCCAAGACTTTGATTTACTCTAAAGAGCGTTATGACATCTTCCCTGATCTTTTTGCGGCAAAAGATTATTTAAATCCTCAGCAAGCCGATCAACAAACGAATTTGAACAAGCAGATTGAAGCATTCAACTGGAGCAGCGCTGAATTAGTTCATTGGACTAACTCAGATGGTAAACAGTTAGATGGCGTTCTGATAAAGCCTACAAATTATCAAGATGGTAAGCGTGTTCCTGTGCTTGTATATTATTATCGATTTATGAGTGACAGGTTGCATTCATTCCCAGATATGAAATTAAATCATAGACCGAACTTCGCTTGGTTTGTCGATAATGGCTATGCGGTATTCTTGCCAGATATTCGTTTTGAAGTCGGTTACCCCGGACCTTCATCTGTTAAAGCACTCACTTCGGGTGTACAGCACTTAATTAATATGGGAGTGGCCGATCCAAAAGCCATTGGTATTCAAGGGCATTCTTGGGCTGGCTATCAAACGGCTTATGCGGTTACTCAAACTAATATCTTTGCCGCAGCAGTGAGTGGCGCGCCAGTATCGAACATGACTAGTGCCTACAGTGGTATTCGTCATGCCTCGGGTTTGGCTCGTCAGTTCCAGTATGAAACAGGGCAAAGCCGTATTGGTAAACCATTATATGCAGACCCGTTAAAGTACATTGAAAACTCCCCTGTGTTTTATGCTGATCGTATTCAGACGCCTATGATGATCATGTTTGGTGATAAAGATGGCGCTGTACCATGGGAGCAAGGTATTGAAATGTATTTGGCTATGCGCCGAGCTGGCAAGGATGTAGTGATGCTTCAATATCAAGGTGAACCACACCACCTTAAACAATATCCAAATAAATTGGATTACTCTATAAAGATGATGCAGTACTTTGATCATTATTTGAAAGGCAAACCAGCGCCTAAATGGCTAATGCAAGGTGAGCCATACTACGAATATAAAAAACATTAGGTTAGAGGTTAAATTAAACAGTAGGATTGCTCTGTGACGGGGCTTTCCTACTATTTCGTTGCTTAGGAAGTTCTTTTAAACTGCTCATTACGTTAATGCTAAGATCTAGCAACACGCTCCAATACTTCACATGTAGTTAGTGTCGAAATGATGCCTTGAGCAGCACCTGCAAGTTGCAAAGTTGGGGATGCTGATTTAGCGAAGAAGAACAGGATTGTTCCGCCAGCTGTTTTGAATGCAATTGAAGCTTTAAAGCTTTTGGTTGCATCAACTGCAACATGTTGCGGTTCGTATTCTTGAGAAAAAAATAACTCAATAGCCGTTTGAGCTGTGCTACTAAATGTTCCAGCCCCTAGAGCGACGGGTAAAGGTAAAAAAGTTGAGGCCGCTAATGAGTGACTTACAAGGTTAACACTCCACCGTTTTGCCATTAATAAATAGGGATTTTCACTTCTGTCGTATTGCTCTGATATCTGTTGAGCTAAATTTGGTTCCCCTGCAGGGGGAGTCATCAGATCCGCTGCCATTGTATTTACCTATTTTAAAAATTTGTCTTTAATACTCTGCGAATTAGGTTCATATTACTAATTACTAAAATGCATAAAATATGTTTAAAACCATGGGTATAAGTTAAATAAGGCATGGTGTGGCAGCGCTTAAACTATGATTAACTTGCTGTTTATAGCAAGTTAACACCAAACAACTTTGCAAAAGCTGAAAAGCCCCAAAAGCAGACAATAGAGATAAGAGCACATATTCCCAATGTCACCCAAAAGCTAAAACGGGCATGAAGATATGGAAACGCCAAAAACATAGGTAAGGTGGGTACAACGTACCAGAAGGTATACCAAGCATGGTTATCAAGTTTTTCGGTACTTTGACCTTCAATATACATCCATATGAGAGCTAAAATTGTAACCATAGGTAAGGCTGCGGTGAGGGCGCCGAGTTTATCGCTTCGCTTAGCTATTTCAGAAACAGCAACAATGACTGCTGCCGTGATCAAATATTTGGTGATTATCCAATACATCTCGTTAGTTCATACAAATCAAAGGATAACTGCAGTTTTATACTATTTTATACCAACTCTCAATTAGGGCGTGTTGATCTTTCGTGATTATTTTTGCAGCGATAAATTGGTTATCTTATGCTAGGCAGAGTTTGTGCGGTGTAGTTACTCTACATAAACAAACGATAACGCAGCAGAAGTGACCAATTTACGCTGTCTTCGATGCTTTTGAGCACTTCCTGTTCTGTGTTGTGACCAGCTTACTTAGATGACTAAGCTTCACTGCTCACGCCTTGAACATAAAAGTGCTCAAATAGCACAAAATTTAATCCTGAAAGATCAACACGCCCTAGTTTTATTTAAATTGTTAACTTGGCATCAAGATATTGTTTGTAGGTATCGGGGCCCCAAGCTACAAGATGATCATCGACAAATAGTAATGGTGTACATTCATCTTTTGTGGTTTTACCGTCAGACTTACCATGATGAGTGCGATAAAACAGTACTAGCATTTTCTTATCATCACTGGTTTTAGCTTCGCTAAAGTCGGCTGCACCTAATTTGCTTCTGACGAGTTCAATATGTTGACCGAGGCTTAATTGTGTCAGGGCATGTTGATTATGAGCTTGTCTATCTTCCCAATCCATATCGGCGATGGTGGGTTCATAATTAGTGACCGCAATAGCAACAAAGACGGTATAAACAGCAAAACCAATGCCGATAATTAAGGGGACTTTTGATTTCATTTTGATTTCCGTATTCTGTTTATATAGAGATAAAGTTAATTTATTCTAAAGTCGCTCAGCCGAGCTTTCAATGGTGAGTTTGTAACCATTTTTGAAAGCTTGTAGCTTACTCTTGCCATATCTTTGCCGTCAGCCAACTTCTTAGCTTGCTTTTCGCCTAATGTATCCAGTGAATTGTAGATATTAGAGATATTTCTGAACGTTTTTAATAACTCAGCAGCAGACTTCGGACCTATGCCAGCAATGCCGGGTATTTTATTACCACTGGAGCCAGCGAGAGCCCAAAATTCTAGGAATTGGTTTTGTTCTACGCCATATTTTTGCTCTAGTTTTTTAACATCAAAGTATTGTTGAGCATAGTGATCCCACTGCTTTATGCTAGGGTGCAATAATTGAGTAAAGCCAGCATCGGTTGAGACTATAATTGCTTCATCACCATGTTCGGCTAACTTGGTGGCAAGGGTGGCTATCGCGTCATCCGCTTCTGATTCAGCGGTAAGGCTAAACCAACCTCTTTCATTAAACTCAGTTTTTATTTGCTTGAGACCTTGATTTAGAGCCTCTGGCATAGGTTTACGACCTTTCTTATAGTCTTGGTAAAGCTCTTTTCTCCACGACTCTTTGCTACCCTCCCAAACAAACACTAGATGAGTCGGGGTATGAAAGCTAATGAGCTTTTGAGTTGCTGATACTAGCCTCAAAGTTAAGGCATCCATATCTGACTCATCCGGTTGAGTAGCATGCATACGGCGGATCAAATTAAGCGCATCTATTATCAGTAAACGATTCATTTGTTCACCTGATAACAAGGTGTGTATTTACTTCCTGGTAGTTTCATACGCTCTTGAACTACAAACGCCGTAAGCAGTTTGTCCATCATCGTCATTAATTTTTTGTCTCCATTGATATGAAATGGTCCATGTTCTTTTATAAGTTGGATGGTTTCACCTTTTACGTTCCCTGCCACAACGGCGGAAAAGGCTCGTCTTAAGTTAGCCGCAAGCTCTGACTTTTCCATATTAAAGTCGAGTGAAAGTTCACTGACATTTTTGTGGTTAGGATTAAAAGGTTGCTGAAATTGACCGTCAATATGCAGCTCCCAAGCAAAGTGGTAAGAGTCACCTGAAGAGCGACGGTACTGTTTAATCTCGGCCATACCTTTAGCCATTAATTGTGCCACTTCTTTGGGATTATCAATAACAATTTTATATTTGCTTTGAGCTTCAGCGCCTAAAGTGCTTCCTATAAATTTATCAATTTCTTTAAAGTAATCAGCCGACTCTTTTGGGCCTGTTAAAACGACAGGCATAGGATTATGTTTATTTTTCGGGGACAATAAAATACCTAACAAATAGAGTAATTCTTCGGCTGTACCTGCTCCACCGGGAAATATGACTATACCGTGGCCTAATCGCATAAAAGCTTCAAGGCGTTTTTCGATATCAGGAAGAATAACTAACTCGTTAACGATTTGATTCGGTGGCTCAGAGGCGATGATACTTGGCTCAGTTAATCCAATATAGCGAGCTTGGTAGTTACGCTGCTTAGCATGGCCAATAGTAGCTCCTTTCATGGGGCCTTTCATGGCTCCCGGGCCACAACCTGTGCAGATATCTAGGCCTCTGAGGCCGATTTGATAGCCCACTTCTTTAGTGTAAAGGTATTCGTGTTGTTTAATGCTATGGCCGCCCCAGCAAACAACAACATTGGGGAGTTGTTTTTTTGTTATAGCCTGAGCATTGCGCAGAATATCAAACACGACATTGGTTATGTGAAAAGGCTTGTTCAGATCTAAGTTTTTAATGTTGTCGTATTTGTTGCTTAAGTAAACGATATCTCGCAGTACACTAAATAACAATTCTTGTGTACCTGCGATAATTTTTCCATCTACAAAAGCTTTCGCTGGAGGGTTAACGAGTTCAAGTTTTACACCTCTAGCTCGTTGAATAACATGAATATCAAAGTCTTGATGGAGCGAAAAAAGGTCTTCATCGCTGTCTGATTGTAAACCAGCACAAAGAACGGCTAAAGAACAACGTCTGAATAATTGATATAGCTCACTGGATGCACTGTGTTTGAGCCGTTTAGCCTCAAACTGAGACATAAGCTCCATACTTCCTCGGGGACTGATGTACTTTCTCATATTTCCTCCAAGTCTTCTTATTTTAACCTGAGTTCTGTATTTAAATTCAAAATGTTATTGATTTCGTTATACAGAGCGAAGGTTATGAACGTCAACGTCAGAGCTTGAAATTATGGGTTAGAAATCAATGATTACTTTATTTCTTCCTTGCTCTTTCGCTTGATAGAGTGATGCATCAGCACGGTTAAACGTGTTGTCTACACTTTCACCAGATGATACTTTGGCTGCCCCGATTGAAAGGGTAACGGTGAGAGGTTGACCTTTAAATTTAAAGGGGATGCTTTTTATTCTGTCTTTTACCCTTGATAATAGCGGTTGGATATTATCATTGCGAACATTTGGTAAGACTAATACGAATTCTTCGCCACCATAACGGGCAACAAACTCACTGTCTCTTAATGCACTTTTAATGGCTTTAGCGATAACTTGAAGGGTTTTATCTCCAGTGCTATGGCCAAAGTCATCATTAATTCTCTTAAAGTGATCAATATCAGCTACCGCGATCCAAAGATCTGAATGTTGTCTTTTGACTTTTTGATACTCAATGTTGAGCTTTTCCTCTAAGGCTGTTCTGTTAGGAAGTTGAGTTAGAGGGTCAAGTAAATTAAGTTTTTGCTGTTCTTGTAGCTTGTCTTTATAAAACGAAACTTCATCGGTTAACTGGCTTAACTCATTTTGCATCGAATTTATAGAGTATTGCAGTTGTTGTTTATCTCTTTGCTCTATTCGCTGCTTTTGTGTAAGAACAGTCTGCAATTCGCCTAGTTGACTTCTAATTTGTTGCTTTAGCTCGTTAATATCGTCTGTAATTGAAAGAGATACACCCACATTGGCTATATGATTACTCGCCGCTTGGTTCAATTCTTGTTGGATGGAGTGACAGTTTTCACTTTGCACTTGCATGGTGCTAGTGATGTTACCAACCGTTGAAAGCGTTTGATTTAGGATGCTTAAAAACTCTTGGGCAGAACTTTTCTCCCGAAGTAAATTATCAACGACCAAGCTTAAAATATCATGATAGGCAGAGAGCAGTTCATTAAAATCAATTTTATTCGCCAATACCGCTTGAATGGTACAAACTTTATCTCGTTGCTCGGCCTTAAATTCTATATCGGCAATGATACTGTCTAGCTCACGAGCTAAAGCAATGTGCTTTTCTTCAAGTTCAAATTCAAGCTCTTGAGAGAATTGCAACTCTAATACTTTTTCATAATGCTCGATAAGTTGCTCTATTTTAGGTAAATACTCCCATACGGTATGAAAAGGTTTTTTCATTTCATTTTTGAAGTAAATAAGCTCGCGTTTATTTTTTTCAGGTAAAGACTTTACCCGTTGAAGTTGGCTGGCAACTCTGGTTAAGCCATGGCGGCTTTCATCAAGGCTTAAAGTTAATTGCCGGTGTTGGGTTTGCAATGCACGCTCAATATCATTGATGTCTTGCTGATAGGTGCCAATATCTTCAAATCTGGTGAGCTGCCTACGCAATTTTGCTAGCTTGTTATCAAGCTCAAGGTTTTGACCTTTACTCGCAATGCTGAGATCAGAAATAAAATTTAATAGGCGCTTGTACTTATCATCTCTGTCTTGAAGTACTGCTTTTAATTCTGATTTGCAGTCTAAGAGTTGTTGCTTTAGTTCGTGAGTCGTAATTTGTACTGCAGTATCCTTCATACTCTGCTTCCCTTCTAAAAGGCTACTAAAAAATCATACTCGGGGATGGTGAGTGTGAATAAAATGATTCATTTTCGTAGGTCTTATCTGGTTGTCAAACTTCCTCGTTATTATAAATGAGAGTTTGTTACCCTTGTCACAAGTTTTATGATGAGTTAGTTAAAAAATCATTATAAAGAACATAAAAAGACCTGAACCTAATGGTATCGAAATGAATATTTGGGTCAATCATTGTTGATGAAAAATGTTGATAATATGTATCCTTTTTGAAATTTTTTATGTCTATCCATTTTAATTTACTCGGAACTGTGATTCTGGTTATTGAATTTGAACCAAGATTGTTATACTCGCGACTAGATTAGTTTGCTAAAAATAATAAGGATAGATTTGTGAATATCGGCAACAAGTTTTGGCTTCCCGTTTCTCTGCTATTTTCAGCTCCAGTATTCTCCCAAGTAACTTACACCATAGATTTAACTCAGCCTGAGCATCATATGGCAAAAGTGGAAGTGGCTTTTCCGAAAGTAAACTCTGACGAACTTACTGTGAATCTTCCTGTATGGCGAACAGGCAAGTACAAAGTTTTGCCAACGGCTGATGGCGTTCGTAACTTTGTGGCAAAAGATGCTAAGGGTAAGACGTTAGATTGGACTCGAACAGAGACTGGTTCTTGGCAAATTGAGCTTGATAAACCTTCTAAAGTTACCGTTAGCTATAACCTATATGCCAATGAATTAGGTACACGTACTCGCCATATTAGCAGTACCCATGCTTATTTAGATGCTAGTGCGGTGTTTATGTATAGCCCTGAGTTCAAGAATGATGAATTAAATGTTGAGCTTAAGGTTCCTAGAAAGTGGAAAAGTTATTCAGGATTAAATTCTGATGGCAAAAATGCCTTTGTTGCTCCAAATTATGACGTATTAGTAGATTCTCCGATTGAAACAGGGATCAGTCACCATCGCAGCTTTAAAGCTGATGGTAGAGATTATGAGTTAGTCATTTGGGGAGAAGGGAACTACAACATTGACCAAGTTGTGACGGATCTAAAAAAGATCAGTGGTCAAGCTCACCGTTGGTGGGATAGTTACCCATTTAAGCGATACGTTTATATGGTGCACGCAACGAGTGGTGCAAGAGGGGCAACTGAGCATTTAAACTCGACCATTATTCAGTTGCCTCGATTTATGTTTAGGGAGCGTAAAGATTATTTACGCTTTATCAGCACAGCTTCGCATGAGTTTATTCACACATGGAATGTGAAAGCTTATCGTCCAGCTGAAATTGCGAATTATGATTACCAGCATCCAAAACTGACTGAGTTACTTTGGTTAGCTGAGGGCTCAACCAGCTATTTCCAAAATCAATTGTTATTGACTGCGGGAGTGATGACGCCAAAAGAGTACTTTGCTGATTTAGCTAAACGTATTACTTCAAACATGAATAAGCCTGGCAAGCAGGTTCAGTCTGTGGCGCAATCGAGTGCGAATGAGTGGACGTCAACAGGTGGTGATTACGCTCATAATAACAGCGTGAATATCTACTCTGAAGGCTACATGGCCTCGTTGGCGTTAGATATGTCGATGTTGAATGATACTAAGCTTAAGCACAGCTACCGTGACGTTCATCGTGAGCTTTATCGTGATTATAAACTGCCTAAAGGCTATACCAATGATGATGTAAAAAATATCATTAAAAACCTAACGGGTAAGTCTTATGAAAGGTGGTGGCAGTCTCATATTAGTGAGCCTTCTACCTTGAACTTTAAAGCCTTATTAGCAAATGCTGGCTTAAAGTTGAAGTTTGGTAAGAAGAAAGTTTATTCAGGGATGACGTTATCTAGCGGAAGTTTGACACTTTCAAAAGTCTCTAAAAATAGCCCTGCTTGGAATGCTGGTATAGGGGCAGGAGATCAAATTATTGCCATTAACGGACTAAAAGTTACCGCAGCAGGTTTCAAAAAGCGTTTAGAGGATTTTAAAGCCGATGACACGATTAAAGTGACGGCATTTAAAGATGATAAACTCCAACACTTCAAGGTTAAATTAGATGCTAAACCAGAAGGAAAAGTGCAAATCAAAGCCGTGGCTAACCCCACTAAAGCACAAAAAGCATTCATGAAAGCATGGTTAGGGATTAATTGGCCTTTTGATGCAAAAGGGAAATACTTAAAAAAGTAATGACTTTGCGTTAATGCCCTCTAGTGAAAGCAGCACCCATAGTGGTGCTGTTTTTGATCATCTAAACATTTATCAGCACCTTACTGTTTATGCTGTTAGCGATAAAACAGTTAGCGTGAGCTTTATCATGCATCTTTTGTAAGATTTCATCGTTGACTTCAGTTCCTTCAATAAACGTCACTCTGGGAGATAAAGTGATTTCTGTCACTGCTAGCTTTCCAGTTTCTAATTTACCTAAAGTAGCCACAGCCTTGTCTTGATAACTATGTACAGGCAAGCGTTTTAAATGCGCAATTGCGAGAAATGTCAGCATATGACAAGAAGAAAGTGCGGCAAGTAGACTTTCTTCTGGATTGACCATTTCAGGATTGCCTTTGTACTCTGGAGCAGAAGAAGCACTAACAATCTGACCACTGCCAAATTCAATCTTATGATCGCGAGTAAATTCGCCAGTATCTGAATTATCTTTTTCCCAATTGATTGAAACTGTAAATGTCATTTCAAAACTCCGAATTTTAGCTTTAGCTATTTTTTGTAGGGTTATATCACTTCGTGTATTAAATAGCACAAAATTTAATCCTTAAAGCTCAACACTCCTATGAGTAATGTACATTGAGTAGCTATTTTGTACCCAATATGTCGAGATACCTTGAACAGCAAATATAAGAAAAATATTAGCGAAAAAGCATTAGTTAAAGGGAGTTAGGTAGAGATAGGTAAAAAGAATTAGTGCTATTTGTTATTTTATTTTCTAAGGCTAGATGGCTTAAGTCGATCAAGATCACATTACAAATATTGGCTGAATGATATAACGAACGTTCGTATCAACGATGGGTCAAAGACTACATCACCCGTAAGAAGGAAACTCTATGAAAATAAATTTATCCGGTCACCACGTTGATGTTACCGAGTCGGTAAGAGAACACGTTAACGAAAAGTTTTCAAAAATTTCCAATCATTTCCCTAGTCTTATTTCACTTGATGTGATCATCTCCCAAGAACACGGCGAGTACGAAGTAGAAATTAGAACGAATTACGAAGGCGCAGCAATTTCTGCTTCGGGTAAAAATGACGTTATGTATCCAGCGATAGCTGAGGCGGCTAAAAAACTGGATGCCGCCCTCAAGCATAGGAAAGGTCATTTAAAGGCTGATAGACATCAAAAACCCAGCTGTACGACCCCTGAAATAGCCCACGAATATATTCAGCAAATGAAACTGACTTAATTTAGTGTTATCAGGTCCTAGTTGCGATATGCAACTAGGTGATTACTGATCAAGCATTTTCTTTTTAAGGCTACGTTGAGCTGGCTTTTTACCTAACCAAATATCAAATAATGCCTTAGTAAATGCTTGATTTTTAATGTCAGCTAGCGAGGTGCCATTTTTGTAGGCTACAACGTCTTGGCCTTTGTTTGAAACAAAAGTGAACTGATCGCCAACCTTGATACCTGAATCGAACAAAGACATAAATTTGTCAATTTCTGCTTTGATTGGTGCAACTTTTCCGTCAGTCGCGTCTTCAAAACCTTCAGCTATAGCATTCTGCATTTTCTCTTGAGTGATCATATCTGAAATAATATTCAGTCTAATCGCCACAGATCCCTGCTCAAACGCTGTTGCGAAATTGTCGTCACCATCAGGGAGATAAAGGCTACCAACATATAAATCAAAAAAGAATTTACTTCGAACACCAGCACCTTTCAGCTCCATTTTATGGTCAGCGATAACCGATTGCTGAGGCACATCTACACCTTCAATGGTTTTTGCTTGAAGCTGGAAAGAGCTCATTAATATCGTTAGTGGTAGGATTAACTTTGTAATTTTCATATTGACCTCAAAAGGTTAAGGCTCATTAGGAGTTGTCTATTTTATGTGGTTATTAAAATAGTACAAGATTTAATCGAAGAAAATCAGCCTCTATGACCTAACTGATATTCACCGTTTTGGTGGAACCAAACTACTTGTTTTTGTTCTTGAGAAAAGAGTAGTGGACCGTCATCGAAAAACAAAAAGCATTTCCAATTATTTTTAAAGGTCTTCCAATCAGTTTCAATAAGGTTGTATTTATCGTAGGCAAAATATACACAGGCCTCATCAGGCCATGTAATGTCTTCGGCTAACAATAAAGGCAAGCTAGTATCTTGGCTATCCCATGCTGACTGCCATGTATCTTCTTTTTTCCAGCTGTTGCTGCGAGCGGCCCAATCGCCTTTGGTAAATTGCTCAGAGTGGCTACTTTTATTGCTAATGAATCGATTCCACAACAACATTGAGCTTTTTTCAGTCAATGGCTTGATTAATGCTTTTTCTTGTTCAGAAACTGGAATTTCGTGGTTGTTGAATATCCATTTTCGTTTATAGAGTTCAAGAGGGATGTAGCTAGCAGTCAAAAAAAACTCCGTTTGGGTATCACAGACCCTTTGATATGAGACCCGTTGAGTATACCTGTTTCGTTATCTGAGGGCATCAAATTATCAATATGAGCTACTTTGTTTGATTGGAGCAACTTAGAGTTGAATCAATGAGTTTAGTTTGGCCACTTGTAAAAATTTTGATGCCTTTAGCTAAGGACGCGTTGTTATCAGGGCAGTAAATCAAGTCTACTGAGTTAACGGCAAAAATACCTTGTGGATTAAATGAAGAAACCTGCCCTTGAGCATCATAGGTGATATTCGAAAAGCGAAACTTGATTATATCGCCATCTTCAAATTTAGGGAGTTGACGTAATGTTTTTGATTTTACAGAAACGCTAGGGCCTCCTGCACCAGCAGGAGCAATAATAGTATAAACTGCCATTCCGTTGCGCCAATCATTGCCGCAAATAGTTCCCTTTGAATCTGATTTAGGGCAAACCGTTACAGAGCGATGGTAGCTAGTGGCTTGATTTCGAGCAAAAGTTAATAGAGATTGAATTTGTTTTATACTTTGTTCTGCACGGGTGTTTTGGTAAAAAGAAGTGAGTGAGGGAACACCTACACCAATTAAAATTGCAGCAACTGCAATGGTTACCATCATTTCCACTAGGGTAAATCCGTTTGTCTTTTCCATCGATACACTTACTACCAAAGCTGCACATCGGGCTAGTATATCCAGATTATGTTCATTAAAACCACAAAATAATGCTATTACTCTAAATTACTAGCCTGAAAGTTGTACAAACAGGCTGGTTTCTTTTAAATTCCTGCGAAAATGGGTTATTTGCAATCGACACGTTCAGTATTTCGTCTAACTCGGCCATTATTATTAATTCTTATTTGTTGTGACGCTTCATGCTCTTTCTTACTAGGGCAATAGGTTAGGGTTCCGGCAAGACTAGATAGAAAACCTGTAGCTAAAAATGTATAGGAAGCCTGGGAGCTTTTGATGTGATCACTGGCATCAAATGAAGGAATCCGGTTTAGTATTGCATCGTCGCCATCTTTCCTAAGGTTTCGGTTATCATCAATAAAAACGATAATTCCTTTAAGCCAGTCACCGCTACAGGTATTATTAATCGAAGGGCAGATGCTTACCGGTCTACCAAGAGACATAGCTTGATTTCGAGCAAAGTGAAAAGTATTTTGAATACGTTCGATATTACTATCAACACGAGTGTTATCATACAGGTTAGTAAGAGATGGAACACCAATAGCAAGTAGAATTGCTGCCACAGCAATTGTAACGGCGAGTTCTACTAGGGTTAATCCGTGTATAGATTTCATACCATCATCCATGAGGTAACTTTTGTTTAAATTTTAACCTCTTATTGGGTTAATAGAAAGAGTAACCTATACCAATATTAAGATTACGCGTTAAAATCGTTCAAAATATTCGAAACCGGAGAGTTTTTCGATGAAGAGAGTTGAAGCAATCATTAAGCCGTTCAAGCTTGATGATGTTAGGGAAGCACTGGCGGAAGTCGGTATTACAGGGATGACGGTTCTTGAGGTTAAGGGCTTTGGGCGTCAAAAAGGGCACACAGAATTGTATCGCGGTGCAGAATATATGGTGGATTTTCTACCAAAAGTAAAAATCGACATCGTAGTGCAGGATGAATTACTAGAACAAGCTGTCGAAACTATTGTTGATACTGCCCACACCGGAAAAATTGGTGACGGTAAAATTTTTGTGACCGATGTCGAGCGTGTGATCCGTATTCGTACAGGTGAAGAAAACGACGATGCTGTTTAAATATTTTAATTGCTGCCTATCATGCTCTGGGTAGGTGGCTGTTATTCCCATTTCAGTGATTGCATTCAATTTATAATTTGAACACTTACTTAATTTCCATCCTAAGTATTATTTTTTGTTCATAGTCTGCAGCTTAAAAAACTAGTACTTCGATGATTCTAGCTAGTTGTAGCAGTGTTTTGGAACAATCTAGCAAAATTCGCTCTTTTAGTAACTTTTTCTATTATTCTTACACTGTTAAGTTTTTTTTGGTAGATTAGAGTAACTCTAAATCTAGGTCAGACCAATTTACCATGCGGAGTTGATATGACAGTTAAGCGAATGGTGATCGTTGGAGGTGGAGCTGGTGGTTTAGCTTTGGCATCCAAATTAGGGCGAAAATTAGGTAAAAAGAAGAAACTTGATATTTGCCTAGTAGACAAAAGTCCAATTCATATATGGAAGCCGAAACTACACGAAGTTGCAGTAGGTGCAGTAGATCGCTCTCTAGATGGTTTGTTGTATCGAGACCATGGTTTAAAAAATGGTTATCGCTTCATGCGTGGGGAAGTGACAGGCTGCGATGTTGACTCTAAAAAATTGCAGTTAGCCCCAGTATTTGCAGAAGACGGTGAGTTACTATTGGCTGAGCGTGAGATTGGATACGACTATCTTGTATTAGCTTTAGGAAGTGTATCGAATACGTTCGGCACACCGGGTGCCATTGAAAACTGCATTTTGCTTGATAATCTTCAAAGTGCTGAGTTGTTTCATCAAAAACTGCTAGATGCATTGTTGCAGTTAAGCGAATCCGGTGAAAATAAAAAACTGGGTATTGGCATAGTCGGGGCTGGAGCAACAGGTGTGGAATTGGCTGCCGAATTATTTCATGTCATCGACACCGTTAATGAATTCGGCTATCAAAATGTTTCAGATGGTCATTTAGATGTCCACTTGATCGAAGCTTCACCTAAAATCTTACCGCAATTACCAGAAAGAATCGGCGCAAGAGCACAGTCATTACTTGATAGAATTGGCGTGAAGCTGCATATAGGGGTTCATGTTAAAGAGGTAACCAAAAAAGGCTTTGTTACCCATGATGACAATGTTATTCCTTCTGATATCAAAGTATGGGCGGCAGGTGTTCAAGGGCCTAAAGTATTTCAAAACTTTACTCAACTTCCTATCACTGGGCGTAATCAAATCCAAGTGGATGAGTTTATGAAAGTGAAAGGTGTAGAAGATATCTATGCTATTGGTGACTGTGTTGAACTAAAATTGTCTGACGGTAGGTTTGCTCCACCAAGAGCACAAGCAGCAGACCAGATGGCACACCAACTTTATAAAAACTTCATCGGTAAATTTAACGGTACTCGTGCTGAAAAAGCATTTGAATATAAAGATTATGGTTCATTAGTTTCATTAAGCCGATTTTCTGCGGTAGGTAACTTGATGGGAAATCTTAGATCTGGACAGTTCTTCGTTGAAGGACATGTAGCTCGTCTAATGTACATGTCTTTATACCAACGTCATTTATCTAGTTTATTCGGGTACTTTTCTGCATTGGTTTACCGATTAGCGCAAAAATTACTTCGTTGGCAACGGCCTAAGTTGAAATTACATTAGTTTTTATAAGCAGCAATTAAAGAGGCAACTTTGATTGCTGCTGTTAGGACTCACTGTGGTATTAATTCCAATCCTTACAAGTAGCCTCGCTACAGCTTAAACCCACCTGATCTTTGATATCACCGTTATAAATTTCCTGTTTTGTTTGGGTGTTGGTAACGACAATGTGAGTTGTTTTTTGATGAAAAAATTTGGGGTTGCTCAATACAACCTCCCCATGTTGATTTTCAGGAGGGAGATACAGAGGCGTTTTATTTTCCCACACGAGCTCAATTTCATTAGCTGATGCATTTTTAATGACGTAACAATCTGATGCTAGGTGTGCAACTTTACAAAGATCTGCCCCAGTTTTAGGTAAATCGGGGGCTGAAAAGTTATTTTCACTTTTACTCTTAAGAATATGCATTCCATCAAGGTGAAAATATGACTGTGGTTGTGAAGGAGCATGAGTGCTCGCTACAGCAAACGGAATACTAAAAGTCGCTAAGACTAAGCAAAGAGCTTTGGATGATGTGTTCATATGACGTTCCTAAATTTTAAGGAAAGTGACATGAAAATATTACAGGATAAAAAATTATAGGTAAGTTAAGTATTCTTAATTTTGGTATCAATTAAGTGAAAATATAAACCAACATATTGATTATAGATTGAAAATTGGAATCTTTAATTAAGATAAAAGATGGTGCCCGAACCCGGAATCGAACCAGGGACACGAGGATTTTCAATCCTCTGCTCTACCAACTGAGCTATTCGGGCTTATCTGAGATAAGCAGTATGCTTTATATCTTTAAAATAGAAAAATGGTGCCGACACCAAGAGTCGAACTCGGGACCTACTGATTACAAGTCAGTTGCTCTACCAACTGAGCTATGTCGGCACATTCTCTAAATAAAAATGGTGCCCGAACCCGGAATCGAACCAGGGACACGAGGATTTTCAATCCTCTGCTCTACCAACTGAGCTATTCGGGCTTCTTTCACTAGATATAACTTTGTTTTCAAAGCTGCTCTGTGGAAGCGGGCGTAATCATATAGCGGGGAGTTCAAGCTCGCAAGCTCTTTTTAATAAAAGAATGTTTGATTGATGAGTAAGTGTTCAATCTTGTTGTAATGTCACAGTTTCTAGCTGTCTCTAGGGCCTATTGAACTTTCGTGATTATTTTTGCAGCGATAAATTGGTTATCTTATGCAAGGCGGAGTTTGTAAAGTGTGGTTACTCCACATAAACAAACGATAACGCAGCAGCTTTCTGTTTTCAAAGTAAGTACCAATTTACGCTGTCTTCGATGCTTTTGAGCACTTCCTGTTCAGTGTTGTGACCAGCTTACTTAGATGGCTAAGCTTCACTGCTCACGCCTTGAACAGATAAGCGCTCAAATAGCACAAAATTTAATCCTGAAAGATCTACAGGCCCTAGTATAATGAGGAAATAAAAAAAGGTCGCCGGAGCGACCTTAATTAAATCTACACTTATCCATTAAAGTGCATTTTTGAAGATTTGGCAGATTTCTTCATGAGTTGCTTGCTTAGGGTTGGTGAAACCACAAGCATCTTTTAAGGCGTTATCAGCAAGAGTAGGAATATCTTCTTCTTTAACACCTAGCTCAGTCAATGATGCTGGAATATCAATGCGTACAGAAAGTGCTTTAATCGCTTCAATACCAGCTGCAGCACCTTGCTCGTCACTCATTTCTGCTACATCTACGCCCATTGCAATTGCTACATCTTTTAATCGAGCAGGAACCACTTGTGCGTTGTACTCTTGAACGTGTGGCAGAAGTAGTGCGTTACATACACCGTGTGGAAGGTCGTAGAAACCACCCAACTGGTGAGCCATCGCGTGAACATAACCCAAGCTTGCGTTGTTAAATGCCATACCCGCTAAGAACTGAGCGTAAGCCATTTGTTCACGAGCTTCGATGTTTTGTCCATCTCTAACTGCGTTTTCTAAGTTATCACGGATAAGTTCAATCGCTTTGATTGCACAAGCATCGGTGATTGGGTTTGCCGCAATAGAAACGTAAGCTTCAATGGCGTGAGTTAATGCGTCCATACCAGTAGCTGCGGTTAGTGCTTTTGGTTTTTTGATCATTAGCTCAGGATCGTTCACAGATAAGATAGGAGTAGTGTTCTTATCAACGATTGCCATTTTAATATGACGGTCTTCATCAGTGATGATGCAGAAACGAGTCATTTCACTTGCAGTGCCCGCAGTAGTGTTGATCGCGACCAAAGGCAATTGTGGTTTTGCAGAAACATCAACACCTTCGTAATCTTTAATGCTGCCACCGTTAGTAGCCACTAAAGCAATACCTTTCGCACAATCGTGTGGAGAACCACCACCTAAAGAAATAACAAAGTCACAGTCATTTTCTTTTAGAATTTTTAAACCCGCTTCAACATTGCCTACTGTTGGGTTAGGTTGAGTACCGTCAAATACGAAAGATTCAATGCTGACATCGGCAAGCTTAGCAACTAAACCACCGGCAATGCCGATTTCGACTAATGGCTTATCAGTAACAATAAGCGCACGTCTGAACCCTAAGGTTTTAATATCGCCAATAGCGTCATCAACTGCGCCTTGACCAAGTACATTGACTGAAGGAATAAAAAATTTAGCCGCCATGATGCGTTCCTCTTAAAAAGTTTAAATTGAATGTTTAAATGCAATTCCATTAAGTTTTCATCGAAAGCCTAGTGGAATTGCCTCTTTTCTTGGGTACTAAATTAACAGGGTCAAAATGACTACGCTGTGATTTAGATCAAATGTTCTAAATAGTTAAAAATAATGATGAAGTTTATGTAAGCAAAGTCTGCTTTTTATGAAAATTTGACTCGTTATCACGCTATTGATTAGGTGTGTTTTAAAATCACAAATTAAGAAATTTTTCTTTTGTGCTTTGGTGTGGAGTAAATATTCTATATCATTCTAACTAACGGGCTTATGGCTTTACATTTTCTAGAATGGATTAAGAATGATGTTTGATTTAAAAATTGCGGTTAACCGAGCAGAAAAAGGCTTTACTCTAATAGAGTTGGTAATGGTTATTGTGATCTTAGGAATCATAAGCGTTGTTGCGCTGCCTAAATTTATGGACTTTAAACGAGATGCAAGAATTGCGACTTTGAATGGATTAGCGGCTTCTATGAAAAGTGCGGCAGAAATGGCGCATGCAAAGGCTGTAATGCAAGGGATTGGCAAGGAGTATAGCGGTTTTGTTGATATTGATGGGACACAAATAAGGTTTATAAACCAGTATCCGTACCAAAATGGCAATGGGATTTTGAAGCTTTTGGATCATGATATTAAAGGGTATGGAAATGGAACAGGAGCCGATAATACTATATATGATTTGGTATACAATGGAACTGGTAAATTAAATGTCACTTTTGGCGAATTATCAGGTAAGGCACCAAATGGAATACAACCACAAAATACAGGTTGCTTCGTTCAATATAGTGTTGGAACAGCAGATAATTCTGTAGAAATAGAAGTTATAACTACCAAATGCTGAATTTACTGCTGCTCATCAGTACTGATCGTGTTTTAGAATAGGTACTGCACTCGAGCTACAATCCCTTTGCCTTTATCTTCGGAGTTTGTTAAGGCAGTTAAAGCATCACTGTTTCCTGAAACCTTAGTGTCTAGATAATTGAACATGACCCTGATTTGTGGATTAACGTAATAATTCATACCTAAAGTTAATACTTCAACCTCAGTTCCTTGAGATTCGTTATCCAGCTCAGCGTTATCGAATTTGCTGTCTGCGTTACTGAATCTGACATAAGCCTCAAGTGCATGTCGAACCCCTTTAGGCTGTGAAAATACCCCTTTAGCTTGATCATAATATCGAGATTCCCCCGTGATAAAGTAGCTACCAGTGACATAATAGCCTGAAAGCTTTGGCTCAGAATCGGCTGAATCAACCGTGTCGGCATTGCGTTTGATATATTCTGATTGAAGCGAGAGTGGCCCATAGACACCTGCGAATTCTATCCCTCCCTCTGTAATGTTTTTAACCGCAACATCTTGACCACCCATTCTAGAGTCCAGCAGTCTAATATTAGTATTTCGGATTTCACCTCGAGCACGATTTCTAAAGTTGGCATCACCATTGTCTCGGTACGATCCCCAAACACCGAAATGAACAACTTTATCTTTTGTTGCTATTGGTGCGAAATTAGCACGGCCGGTAAATGCCCAAAGGTTTTTACCGTTGCCATCTTCTCGACCATTACTCGAGCCATCAGCAGCTTGATACATACCAACAGCGTAACGAAGTCCGTATGACTTAAAGTTTTGGTTTACGCGTAAGCCCCAGTTGAAAAAAGGAGAGACAGCATTGACGATAGTTGAGCGAGAAATCGTCGTGATGTAATTGCTGCTGGTGGTGGCTTCAAGTGTGGTGTCTTCTTTTATTTTACCAACTTGAATTTGTGGCCCGCCTATTTTTTTGAAGCCGTTATAGCTAAGGATGGCATTTTGAATTCGTCCGTCTTCTCTGTTGGTTCCTGAGCGACTTCCACCACCAAAAGCAAGTGTGAACTTGTAACTCCAGATAGGATTCATATTGCCAGATATACCAATTCGAGCCCGTCGAATAAACAAATCGCTGGCACGTTTTCCTTCGTTCATCCCATTATAAGCGCCATCAAAGTTATCGTAATCGAGGTGAAAGCGACCGTTGATTTTAAAACTTGAACCAGAATTTTTATTAGATATTCGTAACCCACCTCCAGTGGTTTTTATCTTTGTGGCGCTCTTTTCAAGTTTCGATATGCGTTGTTTTAATTGATTGATTTCATCATTTCTAGAATGAGCAAAGGCTACATGACTCGCTAGCAGCTCAATGCAAACTATGCTCATTAGCATTTTTTTATTGATAGTCATAACAAACTTCTTATGTCAGTTGGTTAAAAGCAATCAAATTCCTTTTGTTACTGTCCTTACGGCTCTATCCACCATCTCAGGTGCTGCACCAAGATAGTTTTCGGGATTAAGTATCCGGTCTAAGTTGTTGCCGATATTCTTCTTGAGTTCTGGATTAGATAAGATCACTTGACGAAATGTTTGATTGGGTTTGGCTTTTTTTATCGCAGCTTTAACCATTTTGTAAGCTTTCGCTCGACCAATTTTTACCGCTAAAAATTGCATGACAGCTTGAGACATTGAATAACCTTGAGATAAATCGAGGTTGCGTTTCATTCGTTCTGGGTACACTTTAAGTTTCGAAAACATTCTTTCTGCTCTATCTAGCGATTCAGACGTGATTAAGAACATTTCAGGGATAAGAGACCACTCAGCAATCCATGGTGAACCCGTTCGAGTATCAGCGTGATCCGTGATTTCTAGAATGCCAGACATTCTGACTCTTGCCATTCTGGCGAGGCCGCTCATAAACTCAGATGCTCTAGGGTTTTTCTTTTGAGGCATGGTACTACTTGCACCACCTTCGCCTTCTTTTATTTCCCCAACTTCGATGCGAGACCAGTTATTAATGTCAGTAGCAAGACGGCTAAGAGTGCCATTAATCAGGCCAACTACCGCAAGGGTTTCTGCAAAGTGGTCTCTGCTTGCGTTCCAAGGAATTATCGGAACGTTTAAATTAAGCTGTTTATTAACTTCGGCTTCGACTTTTAACCCTTTAGGCCCAGTAGCGGCTAAGGTACCTACCGCTCCTGTAGATTGGCCAATGGAAACTCGAGGTAAAAGCTCGGCAATGCGCTGCCTATGGTGATAAAACTCAACCATATAAGTGGCCATGCGAAAACCGAAAGAGGTTGGGGTGGCTTGTTGACCATTAGTTCTTGCCGCCATAACTGTTCGTTTATATTTCTCCGATAACTGTGCAGTAAGCTTAATAACATCAGCCAGTTGTTTATCGAGGAGTTTTAAAGCATCCCTGACTTCTAACACTGTGGCAGTATCCATCACATCTTGAGTTGTGCTTCCCCAGTGCAGGTAATTACTGACAGCTCGACCGCCCTTTTTATTCACCAGTTTAATGAGTGTTTTAATAGGCCGACCTACTTTATTCGTGCCGGCACGTAAAGCCTCTATATTGATGTTTTTATACTGCGCAGCCTGCTGAATTTTTTTAGCGTTGGCTTTAGGTATGACACCATACTTTGCCTGAGCATTCGCTAAGACTCTCTCATAAAGTAACCAGTTTTTAATTTGGTTTTCATCCGAGAAGATAGCGCGCATTTTTGGTGTGCCAAATAAGTCACGATAAATTGCAGAATCAAACACTGAAACATTTGGAGCAGAGGTGTTCGTCGATGTTTTAGCTTGTGCCAATCCACAATGCCCGGCTAGAAGAAAAATGGTTGTACATACGGCTGAGATTGTTTTTTTCATAATCATTCCTCAATTGGATCAATTGTCTTTGAGAAAGCGTGCTTCATATGAACCTCCAGACGAATTCAGCTAGAAGCAGTAACAAGATAATGCTACTTAAACTTATCAGCAGTCCATACAGCATCATTTTGTTCATCGGAACTTTGCCTGTTGCAAATACAATGGCATTAGGTGGGGTTGAAATGGGTAGCATAAAGGCGCATGAAGCCGCGACGCCAATCATGGCGGCCATGATCATAGGGTTTACTCCCATCGCTTTGGCGACGGGAGTGAATATTGGAATTAAAATGGCAGCGCTAGCCGTATTACTTGAGAGCGCTGTCAATGACACAACCAATAAGGCTACCGCAGAAAAAACAACCCAATGTGTTGTTCCAATTAGATAAGCGCTCACTGAGCCTGCGATATAATCACTGACACCAGTTACTCTTAAAACGGCAGATAGCCCCAAACCTCCGCCGAACAATATTAATACCCCCCATTCAGTTTCTTTTTCTATGTCCTTCCAATCTGCAACTCGAAAAATACCCATCATGCCAATGGAGAAAAGTGCAATGACGACATCAATATGTTTTATGCCACCGAGTAAGGCCGATAAAGGTTTGGAAAAAATCCAAAGTACAATCGTGGCTAGCGCAATTAAAATAGTTAGTTGACGGGAGCGAGTAAATTCAAATGGTTGAGGAGAAAAATCAAACTCATGATTAAGATCAGGCTTAATGCACAGCCAAAGTATTCCTAAAACCAATGGGAGCAAAAGCGTTGCAGCCGGTAATCCATACCAGATCCAATCCATAAAACCCAAATGCATTTCATTAGCCACAATGGCATTGGGAGGACTACCGACTAACGTAGCAACACCGCCTGCACTGGATGAATAAGCTAAGCCGAGTAAGGTAAAGACATAAAGTTTAGTTGAGGGCGTTTTGGTGCTTCTTTCAATCAAATTCAGAGCTAAAGGAGTCATAACTGCAACGGTAGCTGTGTTTGACATCCACATCGACATAAAAGCCGTGAATATAAAAATCAAGAAGACGGCATTGAGTAGTTTTCCCTTAGCCAACAAAATGACTTTATCGGCCAACACTAAGTCTAACCCTTGCTTTTTTAAGCAAGCAGCTAGTGAAAAACCCGCGAGAAAAAGAAAAATTACTGGAGATGAAAAATTCGATAAAGCCTGTTTTAGAGGGAATATCCCACTGACGGCTGCACACAACGGCACCAGTAATGCTGTAATACTGATAGGAATCGCTTCAGTCAGCCACAGAATAGCGATAAAGATAAATTCACTAAACCCCTTAGCTAACAGTGGCTCAAACGGAAGAGTATTGAATAATAATGCATACAGTAAAATGTCAAATCCCACAACGAAGCTTTTTTTCATAAAGAAAGCCTTTAGGTGGTCAATTTTAGGAGGAAGTCGGGAGGAGTATGTTGTTTTATTCTGTCATATTATTTTGTGATTATAATCACAAAATAGCGGCTAAGTTAGAGGAATTAGATAGTATCAAAAAGTCTTGATTATTTAGTAAATACTGCAAGAGAGATAAAATCAATCCAGTTTTATTTTACCTGTCAAAATACCGAACTTAACTAAAAGCTCATCTTCAGACTCTTCTCGGTTTGGATCGGGGTCAATGCAATCAATCGGGCAAACTGAAATACAGGTAGGTTTATCGTAGTGACCAACGCATTCTGTACAAAGGTCGGGATCGATCTCGTAGATCTCTTCCCCAAACGTGATTGCTTCATTAGGGCACTCAGGCTCACACATATCACAGTTGATACATTTGTCATTAATAAGTAATGCCACGTTGTTGATATTCCTACAAAAAATTAGTTACAGCAAGGGTTTCAGAGAATATGCACCAACCAAGCGTGGTTACTATTGATTACCTTGAAAAGCGGTATTTTACTATAAAAGTCGATTTTGCGTAACACAATTAATAACACACGTTTATCGTTGCAAGCCGTAAACCAAATCTAATAGGATTTATTGCCAGTCTGAACAATGGCTAGTATCACATATGAGTCCCATCCAGTTTTTTATTGGGCCTGAAAATATCTGCTTGTTTATCGTTTTATCGAGAACAACTGCAGATACTTCCTCTACTACTTTATCATTGCCGAATGTTTTTTCCGACTGTGGGGTAATATCCAACGTCATATGATCTGGCTCTGGTGAAGTAACGTTCCAAGTAGTAGTAAGAATATCATTACTCGCATTTTGTATTGGGGTGCAGGTTTTGATGTTGGGATCTGATTTTTGTTCGTTATTGCAGGTTTCAGCTCCAGTTGTCGATGTGATGCTGTGTAGAGAAAAGTTATTCACTAAGTTCTGCGGAGTAAGAATATTGTCTGCAGGAAATGAATTAAAGCTCAATAGGGTTAGGCATATTAACAGTGCTGATTTTTGCATATCGATACCTTTATGAGTTTATTGAAATAGCCATAATAAAATCAGGTTTGATGAAAGAGCTATGCTATACACTTTAACAATTTTCTCACTCATCACTTCCAACGTCGGCATTGAATATCATTACAAATAATGCCTTGTTTGTTATGAAGAAAGCCTAAAAAAAGTAGTTTATGAGTTTTTGGGTTTACCACTTTTGCAAATTCTGGGATGAAAAATCGTCGAGAGAAATATAAAACACCATCATTGTTTTGAATGTGTACTTTTCCTGCGTGAATACCAAATACGATGTGAGCCTCTAATTTATCATTAGCACCGTAAACAAAGATTGGCATACAAGTTTTATAACTGGCGAGGTTTGCTTCTTTACAAAGCTCCATTCCATTCTCAGGTGGATTTTGGGCAAAGTTATTGTTGAAGTGCATTTGTTTGGTGAACACATCCCTAGTCCGGTCTGATGCTAAAACAGGATATGAAAACGCTGAGTATAAAAGCAAAAACAATAGTGGGAATACACGTTTTAGAAATGACATTTTACTGGCTTTGTAGTGGTTTATTTCAAAGCACTATATCAAGTAGTAATTAGACAATGATTACCTATTCATGTGCTTTTAATTAACACTTTTTAATAAAAAAGGCACTCGATGAGTGCCTTAAGTTTTGACTACAGAGGAAGCCTAAACAGTGGCTTGCTTTTCAGCTTGTGGATTACGAGTATCTTGCCCACTTTGCAAGTTACGCAGCAAAATGCCTTTGTTTAGATCCACTTCGTTAGGTACATCAAGATACACAATGTGACCATTACCTTTACCTGATTCTACTGCTTCACCTTTACGGTTCTCAAGGCCTTCAATTTTAAGGTTCATATTGCCTTGCGGAGTCATTAGCTCAACACTATCGCCGACTGAGAACTTGTTTTTTACATCTATTTCAGCAAGACCAGCATTGTTGCGAACACCTGTAAGTTCACCACAGAATTGCTGGGTATCGCTGACTGAATAACCATAATCGTAATTTTGATATTCATCATGAACATGGCGACGAAGGAAACCTTCGGTATAGCCACGGTGAGCCAAACCTTCTAACTGACGCATTAAACTCGGATTAAACTCTTTACCTGCTACGGCATCTGCAATCGCTTGTTTATATAGCTGAGCTGTGCGAGCAACGTAATAGAAAGATTTAGTACGGCCTTCAATTTTTAATGAGTCCACACCAATTTTAGTAAGTCGCTCAACGTGTTGAATTGCACGTAAGTCTTTTGAGTTCATGATGTAGGTGCCATGCTCATCTTCAAATGTAGGCATATACTCACCAGGGCGATTGGCTTCTTCAAGCAGATAAATATTATCAGTAGGAGCTCCTTCACCTAAGGTTGGGGTTTCAATTTGAACGCCATTACCGTTAGGGTTTACCGCTACAACATCGCCACTATCATTTTCTTTGGCTTCATGAGCATCGTACTTCCAACGACAAGCATTGGTACAAGTACCTTGGTTAGGATCTCGTTTATTCATGTAACCCGAAAGTAAGCAACGGCCAGAGTAAGCCATGCAAAGTGCGCCATGAACAAACACTTCTAATTCGATATCTGGACAGCGTTGACGGATTTCTTCAATTTCATCTAGTGATAACTCACGAGACAAGATCACACGCTTGATGCCTTGCTGTTCCCAAAACTTAACTGAAGCCCAGTTGATAGCATTTGCTTGCACAGATAGATGAACTTCTTGATCGGGAAACGCTTCACGAACCATCATGATAAGACCTGGATCGGACATGATTAGTGCATCTGGCTTCATAGAAACCACAGGTTCCATATCGCGGATGTAAGTTTTTAGTTTGGCATTATGTGGGGCAATGTTACTTACAACGTACAGTTTTTTGCCTAGCTCATGAGCTTCGTCAATTCCTGTTTTCAGGTTTTCAAGCTTAAAGTCGTTGTTGCGCACTCGTAAGCTATAACGAGGCTGACCAGCATATACAGCATCTGCACCATAGGCAAAAGCGTAACGCATATTTTTAAGGGTGCCTGCAGGAGACAATAGCTCAGGTGTAAACATAAATACTCTCAAATTTTCTAGTAACAACACCGCCACTTGCGGGAGGGAGCGTATTTTACTTAATCCAGCCAGTAGTATGCAAATTAATCCGACAAAATTACTAGGTTTTTGATTTATGTCATTGCGAGTAACCAAATATTCAGGAGGAAATCGATAATTTTCTAAGAAAACGACTTGTCATTTAAGGGGTTTAGAGCCATATTTTATTGAACAAAGTTTGCGCAACACATAAATAATAAAAAAATCAGCGACCAATAAGGATAATAGGCGTGTTAATTTTAGGGATATCTACAACTCTAGCCATAGCGTTAGTGATGCTTTGCTGGGTGTTATATAGCAAGTACAGAGAATCTAATCTTGAAGATGAGTTCATTAGTAAGCTTTCAAGTAAAATAGCACAACAAATTGAGCATCGTACGCCATTAAAAATGTACGATGTCCCCCTACGTTATAGAATACTTTACTCCGCAATTGACAATTTCTTAAAAGTTATTCCACCCCCAACAGGCCTCGATAAACTAACAGGTTTGATGAATCGTATAGGCTTAAAAAGTCGTTTAGCGATGCAAATGCCAGTGAAAAAAGGGTACTTTGTTTTACTCGATATTCATCGTTTTAGGTTCGTAAATAATATGTTTGGTTTTTCGTTAGGCGATCAACTTTTACAGCGGTTTACAGACAGACTAAAAACTATGCCAAGGCGTCCTAAGCTAATGGCAAGAATGAGTGGCGCTGAGTTTTTTTTGTATTTTGAGCACTATTATCCAATCGAAGAGTTACTTGAACTACAGCAGCAGTTACAAGCACCGATAAGAATCAACAATACCCCCATTACTGTAAAGTTAAAAATGGCGGTTTTAGGGTTAGAAGAACATCACTCTGATGTTAGTACCATGCTGAAAAGATTAGATCTTGCTTTAAAAAAATCTGTAACTAGCCCGTTGCTCTTTTCAAGTTATCAAGCTGGTGATGACCGAATACAAGATCGTGAAATCGCGATTATTGCTGCGATTCCAAAAGCCTTAAAAAAAGACCAAATGTACATAGTATATCAACCTAAAGAGTCATTACCTTGCAGTGGTTTTTCACAAGTGGAGGCTTTGATCCGGTGGGAACATTCAGATATTGGCTTTATCTCTCCTTCGGAATTTATTCCGTTGGCTGAACAAGCGGGGATGATAGATATCGTTAGCCAATGGGTATTGGAGAAAGTACTGGAACAGCAGGTGTTATGGCGCAGCGCAGGGTTATATACTCAAGTAGGTGTAAATATGTCTTCTTCTGATTTGTGTTCTGACAATTTGGTTAAGGACATTGAATCAGCCTTAAAAAGACACAATTTACCAGGTGAGTGTTTAAGCATAGAGCTGACGGAAAGCAGTTTGATGGAAGATACTCTAAAAGCCACTGAAACACTACATTCATTACGTGATTTAGGAATTTCGATTGCCATTGATGATTTTGGAACTGGTCATTCCTCACTTGCCTATTTAAAAAGACTCCCCATTGATGAAGTGAAAGTGGATCGTTCCTTTTTAGAGGATATCTTTAATGACAAGGCTTCACTTTTTATCCTTGAAACCAGTATTAGCTTGCCTAAAAAGCTAGGGTTAGATGTGACCGTTGAAGGTGTTGAAAGCAAAAAGGTTCGAGAGCTACTCTTAAGAATGGGAGTAAATAAAATCCAAGGTAAATTTTATTCTGAACCCCTAAAACCTTTTGAACTTGAATTAAAGTGGGGCGAACTCAGTAAAACTAGAATTGCTGAGTTAACTCGGCCATCAATGTATCTGGCATAGCGGTTAGCTGTCTTTTGGTGTTCATACACACCATTTCAATTTTAGCTATCACCGCTGGTTTAGTCGCATTTGGGCGGTAAATTTCTTGATGCCAGACGGTGCGGTACTGGCTTTCGATGAAAAATTGAGTTCTTACATCGATGATATCACTAAATTCAACACCTTCTTGGCAAGTCATTTCACTTTTATAAACGGCAAAGCCCAGTTGTTCTTGTTCCCACAGTTGCTTTAATCGCGCTGCCCCGATCACATGCTCTCTCGCTCTTTCAAAGTATTTTAAGAAATTAGGATGATACACGACACCTGAAAAATCGGTATCTTCGTAATAAATCTGGACTGGGAAGTGAAAGGTTTGACTCAAATTGTGCATGTGTTTCTAGTGCTACCTTAGGAGTGAGTTATTGATTTCTATATATTCATTACAAGAATCAATCAGGGATTTAGCCGTCAAAGATGGTACACCAAAAACCTTAGTCTGGATATTGTACTTAGAAGATATTTTGGAGAGTAAAAGGCTGAAGTCTCCGTCACCAGAAAGTAAAACAACTTCGTCAACTTCTGGGGCTGATTCTAGCACATCTATGGTTATACCGACATCCCAATCTCCTTTTGCAGAGCCATCTGCACGTTGAATAAAGGGTTTGAGTTTTACATCAAATCCAATATGTCTTAGTGCGTCCTGAAACTTAATTTGACCATCATCATCTCTCGCAATGGCATATGCGTTTGCTATGGTTATATCGCCTTGCTCACTAAGTTGAGTCCAAAATTTACGATAGTTGAATTGGCGACCAAAAGCTTCTCTTGTGGTGTAGTAAATATTTTGAACATCGACAAAAATTGCAATTTTCTTCACATACGCTCCTTAATGAATGTTAGGTATTCTTGATATCCCTTTTGAGAAAAGTTAGGTGAGCATTGATTCATAAAACCATGTAAATATTCCGTTTGGATAACATCAGTATTGGATTTGGTGTTGAGCTTATCTAAAACAGTTGCTAAATCAAAATGCATTTCTTTAGTTGGCATAATATGAATGGTTTTAAATTTAGGGGTTATGTCCAAAGCATGCCTAATTTGCCCACCATAGAAACAAATCGCATTTTGAATTTTATCTTGATTAACACTATCCGTAATATTCCAAATGGCTGATGCGCCAGCACTGAATCCAATCAAGTTAACAGGAGACTTTAACTCACTCAATAATTTGGTAAGCGATTTCGTATACGAATCTATCCCTGAGTGTTCCATAAAGTGGCAGTATGCCTGTTGCTCATTTTCAAAGGTTAGTAACTGACCATCATAAGGATCGTGGATTACGGTTTCCGGGCTAACTTCATATACGAGATTTTGAAGATAGGGAGTTATGCCCCAAATATCGCTGACAAAAATATTCATGATGTCCCTAAAAAAACAGAGGCACTTAGGCCTCTGTTGATATATCTGAATTACTTGCTAATACGTTTGTATTTCAGTCTATGTGGTTCAATCACATCAGTTCCCAAATGCTCTTTAAGCCATGCAGAATATTCAGTGTAGTTACCTTCGTAGAAGTTCACTTGGCCTTCATCACGGTAATCAAGGATATGGGTACAAATACGGTCTAAGAACCAGCGGTCATGCGAGATCACCATAGCGCAACCCGGGAATTCGACGATGGCTTCTTCAAGTGCACGCAAGGTTTCAACGTCAAGGTCGTTGGTTGGTTCATCGAGTAGCAATACGTTGCCGCCTGCTTGAAGTAGCTTGGCTAAGTGAACTCGATTACGCTCACCACCGGATAAGCTGCCAATGATTTTCTGCTGATCACCACCTTTAAAGTTGAAACGACCCACGTAAGCACGGCTTGGAATTTCCATATTGTTGATACGAATAATATCCTGCCCACCAGAGATTTCTTCCCAAATGGTGTTGGTATCATTCATTGAGTCACGGAACTGCTCAACTGAAGCCAGTTGAACCGTTTCACCTAGCTCGACACTTCCGCTATCTGGTTGCTCAGAGCCTGAAAGCATACGGAATAGGGTAGATTTACCCGCACCGTTAGCACCGATAATACCGACGATAGCGCCTTTCGGTACGCTGAATGAAAGGTTGTCAATCAGGACACGGTCGCCATAGGATTTAGTCAGATTATTGACTTCAATAACCTTGTCACCTAAACGTGGACCAGGTGGAATAAACAGCTCGTTGGTCTCATTACGCTTCTGGTAATCGTTGGTGTTCAGCTCTTCAAAGCGAGCCATACGCGCCTTACCTTTAGACTGACGACCTTTAGAGCCTTGGCGAACCCATTCTAATTCTTTAGCAATGGTTTTTTGACGAGCACTTTCTGCTGAAGATTCTTGCTTCAAACGTACATCTTTTTGTTCAAGCCACGAAGTGTAGTTGCCTTCCCATGGGATACCTTCACCACGGTCAAGTTCTAAAATCCAGCCTGCGGCATTATCCAAGAAATAACGGTCGTGGGTAATCGCCACAACAGTACCAGAATATTCGTGCAGGAAGTTCTCAAGCCAAGCTACCGATTCTGCATCTAAGTGGTTGGTTGGTTCGTCAAGAAGCAGCATTTCTGGCTTTTCAAGCAGAAGACGACAAATCGCCACTCGACGACGCTCACCACCCGATAACACCTCGATTTTTTCATCCCAATCTGGAAGGCGAAGTGCATTTGCTGCTCTGTCTAAAATCACATCAAGATTATGAGCATCTTGAGATTGAATAATCGCTTCAAGTTCGCCTTGTTCTTTTGCTAACGCATCAAAGTCGGCATCAGGCTCGGCATAAGCGGCATACACTTCATCAAGGCGAGTTAGCGCATTTTTCGCTTCTGATACGGCTTCTTCAATGGTTTCACGAACTGTTTTGTTTTCATCAAGCTTAGGTTCTTGAGGAAGGTAACCAATCTTAAGCCCAGGCATTGGACGAGCTTCACCTTCAATTTCGGTATCAATGCCCGCCATAATACGAAGTAAAGTAGATTTACCTGAGCCGTTTAGACCAAGAACACCGATTTTGGCGCCCGGATAAAAGCTTAAAGAAATGTCTTTAAGGATTTGCTTTTTGGGTGGAACAACCTTGCCCACACGCAACATGCTATATACGAATTGTGCCATTGGTTATTTCTAAAATAGGAGTAAAGTGAATTAAATTGTATTGTAATCCTAGGAAAACTTAAACCCGAAGGCCGAATTGACACTTTTTATCTAAATCAATACCAGTGAAAAGTCAGAAGCCCAATAGATAGTTTATGACTAAATAACCTGAGCTCTGCATAAGCAAACCTCTACAGCACAGCTACTTATGCGTATTTCTGCGTTAGAACAGCTCGAAATAGGCTGGCTATTACGAACTGCTCAGCCTTGAACTACACAAAATTAGCCGCACTGTAGATTGAATTTATATTTTATTTGTAAAATTAGAAAAGTGCTGATTTCTTTATACAGAGCTCAGGTTAAATAATACAAGGTTTATGAACTCCTGCGTTGTCTAATACTTGTTGTATCAATTAAGATCGATATTAACTTTTATTTCGTAATTCTATGGTAATAGTTCAAACATCGTTGAAGATCTTTTTAGCACTATTAATACTTCGACTGAATGAGATTATTGTTATCAATGAAGAATAGAGTTGAATGTTCTCAATAGAAAACAGTGTGAAAAAACGGTTTAATTTACTGGGATTATGTTACATGAAAGAGTAAAATGCCGCCCAAAATAAAAATTTAAACCTACACCCACACTTACGTTATTTTTTTCGGAGAAAATAATGCAACAACATGACATAACAATCGCTGATTTTGATCCAGAATTGGCTCAAGCGATGCAAAAAGAAAAAGTACGTCAAGAAGAACACATTGAATTAATTGCTTCGGAAAACTACACCAGTGCTCGAGTGATGGAAGCACAAGGTTCTGTATTAACTAATAAGTACGCAGAAGGTTATCCAGGTAAACGTTATTATGGTGGTTGTGAACACGTAGATGTTGTTGAAACTTTGGCCATTGAGCGAGTAAAAGAACTGTTTGGTGCAGTTTACGCTAACGTACAGCCACATTCAGGTTCACAAGCTAACTCGGCCGTATACATGACCTTACTGAAACCAGGTGACAAAGTATTAGGTATGAACCTAGCACACGGCGGTCATTTAACTCATGGTTCACCAGTAAATTTTTCAGGTAAATTGTATGATATCGTGCCTTACGGTATCGACGAATCAGGTAAAATTGATTATCAAGAGCTTGAGCAATTAGCTGTTGAACATAAGCCTAAAATGATCATTGGTGGTTTCTCTGCCTATTCAGGTATTGTTGATTGGGCGAAAATGCGTGAAATTGCTGATAAAATTGACGCTTATTTATTTGTCGATATGGCTCACGTTGCTGGCTTAATTGCGGCAGGCGTTTATCCAGACCCATTACCTCATGCCCACGTTGTGACCTCAACCACTCACAAGACATTGGCAGGTCCTCGTGGTGGTATCATCTTATCAGCTGAACAAGATGAAGATTTACACAAAAAACTAAACTCTGCGGTATTCCCAGGTGGTCAAGGTGGCCCATTAATGCACGTTATCGCAGGTAAAGCGGTAGCCTTTAAAGAAGCATTATTACCAGAGTTTAAAGCTTACCAACAGCAAGTTGTTAAGAATGCTAAAGCTATGGTGGAAGTATTCCTAGAGCGCGGTTACAAAATCGTTTCTGGTGGAACTGAAAACCACTTAATGCTGGTTGACTTGATTGGGCGCGAACTAACAGGTAAAGAAGCTGATGCTGCGTTAGGTAGTGCTAACATCACTGTTAATAAAAACTCAGTGCCTAATGATCCTCGCTCGCCATTTGTAACTTCTGGTGTTCGTATTGGTACACCAGCAATTACCCGTCGTGGATTTAAAGAAGCAGAAGCTCAAACATTAACGCATTGGATCTGTGATGTTCTAGATGATGCTCATAATGAAGATGTGATTAACCGTGTGAAGCAACAAGTTCTTGAGCTTTGCGGTCGCTTTCCTGTCTACAAATAAAAAGCATAAGTAGCAGAAGCTCTTGAAATAAGATAAAATCTTGTGGCCGAAAGGGAACCCTTTCGGCCACTTTTTTTGGTCATGGCAACACAGGGGGCACAATGCATTGTCCATTTTGTAATAAAACAGATACGAAAGTGATTGACTCTCGTCTGGTATCAGAAGGACACCAAGTTAGGCGTCGTCGTGAATGTACCTGTTGCCATGAGCGTTTTACCACCTTTGAAGGTGCTGAGCTTGTAATGCCTAAGGTTATAAAAAGTGACGGAAGTCGCCAGCCTTTTGATGAAGAAAAGCTTCGTAGAGGGATGAGCATTGCAGCTGAAAAACGCCCTGTTTCAGTAGAGCAGATTGAGCAAGCTTTGGCAAAAATTAAATCGACTTTAAGAGCTACAGGTGAACGCGAAATTAAATCTCAAATGATTGGCAATCTAATGATGGAGCAATTGATGATCTTAGATAAAGTTGCCTATATTCGCTTTGCATCAGTATATCGAGCATTTGAAGACGTGTCTGAGTTTGGCGAAGCAATCGCTAAGTTAGAAAAATAACCCCAAGATACTCACCGGAATTCCATATCATGTGGTCGACTTTTGATAGAAAAATGATGACCAGAGCCTTACAGCTAGCGGCTAAAGGTAAATATACCACTCGCCCTAATCCAAATGTTGGCTGCGTTATCACTCAAGGTGAAATGGTCGTTGGTGAAGGGTTCCATCTTCGTGCTGGCGAACCTCATGCCGAAGTTCATGCGCTTAATCAAGCGCAAGAACAAGCTCAAGGTGCTACTGCATATGTCACTTTAGAGCCATGCAGTCATTATGGTAGAACAGGCCCGTGTGCTGTAGCTATAGTGAAAGCTCAAGTTGCCAGAGTTGTCATTGCTGCAGATGATCCCAATCCTCAAGTTTCTGGTCGAGGAATCAAAATCCTAAGAGAGGCGGGCATTCAGGTCGATTCAGGCCTGTATGCAGAACAGTCTCGTGCTTTGAACTTAGGATTCATGAAAAGAATGGAAGTTGGACGACCTTGGGTAACCCTTAAAGTCGCTGCAAGCTTAGACGGAAAAACAGCATTATCAAATGGTGTGTCAAAATGGATCACTGGTACTGAGTCTCGTCAAGATGTACAAAAATTACGCTTAAAGCATTGTGCTGTGATCACAGGTATTAATACCGTACTTGAAGATGATTGTGGCCTTAATGTTCGTCATAGTGAGTTAGGACTGCTAGCTCAAGATTTAACAGGTGCCGATATTAAGCAACCTATGCGAGTAGTACTTGATTCACATTGTCGTATGCCTTTAACAGCGAAGTTGCTCAATATAACCTCGCCAGTATTATTAGTTTCGACACAAGAGTACCCGCAAGATTTTAAAGATAAGCTGCCAAGCCATGTCCAATATGAGGTTCTGCCTGAACAAAACGGACGTGTGTGCTTAACTGCATTAATGGATTTTCTTGGCCAAAGCTGCAATAGCGTAATGATTGAAGCTGGAGCGACCTTAATTGGCAGTTTTATCAAAGAGCAGTTAGCTGATGAGTTATATTTATATCAAGCACCTAAAATACTAGGAAGTTGCGGAAGAAGTATGATGCAGCTACCTGATTTTCAGATAATGTCGGAATTGCCATCGTTGAATTTATTAGAACGAGTGCAACTAGGGCAAGACTTGAGAATGCGATTTAAGCTGAATTAATCGAGACACATTTATCACCAATCCCCAATCTTCCACTTTATTTGAGGGGATAAATGAGTAGTGAGAACTATGTTTACCGGAATTATCGAGGCCGTAGGCCACATTAAACATATAGACCGTAATAGTGATGATATTAGGCTTACCGTATTAAGCGGCAAGCTTGATCTTTCGGATGTAAAATTAGGTGACAGTATTGCAACTAACGGTGTTTGTTTGACTGTGGTGTCATTAAATTCGAACGGTTATGTTGCGGATGTATCTGCCGAAACAGTGGCGTTAACAGGCTTTGACCGTTACCAAGTGGGTGAAAAGCTCAATTTAGAAAAAGCAGTAACACCAACAACACGACTTGGTGGACATATGGTTTCAGGCCATGTCGATGGTATCGCTCATGTTGTTAAACGTGAGAATCGTGGTAAAGCCATTGAGTTTTGGCTTCAAGCTCCAAGCGAGTTGGCAAGATATATTGCACATAAAGGTTCAATCACTATTGACGGTGTTAGCTTGACGGTAAATGAAGTGCAAGGTGCAAAATTTAGGCTAACCATAGTGCCTCATACTGCCGATGAAACAACACTTATCGATTTACAAGCAGGCGATAAAGTTAATATTGAGGTAGATCAGATTGCCCGCTACTTAGAGC
The DNA here is from genome assembly GCF_056591735.1 of Parashewanella sp. 2210YD4-3. Classification (NCBI taxonomy): domain Bacteria; kingdom Pseudomonadati; phylum Pseudomonadota; class Gammaproteobacteria; order Alteromonadales; family Shewanellaceae; genus Parashewanella; species Parashewanella sp. 2210YD4-3. The sequence goes on along the minus strand of NZ_JBWQOG010000001.1, from coordinate 62,241 downwards.
GATTGATGCAAGCATCTACAGAAACTCAAACTGAATCCGGTTTAACCATAGAAACTCTAGCCAAAGCTGGATTTATGCGTTGAACCCACTCAAAAAAATCTAATGAAGTAAAGGTCTTAACATGGCGTTACACAGCATAGAAGAAATCATTGAAGATATTCGATTAGGTAAAATGGTTATCTTGATGGACGATGAAGACAGAGAGAACGAGGGCGACCTAATCATGGCCGCAGAACTTGTGACTCCTGAAGCCATTAACTTCATGGCAACTTACGGCCGTGGCTTGATCTGTCAAACCATGACAAGAGCACGTTGTGAACAGTTAAACTTGCCATTAATGGTGAGCAATAATAATGCACAGTTTGCAACAAACTTTACTGTTTCTATTGAAGCAGCCCGTGGGGTAACCACTGGTATTTCTGCTCATGATCGTGCTGTAACGGTTCAAGCGGCAGTAGCAAAAAATGCAAAAGCATCTGACTTGGTTCAGCCGGGTCATATTTTCCCATTGATGGCACAAGAAGGTGGCGTATTAGTTCGCGCAGGCCATACTGAAGCTGGCTGTGATTTAGCGAGGCTTGCAGGGCTTGAGCCTTCAGGTGTGATTGTTGAAATTCTAAATGAAGACGGCACTATGGCTCGTCGCCCTGAGCTAGAAGTGTTCAGTCAAAAACACGATATTAAAATCGGTACCATTGCGGATTTGATTGAATACCGTAACACCAAAGAAACGACCGTCGTGCGCGAGTCAGAATGCAAACTACCAACTCGTTTTGGTGAGTTTAAAATGGTGACGTTCCGCGACACCATTGATAATCAACCTCACTTTGCGCTGGTAAAAGGTGAAATTACTGACAATACCTTAGTGCGTGTTCACTTACAAAATACCTTTAACGATTTGCTTTACTCTGAGCGCAATCAAAGTCGTAGCTGGCCATTAGACAAAGCTATGGAGCGAATTGCACAGGAAAACGGTGTATTAGTTCTGCTAGGTAATCATGAATCTGGTAGCGACTTACTTGAAAAAGTAAAAGCCTTTGAACTGGAAGATAAAGGTAAATTACCACCGGCAGCTAAGTGGGAAGGTACATCACGCCGAGTGGGTGTAGGCTCGCAAATATTAGCTCAATTGGGCGTTAGCAAAATGCGCTTATTAAGCTCGCCTAAGCGCTACCATTCTCTCTCTGGCTTTGGGTTAGAAGTCACTGAGTATGTGTCAGAATAATAAATTTTAATTTGAAAACTCGGGTTGGAGTTATGGTACAATTGCGCCAATTTTCAGCCCGTCGAATACGTCAAAGGTAATTTAATGAACCTAGTTGAAGGTAAGATTGAAGCTAAAGATGCCAAGGTGGCAATCGTTGTATCACGTTTTAATAGCTTTGTAGTTGAGAGCTTGTTGAGTGGTGCTATTGACACCCTGAAGCGTTTTGGCAACGTCAGCGATGACAACATCACTGTAGTTCGTGTGCCAGGTGCATATGAGTTGCCACTTGCGGCACGTCGTGTAGCAGCCAGTGGTAAGTTTGATGGTATCATTGCATTAGGTGCCGTTATTCGAGGTGGTACTCCGCATTTTGATTTTGTTGCTGGTGAATGTAATAAAGGATTAGCTCAAGTATCTCTAGAGTTTGATACACCCGTTTCATTTGGTGTTATTACCACCGATACTATCGAGCAAGCAATTGAACGCTCAGGAACCAAAGCGGGCAACAAAGGTGGCGAAGCTGCTCTAGGTTTGCTGGAAATGGTTAATGTTTTAGACGATTTGGAAAATCTTCTTGATTAATGATTGCCGAGGCATCTAATTCAACGTTAGTTGCCTTAGTAGCGAAATTGAGAATATCCAAGAGCAACAATTGTAATAGGAAACCCCATGAAGCCTTCTGAACGCCGCAAAGCACGTCGTCTTGCGGTTCAAGCCATTTATTCTTGGCAGTTAAGCGGTAATAATATTGCCGATGTAGAGCATCAATTTTTAACTGAGCAAGATGTTAAAGGTGTTGATGTGAGCTATTTCAGAGAGCTGCTCTCAGGAGTTGCGACAAAAGCAGCAGCTTTAGATGAGCTTTTTGCTCCTTTTCTAGACCGTAAAGTTGAAGATGTATCACCTGTTGAAAAAGCGATTGTTCGCTTAGGTGCTTACGAACTGACTTACCAAAAAAGTGTACCTTTCAAAGTCGCGATTAACGAAGGTATCGAGTTGGCTAAAGCCTTCGGTGCTGATGATAGTCATAAGTTTGTTAACGGTGTATTAGATAAACTGGCTGCCAGCCAAAAATAAATTAAAACGGTATCATACGATACCGTTTTTTTTGTCTATGATTAATACCTCTTTGCAATCAAGAAGATCACAATAAAAATGCAAGTTGTGATTAATCATTTTTTAACTTATCAAGATCAATGGAAGTCGTTGTGAAAGAATTTCACATTATCGAAAAATTTTTTTCCGAATTAGGCCCTAGTCGCAAGGATGTTGCTGTAGGCATTGGAGATGACTGTGCTTTGGTTAACCCTGCCGAAGGCAATAGCATTGCTATTTCTTGTGACACATTAGTCGAGGGTACCCATTTTTTACCCAGCATGCCAGCTGAAGATTTAGGCTATAAATCATTGGCAGTAAACCTATCCGATCTTGCCGCTATGGGTGCAGAACCTGCTTGGATGACATTAGCGTTAACCTTGCCTAATATTGATGAAGCATGGCTTGAAGCTTATTGCAAAGGCTTGTGTGAAATATCTCAGTATTATGGCATTGCACTGGTTGGCGGTGATACAACTTATGGTTCAAAAAGCTTAACTTTAACTGTTAATGGGCTTGTTCCATCGCAATTAGCTATGACACGAAGTGGTGCCAAGATTGGTGATTGGATATACGTAACAGGGACACTCGGTGATTCTGCTTTAGGTTTAGATATATTGCTTGATAAGCTACAAACCAAAAATGAAGAGCATCGAGACTATTTACTTAAACGTCATTATCGCCCAACACCAAGAGTGTTAGCAGGACAGGCAATTCGTGGTATAGCAAGTTCTGCAATTGATTTGTCTGACGGGTTAGCATCTGACCTTAACCATATCAATAAGGCTTCAGGCACTGGCGCTCGAATTGATGTTGATACTCTACCATTATCAGAAGCGTTGATTGATACTGTGGGTAAAGAGCATGCTATTGAGTATGCAATTTCAGGTGGAGAGGATTACGAATTGTTATTTACTGTTTCGGATAATGACGAAAGCTCACTTATCACTTCGTTAAAACAGGCGGGTGTAAAGTTTACCAAGATCGGACAAATCACCTCAGGCTCTGAGCTGACATTTAAGCAAGGCAAATTAAATTATCATCCAGTAAAGCAAGGATTTAAACACTTTTAATGGCTGTTTTCACTCAAGATAAAAACGTTAAAAAGTTAAGCTTAACGAACCCTATTCATTTTTTAGCTTTAGGGTTTGGCTCGGGTTTAGCAGCTAAAGCACCAGGTACTTTTGGTACTTTAGCTGCTATTCCTTTGTATTTAATACTCAGTCAGTTTTCCTTGCCTATTTATTTATTGGTAACCGTTATCGCCACTATTGCTGGTATTTATATCTGTGGCAAAGCATCCAATGATATGGGGGTGCATGATCATGGAGCCATTGTATGGGATGAAGTGGCAGGGCTCTTGATCACTATGATAGCCGCGCCTGCTGGTTGGGCGTGGTTAGCGATTGGTTTTGCCTTGTTCCGTTTTTTTGACATTATCAAACCTTGGCCGATTAAATGGCTAGACTCTAAAGTCTCTGGTGGCTTTGGGATCATGATTGATGATGTTGTAGCTGGTTTTTTTGCTCTTGTGTGTCTGCAAATTTTGGCAGGATTGGTATAAGAGGCTGTGTTCTCAGCCTTTTCCCTTAAGCTATCTCTAAATTAAATTTCATTAAGCCGTAATGTTTTTTTGCAATTAAAAGAGTATCTTCTGGTCATTATTCTCCAATGAATATTATTGCTTATGGCCGTTCAAAAAGTTGAAGCTGGTTGCTGCAGCTGGTTAAGAGAGTTACTTTACGCAAGAAAGACACCTTCTTCTGATGAGGAAAACTTGGCTTTTGGTAAATACTCCACCTCTACACCGAAAACATACCAATCTCTGCCCAGTGACCAATTTTTAAATCATAAAAAACATTCGATAGACGGAATGTTAAGCGCTCCTAGTTCACAAGCAATGCTTAGAGGAGAAAATTCGACGGTCGAATACGAAACTGTGATTAAAGCTAAGATTATAAACTTGGTTAAGTCCATTTATGTAGAGTCAGGTTTGGAGGGAGTAAAGCAGATCACAAAAGACCCTGAGTTTCGACAAATTATGGCAAGGACAATAGCTATGTTAGGCTGTTCAGTTTGTGGAGCTGTGGTTGCACAAGCGATCGGTCAAGGCTTAGCTGCGGTGGGATGTAGTGATGCACTTTGCCTAACTCAAGGTACAAGTGGCGAAATTTTTCTCTATAACTGCTTGGTAACATTTGTAGGGGAAATGTGTGCCCCTGCATGTGCTCTATGGTGTATTGGTGAAGCACAAAAGAAATATTCATAATATGTTCCACCTTTTCAGATTAACAGTTCTTTTGCATTCGCAATGGCATGCTCTGTGATTTTATCGCTTGCCAGTAATCGAGCTAGCTCTTCAATGCGTTCTGCTTCAGATAAAGGTACCATTGAGGTTTCAGTTCCACCTTTGACCACTTTTTTATTCACAAACATTTGTTGATGGCCATTACCTGCAACTTGAGGTAAATGGGTGACGCAAAAGACTTGAGTAGACTCTCCAAGGCTTCTTAGCATTCGGCCAACCACAGCTGCTGTCGGACCGGATATACCCACATCGACTTCATCGAAAATGAGTGTTGGCGTAGAAACTTTTTGGGCAGTAATTACTTGTATACCAAGCCCAATTCGCGATAACTCACCGCCTGATGCGACTTTAGAAAGAGGTTCTAATGGCTGACCTGGGTTAGTTGTCACTTTGAAATCAATATGATCTGAGCCTAAATCAGTCATGGCTTGTTCTGTGTGATTGACTTCAATGCAGAACTTAGCATTTGGCATGTTTAGCTCTTTAATCGAAGTTGTGACTAACTTGTTCAGCTCTTTCGCGAATCTTAAACGGCTTAGGCTGAGCTTTTTCGCTGCAGCTTGATAATTTGTACGAGCTTGTTCTAGCACTGTTTGAATATCGTCAAGTTTACCTTCTGCTTGGGAAAGAGATTCAAGTTCTTGTTTGAGAAGTTGATGATGCTCGAATAATTCGTTTGGGCTGACTAAGTGTTTACGTGCTAATTGCATTGCTTTGGTTAAACGCTCTTCGAGTTGAGCAAATTGTTCAGGATCTTGCTCAAGCCCATTCACATAATGCTGAATTTCGCCGCTGCTCTCCTGCACTTGGATTAAAGCTTCATTAAGCATTTCTGTAATGGTTTTGAGTTTGGGATCTAAGCCTTCTAACTCTGAAGCTAGCTGAACTGATTGGTTCAACATTGATTCTATATTGGTTTCATCTTCACTTAAAAGTGATAGGCTTTGTTGACAGCTTTGAAGCAGCTCAGCGCTATTAGCTTGGCGCTTATGCTCTTGTTCAATTTGTTCAAATTCACCCTGTTTTAAATCAAACTCATTTAGTTCATCGACTTGGTACTCAACCAATTGTTTTCTAGCATTGCGCTCATCTTGGCTTGCTTTTAACTGTTTGAGTTCAGTCTGTACATTTTTGAAATTACGGAATTGTTGCTGAACTTTATAAATTAATCCCTGATGATTAGCATAACTATCTAATAAAGTAAGCTGGTGTTCGTTTTTTAGCATGGCATGGTGAGCATGCTGACCATGAATTGCCACTAAAAGCTGGCCTAGACTTTTTAATTGTGAGAGAGGAACAGGGTTTCCATTAACATAAGCTCTTGAGCGACCATCATTACCGATAGTACGGCGTAAGATACAGTCATCTTCTAAGTTAAGGTCGTGATCAGACAACCACTTTTTTGCTTGGGGAAGGTTGGAAATATTAAAGCTAGCGCATAATTCAGCTTTACTTGCACCATTGCGAACACTGCCAGAGTCAGCCCGATTACCTAAACATAATCCTAAGGCATCAATTGCAATAGATTTACCAGCTCCAGTTTCACCAGTAATGCTGGTCATTCCTTGCTGAAAGTCTAATTCTAGAAATTTTACAATGGCAAAGTTTTGAATGTTTAGTTGGCAGAGCATCCTAACTCCAGTCAAAAGTACTGTATTGATAAACAGTATACACTGGTTTTATATACAGTAAAGTGATTATTGGTGTTTTTTTGCTCATTAGCTAAGATTGTTTAGTGTTTGATGTGATGGAGTACTCACATGATTTGCCGCTATTTACTTTTGTCCCTAACTTTAATGCTTTCAATCTCCGGTTGTGGAACGGACTCTAAAAAACGTTCAGCTCATAGAGTGTTGCTGGCTGATAGCTATGTAGAAAATGCCAAAGTCTGTTTAGATTGTAATGGTGACTTAGTATGTGGAAGTGATGAAGATACCAGTTACACAATCAAAAATGGGGTGTTCGATATTAATGGCTTTGATCAGACAAGCTTACAGCAATGTTCACTTTTGGCTGAAATAAATCCGGATTCAACTTTTGCTAGTAATGGCAAACTTGTTAATAAGTCACTTAAGTTAGTTGCTAATGCGGGGTGTTCAATTGTTTCTACAAAAACCTCTGCAGCGCATCATTATAGTAGCTTTGGAGTTTCTGATGTTGAAGCTGCCAATAAAGCTCAGCGTGCTTTGTTAATCGATGTGGAACCCTGTTTTGATTATATAAGTGACAACTTACCGAATAGCACTGAGTTTAATATAGACCAAAGTATCGAAAGAAAAAGATTACAAAATATCTCAGTGCGAATGATGGAACGGCTTCACTCTGAGTTGTCTTTAATCAATGAAAGCTTGAGCGAATCGCAAACGCTAACTTATAAGCAAAAACACCACCTTGCGATGCACAACACGATTAACACTTTAAATCAAACATCTCAAATTAACGAGGTTGAAAATCAGATTCAGGCACCTCAACAAATTGAGTTGTCTGATAGTAAGCCTCATCTTAGAAACTACTTCGAAGAAGCTGTCCTTCTTGAGGCTAGACAAAACTCTACCCCTGCTAATTTCATTAGTATTTTTGAAAAAGCCAATTCAGTTCAAGGAGTGTTGAATACCTATAAAGACAAGCCACAATTAGCTTTTAGCCATTTTCAGGTAGTGCAGGATAAACTAGAACTCACTGAGAAAAAAATTAATGGTGTTACTCCTTCAGATGCAGTTAACAGAGGTTTTATTTCTAATGGTCAATTAGTTTTTGAAGAAGCTACTTATAGTTTAGGTAATGAGTACGACTTTGACTTACTTGAGACGGCTAGCCAAACTTTTACAAGTCAACAACAAGCAGTAGTATCGACTGAGGTTTTTAAAAATCCTCAAAGTATTTTGCTTACTAACCTTAATGCACCAGAGTTAAAATTTATCTGGACAGCGAAATCTTTTGCTGTGAAAACGGGTAGTGAGCAAGTTCAAGTAAGTAGCTTTTTTAATTCATTCCCTAATCTGAATGATTGGGCAAGTAGGACATCTCCAATTTCCACAAATGATGATAACGCATTTTTTAACAGCGACATTACAGGATACCAAACGGGTCTGATGCCTTTAATTGACTTTATTGATATCAATAAAGGTGATTGTACATCTATAACGGAGGAAAGTGGTTGTGGTGTCGTATCATCTTTTGAATTAAAGAGAAGAATGGATTCTACCTATGCCGATATTCCTTTCCCTAACCCCTTAAAGACTCCTGGAACATTAGATGAAATAAATATCAACACGCGTTTAAGTGAATTAGTTACAGTTACCAACCAACACATTTTTAAGCCCATTTTCATTTCAATCTACGACAATGGGAGTAATACCATAATGATTCAACTATTAGATGATGGGAAAATACAGTTTATCTTGTTACAAAATAGAGATAAATTTGAAGTTAATTTTGAACCTTATGATTACTTGGGCATTTCTCCATTCAATCTTAATTACATAATAAATAATCTTCAAGATACAGACTTAAATAGGATAAAGGTTACTCAGGGTTTTTATCATTCAGATGATATGATTAGTTTGATTGAAATTCCTAATACCGGAACCATTGGCCATTCAAATTGGAAAAAGCAAACCTTTGGCACTAAAGAAATCTATGTATTTACTGTACCAAACAGTGTTATAGCGAAAGCACCAAAATTGACTAACAAGATGGCGGTGATAGTAAAAAATGGAAAAATTCGCGTTGGTTCACTGTACGAAATAGGGGATACGATTTTTGATGAAAAAGCTGGTGTAAATAATTCAGTTCACCAATCGATACTCGAAGCACTACATCAATAGGTGTTTTAGTTCAATAACATGATGGTGAATAACTTAAACCATCATGTTATTGATTGCTTATCATTATTGATATTTTGCCGCAGTAATAAACTCACCAAAAGTTTCACACCACACAATTACGGCTTGGTAATTACTTGGATCTACACTCTCAGGGACGTTAACCACAAAGTTATTAAAGGTTTTTACATCTCCAACCAAAACCATTTGTGATTTTAAACGTTTGAAATCCGCTTCGGTTTCGACAAATGTGGGTGAAAGGTAGAGCCTATAATCTGGCCCAGGAGCTAGCTTCCCATTAAAGACAATATGCTTCCTCCCTATTGAAATATCACCCTCTCCCCAGTGAAATGCATCGCTGTCCTTTAAGTCCTTAACAAATACCGAATGATACATTGAGTTTTCAGACATCTTTTCGATAACGGCTGAACTTGGACTGGTGGGGGCAGTTAAAATGGGAAGCGTATAGATGCCGATAGCGAATCCAATAATGCCAATGGCAACGTGAGAGATAATAAGGAGAAGGTACTTCATAATAACGGCCTAAGTAGAAAAATCGAAGATATACTACTAGTAGACCGTCTTAAATCAAAAAACTAAACAGAAATTCCAATATTAGAAATGCCACTTTCTACGATTTCAGATCTTAGCTCTTTAATAAACTCAGGGCTCAAGAAGTTAGACTCAATAACGTCCAGCAGCATAGCTTGAACTTCTCTTTCTTCATCCATGACTGGGTGAGCAAAGACGTAATCTTCAATTTGTTCTTCAGTTTCGAATTCTTGCTCGCAAGTCGCTTCGATATAGCTTGCTACGGTGCTAGAAGAAATTTTACTAATGTTGGTGATATCGTCTTCAATTTTACTTTGAATCGCGCTCAGTAGTGATGTTAAAGCAACGACTGCATCAACGGCAGGGTATACACCATAAACATCATAATCTTCTGGTTCTGGGACCACTTCATCTAATCGTTCTAAATAAAGCTCAAGATTGAACTTCAGTTTTCTATCGTATTGTTTTTGCCACAGTAAATCTAATGTGGTCTTTAGAACTTGAGGGTTACCAAATTCGCATACTTGAGAAAAAAGCGCGTAGTTAGGGTACATACGCTGGCATAATGCGATTGCAAAAACTTGCTTTTGATGGAGATTTAGGGATTTCAAACGTTTGAAAAAGCCAATTTTTTTAGTCATGAAATTTTTCATCTATGGAGAGTAGATATGAGGCCGAATCAAGAATGATACTAGCCTCAAATGATGTGGGAATTCTACACCGCCAATGCTCATTTAGCTATAGATGAGTTGGTTCGGGTGACATCTGAACAATCACTTGTTCCGCTGCGGATTTAACCTTGATTAACTCATCTAACAATTCAAGTATTTCAGGCTCTACCATGTCAACAGAAGCCTGTGTTTTTAAGCTTGATTCAATTTGTTTACACAAATTTTGGGTAGTAGGCACGCCACTGTAACAACATGCACCATGAAGTTTATGTATTACTTTTACCATGGTTTCTACATCTTGTTTGTTTAACGCGGATTCAATGTCCTCGCAGGTACTTGGTATAGAGTTGATAAACATTTGTAGCATCTCTAAGGCTAAGTCGGTTTTATGGCCTGCTTGAGAGAGGCACAGGTCCCAATCTAAGGTTCGAAGATCAAATTGAGAAAAATGTAGTGTAGAGACCCAACGGTCAATGGTTTCTCGTAAGTCTTCTACATCAATTGGCTTTTGTAAATGATCTTCCATACCGCTAGCTAGAATTCGCTCTTTTTCCTCTGACATGGAGTGAGCAGTAACTGCCACAATAGGGGTATTGCGATTCAGTGAGTCTTTTCTGATGCTCTTTGTTGCCTGAATCCCGTCTATACCAGGCATCTGAATATCCATCAAAATTAAATCATAATGATGGCTTTGAGCTAACTCAATGGCTTTTTGACCGTTTGTTGCCGTCGTGACGTTGGTAACCAGCTCATTGAGTAATGCATTAATGAGCATTAGGTTAGCTGGGTTGTCATCAACGGCAAGAACATTCAGCTTTTTCTTTTGTTGCACTCTTGGTTCAGGTGTATTGAGAAGAGCTGGCTCGGCTGTTTTTTGGGCATAAATCATTTGCCGCGCCAGTGATAAGCTGGTGAAAGGGGTTTTTATCACAGCATCAGTGTAGTTGATTAAGTCACCAAGTAGTCTTTCGTGTTTTGAACTGTTGTAGAGCAAAATTATGCGTTCAACTTTAGCTTTGGCTAACTTCAACACTTTAAGTACTTCTGTTTTATCGCAAGTATCACAAATGCTCAGTAATAAATAATTAAATTTCTGACTTGTAGCCAACTTACTGGGGATATCTTCAGCTGAGGTTGCGACCCGATACAACATATTCCAACTTGATAATATATCTGTAGTCGTTTTTGTTGAAAGCGTTCTAGGCTCAAACAAGAGTACAGATTTATCTTTTAAATTGGCGATGGGTAATGAATCACCTAAGCGAAGCTGGCAACGCTCAAAGGGTAAAGTGCACCAGAATGTTGAGCCATTTCCTAACTCTGAGCAAAATTGTACTTCTCCTCCCAAAGCCTCAACGAGTTTTTGAGTAATGATAAGTCCTAAACCCGTTCCACCAAAACGTCTAGAGATAGAGGAGTCAGCTTGTTTAAAAGCTTGAAATAACAACTTTTGATGCTCTGGGTTGATACCAATTCCTGTATCTTGAACCTCAAAGCGCAATAACATTCGCTCAAGGTGACTGGATTCAACTTTTACTTTTACGATGACACTTCCTGTGTCTGTAAACTTAATTGCATTACCCACTAGGTTGGTAAGAATTTGACTTAAATGAAGCATATCGCCAATGACATCGTCGGGAACGTCACTATGGATATCAATGAGCAATTCTAGTTGCTTTTCGTGTGCGCTTGGGGCAATCAACTCAAGCGTGTCATTCATCATATCTCTGATACTGAACGGGATGGTTTCTATAACCATTTTTCCAGCTTCGAGTTTAGAAAAATCCAAAATATCATTAATGATACTGAGTAAGTTATTCGCGCTACGTTCAATGGTATGGATATATTCCAGTTGACTGCTGTGTAGTGGCGTTTTTGCTAATTGTTTAGCAAAGCCTATGACGCCATTGAGTGGTGTTCGTAATTCGTGCGACATATTTGCCAAGAATTCTGATTTGGTTTGGTTGGCATCTTGAGCGCGTTTTTTAGCGATATCTAGCTCAACGTTTTGAATTTCAATCTGTTCCAATGTCTTTACTAAGTCAGACGTTGCTTGCTCAACATTAGTTTGCATTTCATCTTGTGAGGCTTGCAGAGTTTTCGACATGGTAACGATTTGTCGTTTAAGATAATCGAGTTCACTGATGTACTGAGTGCTTAGTTTGTTGGTTTCTTGATTGTTATTGATGCGACTAACAAACATGGATAGCTCGTCAATAGGCCCTGAAACAAACTTGACCAAACGAATGGTGAACATCAAGTTGAGCTGTATACCAATCAGAATGATGACGAAGGAAATAATGATATTCCTGTGTTGTGCTTCAATGATGTTAGAGATGTCCATTAATACGGAAATATATCCGAGTAGTGGACCTTGCTCTGGTTTTTCTATTGGTAGTTCAGATTGCTGATATGCCTGCTTTTCTTGCGCTGAAATAGCAAATATAGGCACTTTGATAACCAGCTTATTGTCGTGAATTTCTTGTTCAATTTGATTAAGGGTAAATAATGAGCCTTTATGCCTGAGCCCAATAAACGCTTTATTGTAATGTGATGAAACGAAGCGACGGTTATTGCTATCAAATACCGCGACGGACTCGACTAAGTTAGGCTCACTCATTTGTAGGTTGGTGAGCAAATGTTTGGCTTCATCTCGGTTTTTAGTATTAAGTGCTAATCCCATTGCGAGTGCTACAGGTTCTGCAACTTGTCGCGTTTTCAATAAAATATTTTGCTCTAACTCGATTGTTCGGTTTACCGTGAAAAAAACCGCGAGTAAAATAGAGATTACCACCGTCGGGACTAAAGCCAGCATCAATACCCAAGTGCGTAAGTTATGCTTGGGTGGGGTTTCAGCACCTCTCATGATCTTTTATTTATTTCCCTTTTTAGAATTATTTTTGTTATCTCCGCTACTTTATCAATTTTGAGGCAAATATGGCGCAATTTTTTACAAATAAACCTAAAAGATCAAAAAAAATGTCACCTAGAATGACCTTGACTATGAACCAATTAGATCACTTAGGCGCTGGCGTTGCACATCATCAGGGAAAAGTCGTTTTTACTCCTAAGGCTCTAGGAGGGGAAACGGTAGAGCTGCAATTAGTAGAACAAAAGAAAAAATTTGCAAAAGGTAAGTTGATTAAGGTGCTAACGCCCTCTATGGATCGTGTTGAGCCAGACTGCCAATATTATGATGAATGTGGGGGATGCGATTTACAGCATTTAGACGTCGATGCGCAGCGTCAACATAAGCTCAATACATTGAGTCAATTAATGGAAAAGCTTGCGAAGGTGACTCCGCCACAGCCAGAGTTACTCTGTGGTGAGGCGTGGCGATATCGACGTCGTGCCAAACTGGCAACCAGCTTCGATAAAACAACCAATCGTCTGAACGTTGGTTTTAGAAAATCGGCCAGTCGTGATGTGATTGATATTGAGCGCTGTAAAGTATTGCCTGAAGCCTTAGATAGATTAATTAAGCCGCTGACGAGTACATTAAATCAACTTAAAGGCGTTAAGCGTTTAGGGCATATAGAGTTGATACAAGGAGATAAGCTCCCTTTTGTGGCCATTCGAACCCCGGAAGCTTTATCATCATCCGATAAAAATGTACTTAAAGAATTTGCTTTAGAACATGACTTAAACATGATCCTGCAATTGAATGACAATCAATTTGAAAGTATCCATGGCGATGAGTTACTTCCTAGTTATCAGGTTGCCAATTCACGCTTACAGTTCTCACCCGGGAGCTTTGTTCAAGTCAATGCTGGCATAAACGAAAAAATGGTGGCTCAAGCCATAGAGTGGCTACAGCCACAATCGGGTGAGCGCATATTGGATTTATTTTGCGGTATGGGTAACTTCAGTTTGCCACTTGCACAATCTGGCGCTCATGTCATTGGTGTTGAAGGTGTAAAATCGGCGGTAAAACAAGCACAATTAAATGCGTCAATTAATAGGCTTGAAAATGTCGAGTTTTACGATTGTGATCTCAGTGCTGATTTATCTGCAGAGTCATGGTTAGGGAAAATTGATAAATTATTATTAGACCCCGCCAGAGCCGGCGCATTTGAGTGCTTACAATGGCTCAAGAAACTAAGCCCTAATCAAGTGCTATATGTGTCTTGCGATCCCTCAAGCTTGTCTCGTGACACAAAAGTGCTTTTAGATCATGGATATCAATTGCAGAAGTTGGCTATGATTGATATGTTTCCTCAGACACATCATATTGAAGCAATGGCACTATTCTTAAAGAAGTAGTCATAAGCATTTAATCATTAAAAAGGTAATTGGGCTATGGTATCGGTTCGTGAAACCCATTTTCAGCACGATCAATTCCAATTAGAAGAGTGGACTAAACGTTACTTGCCAAATGAGCAAGAAGCTAAAGGTTTGCAAGACTTCCTTAGTGAATTATTGACCGCGCAAGAGGGCAAAACTGCAACATTATCTGCAGACGAGTTTACTCGTGCTCGAGAAATGGTGGAAATTCTCGCACCGCTGCACATGGACTTAGAGACACTTCAAGCTTCTGTGTTGTATATTTTGTTGAATTCTGAGAAGTTAACAGAAGAGCAAATCGAAGAAAAGTACGGTAAAAAGCTTGAGTTACTGGTGAAAAGTGCAGTTACCATGAACGCCATCGGTGCGTTAAAAAGCTCGCCCCATAATAAATCGCCAGAATCTCAAATTGATAACATTCGTAAAATGTTATTAGCCATGGTGGAAGATGTACGTGCCGTGGTAATTAAATTAGCGGATCGCATTTGTATATTGCGTGAAGTCAAAAATGCAGATGAAGAAACTCGTGTGCTTTTAGCTAGAGAAATCAGGGATATTTATGCGCCTTTAGCGAACCGTCTTGGGATAGGGCAATTAAAGTGGGAGCTTGAGGATATCTCGTTTCGCTATCTACACCCTCAGATCTACAAAGACATTGCTAAACAACTCGATGGAAAGCGTTTAGATCGTGAATCTTATATTGTTCACTTTGTAGAGCACTTGCAATCTAAATTAGATGAAGAGGGCATAAAGGCTAAAGTGTACGGGAGACCTAAACATATCTTTAGCATCTGGAAAAAGATGCAAGGCAAAGATCTAAAATTTGATGAGCTATTTGATGTGCGTGCCATTCGAATTGTTACAGATCGCCTACAAGATTGTTATAGCGCCTTAGGAGTTGTGCATACTCTTTGGCATCATATTCCAAAAGAGTTTGATGATTATGTAGCTAACCCTAAACCTAATGGTTATCAATCTATCCATACCATTGTTGTGGGGCCTGAAGGTAAAACCGTTGAAATTCAGATCCGAACTGAACAAATGCATGAAGATGCTGAGCTAGGAGTAGCTGCTCACTGGAAGTACAAAGAAGGCAATCAATCAGGCAAACAAAGTGGTTACGAAGAAAAAATCAATTGGCTGCGTAAAATTCTGCAATGGCAAGAAGATGTTACCGAAAGTGGTAACTTGGTTGATGAAGTACGTAGTCAGGTTTTTGAAGACAGAGTATATGTATTCAGCCCTAAAGGCGATGTAATTGATTTACCCTCTGGCTGTACTGTTTTGGACTTTGCCTACTATGTTCACTCCCATGTTGGCCATAAGTGTATTGGCGCTAAAGTCGATGGTCGTATTGTGCCATTTACTTATCAAGTTCAAACGGGTGAGCAGGTTGAAATTATTACTGCCAAGCACCCGAACCCTAAGCGTGATTGGCTGAACCCAAATTTAGGTTACATACGTTCATCACGTTCACGTTCTAAAATTCAAAGTTGGTTTAAGCATCAAGATAAAGAAAAAAATACTCAAGCTGGCCGAGAAATGCTTGATGCGGAATTAAACCCTCTAGGTTATTCAATTAAAGACGCTGAACCTGCAGTTAAGCGATTTAACATGCTCAGTCTTGATGATTTATTGGCTGGCATAGGTGGCGGTGATGTTCGATTAAACCAAGTAACCAATTACATTCAAGGTTATTACGCACCAAAAGAAAAAGGCGATGCCACCGGTGCTGTTGAAGACCTGCTGAAAAAGGGCCAAATTCATAAATCGACCAACCGCCGTGGTGATAAAGTTGAAGTGAACGGCGTTGGTAACTTAATGAGTCACTTAGCACGTTGCTGTCAGCCAGTTTCAGGTGATGAGATAGTAGGTTTTATCACTAAAGGGCGAGGAATTTCTGTTCACCGTGATGATTGTGAGCAGCTTAAAGAGCTTATTTCTAATGCTCCTGAGCGTGAAGTCGATGTAGTGTGGGGAGAGAACTATAAGGGTGGATTTAGAGTCAAACTTAGAGTGATGGCGAATGATCGCACCGCATTACTTCGAGACATTACCAGCATTTTAGCTTCTGAAAAATCCAGTGTAATGAATATGTCTACCAAGGTAGATACTAAAAAATTAGTTGCTTCGATAGATTTAGAGCTAGAGCTATATAATCGAGATGCGTTGACACGTTTGATTGCTAAGTTATTGCAAATTGAAGGTGTGTTTGAAGCGAAGCGATATTAAACTCCTAACTTGGTACGAGTGCAAGCTCACGTATGTCTATGGATAGCTTGTAGTTACTCAGCATATTCAAAATACGACTTCTTGCATGCTCACGGCCGTATTTGTCCCAAGGAGCGGGACTGTAATCAGATGGTGAATAATTAAGGCTCATATCCCATGGAAAGGCGATAAGTATGGCTAAGCAACTACAAAGCGCAAACGCAGAGTTAAATTCATTATCATTATAGCCACTAAAGACATGTTTTGAATATGAAGAGTCTTCTGGAATCGGTGTTTCAGTGAACTCACAATCAGTAAGATTTGCGAAATTTTCAGCGTTAAATGCACCAATCCATTTAGTTAATTCACGCTCAACAAACGCCTTGTCAGTTATAGGTGTTTGGTCGTATTCAGCCTTTCGAGCACCATGTCCTTTGGGGATGATATTTTGCCTTAGAATCTCTAAGTAAAATTCCTCGATTTTTTTTAGCAATCCAGCTCGGTAACCGTTTTCAAACTTTAATATCAATTCTAATTTCTGGATTAGAGAGAAAGTCTCAAGAGATTCATTTATGAAAGATTTAGCAAATTCTTGGAGTAGAGAAACATGACGAAAGTCATGAAACGCAGCCATTGTACCAGCATGATTACCGTCAGGTGCATAGACGTTTTCTTTTATTTTGGGGTGATACAAAGTGATGGGGTGCTTCAAGTTTAAATGCAAATAATGAAACTGACCTAAATTTGGGGCTCCATAGCTGAAAAAATGAGAAAAACGATATGAATCTTTATACGCTGCACTCTCTAAATATTCAGAAGTAGCCCAATAAGAAGGTAGGACTAACTTAACCTTTAACTCTGAGTCAGTCCTAGTTTGTCTTATTTTATCGCGTTTAGGTGGGCAATCGATATGAAAGCAAGGCATATTGTCTTTGACAAGCGTGAACCAATTACATAGCTCGTATTCGCTAGGTGTTTCGTGTGGTTGTTTTCTTATTACTCGAAACTCATTTTTCAAAAAACGCTCATACGCCGTTGTACCCTTATTGAACTCTATGACAGTAAATTGTCGTTGGTTTTCTGGTAGCGTTCTTACGAATCCGATAAAAAACTCATTTAATTTGGTATAAAGGTTCAGCGCACCATTGGCGTCTGTGCGGTATATATGACTGGCTTTAAATTTTTTTAGGCAGGGAGTTGGCTCCATTTGAGTGTCAGGATCCCACTGAACAAGAGGCTGAAGCCAATTAACTTGTATATCAACAAATTCATTCTGGGTAATCAATTTTTTGGCATAAAGATAAAACAGAATATCAAATGAGCGACTTTTTTTGAAAATTGGGTTATGCCAATCGAAAGTGTTTATGCTTCTAAGCATTTGCACTGCTTCTTCAGCATACTCTTGATGGTTAAGTGCAATTTTTTGAAATCGTGTTTTCTCATCTGATTCTAGATAAGTCAGTAAGTGAGAATAATGAGTTGAATCAACATCCGTTGACAAAGGAGTTTGGTTAGAGGAGATTGCTGTCGCCATCAGTTGGTTATTTGTACCGGAATGTCATGCCTTAATTATAAAGTAGAGCCAGCTTAGATAGTTAATACTGAAAAAGTCTTGTTAAGGTTTCGTTAAGGAAAAGTATGGTCAGTATGCTGAGATTATTACTGACATGGCTTATTATTCGCGTCAAAAAATCAATTTAGCACTGTTTTACTTGTTCGAATGTTTTCCTGAACAAACTCTCAAAACACACTTCCATTAACTATGAATTTACTGCTACTAACTTAATTTTATATTGATGGGTATGGCTTAAAATTTTCTTACGTATGCCCACGTCAATATGATAGAAATCTCCGACATTAAGATAGTAATACTTGGCTGATTCAGGGGGGATTGATATCAACATTAAAATGCAAGTACACAAGGCTCTCGACGATATTAGTTCATGGGGCTGACCTGCAAAGAAAAAATACTTCTTAATTACCGATAGTGTAATGGTATCGTTCGAATAATCTATGTCAGCGAGGCTACCAAAGTCTTCAATATTAAAAGACTTCGACCAATCTAATATTCTTTCATTGAGCTTTTGTTCTCTACTTTTTCCTGAGTAAGCATCTACAGTTACATATGCACCATAATTATGTGGAATAACGTCCTGCTCGATTAGGGTTGAGTAGCATTTTCTAATTCGATCCACGATAAAAGCGGTATCGCTGTTGTTAGCCTGCATGATTTTGTACAGTTGATTCGCATGCTCAAAAAAGCCCAAAGAGTGATCTGCTATCCGCTTTATGAGCGTCAAACATCTAGAGATGTGATAATGATCATGCATGGAGGTTAGTGAGCAACCGGAATGAGTGCCATCTGGAGATAATATATTATTAGCAACTCTTGGGTGATAAAGAGCAACAGGGTGAATCCGACATTGATGTAATCGGTAGTATTGTAATAAGTCTGGTGCTGAATAACATGGCAATGGAGTAAAATGATAGGAGTCTGCTGTTTTTATATGCTTAAAAAAACACTGCATTATCCAGTAAGAAGGTAAAAATACTTTCACTCGGTATTCTTTACTATTACAGCTTCTGTACTGAGTTCCAAAGCAAGGTAATCTAGACTTTAGAAAATTAATAAAACCGCACAACTCTTTTTCATTAGCTTTAGTGGATTTGCCGTTCTCCTGAACCCAAGTCTTTTTAAGAAACCGGAAAGCTTTTTTATCTTCATTAAATACTACTACTGTATATTTACGTTGAGGTGACTCAAGCTGCTCAACCTCCTTTTTCACTTCATCATCAATTCCGTCCAAGAATGGCAAGACATGTGAAGCGTCAGTGCGATATATTTGGCTTGATTCAAACTTTTTTAAATGAAGCGACTCTTCAATTTCTGCGTCTGGGTGCCACTGGGTAAGAGGTTGAAGCCAGCTCGTTTGCACATCAACAAACGTTTCTTTGGTGATTTTTTTATTAGCATATAGATAAAACAGCAGATCATAGGAGCGGCTTGTATGAAAAATAGGGCTAGACCAAAAACCTTTCATGATGGAGGTGTGCATCATTTTCGCTTCTCTTCGATATTCAGTATGGTTTTGAGATACCTTAACGAAATACTGACGCTCTTCGGCCGTAACATATTCAAGCAAATGATCGAAGTTATTACTTGAATCTGAAATCGGGGTAATTGCTTCTAACGAACTAACTGCTGTGGCCATATTTACAAGCTTAAATTGATATTACTATTGATTATAGAAGTGAGCTGTTGGCAAAATGTTTAGGTTAAATGAGATTAATTCAAGCTTTATGTTTAGGTAATAGAAAAGTGAAAAAGCATAGTGAGATAGAAAAACTTCTGGCAATAATGGCGCAACTGAGAAACCCAGAGCAAGGCTGCGAGTGGGATCTTAAACAAAGCTATCAAACCATAGTTCCTCATACTTTAGAAGAAGCGTATGAAGTTGCCGATGTGATTGAACGTAGAGCTTGGGATGAATTGCCAGCGGAATTAGGTGACTTATTATTTCAAGTTGTATTTTATTGCCAGTTGGCAAACGAAGACGGTCGCTTTGATTTTAACGATATTGTTGCAGAATTAAATGAAAAATTGGTATCTCGCCACCCTCATGTGTTTACCGATGCCAAATTATCAGGGGATGAATTGAGCCAATGGGAAGCTTTAAAACATCAAGAGCGTCAGCAGCGGCAACAAAACTCAGTGCTGGATGATATTCCTGTCAGTTTTCCGAGTTTATCTCGTGCTCATAAAGTACAAAAGCGTGCTGCATTGGTGGGTTTTGATTGGGATAACCTTAATGATGTCGCCGATAAAGTGACTGAAGAATTAAATGAAGTAATGGAAGAAGTTAACGAGGAGAAAACCTCTCAAGCTCGATTAGAGGAAGAGCTTGGCGATTTATTATTTTCAGTTGTAAATTTATCTCGCCACCTTAAGGTCAATCCTGAGCAAGCACTTCGATTGGCAACGAATAAATTTGAACGACGTTTTCGTGAAGTTGAAAAGTCAGTGGAAGCCAATGGACAAGAAATGAAGCTACTAAGTTTAGAAGTACTTGATGAGTATTGGAACCAAGCCAAAACCAAGTGATAGCGATTCTATTTGCCATTAGAGCGGTACAAAGGTTTAATTACTTTCGATTAAAGATTTATCACTACCGCTTCAGTTTTCCATCAATAGAGCTTTTGGGTTGAGTTTTTTGTTTCCGATACTTTTCTTGTATATATTGCTCTAAAGAAAAAGGGAAAATATAACTGGGAAGTTTGCCTTTTGTTTCTCGAGTAGCTTCAAATTGTTCAAACTCCTTTACTGCACGCCACTTGTGCTTATATACCTCGCGGGTGCTTGACGCTGAAGTTAGGGCTGTGAACCCTACTTTAGGGTGCAAAATACATAATGATACTCTTGGATCACCTTCTGCTTTTGTTATGTCAAAAGCAGCAAGCTCAACGGTACGAGATACCTTTGTGGCTAACTCAACAGTACTTTTTGATAATTTACCTTTGGAAAGCTTAGTTTCCTTATTTATTGATAACAACGGCTCTATGAAACCGAATCCAACAACCAATATTTTGTTAGTGGTGAAGTAGCAAAAGGGAATGTTGTTGGTTAATCCACCATCACTCAAAGCCAACACTTTTGGCCCGTGTGCTGCTTCACTTAGAATGAAAGAGGCTTTAATTTCTACCGGTTTTACGACAAGAGGTACAGCCGAACTTGCTGTTACAGCAAGTGCAATTTCGATGTGTGGAGAGTTAGCTGCTGATAATTCAATCTCTTTGTTTCCATTTGATGCAGCTAGTACTAATCGTTTCCAGCTTCGATGGTGAAGAAATTCTAATTCAGCTCTATCACTACTATTTCGAATCAGCTCTTGCTGATGGAATGTTATTCTACCTATGTCTTTACCTTTTGCGTTTTCAGGTAAAATGATTTTGCCTTCGTCATCTTTTAGAAACTCATTATGCCTAGATAGAAATATGGCTATTTTGGTTACATGAGTTCCCAAAAAATTAACGATGATGGTTCGCATTTCAGCTAAAATAAGTTCTCTATCAAATTGTGTTTTAGCATTTATCATTGCATTGGTGACTTCATGTTCATTCATACCAATTGAGAGGCAAGCAGACATAATCGCTCCGGCTGAAGTTCCGGTAACTTCTTTAATGTTATTAAGTCTTGTCGCTCCTAATGCTTGTAGTACGCCTAAGTGAGCGATACCTTTAGCTCCTCCTCCTGCTAAGCATAATGATTGATATTCGTGAATATCTCTTTTTGAGTTGCAACGAGTGGTAACTTTTGCATCGTGAGCGATTAATAAATTCTCTGAATTCAAAGCGCTTCTTATGATGTTTGAGGGTATTTCATCTTCATTGGTTTGAAAAAAGTCATGAACTGAAATTTTGCTCATATATTGTTTGGATACCGTTTTGCACCAGCCACTGTCATTGAAGCTTGCCTGATAGCTTGTTCCATTTACCGATATGATTTGAGTGCCAGATCTTTCTAGATTTAGGCTCTTAAGGTATGTTTCTAGATAAGATTCAGATGCTACTAAGTGGGCTATTGCCATAAAAAAAACTAAAACGGATACGAGTAAATTAATACTAGTACCCATTTGTCAAAAATTGAGTAAGTAGAAATTAAATATGATTAATGCAACCAACCATAAGTCGCCAAGTAAATGCTCGACATTTATGCAACTGGCGTTAACCATTCATCCGTATTCGGCGTTGTGCCCTCAAAAATACCAAAGAAAGCTTGCTGCATGGCGGCAGTAATTGGCCCTCTTTCACCATTACCAACTTTGACACCATCAACAGACCGAACAGGCACAATCTCTGAGGCGGTTCCTGTCATAAAAAACTCATCAGCAAGGTAGAGTGATTCTCTTGAAATCGGTTGTTCCTTCACTTCGTAGGCTAAATTTTTGGCTAGAGTTATCACCGTATCTCGAGTTAAACCTACAAGAATCGAGCTTGATGTTTGTGGTGTATAAATTACGTTGTTTTTTACGATAAATAGGTTTTGTAGTGCGCCTTCACTGACCATACCGTTCACGTCTAACCCAATACCCTCGTCATAACCATTTCGTTTGGCTTCTAATGTGATAAGTTGCGAAGAAAGATAATTGCCACCCGCTTTAGCCGATGCTGGAAGAGTATTGGGTGCAACACGATTCCAACTTGATACGCACACATCAACCCCTTGTGACTTGGCGTTTTCTCCTAAATATTTTTCCCATTTAAATGCGGCAACCATGACTTCTGCTTTTGAGGTTTCAGGCGTTCTCATTCCCATCCCAATTTCACCAATAAAAGCTAACGGTCTGATGTAGGCCGATTCAAAACCGTTTTTCACCACTGAATCTATACAGGCTTGGGTGACTTGATCTTGTGTGAAAGGAATCTCCAGTTGATAAATTTTGGCTGAATCGAATAAACGTGAAACATGCTCTTTAAGCTTAAATATGCAAACGCCTTTATGTGTTTTATAGGCTCGAATTCCTTCAAATACCGATGATCCATAATGTAACGCATGACTCATCACATGAACTTGAGCCTGATGCCATGGGACGAGTTCGCCGTTAAACCAAATAAAATCAGCGGTAGGAGGTGTCATTATTGTTCCTGTATTAACATGTGATAAAAGTGAATAAAGATTCGTTGCGTGGTTAATTTACAGAATAAAAAACTGTAATTGCAACATAAAATTTCAAATAAAAGATAATTACCCTGCTTTATGTGAGTTTGTGGTTGATTGTTCGGCTAGGTTGCTAAAGGGGAGTGATTTGCAAATTTGAGGGAGAGCTAGCAGATGCATTTTGGGTAAGTATTGTGAAGATAATGCCATGCCTAATAAATTAGGCATGAGCAAGTGGCAAGAGCAATTATTGGCAATTAATGGCTTTTACTGAATTCAAAGTAACATCTTGTACAGGAACGCTTTGGTGACCGCCTGTATTATGAACTGCAACAATGCTAATTTGATCAACCACTTCAATTCCCGATGTCACTTTTCCAAATACTGCATAGCCAACTCTAGATGCAGAATGATCCAGCTGTGGGTTATTGAGAGTATTGATAAAAAACTGACTTGTGGCTGAATCAGGTAGGAGTGTTCTGGCCATTGCTATGGTGCCACGAGCATTAGTAAAGCCAACACTGGCTTCGTTTTTAATTGGTGCTTTTGTTTCTTTAGGCTTTAAGCCTGATTCGAATCCACCACCTTGGATTACAAAATTATTTATAACACGGTGAAAAATGGTGTTGTCATAAAAGCCTGAGTCGACGTAATCAGCAAAGTTTTTACCTGTGATGGGGGTATTTGTAGTGTCAATAGCAATGTTAAATTTTCCCTTTGTGGTATCAAAGGTATAACATTTGTCTGCTTTCATTGTTGGTGGAGGGGTTGGTTGAGGTGCTGATGTGTCATCGCTGCCGCCGCAGCCTGATAAAACCAATAACACTGTAACAGCTGCCAGTGAATGCTTCATGGTACTTCCTTTTTTTATTATTTGATTACAACGGCAGCATTATATGTTTTTAACAAATAATTAGCATTGATGAATTTTTGATTTTACTGTTTTACATTTAAAAACAATATTTCTGAATTAAATTTGCCAATATATTTAATGTTCCATCAATTTGATCTTCGGCTAAAAACTCATTTGGTTGGTGGGCTTGGTCTATGCTGCCCGGGCCCAATACTATTGTCTGAGAAGCAATCTTTTGGACAAATGGAGCCTCTGTTGAGTAATTAACGGCACAGCAACTTTGATGACTTAATTGCTCAACGAATTTTACTAATTCGCTATTTTCTTGCTCTATAAAACTTGGAGAGCTTGGTTCAAGCTCTTCAAAGCGGACTCGTCCGGGATATTGCTCTACAACCGTTTTTAACGTTTCAGTTAGCAAATGAGTGACTTCATCATCTCGCATGCCCGGCAGAGAGCGAATATCAATATCAAGCTCACAATGACCGCAAATGCGATTAACGCTGTCGCCACCACGGATCGCGCCTAAATTGAGGGTTGGCTCTTGTACGTCAAATGCTTGATTTCGATAATTGAGGGCAAGTTTAGATTTAAGTTCGATCAGTTTGCCAATAATTTGATGCATCACTTCAATTGCGTTTATTCCAGCGGAAGGTCGACTTGAATGTCCAGACTTTCCTGTCACAGTAATTTTATGAGACATATAGCCCTTGTGCATGACCACTGGAATTAAGTTGGTAGGTTCACCAATAACGGCTGCATCAGGTCGAATATCTTGAGATTGAGCAAAGAATCGAGCCCCTGCCATACTGGTTTCTTCATCGGCGGTAGCCAGTACATATAACGGTTTTTGTAGGTGCTTGGCAGATAAACCTTGGCAAGCTTGTAAAATGAAGGCAAAGAAACCCTTCATGTCACAAGTGCCTAATCCATAAAAGCGGCCGTCTTTATTTTCTACTTTATGAGGATCGCTATCCCATCCGACTTCATCGAACGATACTGTGTCGCTGTGACCCGCTAATAATAACCCACCTTCACCACTGCCCAGTTTGGCTAATAGATTAAATTTATTACGTGTGTTTGGTACAGGAACAATTTGAATCTTAAAACCTATCATTTCGAACCAAGTTGCAAGCAATGAAATAACTTGCTGATTGCTTTGATCTTCACTTTCAATATTTGAACTGATGGAAGACAAGGAAATGAGTTGAGTAAGTGATTGTTCGAAATTAGGTAATGTCATTTTTAAATATAGTTAACAATATTCTGTAGATATATATTTATAAATATTGCATAAGAAGTCAATTGTGTGTAACTTCGCATTTATTGATAAAGAGATTGTAATTTATCTCATTAGTAATACAGATATTTAATTTTATAGCTTTATTTGGTGGTGAATAGTTTTGCAAATTAAGGATGTTAAAGCTGCTGTTGTGGGAGCAAGTGGATACGCTGGAGCTGAGTTGGTCTCTCTGCTTGTTCGTCATCAATGGATTAATTCTATTGAGTTGTTAGTGTCTGAGAGCAGCCAAGTGTTGGGGCAGTGTTTTAGTGATGTTTTTCCTCGTTGGAAGGGAGTTTGTGATAACGCTTTTCAAGCCGTTAATGCTGATTGGATAGATAAAAATGCCGCTGAATTTGATGTGGTTTTTTTGGCCACGCCTCACGAAGCCAGTGTGAAGTTAGTTGAAGCTTTTTCTGCACATCAAGTCATTATTTTTGACCTTTCAGGTGGTTTTAGGCTTAAACAACCCAAACTTTATGATCAATATTATGGTTTTACTCATCAACAGCCCGAGTTATTACAAGAAGCGGTCTATGGCTCTCCTGAGTGGGACGCAAAAGCCCTAAAAGAGGCTAATTTGATTGCAGTGCCGGGTTGCTACCCTACGGCAAGTTTATTAGGGCTTAAACCGATTACGTCTAATCATTTTCATGATGAAGACTCTTTGATCATTGTTAATGGCATAAGCGGAGTCAGCGGTGCTGGCCGTCAAGCGAACTTAGCGACCAGTTTTAACGAGGTGAGTTTAACGCCATACAATATTTTGAAGCATCGACATCAGCCTGAAATCTCCCAAGCCGTACAGGCTGATGTCATCTTCAATCCACACCTTGCGCCATTCAAACGTGGGTTACTAGCGACAACGACGCTTAAAATCAAAGAGGGGATCACTACGGCTGATATTGATGCTGTTTACAAAAATGCCTATCAGTCACAGCCACTTGTTAGAATGCAAAAAGCTTGGCCTAAAGTAGATAATGTTTCAGGTACTCCCTTTGCCGATATCCATTGGCAGTTTGATGAGAGTCAACGTGTGCTGGTCATAAGCTGTGCGATTGATAACTTACTGAAAGGTGCCGCTTCACAAGCGGTGCAATGTCTTAATTTACGTTTAGGGCTTTCAAGCGAGTTTGGTTTACTAAGTAACATTGAGGTAAACCATAATGACTAAGCCTTTAGTGATCAAAATCGGTGGTGCGATCTTAGAGCAAGAATCGGCATTGACTGCATTATTGTTGGTTTTTAAGTCCAATTTGGATAGAAAAATCATTCTAGTCCACGGGGGAGGAAGCACCGTCGATCAAATGTTGCTGCAAGCTGGATTCACTACTAAGAAGAAAAATGGATTACGTGTTACGCCTAAGGCTCAAATCCCCATTATTAGTGGCGTATTAGCAGGAACGGTCAATAAAAAAATTGTCGCAACAGCCAACCATCTTGGTTTAATCAGTTTAGGACTATCGCTTGCTGATACGGCAATGGTTACTTGTAGCAAGCATCCTGAGAATCTAGGTGAAGTTGGAGTACCAACGCCTAACAATGCCAGTGTGCTTGAGCTATTGCTTTCGCAATCAGTTATGCCTGTTATTGCTTCTATAGGTGCTTTAAATAATGGCAATTTGGTCAATGTTAATGCCGATGATGCCGCGGTAGCCATTACTCAGCTGGTGGACGGTGACTTATTACTGTTGACTGATGTGGCAGGTGTAAAAAATGCACAGGGAAAAATATTAAAATCGTTAGCGCACACCCAAGCCCAAGCTCTAATTCAACAACAAATCATTAATGGCGGCATGGTGGCTAAAGTGAATGCCGCTTTCAACGCAGCCCGACAATTACGACGAAGTATCGCGATTGCCAGTTGGCAACAACCACAACAACTCGCTGAGTTGTTTGTAGGTCAGCCAATCGGTACTCGCATTATTCCTGATTAAACAAGCACATTTTTAAACCATTTTAGGAAGATACTTATGTCATTCTCACATTATTTAGCTGATGAACAGCTCGATCAGCAGCAACTATTAGATTTAATTGCTTTGGCTAAATCAATTAAACAATCACCACAAGATTATCAACATGCTTTAGCTGGAAAGTCAGTAGTAATGTTATTCGAAAAGCCGTCATTACGTACTCACATTAGCTTTGATATCGGGATTCAAAAGCTTGGTGGGCACTCTGTTTATATCGGCCAACAAAATGGAAAATTAGGCGAGCGTGAACGCGTTGTCGATGTGGCTAAAAACCTCGCCTGTTGGAGCGATGCCATTGTCGCTCGAGTCTTTAGCCACGAATCCCTTACTGAATTATCAGAGCATGCAGGTGTTCCCGTAATCAATGCGTTGAGTGACCTTTATCATCCATGCCAAGCCTTAGCTGACATGATGGCGTTATCTGAAAAAGTTGACGATCTCAGTCAGGCAAAGCTGGCTTATGTTGGAGACGCTAATAATGTCTCTAATTCATTGATGTTGATGGCTCTGACGTTAGGAATAGATTTCACCTTAATTTCGCCAAAAGGTTTCGAAGCTTCAAAAGAGATGCTGGATAAAGCCCATACTATCGAAGCTTTATCGGGAGCCAAGCTGACACTGAGTAATGACATCAACGATATAGGTTCACAGACGGCTATTTATACCGACACTTGGATTTCTATGGGGGAAGACAAAGACCCACAACAAGTGTTGCAAACCTTTATGCCTTATCAAGTGAACAGTACGTTGATGACAAAAGCGGATGCGAATTATTTTATGCACTGCCAGCCTGCCCATTTAGAACAGGAAGTCACCACAGAAGTATTTGACGGTGAGCAATCGCTAGCGGATCTGCAAGCCGAAAACCGTATGTGGGCGCAATGTGCAATTTTACTAACTCTATTTAAACAAACAGAACAAGCATAATTTTTGGTGGTGACAACATGACAATCGTAAATAACAAAAACATAAAAAAGGTGGTATTAGCTTATTCAGGCGGACTGGATACTTCAGCCATTATTCCTTGGTTGAAAGAAAACTATGACAACTGTGAGGTTGTGGCTTTTTGTGCTGATGTAGGTCAAGGACACGAAGAGCTTGAGGGCATTGAAGCTAAAGCTTTGGCCTCTGGTGCAAGCGAATGCCACGTCGTGGATCTAAAAGAGCAGCTAGTGACGGATTACATTTATCCCACCTTAAGCACTGGCGCGGTTTATGAGGGGCAATATTTACTGGGCACTTCAGTTGCTCGTCCTATTATTGCTAAAGCACAAGTTGAAGTGGCATTACAAGTAGGTGCTGATGCGGTATGTCACGGCTGTACTGGTAAAGGTAACGATCAAGTTCGGTTTGAATCTTGTTTTGCTGCTCTTGCACCAGAGTTAACGGTTATCGCCCCTTGGCGAGAGTGGGATATGGTATCTAGAGAAGACTTGCTCAGTTATTTGGCTGAGAGAAATATTCCTTGCTCAGCATCTCTGACTAAAATCTACAGTCGCGACGCCAACTTATGGCACATTTCCCATGAAGGTGGAGAGCTTGAAGATCCTTGGTGTGAACCATCAAAGCAAGTGTGGACCATGACGGTATCACCCGAAGAAGCGCCTAACACACCTGAATACGTAAAACTATCTTTTGAGCAAGGCAAGTTACTGGCGGTTAACGGCCAAGAGCTGAAAGCTGATAAGTTGCTTGAAGTACTGAATATTCTAGCGGGTAAACATGGTGTTGGGCGAATTGATATCGTGGAAAACCGCCTTGTGGGAATGAAGTCTCGTGGTTGTTATGAAACGCCCGGTGGCACTGTGTTAATGGCGGCATATAAAGGGTTGGAAACCTTAGTACTGGATAAAGAATCACTTAAATACCGAGAATCTATTGCACTTGAATTTTCCCATGTGCTTTATGATGGTCGCTGGTTTACACCCTTAGCAGAAGCACTATTAGCGGCATCAGCGACTTTTGCAAAAAGTGTCACGGGTGATGTGATTGTTAAGCTTTATAAAGGGCAAGCTACAGTGACTCAGCGTCGCTCACCTAACAGCTTATATTCTGAAGCGTTTGCGACTTTTGGTGCCGATGATGTTTACGATCAAAAGCATGCTGAAGGCTTTATTCGTTTGTTCAGTTTACCAAGTCGCATTAATGCGATGAAGCAACAAGCTAACGCAGAGGAGTCTTAACATGGCACTATGGGGAGGACGGTTTCAATCAGGTAGTAGTGAGTACTTTAAAACCTTTAATGACTCATTGCATTTTGACCAAGCCTTAATTTTGCAAGATATCGAAGGCTCAATCGCTTGGTCTAAAGCGATTCACCAAGCGGGCGTTCTAACATTTGAAGAACAACAAGCGTTAGAGCAAGCCTTATATGAACTGGCAGAATTAGCACAATCAGGTGAGTTGGATATCATCAACTCTAATGCTGAGGACATTCACAGCTATGTCGAAGCTAAGCTGACTGAAAAGTTAGGTGATGTGGCTAAAAAACTGCACACAGGTCGCAGCCGTAATGATCAAGTGGCGACTGATTTACGTTTATGGTGTAAACA
The DNA here is from genome assembly GCF_056591735.1 of Parashewanella sp. 2210YD4-3. NCBI lineage: Bacteria > Pseudomonadati > Pseudomonadota > Gammaproteobacteria > Alteromonadales > Shewanellaceae > Parashewanella > Parashewanella sp. 2210YD4-3. Next base: position 32,774 of record NZ_JBWQOG010000001.1, on the reverse strand, counting down.
GCAAAATAGTCAATTACAGGAATTAATACGCACTTGTCAGCAAAGCTTAGTCGCATTGGCTGAAACCAATAAACAGAATATTTTCCCCGGTTATACTCATTTACAACGAGCACAACCAGTGCGTTTTGCTCATTGGTGTTTGGCGTATGTAGAAATGCTAAAACGCGACGAAAAACGCTTGATTGCGGCTAATCAGCATATTAATCAATGCCCTCTAGGTAGCGGAGCATTAGCGGGCGTGGTGTATGACATTAATCGTGAGCAATTAGCGCAAGATTTAGGCTTTGATTCACCGTGTTTAAATAGTCTTGATGCGGTATCAGATCGTGACTTTGTGCTGGAATTACTGTTTGCAGCAAGTACCAGCATGATGCATTTATCTCGCATGGCTGAAGATCTGATTTTCTTTAACTCAGGTGAAGCCAGTTTTATTACTTTAGGTGATCAAGTGACGTCTGGCTCGTCACTTATGCCACAAAAGAAGAACCCTGATGCATTAGAGCTTATCCGTGGCAAATGCGGTCGTGTGTTTGGATCTTTGCAAGCATTATTGGTAACGCTAAAAGGGCTGCCTTTAGCGTACAACAAAGACATGCAGGAAGATAAGGAAGGCATATTTGATGCAGTTAATCAGTGGCAGCAATGCTTATTGATGGCAAATGAAGTTGTAAACTCTATTGAAGTAAAAAGCGATCAATGCAAAAAAGCCGCTGCAGAAGGTTATTCCAATGCGACAGAGCTGGCTGATTATCTCGTGGCTAAAGGTGTTCCGTTTAGAACCGCCCATGAAATCTCTGGCCAAGTTGTGCTCTATGCCATTGGTCAGCAAGAGCCGATTGAGCGGCTAAGGCTAGAGGAACTACAGCAGTTTTCTGCTCTCATTGAAGATGATGTATATCCAGTATTAGATCTAGAGCACCTTGTCGATAAGCGGAGCACTATTGGTGGAACAGGCATAGAAGCCGTCAATCAGGCCATTGAGAGCTTCCGCCATGAGCTTGGCATGGCTAACTTTACGATTCGAGATGCCAAGCTGACTGATTTGCGTGGGATCAGTAAATTAGTGAACTACTGGGCGGATAAAGAAGAAAATCTACCACGTTCAGAGCAAGAGCTTATCCAATTTATTCGAGACTTTGCGGTCGTAGAAAGTGAAGGACAGATCTGTGGTTGTGCCGCCTTGTATATGTACAGTACTGGGCTTGCTGAAATTCGATCATTAGGTGTGTCGGTGAATCATCAAGGTCATGGTTATGGTAAGGCATTAGTAGAACACTTATTAAAACGTGCAGAAACGCTAGCGTTGAATAAAGTGTTAGCACTGACTCGAAAGCCTGAGTTCTTTAGTCGCCTAGGTTTTAGCCTGTCTGATAAACATCATTTACCTGAAAAAGTGATGAAAGATTGCGAACCATGTCCGAAGAAACATGCCTGTGATGAAACAGCTTTGATTTATTATGTAAATCGGATTATTTAGAGTTTCGAATTTTTTTGAAAAGTTATGGGGTTATCACCTTAACCCCAAATTCTTTCCTAATATCAGCCAGTGGCATATCTAAGTAAGGCTCTGGATTAAACCAATTCCATTTTTTGTTCATCCGCCAACCTCGAATCATGGGCTTGATACAAGTTGGTATTAGGCCAATCAAGGCTGAATACACTCGCCATTTACTGCCGTACTTTTTGACGTAACTGTTAAACACAATGTCATAATCAACAAATTGGAAAAACTTTAAATAATTTTTGAGGCTCATATCAGAGCCAAATAACGTCCACACATCGTTGATACTTTCGCCTTTTAGTTGAAAAGGAATAGTGCCAAAAAGTACATGAGTACAGTCGTGGCAGAAAAACCAACGGCTTTCTTCTGTTTTACCATCGTTTTTATTTAGGTGGCTATAGCCCGATGTGTACTCTTCGACTCCTTCTCGTAGAGTAAGTTTGCAGTTTTGTTGAAGATATTGAAAATCTTTTGGCATGAGGTTCATCTATACATTGATTTTCATTGAGTATAGATGATGAACTCCACACCGTGATTTTACAATTATTACGCTACTGGAAAGCCTGGATTAGCTCCCCATTCTGCCCATGAGCCGTCGTACAGGGAAGTATCTCCGTAGCCAGCAATTCTCGCGGCCATCAAAATGATACAAGCAGTGATCCCAGAGCCGCAGGAAAAGACTAATTGCTGATTTTCGTTAATGACTTCTGCAAATAGGACTGTTAATTCGGATTCAGACTTAAAAACATCACCATCAAGTACTTGTGGAAAAGGTAAATTGATGGCGTTAGGAATATGACCAGCTCTCATTCCAGCTCTCATTCCAGCTCTTGGTTCTGGTGTTTCGCCATAGAATCGAGTTTTGCCTCGTGCGTCTAACACTTGAGAGTTTGAATTCTCTATATTATCTAGAACGAGTTGCGCATCACATATCAAATTTGTTCGAAACTGTGCTTGAAATGTTCCTGAACGAGTCGGGGTAGCTGGTTTGTTTATGCTTGGTCGATTTTCGGCTAACCATTTTGGTAGACCACCATCCAATACGAGAACATTGTCGAACCCCATTACTTTAAAAATCCACCACGCGCGTGGAGCAGAGTATATGCCTTGATTATCGTAAAGCACGACTAGGCTATCTGAATTGATTCCGTGCTTTTGACACATTTGAGTAAATTGAGATTCAGTCGGAAACGCATTTGGTATATCGGAGTCAAGATTACAAAGTTGTGTTTCAAGCTCTAAATCTTGAGCATTTGGGAGGTAGGTTTTTTCATCATATTCAATTGGTGTTTTCCCTACTACCTTGTTCATACTTGCATCAAGTAATACCACATTTTCTTGATTTAAATGCTCTACTAGCCACTGGGTAGATACTAATATTTGCGACATCGTTTCCTCAATCCCTTTCTATTGGATTATCCAATTTAAATAAAAAACGTAACCAGAGCAAAACCTTATTTTGTATTTTCCTCAAAGGGTTAGAAAACTCGATTAATAAAAAATGGTAATGGACTTCTAGATGTCTATGGTGTAGTTTAACCAAAGGGTTAAGTATTTGGTATTCAACGAAATGGCATTTTCTTCTGAGCAAACTCCTTCAAATTCTGCGTATTCTGACTTAGTAGAAAGGCTATCAGATCGGATCTTGGTGCTAGACGGTGCAATGGGAACCATGATCCAGCAACATAGGCTGGAAGAAGAAGACTATCGGGGCGAACGTTTTGCTAATTGGTCATGTGCGGTAAAAGGCAATAATGATTTGTTAGTGCTTACTCAACCAGATCTTATTCGCCAAATTCATGTTGAATACCTTAATGCTGGCGCTGATATTATTGAAACCAACACTTTCAACGCTACTAGTATTGCGATGGCCGACTATCAAATGGAAGAGTTGGTGTACGAGATCAACGTTGAAGCAGCTAAGCTAGCGAGAGAAGCTGCTGAGAGTGTGATGGAACAAACGGGAATAAGGCGCTATGTTGCTGGTGTGTTAGGACCCACTAATCGAACTTGTTCTATCAGCCCTGATGTTAATGACCCGAGTTTCCGTAACGTCAGTTTTGATGAGTTGGTTGAATCCTACACTGAAGCCATTAATGGATTAATTGATGGTGGTGCAGATATCCTGATGGTTGAAACTATCTTTGATACTTTGAATGCCAAAGCAGCTTTGTATGCCATTGATGAGGTTTTGACTGAGCGCTTTTCTCACCTTGCTGAACAGCGTTTACCTGTGATGATCTCAGGTACAATCACTGATGCATCTGGCCGAACGTTAACTGGGCAAACGACTCAAGCCTTTTATCATTCGTTACGCCACATCAAGCCTGTTTCTATTGGTTTGAACTGCGCTTTAGGGCCGAAAGAGTTAGTCCCTTATGTTCAGGAGTTGACTCGAATCTGTGAATGTCATATTTCAGTTCACCCTAATGCAGGGCTTCCCAATGAGTTTGGTGGCTATGATGAAACACCAGAGCAAATGGCGGAGTTTATCGAACAATGGGCTGAGGCTGGTTATTTAAATATTGTGGGGGGCTGCTGCGGAACCACTCCTGAACACATCAAAGCCTTTGCACAATCCGCGAGTAAATACCAACCCAGACAAGCGCCTGATTATGCGCCCCATTGCCGACTTTCAGGATTAGAGCCAATTACTATCCAACCTGATTCCTTGTTTTTGAACGTGGGTGAACGAACGAATGTCACTGGCTCGGCTCGCTTTCTGCGTTTGATCAAAGAAGAAGATTACGAAACAGCACTCGATGTCGCTCGTGATCAAGTCGATAACGGCGCGCAAATTATCGACGTCAATATGGACGAAGGTATGTTAGATGGCGTTGCCGCAATGCAGAAATTTTTGAACCTGATTGCCTCAGAGCCTGAGATCAGCAAAGTCCCGATCATGATTGACTCTTCAAAATGGGAAGTATTAGAAGCTGGCCTTAAATGTGTGCAAGGAAAAGGCGTAGTGAATTCTATCTCTTTAAAAGAAGGAGAGGAAATCTTCATTCGTCAGGCACAGTTAATCAAACGTTATGGTGCTGCCGTTATCGTGATGGCGTTTGATGAAACAGGGCAAGCTGATACTCAAGATAGGAAAGTTGAGATCTGCCAGCGCGCTTATGATGTCTTGGTAAACAAAGTCGATTTCCCACCAGAAGACATCGTATTCGACCCTAATATTTTTGCTATAGCTACAGGGATTGAAGAGCATGACAACTATGCGGTGGACTTCATCGAAGCGACTCGCATTATCAAAGAAACTTGCCCTCACGCTATGATTTCCGGTGGGGTGTCCAATGTATCGTTTTCATTTAGAGGTAATAACCCTGTTCGTGAAGCCATTCATGCGGTGTTTTTATACCATGCCATTAACGCTGGCATGGATATGGGGATTGTAAATGCTGGTCAGTTGGCGATTTATGATGATATCGACCCTAAGTTAAAAGAACACGTTGAAAGGGTAGTGCTTAACCTCCCTTGCCCTGTTGCTGACTCAACCAATACGGAGCAATTGCTTGTAGTCGCTGAAAAATTCAGGGGCGGAAAAACCGATGAGGTGGACTCAGCTCAAGCTGAATGGCGAAACCTGCCAGTGAATGAACGTCTCGCGCAAGCATTAGTAAAAGGCATTACCGAATTTATTGATGAAGATACCGAAGAAGCCAGACAAAATGCAGACAAGCCGCTGAATGTGATCGAAGGGCCACTGATGGACGGCATGAATATCGTCGGCGATTTATTCGGTAGCGGTAAAATGTTTCTGCCCCAAGTCGTTAAGTCGGCAAGGGTGATGAAAAAAGCTGTGGCTTACTTAAATCCATTTATTGAAACCGAAAAAGTAGAGGGGAAGTCTAACGGCAAGATTTTAATGGTGACGGTGAAAGGTGATGTTCACGACATAGGTAAAAACATTGTTGGCGTTGTTCTGGCGTGTAATGGATTCGAAGTGATTGACCTTGGGGTAATGGTGCCCGTTGAAAAAATCATTCAAGTCGCAAAAGAAGAAAGCGTCGACATCATCGGAATGTCAGGTTTGATCACCCCAAGTCTTGATGAAATGGTGCATAACGTCAAAGAATTTGAAAAAGCAGGGTTAACCATTCCAGCGATCATTGGCGGTGCGACTACCTCGAAAATTCACACAGCAGTTAAAATCGCCCCTAATTATCCGCACGGCGCTATTTATATTACTGACGCTTCAAGAGCTGTACCTATGGTGAGTAAGCTTATTAGCCAAGAGACTCGTCAAAATGAAGTAGAGACAACTTATCAAGAATACCAAGTGTTACGAGAAAAACGCCTTGCACAAGGTAAACGCAAGGTATTGGTATCTATTGAGAAAGCCAGAAAAAACAAAACCGACATTGATTGGACTGATTATCAACCTGTAAAGCCTGCAAAAACGGGCATTACCGTATTTGATGATTATCCGTTGGAAGACTTAGTACACCGTATCGACTGGACGCCGTTTTTTAGAAGTTGGGAGCTTCATGGACATTTCCCTCGAATATTAGAGGATGAAGTGGTAGGGGAGGAAGCTAGAAAACTGTATGCCGATGCAAAAGCCATGCTGGTTACCATAATTGAAGAAAAGTGGCTTACGGCTAAAGCCGTAATTGGGTTATTCCCGGCCAATAGCGTTGATCATGATGATGTTGAGCTTTATACCAATGATGAGCGCTCAGAAGTATTAGCCAAATGCCATCATTTGCGCATGCAATTAGAGAGGCTCGGTAATCATAATTTCTGTTTAAGTGATTTTGTGGCACCAAAAGAAACCCAACTAGAAGATTATATGGGAGCATTCGCAGTAACCGCAGGCCATGGCATTGACGAACATATTGAAAGGTTTGAAGCTGAAAACGATGACTATAGCTCCATCATGATTAAATGCTTGGCGGATCGTCTTGCTGAAGCCTTGGCGGAAAGAATGCACGAACGTGTTCGTAAGGAGTTCTGGGGCTATTCGGCTGATGAAACTTTTGAAAATGAAGCTTTGATCAAAGAAAAGTATCAAGGTATTCGTCCTGCTCCCGGCTACCCTGCTTGTCCGGATCACACTGAAAAAGCCACCCTGTGGAATTTATTAAAACCTGATGAAACCATTGGCCTGAATATTACCGAAAACTTTGCCATGTATCCGACAGCGGCCGTGAGTGGTTGGTATTTTTCTCACCCTAGATCTCGATATTTTGGTATTACTAATATCGCCAAAGATCAGGTGCAAGATTACGCCCAAAGAAAAGAGATGAGCATTGAGGAAGCGGAAAAGTGGTTAGCGCCAGTTTTAGACTATGAACCTTAGAGTCGATAATTGTTAACGCAATATTTGATGAAGTTATAATTGCGTAACGTTATACTTGCGAGAATTGATAATAATTCGCCTTTAGATGGCAATACTTTTGTGTTCAAAAGTCATCGATTTTAGGGTTGCGACTACAAGAAAGATCATTATGACATCGAATATTAAACCACCAATACAAAAAAATTCATGGTTTAACCGATTCTTATCAGCGGTTGAATTTTTAGGGAATCTTCTCCCACATCCAGTTACTTTATTTGCAATGCTGTGTTTGTTCATCATTGTATTTAGTGGCATAGCCGATTTCTTCGGACTAAGTGCTGTTGACCCAAGACCGATTGGCTCAGCCGGACGTGCTCCTGATGGCGTTATTCACGTAGTGAGTTTAATGTCGGCTGAGGGGTTACAGCGAATCTTTCAAGGTTTAGTGACTAACTTCACCAACTTTGCTCCATTAGGCACAGTATTAGTGGCCTTGCTAGGTGTGAGTGTTGCTGAACATTCAGGTATGTTGTCGGCAGCGCTTCGCGGCATGGTAATGGGGGCATCAAAGCGTTTAGTTACCTTCACTGTGGTATTTGCTGCGATTCTTTCCAATACCGCATCTGAACTTGGTTATGTAGTGTTAATTCCATTAGCTGCGATGATTTTCCACAGCCTTGGACGTCATCCACTTGCTGGTCTAGCTGCGGCATTTGCGGGTGTTTCTGGTGGTTATAGTGCCAACTTGTTCTTAGGTACGATTGATCCACTACTTTCTGGTATTACAACGGCTGCGGCTCAGTTGATTGACCCAACGTATGAAGTGGGGCCAGAAGCTAACTGGTTCTTTATGATTGCTTCAACGTTCTTAATTGCTGGTTTAGGTACCATTATTACTGAGAAAGTCGTAGAGCCTAGATTGGGTAAATACGACGAATCAGAAGCCAACGAAAAACTTGAAACCAACATTGAACATTTGACTGCTCTAGAAGTTAAAGGTCTTAAATGGGCTGGTGTGGCAATTCTAGCTATTGCTTCACTATTGGCACTCACCATCATTCCTGAAAACGGCATTTTACGTCACCCTGAAACGGGCGCGATTGCGGGGTCTCCTTTCTTGAAAGGGATTGTAGTGATGATCTTTATCGTGTTTGCTATCCCAGGTTTTGTATACGGTAAAGTGGTTGGTACCATGAAGCGCGATACTGATGTGATCAATGCCATGAGCAAGAGCATGGGCTCATTGAGTTTATACATTGTATTGGTATTCTTTGCGGCGCAGTTTGTGGCGTTCTTTAAATGGACTAACTTAGGTACAATTCTGGCAATCAACGGAGCTGAATTGCTACAAGCACTGCACATGACTGGTCCAGAAGTATTCGTATTGTTTATTCTGATGTGTGCATTCATTAACCTGTGTCTAGGTTCTGCTTCTGCACAGTGGGCTGCTACCGCGCCAATCTTTGTACCAATGTTAATGTTGATTGGCTATGCGCCAGAAACCATTCAAGCGGCTTACCGTATTGGTGATTCAGTCACTAACTTGATCACACCAATGATGAGTTATTTTGGTTTGATTTTGGCGGTTGCCACTAAGTATAAGAAAGACATGGGTATTGGCACCTTGATTGCCACTATGTTGCCGTACAGTATCACTTTCTTGGTGGGTTGGATTGCACTCTTCTACATTTGGGTATTCGCATTTGGTCTACCAGTTGGTCCAGAATCACCAACTTTCTATACGCCATAAGTTGATTGGATAGAACAATAAAAGCGAACTTTCGAGTTCGCTTTTTTATTGCCTGAAATGTATTTTTAAAAAATTTCGTCTTTTTCAATCGAGCACCGTCTTATAGGTAAAGTAATCAAACTTAATAAGAGGGTCGTAATGATCAAAATCGTAAGCTTTAAAATCTGTCCATTCGTTCAACGTGTCACAGCTGCGCTTGAAGTAAAAAACATTCCGTATGAAATTGAATACATTAATTTGAAAGATAAACCGCAATGGTTTTTAGATATGTCACCTAATGGTCAAGTGCCTGTTTTAATCACTGAAAATCAAACACCTCTATTTGAATCTGATGCCATCATTGAATATATCGAAGATGAATACGGTGCAATTGAACCTGATATCTCTAATGAGCAGCGGGCATTAGATCGAGCATGGAGCTATCTAGGCTCTAAACATTATCTTTCTCAATGCGGCACCATGAGCAGTAGGGATAAACAAACATTCGAAACACGGAATTCCAAGTTGCTTTCTGCTTTCAAAAAAGCAGAGGCACAGCTTTCAGGTAACACTCAATTTTTCACATCAGATGAAGTAAGCAACGTAGATATCGCTTGGTTGCCACTATTGCATCGTGCTCATATTGTTAAACAGAAAACAGGTTATGATTTGCTTGCGGAACTGCCTAAAGTGCAAGCTTGGCAAACTGCAATCATGGAAACCGGTATTGTTGAAAAAACGGTAGCTGAAGATTTTGAAGCAAAATTTATAAACTTTTATCTGACTAATACTTATTTAGCCGGCAAGGTGGAGAGTGAAAGTAAAGTTGATAGATGTGATTCTAAGGTGCGCCCTAATTGCTGCTGTTAGCAAATTAGAATTTTAGTAAAGCTGATGCTGCCAGGTGAAAGTAACTCTTTAAACCTGAAATTATAAATGTTATAACGTAACTATAATTATTCCGATTGGTTATTTTTGCGGTGAGTTGAATAAGTATTTACTTGTTCAACTCAATTTCGAATATCAAAGGTTCACTTAAATGAATGACTTTCAATCCATATCTGATAGAGCTTCTATTGCATTATCATTGCTCTGCGCCTGCCATTGCTTGTTTTTACCTTTTTTGTTGGTGCTATTTCCAACACTTATAGCATTACCTATGGGAGATGAAGCGTTTCACGAATGGATGTTAATTGCTGTAGTACCTTTCAGTATCTTTGCTCTATACAGAGGGTATAAGACACACAGTAATAAAGTAATTCCTGTAATTGGCCTGTTTGGCATTTTGATATTAGTTTTTACTGCATTTTTCGGACATGATTTATTCTCAGAAGCATTAGAGAAAGCATTTACTCTTAGTGGTGCAATTCTTGTCGCAGGTTCTCACCTTGCAAATTTCCGTAAGTGTCACTGTAAGTCTTCTGTTGAATGCTCCGTTAATCAATAAGATATAGCTATAAGGCAGTTGCTTGACAATAGCCATTAATATCAGCAAATTAGTTAAGGTTTATTCAGAGCATGGATGCTATCAATGAAACTTTTATTCAAAGCCTTTCTTTTCTTTACCGCTCTTTTAATTTGCGCTTTTTTATCTGCTAAAGAGCTTCAGCTTGCCAGTAAATTCAAGTTGACCGAACCTGTCTCTGAATATCTTGTGAGTGAAAAATATGATGGTGTCAGAGGTCGATGGGATGGGCACAAAATGTGGACTCGGGCAGGTAATTTGATCAATTTACCATTATCATTTACACAAGATTTTCCTAAAGAACCGTTAGACGGTGAGTTGTGGATTGCGAGAGAGAAATTCGAGCAAATTTCAGCTTTAGTTAGAACGAAAGTTACTTCAGTTGAAGATTGGAAAAATGTACGATTCATGGTGTTCGATGTACCTTCGCATAAAGGCACATTTGAAGAAAGGTACCAGTACGCCGTTAGCCAGCTATCAGATCTAAGCCCTAACTTAATCGTCATTGAGCAAACATCATTTGAAACCCAAGCGCAACTTGATGATGCATTAAATGCTGTTGTCAGTCATGGAGCAGAGGGACTGATGCTCCACAAAAAGGCAAGCTTGTATCAGAGTGGCCGAAATCCAGATTTAATGAAACTTAAACTCTATTCAGATGCCGAGGCCAAAGTGATCGCTCATATTGAGGGTAAGGGTAAGTTTAGAGGAATGTTGGGAGCGATGCTGGTGGAAATGCCGAATGGAAAGCGGTTTAAGATAGGCACTGGCTTTTCGAATCAACAGCGTAAAAATCCACCTTCAGTGGGGGCTATCATCACTTACAAATATTATGGATTCACTCAAAAAGGTACACCAAGATTTGCCAGTTTTTTAAGAAAAAGAGAGTCGAAACTTTGATTCAAGTTATTGTAAAAATTTACAACTGAGATACTATCGTAACATCATAATAACAAGGTGAAATGATGGCTTCCTCATATTCATGCATTTTGGTGGACGATCATCCTTTATTTAGGCAAGCATTGTCTACTGTGTTGGTGCAAAAACTCAGTGATGAACAATCTGATATTGTTGTCCATGAAGCAGAGTCAATTGCAGAGCTATCTATTAAGCTTAAAACCTCACAACCCGATCTAATTCTCCTCGATCTTAACCTACCCGATAGCCAAGGCTTTGAAACTTTGATTAGTCTTAAGTTTGATTATCCAGCCATTGCTGTTGTGGTGATTTCAGGGCAAGAGGATGCATCCACAGTAAAACAAGCTGTTCAATTAGGGGCATCTGGTTTCCTGCCAAAATCAACCAGTGTAGAGCAAATGGTCCTGGCTCTTAAAGATGTACTTAATGGAAAAGTATGGCTGCCTGAGCAGTATCAATCACCTGAGCCATGCGCCAGTAAGCTTACAAATCTAACCCCAAGACAACATAAGATTTTAGCCATGTTTGCAAAGGGGATGCTTAATAAGCAGGTAGCGTTTGAATTAGGGCTTTCGGAGGCGACTGTAAAAGCTCATGCTACGGCGATTTATCAAAAACTAGGGGTGAATACTCGGACTCAAGCCGTCATCATTATGCAAAATGAGCTAGGAATAACGGCTTAAGAGGCCATATTCGCCCTCTAGCATCGATCAATTTCGGCATAGGCTTTCGCTAATCTTTGCGTGATCATGGTATTGATCATCGTCTGTAACTGTAATGGTCTAAGTGCTTTAGTGAGAAAGCCAAAGCCATGTGTTCGGGCTAATGCATCTAAATCTTTATCTAAGGTTGCGGTAATGAGCACTCCGGGTATTTGCGCTTGTTGCTGTATTTTACTCATTAACTCTATCCCATTGATATCGGACTCTAATTGGTAATCCACCAGCATAATGTCGATAAAATCTCGATGTGTTTCAACTTGAGATAACGCTTGTTTAGGCGTGTTTGCTACATATACTTTACATCCCCAACTTATCAGAAGTTTGCTCATGGCGTTTGTAAGCTCGATTTCGTTATCTACACATAATACGTGCAATCCTGCTAAATTCATTGCAGGTGAAAAAATCGGTGCTGAATCTAGTTGTTCAACCGCTCTTGGGACAAGAATACTAAAGTTAGCTCCTTTACCAACTTCAGATGCTAACGTCAGCGGATGTTGTAACAAGTGAGCAAGGTTTTGGGCGATATTTAGTCCTAAGCCTAATCCTTTTGATGATGTGCTGTTGATTTTTAGCTGGGTAAACTGTTGAAAAATGAGCTCTTGCTTATCAATCGGGATCCCACAGCCTGTATCAATGACTTGAATTGATACTTGGGTACCTTGATGCCTACAACCAAGCAACAATCGAGAGTCTGGTGCGTAGCGACAAGCATTACTTAAAAAGTTTTGTAAGATACGTCGTAGCAGTTTTTTATCTGAATTTATCCAGAGTTGAGATGGCACAATTCGAAAGTCGATATTGGCTTGTTGGCACAAAAGTTCAAACTCTATGAATAATTCATCAAACAATGATTGAATGGCGAAAGAGGCTTTTTCTGGAGTTATTCCACCAGATTCAATCAAGGTTACTTCGTTAAGATCTTTGATTAGATCGTTCGCGTGCTCTAATGATGCGTCAATGTGCTCAATGGTTTGTTGCTGAGTTGAGCTGAGGTTTTGCTGATTGTGTAAGCTAGCGCAAAAGAGCTTTGCAGCCGCAATAGGTTGCAATAAGTCATGACTACAGGCTTTTAAGAACTGGCTTTTTTGTATGTGCGAATGATGAATTTTTTCATTAGCTTTTGTCAATTCGGTATTGGATTGAGCTAAGGCCTGATTTGATGCTTCAAGCTCGCCTGTTCTAGCGATGATTCTGGATTGAAGATCTTGTTTTTCTTCACGTAACAGAGCTTCGGCTTCTCGATAGAAAGTGACGTCGGTAAATGACATTACAAAACCACCATTGGGGATAACATTACCTCGAATGCGAATGGTTTTACCATTATTCAGGGTACGTTCGGTATTATGCATCGAGCCTTGCTTGATAAAATTAAGCCGCTTTTCAACTTGTTTATCGACTTCACTAGCTGGGATTTTACTTTGATGGAGCAAGTTATAGCGTACCAGTTCTGATACTGGGCTGCCTATGTACAAAAGCTCATTGGGATAGTTAAAAAGATCAACATAGGCTTTATTCCAAGCCACCAGTTCAAGCCGTTTGTTTATCACTGATATTCCATCATTGGCATTATCAATGGCAGCTTGAAGCACATTTTGGCTGAACTGTTGCTGTTGATCTGATGCTTGTTGTACGTACTCGGCAACTTCAGAGAAATTTAAATGTCGGTCTTGAAGCATGAGTGTCAACACTAACTTAGCAGAACTGGATCCCATAACACTGGCAAGCAGTGTTTCAGTTAACTCAATATAAGCTTGGTTTAATTGTTGTTTGTCCTTTATCTGGCTTGCCAGAATTTGAAACTCAAGCTCAGATTGTTTGCGCTTTTCATCACCTACAAATTGATTAATCAGTGCGAGTAATTCGCTCAGGTCGACTTTTTTAATTTGAGATTCATTGTTACTACTTTCGACTGAACTAGCGAAGAAGTGATCAAGCTGGATTTGCTCTTGAATGGAGTGCCTTGTGAAATAAGACAGCGCAATCATAACCATGATATTAGCGCTTAAGGCTACCAAAGTTGCAATGGTTGTTTGATTGTAAGAAAGCTCAGTAAAGGCATGTTGGTAGACACCAAGGGCTGGCAGAAAGTTTAAGATAAGCCAAATAAAAAAGCCTGTTGCCATGCCATAGAGTGCGCCATTAAGGTTACCTCTACGCCAGAAAAACGTTGCATAAAAGGCTGGTCCAATTTGAGCAATGGCACCAAATGACACTTCACCTAATACTGATAAGGTATCTGGTGGCGCGATACAAAACATCCAAAAAGTTAACCCAAAGATAACGACTACAATCAGTTTTCTTACCTGTAAGAAAGTCTTCTTAAATTGGCTGACGTTAGTTTCTTTTAATCCTTTTCGTGTGAATAAGCTAGGGAATATGATTTCATTGCTTAACATAGTGCTGATGGCGATTGAAGTAATGATCACCATCGCACTAGCGGCAGAAATAGAACCTAAAAATCCAAATAAACTGAGCCAGTCATGCCCCAAAAGTGCTGGAAGAAACAGCACATAAGCGTCAGAGCTTAAAGAATCACTAAATAGCAATTTTCCGGCTTGTCCGAGAGGTATTGCGAACAATGCAAACATTAAAATGTAGAGTGGGAATAGCCAGCGTGCATACCGTGTGGTTTTAATGTCTCTCACTTCTACAATCATGGTTTGAAATTGGCGTGGTAAACATAGAAAAGCCGAAAAAGTAATGAGCATTAACCCTAGAAAGTTTACCGATTCAAAGTCGGTTGAGCTGGGCTGATTTTGCTCTGCGAGCTGCCATAACTGGATTGGAGAGTCATACAAATAGAAACTAACGAATAAGCCAATCAACAAGAAAGCTATCAGTTTTAACAATGATTCAAACGCAATCGCAATGATCAAGCCTATGTGACGCTCATTAATATCGATATTTCGCACACCAAAAGTGATACTAAAAGCCGCTAGAATGACGGTGACAATTAACCCAATAAGACCGACTGGTAAAATAGTGTCTTGTCTGAGTAAGGTGTATGAGCTGACAATAGCTTTAATCTGTAATGCCATGTATGGCATGGTGCCAACTAAGACCATCAGGGTGACAAGAATCGCTAAATTTCGGGATTTACCGAAACGGTTTGCTAGCAAATCCGCGATAGAAGTGACGTTAAGTTTTAGACTAATAGCAATGATTTTTTGGATAAACGGCCAACCAAATAAAATGAGTAAGAATGGCGCGATATAGACAGGCAAAAAAGAGTAAGCATTTTCAGAAGCTTGGCCAGCTGTCCCTAGAAAGCCCCAAGAGGTGCAATAAACACCAATTGATAAGGTATAAATTAATCTTTGATGGAAGGTGGTTAGTTTATGCTTGTATCGGTATCCCATAAATGCGAAAGCGCAGAGTAGACCAGCGTAGCAGGCACAAACGACAATTAATAACCCGTTTGGAAACATCCTTTTTTCTTCCGATACATTCTTATACTTTTCAATACCATATCATTTTATTTCTGTTATCTGAAACAAAGATAAAACCACTGTTGTACTCCTACCTTTGCACTTACGACTAAAGTCGTACGACTTATTGTTAATTGTTTGTTACTTTAAAATTCTTCAATGTATGGTCAACTAAGTAAACCTAGAAAAAGTAGTTAAAAACGCTTTTAGGCGAAGAAAAAATTGCAGATAGCAAGGCTTGAATTGAAGTAGTTAGTAATCTAACTACGAATTTCATAACGTAGCTAGCGGGGATTTTGGCAAGTTTATAAGTGTTTAGCATTCTTGTGGATGTCTAGATCTTTAAATGCTTTTTCTAAGTTACATTTCGCAGTGATAGCAAAATTTGCGTTTAACTGCTTTTTTTAGGTTAGAGGAAGACCATAAAATGAAAACCTTAAAACTCGCCTTACTATCGGCATCTATTTTGGCAGCAGGAACCGCCAATGCCGCATACAAAATTGATATCAACGATAAAAGTAGTATCTCGTTTGGTGGTTATATCAAGGTCGATGGACGTTTGGTAAGTGGTGATATCGCTTATCGAGATTTTTGGATTGGAACGGGACAAGTTTTGCCTAAGTCACAAAGCCAATTCAAAATTTTTGCTAATGAAACTCGCTTTAATACTAAATATGTCCATGGCGATGTTACAGGTTTTGTCGAAATGGACTTCTTAGGTGGTGGCGGTAACCAAATCATTTCTAATTCTGCACACCCTCGAATTCGACATGCATTCATTAAGTATAAAGATTTTACTGTTGGTCAAACATGGTCAACGTTTATGAATACCTCTGCCATTCCTGAAACTGCGGACTTTGCTGGTGCGACTGTGGGGCTAGCCTTTATTCGTCAAGGTCAAATTCGTTATAGCATGGGCGGATTCAAAGTAGCGCTAGAAAACCCTGAAACCTTTGGCGGTGGTAACGAAGATGAAACCATGCCAGATGTTGTTGGTCGCTATGACTTTAAAGGTGATTGGGGTACGGTTTCTGTTTCAGCACTTGGCCGCCAGTTAGTTTCACAAACCGGTCAAAAGCATAGCGCCTTTGGTGCTTCTGTCGCTGGTAAAATTAAAGTGTCTGATAAAGATGACATTAAGTTTCAAGTTCATCACGGTGAACTAGGACGCTACATTGGTGTTGCTGCTGCTCAAGATATGGTGGGTGAAGAAGTAGAAGAAGTGACTTCTTATCTTGTATCGTATCGCCACTTCTGGAATGACAAAGTAAGAAGCTCTGTCTTCTACGGAAACATCCAAACTGAAGTGACTGATGTCGAGCGAAGCCAGTGGGGTGTTAACGTCTTTAAAGATCTGACTAAAAACCTTGCTGTTGGTTTTGAGGTTGGTCAATTCCTCATGGACCAGAAAAATACTTCAGATGCTGATTCATTCTACAGCCAACTTTCCCTCCGCTACATGTTGTAACTTTTTCAGTGGCACAGCCAGATCTCCTCGGCTGTCGCCACTGCTTTTTTTGATTTGAAAAAGGTGTTCCTATGTCCGAATCAATATTAAAAGTCGAAAATATCTCTCTTGCTTTTGGCGGTGTTAAGGCACTTACCGATGTCAGCTTTGATGTGCCAAGAGGTTCTGTTTTTTCGATTATCGGCCCAAATGGGGCGGGTAAAACATCCATGCTCAATTGTATTTCTGGTCGTTATCAACCCAATGCAGGTGAAATTCATTTTGATGGCAAGCGTGTTACTCATTTAAAACCTAATGATCGTGCAGATTTAGGCATAGGTAGAACGTTCCAAAACCTCGCTTTGTTTGGCCACATGACGGTATTGGATAACATCATGGTGGGCAGACACCACTTAATGAATAACAACTGGTTTACGGGTCCTTTGTACTGGGCATCAAAAGCACAAAAAGAAGAACTAGAGCACCGTAAAGAAGTTGAACGAATTATCGATTTTCTTGAAATTACTCATGTTCGCAAATCTATTGCAGGGACGCTTTCTTATGGTTTACGTAAACGAGTAGAGCTTGCTAGAGCGATGGCTCTCAACCCTAAACTCATTCTTCTTGATGAGCCTATGGCAGGCATGAACCTTGAAGAAAAAGAAGATATGGCACGCTATATCCTCGATCTTAATGAAGAATTTGGCGTTACTATTGTGATGATTGAGCATGATATGGGCGTTGTGATGGACATTTCACATCAAGTCATGGTGCTCGATTTTGGTAAAAAGCTCATTTGTGATTTACCTGACGCCGTGATGGCCGATCCTCATGTTAAGCAAGCTTACCTTGGTATTGAAGATGATTTAGAGGAGGCCTGCTAATGTTAGCCGAACATAATAAATTCATCACCACATTAAATACGTTTCCAAAAATCCTTCGCTATAACGCCGTGCATTGGCCGAGTGACATTGCCATGCGTGAAAAAGAGTTTGGTATTTGGAATGAATTCACATGGCTTGATTATCAGCATCGCGTTCAATGGATGACGCTTGGTTTGACTCACCTTGGCATTGGTAAAGATGAAACCATTGCCCTGTTAGGTGAAAATCGTCCTGAATGGATCTGGGGTGAAGTAGCGGCTCATGCTTTAAGCGGACATTCATTAGGGATATATCAAGACTCAATGCATGAAGAAGTGGCTTACTTATTGAATTTGAGTAAAGCCAAAGTGGTCATCGCAGAAGATGAAGAGCAATGCGATAAGCTGCTTGAACTTGGCGATCAAATCCCAAGTGTTGAGTTTATCGTTTATTGCGATCCGAAAGGGATGCGTAAATACGATGATAAACGCTTAATTGATGTTGAAGACCTCTATCGTATGGGGCGTGAATACGAATCTATGCATCATGAGGTTTACGACAAGATGGTAGATGAGACCGATCCTGCTGATGCTTCGATCTACTGTACGACTTCAGGTACAACGTCTAAACCAAAAATTGTGTTACTGAACAGCGGTAGCTTTATTGAACATTGTTGTTCGTATCTCAGAGCTGATCCGCGACAGCCTGGTGACAATTACGTCTCTGTACTGCCAATGCCTTGGATCATGGAGCAAGTCTATGCCGTTGGTCAGTCGTTAATTTCTCGTCAAATCGTCAATTTTGTGGAAGAACAAGAAACCATGATGGCGGATTTACGTGAAATTGGACCTAGCTTTGTACTGTTAGCACCACGTGTGTGGGAAGGCATTTTAGCTGATGTTCAAGCAAGAATGATGGACTCGACCCCACTTAAGCGTTGGTTATTTGAAGTTGCATTAAAGCTTTCTGGTAAGGCGTTAGATCAAGGTAAAAAGTCATTCTGGGCTGAGCTTATTTTAAATAAAGCGTTACGTGACAGACTTGGTTTTACGTTTTTAACCTCTGCTGCAACCGGTGGTGCAGCCATGGGGCCTGATACCTTTCGCTTCTTCCAATCTATCGGTGTGCCGTTAAGACAACTTTATGGTCAAACCGAAATGGCGGGCGCTTACACCATTCATAAAGGAGATGATATTGACTATGACTCCGTAGGTGTGGCGTTCGATACCGCCAAAATCAAAGTGATTAACGCTGACGAGCAAGGCTTGGGTGAGGTCATTTCTCAAACGGCAGGCATGTTCACGGGTTACCTCGAGAATCAAGACGCGTTTGAAGAAGATGTGAAAGATGGATGGATGCATACGGGTGATGCAGGCTACATCAAAGAAAACGGTCACTTAGTGGTTATCGACCGTATTAAAGACTTAGCCAAAACCAGTCATGGCTTGCAGTTCTCGCCGCAATACATTGAAAACAAACTTAAATTCTCATCCTTTATTGGTGAAGCGGTGATCCTCGGTAAGGACCGTCCATATCTATCTGCCATCTTGTGTATTCGCTACAGCATCGTTTCTAAATGGGCTGAGCAACAAGGTTATGCATTCACCAATTACACCAATCTTTCAACCTTACCTGAAGTGTACGAAAAACTTCAGCAAGAAGTTGAAAAGGTGAATGAGTCACTGCCTGATGCACAGAAAATCTGCAAGTTTGTGCTGTTGTATAAAGAGTTGGATGCCGATGATGGTGAGCTTACACGAACTCGAAAAGTTCGACGTGGCGTCGTTGCAGAGAAATATCACGAGATCATTGAGTCGATTTATGACGGTGCAGAGCATGTTGATGTCGACACCATGATCACCTTCCAAGACGGCAGTAAAACTCGTGTACAAACTCAGTTAAAAGTTGCTGATGTGGTCAATGTGGAAGAGCAACCTGTGACTACTGACAGTGATGAAGTAACGAGGAAAGCATCATGAATACAGAATTATTACTTCAACTTATTACCAATGGTCTGATTGTTGGTTTGCTTTACGGTGTGGTCGGCATGTGTTTTGTGCTGGTGTATAAATCAACCCAAATTGTGAACTTTGCTCAAGGTGAGTTCCTATTGTTAGGGGCTTGGGTGTGCTGGGCGTTTTTGGTTTATATGCAAATCCCATTCTTCTTGGGCTTTATCTTTACCATGATATTTATGGCGATATTCGGTGTGCTGTTACAGCTTATCGTCCTAAGACCAATGATTGGTGAGCCGATCATCTCAGTCATTATGGTAACCATCGGTCTGTCGATTTTCTTCCAAGCGCTTACAAAATGGATTTTTGGTGTCGCACCTCAGAGTTATCCAAAAGTATTCGAAGCTAACTCCGTCGACATCATGGGCATGAGTATCGAGCCTGCATACCTTATGAGTATGGTGATTGCGGTGCTTATTATGATTGGCTTCTACCTGTTCTTTAAACACTCAAAGCATGGCTTGGCGATGCGAGCGACAGCGTTTGATCAACAAGCCGCGCAAAGCTTAGGGATTTCGGTTAAGCAAGTATTTGCTATGAGCTGGGGCATTGCCGCGACCGTTTCCGCAACCGCAGGTGTGGTAATGGGTATGGTGAATGGTGTTTCTGACTCACTATCGGTCATGGGGATTAAAGTTTTCCCAGCGGTGATTTTAGGTGGGTTAGATTCGATTGTCGGTGCGATTGTCGGTGGCTTGACTATTGGTGTGCTGGAAAACTTAGCTGAGTTCTTTGATAGCCAGTATTTGCACATAGGGAATATGTACGACATTGCCCCATTTTATGTACTGCTGATCATCCTTTGGTTTAAACCATACGGCTTATTTGGCACTAAAGACATCGAAAGGATTTAAGGAGAGTTACTATGTCAACAAGTGTAACTATGCGCCCATGTGGTGACTTTAGAACCAGCTATAAGCAAGACACAACCATATTTGAGACTAAAACCATTCGTTGGTTTGCAATATTAGCGATTGTCTTTGCATGCTTTGCAACATTTGTTTTGGATGCTTACTACCTAACACTGTTTATTCAAGTGTCTTATCTGGGAATTGCGGCATTAGGCTTAAACATTCTGGTTGGTTTTACAGGACAAATTTCGTTAGGGCATGGCGCTTTCTTTGGTTTTGGTGCCTTTGCCTCGGCTTGGTTAAACACGCAATTCAATATTCCTGTGGTGTTTTGTATTCCGCTAGCAGGCTTTTTAACTATGGCTGTGGGCATGATGTTTGGTATGCCAGCTGCGAGAATTAAAGGTTTGTATTTAGCCATCGCAACCCTTGCTGCTCAATTTATTATTGAAGATTTCTTTGGGCGAGCAGAGTGGTTCTCTGGTGGTTCATCGGGTTCATTAGCTGAACCAATCAACATTTTTGGTTTTACTTTCGATACTGATGAGAGCTTTTATTACATCGCTTTGTTTGCACTCGTGTTCATGTTCATTTGGGGCTGTAACCTAATGAGAACGCGTGATGGACGTGCGTTTGTTGCGGTACGTGACCATTATCTGAGTGCTGAAATCATGGGCGTGAAGCTGAACAAGTATCGTCTACTTTCATTTGGTATTTCGTCATTTTACGCTGGTATTGGCGGTGCGTTATACGCTCACTATCTTGGCTATGTATCAGCTGAAGGTTTCACTATCTTCATGTCGATTCAATTCCTCGCCATGGTCATTATTGGTGGTCTCGGTTCGATAAAAGGCACGTTAATGGGCGTGGTGTTTATGGTGCTACTGCCAGAGGCGATGGAAGCCAGTGTGTCGATAGTAAAAGACACCTCGATTGGTGCACATCCTATGCTGGTGGATGGTTTGGCTTATATAAAGGAAATGGCGATTGGTCTTGTGATCATACTATTCCTTATCTTTGAGCCAGAGGGATTAGCACACCGTTGGAACCAAATTAAAAACTATTGGAAGAGTTACCCATTCGCATATTAAGGACGTTTTGCGTAATTGAAATAAGTATCAATAACAAGGAATAAAACTATGAAATTATCAAAACTAACATTAGCGACACTATCAGCGGTTGCGCTAATGGCAGCAAACTCTGCAGCAGCGAAAGAAGATAAAGTATTTGTTGGCCATCTTGCAGATATGTCAGGCCCTACGGCATTCGTCGGTAAAGAATATGCCGATGGTGTTAGAGATGCGATGGCCTATATCAATGCCAACGGTGGTATTAAGGGAACGGGTCTAGATTTTGAAACTGTTGATTATGCTTACAAGGTTCCTCAAGCGATTGCTTCATACAAAAAGTGGAAGAGTCGTAAGAAGATGGTCGCCATGCAAGGTTGGGGAACGGCAGATACGGAAGCGCTGATTTCATTTGTGGCACGCGATAAAATTCCGGTTTATTCAGCATCCTATTCTGGTCATTTAACTGATCCTAAAGGTAAGAACCCACACACTAAAAAGCCTGCGCCTTATAACTTCTTCTATGGCGCTTCATATTCAGACTCATGTCGTGCACTTGTGCAGTGGGCAGCGAAAGATTGGAAAGACAAAGGCAGTAAAGGAAAGCCCAAGTTTACTCACATTGGGGCTAACCATCCTTTCCCGAATGCACCGAAAGCCGCCTGTGCTGAATATGCTACCGAGTTAGGTTTTGATGTGCAGCCATCGGTAGTTATTTCAATGAAGCCAGGTGACTTTAAAGCTCAATGTTTGAGCCTAAAAAGTTCTGGCACTCACTATGGCTATATCGGCAACTTAGGTGGCTCGGTAATGTCATTAATCAAGTCTTGTAACACAGTTGGCACTAATATTCAGTTTATGTCGAACATTTGGGGTGGCGATCGCAAGATTTTTGAAGCGATTGGTGAGGGCGTGAAAGATTATATCTTCCCAACAATGACACCTTTCTGGGACTCGAATGTTGACGGTATGAAGCTGGTTAAAAACATTTCAAAAATGTCTGATTCAGCAGGCACTAAAACTCGTCCGCATCACTACATTCGTGGTGTTTGTTCAGCTTACTACATGAAAGAAGCTATGGAATGGGCGAAAGATAACGGTGGCATTACAGGCGCTAATGTGAAGAAGGGCATGTACGCGACTCAAAACTGGGTACCAAAAGGACTTGCAGGCGTGTGTTTACCTGCAACTTGGAAAGATGATGATCACCGCGGTATTGCTGAAGTGAATATCTACAAAGGCAATTTCGACAAAGGTAATGTATCAATCGAGCAAGTGGATACAGTGAGTCTTGAGCGTCGAGCGGATTGGTTAGGGTATTAATATTGGTTGAAAGCCAATCTAAAGAAAAATTACCTTATATGAAATGGAGAAGCGAGTAATAGTTCATACGGCAACAGAAGCGCACATCCATGTGCTTACGTCCGTTACATCCTGTAACGGGCGGTTGCCTTAATAAACGATTACTCTCATCTACCTTTTCAAGTCTCTATCAAATTCATATCGGGTATGGCTCTCAAATTTTTCGTATAAAGGTGAGTTATGAGTAATGCTGCTGAAGTGATCAATCCTGAAGAGGTTGTCCTGTCCATCAATAACATTGAAGTGGTTTATGACGATGTGATTCAGGTGTTAAGAGGAGTAAGTATTGATGTGCCTAAAGGCAGTATCGTTACCTTACTTGGTCCCAATGGTGCGGGTAAATCGACAACACTGAAATCCATTTCGGGTTTGTTAAAAACCGAAAATGGAGAAGTAACCAAAGGCGATATCAGTTTTTTAGGAAAAAGAATTGATAATGCCAATGCCGCAGAAATCGTAAGTTCTGGTCTGTTTCAGGTAATGGAAGGTCGACGCATTATTGAAGATATGACCGTCGTTGAAAATCTAAGGTTAGGTGCTTACACTCGTAGCGACAATCAAATAAACCAAGATATTGAAATGGTGTTTAGCTATTTTCCTCGATTAAAAGAAAGAACGGGGTTAGCTGGTTATCTTTCTGGTGGTGAACAGCAAATGTTGGCGATTGGTCGCGCATTAATGGCACGTCCAAAAATGATCTGCCTTGATGAACCATCCATGGGATTATCTCCATTATTGGTAAAAGAAGTGTTTGGTATTATTGAAAAAATTAACCGTGAGCAGGGCATTACTATGTTGCTGGTTGAGCAAAACGCCAACTATGCTTTAAAAGCGGCGCATTATGGCTACATCATGGAATCAGGAAAGATTGTTCTAGACGGAACCCGTGAGCAATTACTTAACAATGAAGATGTAAAAGAGTTCTATCTAGGCGGTGGCAACGAAGAACGTAAGAGCTTTAAAAATCTGAAGTCATACAAACGCCGTAAGCGTTGGTTGTAGGAGGTTAACATGTCAAAAACAGAATCGAATATAGATAGTAGTGTACTTCCTAATCTAGAAAAAGAGTCTTTACCACAAGATAAGCGTGAGCAATTGCTATTTAAGCGTTTGAACGACTTACTAAAAACCTTGAAGCAAGACTCCGATTATTATCAACAAACCATGACAGAAATTGATTCTGACACTGAGTTTTCAAGGGATAACTTATCGATTTTACCACTATTGAGAAAGTCCTCCATATCTCAACTTCAAGCTGAAAACCCTCCATTGGGCGGCTTAGCAGTTGGCGGCGCTGTTGTAGATCGAATTTTCCAATCGCCGGGCAATATTTACGAAGGTGCAATGGACAATGGTGATTGGTGGCGCATGTCTCACGCATTTCATGCGGCAGGATTTAGAAAGGGCGACATGGTGCTGAATTGCTTGTCTTATCACATGACGCCCGGTGGTTTCATTATGGATTCTGGGGCTCGTGCTTGTGGTTGTAGTGTCATTCCCGCTGGTCCTGGACAAACTGAACAGCAACTGCAAATTATCTCGCAATTAAAACCTACCGGATACAGTGGAACGCCAAGCTTCCTAAATATCCTGCTGGATAAAGCCAAAGAAAAAGGCGTAGAGTGGAGCATCACTAAAGCACTCGTTTCTGGAGAAGCATTATCAGGAGAGTTACGAGCAA
The DNA here is from genome assembly GCF_056591735.1 of Parashewanella sp. 2210YD4-3. Taxonomy (NCBI): domain Bacteria; kingdom Pseudomonadati; phylum Pseudomonadota; class Gammaproteobacteria; order Alteromonadales; family Shewanellaceae; genus Parashewanella; species Parashewanella sp. 2210YD4-3. The sequence goes on along the minus strand of NZ_JBWQOG010000001.1, from coordinate 8,438 downwards.
AACTCTTAGATAATGGTATTAAAGTTCATCAAGCCTATGCAACGGCTGATGTGGGCTTAATTGCTTATGAGGCAAACTATGGCGAAGGCTGGGTAGTAGCCGAAGATATTATTGTTGAAATAGTTAAACCGGGAACGTCACTGCCAGTTACTGAGCCAAATGAGGTGGGTGAATTAGTCGTTACTGTTCTCAACGACAAGTATCCATTGATTCGGTTTGCTACTGGAGATTTAAGTGCGTTTTATACTGGGGCAACTTCATGCGGTAGAAGCAATGTACGCATCAAAGGTTGGATGGGAAGAGCAGATCAAACCGTCAAAGTGAAGGGTTTATTTGTGCACCCAAGCCAAGTACAAGCGATCATTTCAGAATTCCCTGAGATAACCAAAGCAAGGTTGATCATAGAATCTGAAAACCACAATGATGTGATGTCATTACACTGTGAATATAGCGGCAGTGCACCTGAACCAACGTATATTGCTGAATCTATTAAACGGATAACCAAGCTTACAGGAGATATACAATTTTTCCCGCCAAACTCGCTTAATAATGATGGTGTTGTTATTGAGGATTTGAGATAACCATACGCAATTCATTGTTGGGATGAGCAAACAAGCGGCTCTACTTTATGAATATTTAATTTTAGGGTCGCTTGATACATTTTAGAGTGCATAACTGACATTTATAGTGCAGCTAAAAACAATATTTCTAACCCAGCCTCAAAATGAAAAATCGATTTCGTTCAGCTTTGAATATTTCGTCATTGGCTGGGAGCTTCAATTATTCTGATATTTGCTATAAGTCTTGAGCACACTTTCGAAGCATTTTTATAAGCAGTTCACATTTCATGTTAAAGAACATTAACTTGTAACGCTAAAGTTAACTCTTTAAATTAAAAAATACTTTTCAAGCAGAATATCTTTAGGTTGTTGAAGAATGTCAGCAGGATTATCACACGCAGCTTTAGGTGCTTATGTAACTGAGTTTCAACACAATGCTCTAGTCGCTGGTAAGAGAGCTAAGGATGTTCGAACTTGCCATTATAGAGATGGCAAGACAACCTACCAAATAAATGGAAAGGGCATAAACAGTCGCAGTCTGTATGTATGGCATCGAGAAACTCAGAGAACTCGTCGTTGTTTAATACGGTCTACCACAACTAGCTTTGATTGTTATGAACCAAAGAAAAGATATGATGCCAGAAATGTGTCGTGTCTATTCTTTTTCCATATAATAACCTCAGATGACTTTCCTGTTAAGGAATTGGCAAAAATCATATCTGATATGAAATTAGATGAAGCCACCAAAGTCTTGGAATCCTTGAGTGAAACTAGGAAAGCAGAAACTATCTATCAATTGTTGATTCAATGTAGCGACAGAGCAATTGGTTTGAGCATTGATTATGACGATTTGACCTTCTTACTGGCATCATTTCCTAATGCTGCCTCTGACGCTTGCAAATACCTCGATTTAAGACAAGTTATATTTTTTCTAAGTGACGCTCCAATCAATGATGTATTTTTTCTAAAGTATTTTCAAATTACAAGAATTTTTGAGTTGGTTGAACAGAGTGAAGATATAACGGAAAAGACAATATTATTAAATGGTGCAATAAGGCAAGCTAAGAATCGATTAGAAGAGTCTGAGAGCAGGAGTGGGACGACTTCTGGGGAGGCAAAAAAACTAGCTTTAGCTATTAATAAATTAAGTCTAAATGAGCGTTGCCACTTTATATGTGGCATAGCCAATACGTTAGGGCGTGTTGATGATAAGCACATTTTTACAGTAGAAATATTGTCGACGATCTATCACTGTTCTAAAAATGATGAATGGCCTTTTATTTCAACCGCGGATTTTCAGGATACTTATAATTGTGCACCTAGAAGTGTAGTGGCAGAGTTCGTTTTATCACTGCCAACTGAACAGCTACAGAGCATGGTGAGACTGGCTCCCCAAAGTGTTCAAAAAAAGACTATAACAGCGTTACTGTTTTCAAAGGTATGCTTGGTTAAAAGTGAAGATAACAAATATCCTGATAATACATGCAAGGCAGATGTGACAGGGGTTTTGAAAACTGTTTTAGCGACTGTAGGGGGCCATTGTCTCTGGGACATTATTTTAACGTCTACTCCCGACGAAATTAATCTAATTATCGACTCTCGTGAAATTCAGAAGCTAGTCTCGGATGAATTACATGCTCAAGAAGAGCGATACCTATTCAACCAAATGTTTGAATCTTCTCGTGCAAGAGGATTAGCTGAAACTTTGATAATTAACGGTACAGAGGTTGAGAAGTTATCCATTATTAATGGAATCATGGGAGCAATTAGCGGTTCGGTGCTTGCGCAAAACCTTTTGGCTTTGATAGAAAGAAATGAGCTATTACCTATAGTGCAGCATATAGAGCCTTCGATTTTGGCTTCATTTTTAAGTCGATTACATATGAGAGAGCAAATTCGAGTTCTTTCCGCTTTAGATTCCGATTTGTTGAGCGAAGTACTATTTCAATATCACCTTATTTGTTCTAGTTCTCATAATCAAACTAGGTTTTTAGGAATAGAATTACTAACAGAGAACCAAAGGCGAGCCATACATTCACGCTTTGTATCTCCGCAAATTATTGAGCCTTATGGTTGGTATTTTGATGAAAAATGGTTTGTGGGCGAACTTCCTCAAATATGTAGACTCATTAATAAAGGGGAATTCAAACATCAATTGTCAGTAAAAGCGTCAACATGCCTTTTAAAGGAATTGATCTTAACCGAAAATTACAAGAGTTTTTTGACTTATTTCTGTAGCTTGCCAGAAAGTGCTAAGTTGGCTTATTGCGAGGTTGCAAATAGTGAACAAGTGGCTTTAATGATGACGTGCCATCACATTCTGCAAAGCGAGGAACTGACCGCATTTATTACTTTCCTCGCAGATAGTAAACCTTACCGATTTAAGCAAGCCATGGATGGTATTTCTATGGAATTGAAATCTGAATTTCAAGAAATGCTTCCCCCCAATATTTTCTTAATAAGTATAGAAACACGCGATCGTCTAGAAGGCTATCTTCTATTTCTTCGCAATAGATTTGATCAAAAATTTAAGAAAACAATACGAATGCTTACGGCTGCAGAGAGTAATGAAATATTGAAAATGGACAGTTTATCATTACAATCAGCCATATTCGAACATGCCACAACTGAAGTGACAGCTGAAATCATTAATAAAATGTGCTCGTCTGATTATCATATTATTGTGAGGGTATTCCATAGCTTGCCAAAGCGTAAAACGGTAAACATAATTCACAGCATTACTCCTATTAGGCTAACTATTCTATTAACTAAATTTAGTACGAGTTATTTATTAAGTAACAGGTGGTTGATAAAAGGCATTTCTAAAGAGCAACTCGAAGCTATTTTTACTTCATTATCAGTCGATTGTGTCATTAAAAAAATATTATTAGATGAAATGCCGAGTGATGAAAGGTTAAAGTATCTTCAAATGCATGAAGCTAAAAGTGAGTCTAACTACACACGAACTGATGGTTACAAAGGCTTAGAAATGACTGTAAGTCTACTCCCATCATTATCGATAAAAGATCAAGCAATTCAAGTTGAAACATGGTGTCAAATGGCGATGAACTCCCAAATGAATGAAGGCTATACACGCATATTGAATAGCCTATTTGATAAAATGTCGCCTAAGCATCTCTCTGAAATTTTTTACAATTGCCAAGCTTCAATTTTATTACCGTGTTTAAGACAAAAACATGGGCTTACTGCTCAATTAGGTCAGAAAATGCAGCACGAAAAAAATGAATTGCGCTTGAAAGGTGTCAAAGACAGATACGGAAATTTGTTTGATTTATTGAAGTAACCTTTGGGCTTTTGATGTTATGAGAGCTACTTGTAGTAGCATCTTCATTTATTATTCATCGTGTGAGTTACAAATACTCAATTAATTTTGATTAATCGAGTCAAAAAATTATATTAAACAACCTATATGAATATCATATTGTGAATTGTTCCTATTCATTTCTAGATAATATGGTACAACTTCCGATGCAACACATTAACTTCACCAAATAAACAGATTTTGTATTTAAAATTCATGACCTAATGTTTATCGAACAAAGTTCAGGGGATCTCATTAGCCTGATTGTTCTTTCACCAGTAATAAGGAGGGCATTGTGAGCTTATTTCTTCAAGAGCCAAGGCAATCTATTAGAGAGCAAATCGCAACTAATTACTGGTCAAAGAATGAGACTATAACTCCTAATGAAGTCACTTTCGGTCAATTTTCTTACCGCTGGACTCCTACCTCTAATCAAAAGTGGAAAGTTGAGATTACCGACACAACTAGTAGGTTTTTCAGTTGTTGTCAGCGAAAATTCCCTCTTGCATATAGGTTTGGAAAAATCCCTTTTACGATAAAATCTGAAATAAAAGCTGCGTTAAAAGAAGAGTGCATTTATCCGGTAAAAGACTTATGTAGTGAAGAAGTGTCAACTTCTGAATATGCTGACGAATCACTATTAGGATACACAACCAATGTTCAATTGTTTTTGGATACACTTAATGGACAAAAAGCTTCGAAGATTATTGGTTGGGCCGCGAACACCCGAATTGCCCCAAGAGAAACCAATACATTAGCCCTTAATGGTGATTTGGGGTTTGCTATTTCATCTTATGTTTGCCCGTTTACAAACAAAGAGTTGACGCCATTAAATGCTATTCAAGTTAATTTTAAAGGGGCGCTTTTTGATAGGATACCGATAGATTGGCTAACCATTTCTCGTACAGGGCTAAGATTGGTTTTGCTAAATGCTGATAATTTTAAAGGTACAAATTTAGAACCATTGATTATAGCTCTACAAAATCTAGAAGAGTCGGATATTAGAGTTGCGTCAGATCTTCACTTGAAAAGAGATACATTAAGAACTCGGGAATTTAGTGTTTACCAAACTCAATCGGGTACATAGGTTGTTAGGGCAGGAGCATACTCTGAAATTTAAGTAAACTTTCTTAGAAAATGGTGATCAGATCACCAACCTTTACCTATTATTGTTCTTTATGTCATTGTTGACCAAAAATTTCACCCAAATTGCAAATGGTTTTTTGTTTTATATAGGCACTAACCAAATAGGGGCGAAGTAGTTTAGGACTATATAGAGGATGAGTTTTTAAGCTTTGTGCAATACCTAAAATGGATGAGGGACTACCTAAGGCAAGTTGAACTAAAAGTGTTCCATAGGTAATTGCTGCACAAATGCCTACACCATTATAGTTGTACGCGGTATATTCATGTGGACCTAATTGCCTGATTTTATGTCCACCTTTTACCGAGCAACTTATCGCACCTCTCCATAGGTATTCAAGTTCTAATGACCTAATGTTGTCAAATCTGGCACTTAAAATTTTTAGGTGAGTTTTGATAACTTTTTCACGTAATTTGTCATTAATCGTACTCCTGAAAAAATGTGCAAAGTATCTCACAATAATGCGGTTGTCGAGTGTTGTACGTATCGTTGGCGCTATAGCGCGAAAGGGGATAATTCCAAACTGTTCATCTAATTGAGGTAGTCCTAGTTTAGTGATGGGAATCGAGGCACTGGCGTAAGCATGAAGGGGGATTGTTTCATTAGCTCTTGGAAAGCCGTAAGCATTAGTTGCATAAAACACGAGTGGTGTGTTTATGGTGTAACCATTGACTCCAAGTTGATAATGACCATTTATAGTGGTGATATGACTTACTCTTGAATTTTCAAAAATTCTTACCTTTTCATCTAATGAGTTTAATAATCCGTGAATTAATTTAAATGGATTAAGCATTCCTGAGTTGTATAGCTCAATCGCCTGCCGATAAAATGCTTGATGAGACAATGAGTGCGGGATTATTTTCTTTCCGCTATCGAGATAATCACACTCAATTCCAAGATGTTTAATTTTTTTGAAATAATGATAGAGTTCAGTATTGTTAGGCTCAGCTCTCGAGCCAATAAAGATATGTCTATCTGATAACTCACAATCTATAGATGTTGTCGTTATCCATTGTTTTAGTAGAGCATACCCGAATAGAGTTATCTGATTTTCATATGAAAACCGTTGCTTATCTTTATACAGTTCAGAGCTGGGCGGAGTACCTATAATTCCAGAGTTCGCACCAGATGCGCCTTGCCCGATATTTTGCATATCAATCAGAGCAATATTCCATGTTGGCTTCTGCTTTTGTAATTGTTTAGCGATAGCTATACCTGTAAATCCACATCCGACAATAACGGCATCGTATAGCCCACTACTTTGAACCGTATCGAAGGTTCTATTATTCGAATTATTATTCCAATAATTTAGTGATGAAAAGTTATGCTTTATGCGATTTTTATTGAAGTAACTCATCGTACGACATGTCATAGGTAGCTGCTTCTGAGTAATTTAAATTTAACTTTCTTGCGTATTTCCTTAGCATTAAAATACATCTGATATACCAAAGAAATAAAAAGAGATCACTTTTCTCAAAAATTATGTCCGTATGATTTTTAAGGATTTTTTTAATGTTTTTTGTTTGGGATTTGTTGTGTTTCTTTGATTCAAAGAACATAAGTAACACTCTAAATCCGAGCATGATTGATGTGTTTTTCTGAGGGAGAACAGTTCTTAAAGAATAGTTGTTAAGTAAGCTGTGGGTGAAGTCAAAATTGTTTTGGAAAAAGAAGATCCCACTGGTAGCTCTAGGGTTGCATTCGATTGGAAATAATTCACCATTCTCATTTTCAATAAAATCGAATGCAATTTGTCCTGTAAATTCAATGCATTTAACAAACTTTTTAACCCACAAGAATATTGGTCTATGTTCAATGTTAGTGAACGCAACAGAGGCTCCCTTTCCATATGTTAAATCACTCGTATAGGTAACATGAGCGAGGAGAAGACCATTGTTTACAATGCTGTATGTACAAAGCGGTCTTCCTTTAATAAACTCTTGATATACCCATGGTTGCTCTTTAGTCGGATTTACTTTTAACAGATCTGATTCTTGCCTTGGCTTAATGATTACAGTATCGGAAAACCTTGAATATACTTTTTTTAAAACTACGTCATTGGTAAATATATGCTTATTAGACATATCTGAATTTTCTAAAAGGCATGTTTTGGGCGTTTTAAAACCAAAGTATTTTAAAGTTTGAATGAACTGATATTTATTATGAAGCATTGTTATTTTTAAGTATTTATCAGAAAAAAGCTTAGTATTTGCTGGAAGTTTATTGATGAATTTTGCAAGATAGAAAATTTCTTCAGAAGAGGGGATGATTAACTCAATTGCATTCAAGGTGCAAATTTCGGATATTTCTTGTATATATAAATCACAATTGAATTTACACGAATGGGTTTGATAATAACTATTAATTGAATTACTTTTCTTTAATAAAGACCATGAAATACTGTCAGTTGCGTAAACATGATGCCCAGCAGAGCTTAATGTTCTTGCAAGAGAAAGCGATGCAGGTAGTCTTGCTCCAGTAATTAAAATTTTTGTCATAGTTGCTTATGTGACTGCTATTTAATGTTTAAGAAACCGTTCGAACTCTGAATACACCTTTTGGTAATTTTTATCGCTAATATTGACTTTTGAGGGATGGAAATCATAACGATAGAATTGAAGAGATTGCATGAAAACTCGTGGTAAAACTCCTGGTTTAAACAATAAAAAATTTAAAATTTTGTGTGCTTTTAAAAAGAACAGTTTATCATGGTTAAATGAGAGTATTAAAAACTGAATGAGTATTCTAGTTGTAAAAAAAACGGATACTATCATCATTGCTAATATTCGACGAAAATATCCACCATTTACAGCATTATATACATTCATAGCAACTTCTTTATGTTCATATTCCTCCATACAATGCCACCTTAACAAGGCCTTATATTGGTTTTGCTTACCTCCGGTTATTTCGTAAGTTGATAGCTCATGCTTGGCCATAATCGTAGTTATAAACTCATAGACCACAGTAAACGCTAATTGGGTTTTCTTTGAACAAAACCGTTTTATAAATTTGACTTCAAATTGAAGTATTTTTTCAGTAAACCCGATCCTAAAGCCTGACTCTTTTAATATATTATTCCACTCGACATGAAGTCGCATATGACAGGCTTCTTGATGAGAAAAGTTAATTATTTTAGCTTTATCTTCGCCTTCAAAGTTTTTTGCGAAATTAACAATGGAGTCGACAAAGTACTGCTCCCCCAACGGGAAGTTTGAACATATTGAATTATAAAAGTGGCTGTGAATAGTCGAGCCATTTACCCAAGTACTAATGTTCTCAGTATCTAACTTAAAGCATGGACTTCTTACATTAATAATCACTGTCATTTATTCAATTGAAAGAGATTGTTTAAGCATCATATGTTTTAATGAAGGGATAGTCATATACATATTTGTAATAGGTTATGATG